>CAVRWC010000024.1:0-304573 GCA_963724785.1 uncultured Alphaproteobacteria bacterium | reverse complement strand
TAGTTCTGATTGAATGTGGGCGAACGAAAGAGGTTCGCCATGGCTATCCCGCTCCGGTCGGATTTTGATGCTGTTTCGGTTCGTTCTGGGGCGAAGAAAAGCAAGGACGGACCGCAGGCGCGGCGGCTTCTGGCGCTCGCGGCGATTTATGAGGGCGCCACCCGGACGGAGGCGGCCAAGATCGGCGGCGTGACGCTTCAGATCGTTCGCGATTGGGTGGTCAAGTTCAACGCGCATGGCCCTGCGGGTCTGATCGACCTCAAGGCTCCGGGACAGCCCGTCTCAACGACGCGCACCGAGCCGCTCTCGTTGCGATCATCGCGAGCGGCCCGATCCCGGCCGTGCATGGGGTCGTGCGGTGGCGGATCGTCGATCTCCGCCAATGGATTTTCGAGGAATTCCGCGTCATCGTCTCCCGCCAGACGCTGAGCCGGGAACTGCGCGCCATGGGTTATCGCAAGCTGTCGGCCCGTCCCGGCATCACGCGCAAGCAGCCGGCGCGATTGAGGATTTTAAAAAACGTATGGCCCGCCCCGTCTGCAACGTATGGCCCGCCCCGTCTGCAAGGGGTTTTTTCGAGATCGGCGGCTCATCAGTCTGCTTCAACGTATCCGGCCTCGAAGATCCATCCTTCCGGCCAAGATGGAGATACGCGCGCTCCGGTCCTAATAAAACTCTCGGCGTCGAGCGCCGTTTTTTAAACCAGGCTTCCGGAGCGCCGTTCGACTGTCAGGCCATCTCGTAGTCACCCTCTCGCAAACACAGCTTGACCGATCGACGCCTGGCGTCCGACCGGTCGAACTTTAAGCCGCCATCGGCATTCCTTTGGCGGCAAACTGTTCTCCACGGCGAAGCACCGCCCAAGCGATCCTCGCCAATTTGTTGGCGAAGGCGACGACCGCGACATTGTGATGGGCTCTCATCATCAGCGCTTTCGCCCATCGACCCAGCGGAGTGTCGCGCTCCGCCACATGGGGCAACGCCGCGCGCGCTCCGTGGATCAATTGCTTGCGCAGATACTTGTTGCCGCGCTTGCTGATACCCAGCAGCTTTGGCTTGCCACCGGTGGTGAACTGCCGCGGAACCAGACCGAGCCAGGCGGCGAGATCGCGGCCGTGGTCGAAGCTTTCCGCGTGACCGACGGCGGCGACGAGCGCCGAAGCGACGATCGCGCGGAAACCGGGGATCGTGGTCAGCCGGCGAGCGTCTTCGTTCTCCTTGCCCCATCGGACGAACTCGGCGTCGAATGCCGCGATCCGGCGATCGAGTTCGGCCCATTGCGCGCGAGCGTCGGCGACGAGCAGCATCATGCGCGGGCTCAACCCCGCTCCGCCCTGCTCGTCCATGAGGACGGTTAGCAACTGCTCGAGCTTCCGCTTGCCCTGAGGCGCGACCGTTCCGCGTTCCAGCAGGATGGCGCGCAACTGGTTGATCAGGGCCGTTCTCTCCCCGACCAGCCGGTCCCGCGACCGGTGGAGCGTTTGGATGTCGAGTTGGTCCTGGCTCTTCAAGTCGACGAAGCGCATCGTCGGTCGCGTCGCCGCCTCAGCGATCCCCTCCGCGTCCTGATCGTCGTTCTTCTGCGCCTTGACGTAGGGTCGGACATATTCGGGAGACATCAACCGCACGTCGTGTCCGTGGCCGGCGAAGATACGGCCGAGATGATGGGCGCCACAGCAAGCCTCCATTCCGACAACGCAAGCAGGCAGTTTCTCCGCGAACCCGATGAGCGTCTCGCGCCTCATCTTGCGCCGCATGACGACCGCGCCAGTCGCGTCGAGGCCGACCACGCTACACACGTTCTTGCCGAGATCCACGCCGAGAACAGAGATTGTCGCCAAAGCCATGCCCAACTCCTCCTTCTGAAAACTCCGGCGAGCTTACGACGCCGGAAGGAGGGGCGGGCCATTCCATAAGTCTCCCGGCTCGCCTGGACGAGATCGCGCGCGAGAATGGCGTCGCTCCCGAGGCCATAGAGGTCTGGTTCGCCGACGAGGCGCGCGTCGGCCAGAAGAACAAGATCACCCGCCGTTGGGCGAAGGGAGGCGCGCGGCCGAGCGCTCCCAAAGATCAGCGAACCGCCTCCGCTTATATCTTCGGCGCGATCTGCCCCAAGGACGGCAAAGGCGCAGCTCTCGTCATGCCCCGATGCGACACCGAGGCGATGACCCTGCACCTGGCCGAAATCGCCACCCAGATCGCCCCGGGCGCGCATGCCGCGCTGCTCGTCGATCAGGCCGGCTGGCATCTCGCGCGCCGGCTCGTCGTTCCGCCCAACATCACCCTGATCCCTTTGCCGGCCAAATGCCCGGAACTCAACCCGCAGGAAAACGTCTGGCAGTTCATGCGCGACAACTGGCTCTCAAACCGGGTCTTCAAAACCTTCAACGACATCGTCGACCACTGCTGCGATGCATGGAACAAACTCATCGACCAGCCATGGCGGATCTTGTCCCTCGGCATACGCGATTGGGCCTACCGGTCGTGATCATAAAGTCCTGGTATTAGCCGGCCGCCTTTGCGCCGCCGAAATCGCCCGCCGCGCCGCCGTGCGCGCCGCGCTTCGGGCGAGCCGCGCCACGCCCGTCATCCCCGCGAAAGCGGGGATCCATGCCGTCGCCGAGGAGTGAGGCCATGAACGCGATTTCGTTTCAAGCCCGCGTCGCCGCATGGATGCGCGCCTGTTTCGACGCGTCCATCGCGGCCGACCCGATCGAGCGCAACCACCGCTTCCTCGAGGAGGCGCTCGAACTGGTGCAGGCCAGGGGCTGCACCGCGAGCGAAGCCCACCAGCTCGTCGACTACGTGTTCGGCCGACCGGTCGGCGATCCGTTCCAGGAGGTCGGCGGCGTCGAGGTCACGCTGGCCGCGCTCTGCTCGGCGGCCGGGCGACAAGGCGGCGGCGGCCGAGGCCGAGCTCGCCCGCATCTGGACGAAGGTCGATCAGATCCGCGCCAAACAGGCCGCGAAGCCGAAGCATGGCCCCTTGCCCGGCCCGACGCTGGCAGACGAGCGGCGGCCATGAAGTCCACGCCCGCCCGTCACCCGACGCCCGCCGACCGCGAATGGTGGCGCGTCACCCTCATGAACCTGATCAGGGCGTTTCGCGAGCCGCGCCCGGTCACGCCCGAAGAGATTTTCGCCCAGGTCGACCAGCGCGCCGCCGACCTTCGCGCGGCGCTGCGCGGCGAGGGGCGACGATGACCGCCAAACCGACCCTGGGCCATGCCTCGCGCACCGAAGCGGTGCTAGCGCTGCGCAAGGCCGGCCGCACCACCTTTCAGAACGCCGCCGCGCTCGGCGTCTCCGCCAACGCCGTGACCGGCCTCTATTTCGCCGCAGCGAAGCGGACGATGGCGGCGCTCAGGCTCTCCACGGAGCGGCGCTCACGCGCCAGCGCGTGGCCGAAGCGCGGCTCGATCCAGATCAGAACTTGCCCCCGTTCGTCGCGCTCCGGCTCGACCGCCACCGACCCGCTTGGCAGCGTCGACAGGATCGCCTGGTAGGCGGTTTCGGAGATAGCAATGCGCACCACGCCGCACCCTACCACGCCCCGCGCTGTCCCTGTCGAGCGCGGGTAACCATGCCCCGTCGTCCCGCCAGCGTGACTCACGCCGATGTCGCCCGCGTGCTTCGCGCGGCGCAGGCAGCCGGCCCAGTCTGGCGCGTCGAGATCGAAGGCGGCGTGATCCGCCTTGTCCAGGCCGAAACCCAGGAGCCGAAGCCAGCCGAGCAGGTTGCCCCGGAAAAGGTCTGGCGCCTATGATGGACGTCATGCCTCGTCCGCGCTGGCCGCATCTGTTCCGTGAGGTCTCGCGCCACGGGACCGTCCGATGGGTCGTGCGTGTGGGCCATGGGCCGCGGACGCCGATCGCGGCGGACTACGGCTCGCCGGAATTCGAAGCCGATCATGCGGCGATTCGCGGCGACGCGCCGGCGGCGGCGCGCAAGGCCGCGACCGGCACGCTGCAATGGCTTTGGGACCGCTATCGCGCCTCGAGTGCATGGGGCGCGCTGAAGCCCGCCACCCGCCGCCAGCGCAAAAACATCATGGGCCGCGTCCTCTTGAAGGCCGGCGCGATGCCCGCTTTCGGCGCTGACCAAGGCCGTCGTCATCGACGGCCGCGAGAGCCGAGCCAAGACGCCGAGCCAGGCGAACAATTTCCTCAACACGATGCGCAGCCTTTGCGCATGGGCGGTCGAGAACGCCTTTTTGAAGGCCGACCCGTGCGAGGGCGTGAAAATCGTCAAGCGCCCAAAGACCGGCGGCTTTGAGGAAGGAACGGAAGAGGAGATCGCCCGCTTCGAGGCGCGCTGGCCGGCCGGGTCGCGCGAGCGCCTGGCGCTGACGATCTTCCTCGAAACGGGGCGACGCGGCTCGGCTCGGCCGGCAGCACGTCCGCAACGACATGATCTCGATTCGGACCGAGAAACCGGCCAGCTCGTCCGCATCCCGGTGTCCGAAACGCTGGCGAGGGCGCTCGACGAAGCCCCGGCGGGAGGCCTTACGTTCATCGCGCAGGCGAACGGCTGCGGCATGACGAAGGAGAGCTTCGGCAACTGGTTTGGCGAGGCATGCCGGGCTGCCAAGGTGTCGTTCTCAGCGCACGGCCTCCGCAAGGCCGCCGCCGCCCGCCTCGTCGATCTCGGCCTCACGGAAGCCGAGCTCAAGCAGGTCATGGGCTGGGCGCCGGGGTCGGGCATGGCGCGGATCTACACGAAACGCCGCGACGCGGGGAAGCTGGCGGCGCGGGTCGCGGCCAAGCTCAAGGCCGAACCGCGAACATCCTATTCCCAACCTCTCCGCCCGGTTGGGAACGACCCGAAAAAATCCAATTAAATCAATAGGCATTTCGCCGAAAAGGCGAAAATGGTGCGGTCAAGAGGACTCGAACCTCCACTCCGGTTAAAGAACTAGCACCTCAAGCTAGCGCGTCTACCACTTCCGCCATGACCGCACGGGATGCTCCGCGCCTGGCGGCGCGAAGCGGAGGCGCGTCGTCTAGCAAAACGCTTGCGCCCTGACAAGCGCGCTGCGGCGCGCCAGTCGCGCCGGTCAACGGGCCGGATCATGGCGCGTTTCGCGCATCGTGAAGATGGCGAGAAAACTGATGACTGCGGCGGCGGCGATATAATAGCCGACCCAGGCGACGCCGCCCGCCGCCTCCAGCGCCTGGGCGAGCGAGGGCGCGAGCGACGCGCCCAGAATGCCGCCGAGGTTGTACGCGCTGGCCGCGCCGGTATAGCGCACCTCCGTCGGGAACAGCTCCGGCAGCAGCGCCCCGAGCGGCGCGAAGGTCAGGCCCATTGTCCCGAGCGCCGCGGACAGGAAGACAAGGGCGCCCCCCTCGCCATGCGCCAGCAGTCCCGGCATGGCGAGCCCGACGCAGAGCGCGACGAGGGAAGAGACGAGCAGCACGGGCCGCCGGCCGAACCGGTCGGCGAGCGCGGCCGCGATCGGCGTGGCGACGGCCATGAAGACGATTGCGACGCAAAGGAGCTCGAGGAAGCGGGTTCTCGGGATTCCCAGCGTCTTCACGCCGTAGCCCAGGGTGTAGACGGTCGCAATGTAGAAGAGCGCGTAACAGACGACGATGGAGAGCGATCCCTGGACGAGCGGCCCGAGATGGCTCCTCACGACCGTCGCAAGCGGGACGTCGACCCGCGTGTGTTGGGCCAGAGCCGCCTTGAACGCGGGCGTCTCGGCCAGCGATGCGCGCACGTAAAGGCCGACGGCGACCAGGATCGCGCTGAACAGGAACGGAACCCGCCACCCCCAATCGACAAAGGCCTGCTCGCCGTAGACGACGAGCAGCAACAGGAAAAGACCGGTCGCGATGAAGAACCCGATCGGCGGCCCGAGCTGGGGGAACATGCCGAACCAGGCGCGCCGCCCCTCCGGCGCGTTCTCGACCGCGACCAGCGCCGCCCCACCCCATTCGCCGCCGAGCCCCACGCCCTGCAAAAAGCGGAGCGCGGCCAGCAGCCACGGCGCGAGGACGCCCGCGGTCGCATAGCTCGGCAGCGCGCCGATGAGGGTGGTCGCGAGGCCCATGGTCATCATCGTGGCGACCAGCGTCGACTTCCGTCCGATCCGGTCGCCGAGATGGCCGAACAGGAAGGAGCCGACCGGGCGGGCGAGGAACGCGATGCCGAAGGTCAGATAGGCGTTCAAGGTCTGGGTTTCCGGCGCCGACTTGGGAAAGAACATCGGGCCGAACACCAGCGCGGCGGCCGTGCCGAAAATGTAGAAGTCGTAGAACTCGATCGTCGTGCCGACGAGGCTCGCGAGCACGATCTGGCCGACGCCGGCGCGCTCGGCCTTGCCGGCCGCTCCCTGGAACGCTGTCATGTCCCGTCTTTCACCCGCGAGGCCCGATTCGGCCGGCCTACAATATGATCAAATTGGATTGGTTGGCCTTCCCTAACGACGCGGCTTGCCACGGCCAAGCTCTTCCGGGCGCGGATTCAATCTTCCCAAGGGGATGCGGCGGAAATTTCGGGCGGCATTCGCCTGCAGAGGCGCCCCTCCGCCCCACGCCGAGGAGCGACGCGAGCCGCCGCGTCTCGAAGCCTGCTCCAGCAGGCATTCGCGAGGTCTGAAGCGTCCTTCTGAAGATTCGGGACGAGGTTGACGAGCGCGGGCCCAGATTCAATCTTTTCAAGTTGTTGCGGCGGATTTTCCGGGCGATGGCGACCGGGGTGGGGCGACTGGAGCGCTCGCCCCTCACGCTGAGGATCGGCGCGTAGCGAAGCAGGCTCGAGGACGCGGCGAGCGCCAAAGCTGACAAAATCCCGGGCGCAGAATCAGCGATTTCAAAGGTTTGCGCCGAGATTTCCGGGCGATTGTCGCCTGCAGAGGCCCTGGGCGCAACGAGCTGCGCCTCATCGAGAAGGCTGGCCTGCATCGCCGCAGCCTCTTCCGTGCGGTTGAGGATGTGGCGGCTGGCGATGACCGTGGGCCTGCGACTTGCGCCCGCGCGCGGCGATCTCCGCGACCTGAAATTTTGCGTGCCGCGCAGCCCGCGCGTCCGTTGGCGAGTGACCGAGACGGGCAAATCAACTTCGGAAAAATAGGACACCGCGTGGCCTACTTGTGGTAGAACAAAGATAGAACACCAACCCTGCCACTGCAAGAATTTGTTGAAGCCTCACCCCTCGTCTCCGCAACGAGAGTGAGCCTGCGCCATTCGTCAGATTCGGGGAAGTTCGACGATCGCCGCGCCGCCATGCCGACGAGCTGTTTTTCAGCCTCTCGACATGGCGGCGGGCGAACGGAGGGGCGGGGTCAAGCGCGCGGTCGCGGCCGCGTGGCCTATGCGCCGCTGTCCGGCGTCAGGATGCTTTTGCCCGCATAGCCTTGAGGCCGATGGCGTAGGCTCCTCCGGCCACGACAAAGCCGAGATAAGGGCCGACATCGGCGCCGCCGACCAGCGGCGAGGCGACGCCGGTATAGATCGAATTGGCGGAGAACAACGCGACCGACGCTGCGGTCACGACCACGAACACGACCGCCCCGAGGCCGATCCCCTCCGGCGTTTCCTCCCGCCGTGTCCCGGCCATCCACCAGTGGACGATCAGGATCGCCGCCCAGGGCGCAATGCCGTGGGCGAACAGGAACAGGAAATTCTCGAAGAAGGCGATGAACGAGTCGGTCGCCAGGAGACAGGCCACGAAACCGAGCGCCGCGCCGATGATGGTCGCGGCCGGACGCGAAATCCGGACGCCAGCGGAAATCAGACAATAGGCGGCGGAATTGTCGTTGACGGCGTTGCACGGCGCTGAGCTCAGCGCCACGGCGGCCAGCACCAGCGGCGCCAACGGCCCGGCCAGACCAGCCAGGGCCGACATGACGCCGATGGGCGAGGGATCGGTGATCAGCGCCGCCGTGGCGTAGCCGAAACCGAAGAACAGCCCCGAGGCGATAAAGAGGCCGCTGAACACCGACGCAAACACCTGTTTCGTCGGCGTCGAGCGCGGCAGATAACGCGTATAGTCCGAGGCGTAGGGCGCGAGGGTGAGAGAGAACGAAACCACCAACAGGAGCGCGGCGAAAACATCGGGCGAGCCAGCCTCAGGGCCGTTCGCGGCCGGAAGGCCATTCTTCGCAACCGCCAGGGCTCCGATCGCGATGAACACGACCCCCAGCACGACGCCGGTCAACCGCGCCGCTCTTTGGATCAGGTGATGCCCCCAGACGCCGACGAAAAGCTGGAGGCCGACGAGACCGGCGAACACCAGCCATAGCGGCGCCGCCATGCCATAGCGCCCCAGCAGGGAAACGACAGCGGCGGCGGACAGGGAATTGAAAATCACGTCCCAGCCGATCGCGCCGATCCAGTTCAGAATCGCCGGCAGGCGGTTGCCGACCCGCCCGAAGGCGAACCGCCCGACCTCCAGCTGCGACAGGCCGCTTTGCGGCCCCAGCAAAGCTGTGGTCGCCGGCAGCGCCGCGCCGAGGGCGCTGCCGATAACGATGACGACCGCAGCCTGGAAGAGGTTCAACCCCATCTCGGCGACGATCACGCCCGAGAGCCACGGCGCGATGCCGATATTGAGAACGAAGAACACCCAGAACGGCCGGCTGACCGCCATCTGCTGGTCCTCGGCGGCGACGCCGTCGGTTATCAGCGAAGGATGTGTGTTTTCGATCGGCACGCCCGCGAGCCGCATCGGATTTGGGTATGATGAGGGCGCAATCCTACTGGCCGCCCGCCGGGCGGCGTCTGATGACAGTGACATCCGTGATCCCCACGTGTTTGTCGCGACCGCCCCGCCGTCCATGCGGAGCAATCTTTCGCAATTCGGTCGGTCTTCCGACTGAGGATCACCCCGCCGCGCGCCCTTCCCAGCCAAGAGGCCAGTGGGTCGGGCTTGCGCCCGGTCTCGCAGCAGTCCCCCTTTACGGCGTTGGGCACGTCGCGGATTCGCACCGCGTTCCCGATTATTCCTCTCATGAGGCGCCGAATGCGATTTGCTCGTATCATTCGACGGGGGCGGGCGGAACTGCTGCAAAAGGCCGCACCGGTCTCGCGCCTTCGCAGCGGCGCCGGGTCGGAGCGCCGTCCGCGCCTACCCGGCGGTAAGCGGCTTTGGGGCTCCTGCGACGGAAAGATCTGGGGCTTGATGGATCACGCGGCTAGGGCCTCGCGCAATCTCAGGCCGTCCAATCCAGTACGATCTTCCCGCACTCTCCGCGACGCATGATCTCGAAGCCTTCGAGGAACCGGCTGGCCGGGAGGCGGTGGGTAATGACCTTGCGCACGTCAAGCCCGCTCTCGAGCATACCGATCATCTTGTGCCAGGTGTCGAACATCTCGCGGCCGTAGACGCCCTTGAGGATGAGCTGCTTGAAGATGACCTTGTTCCAGTCGACGAGCATCGGCTTTGCCGACAGGCCGAGCAGCGCCACCCGCCCACCGGTGGTCACGGCGTCGAGCAGCTGATCGAACGCGGCCGGAGCGCCGCTCATTTCGAGCGCGACGTCGAAGCCTTCGATGATTTTCAGCCGGCTCATCGTCTGGCGCAGATCTTCTTTCGACACGTCGACCGGCACGACGTCGGCGACTTCCGCCGCGAGCCTGAGCCGGCGCGGATTGATGTCGGTGATAACGACGTGGCGGGCGCCGACATGGCGCGCGACCGCGCCCGCCATGATGCCGATCGGGCCCGCGCCGGTGATCAGCACGTCCTTGCCGACGAGATCGAAGGAGAGCGCGGTATGGACCGCGTTGCCGAGCGGATCGAGGATCGCGCCGATCTCGTCGTCGATGTCGTCGGGCAAGGGCACGATGTTGAACGCTGGCGAACGTAGGTATTCGGCGAAGGCGCCGGGAATGTTGACCCCTATGCCGCGCGTTTCGGGATCGAGATGATAGCGCCCGCAACGAGCGGCGCGGCTTCGCATCCCGATCACATGGCCCTCGCCCGACACGCGCTGGCCGACCGAAAGCCCGCGCACATTCGCCCCGACCTCTGCGATCGTGCCCGCATATTCGTGCCCGATCGTCATCGGCGTCGGGATCGTCTTCTGGGCCCACGCGTCCCAGTTGAAGATGTGGACGTCGGTGCCGCAAATGCCGGTCTTGTGGATCTTGACCAGAACGTCATCGGGACCGAGAGAGGGAACCGGCTCCTCGCCGAGCCAGAGGCCCGGCTCCGGTTTCTTCTTGATGAGCGCTTTCATCGGCGTGGCTTCGCAGCGACCGAGAATGTCGAGCCCAGGACCGTCGGCGTCGTTAAGAAACTCAAGCCGAGACTGTTGCAGCTCGGGGGCGAGAATGCGCTGAAGCTCGGCCGCCTGCTCGCCCTTCTCAACAGTCGGAAGAGAGGGGGCCGCCCTGAACCTTGTCGCCTGATTGAATCGCTCGCTGACGCGCCGCGCCGCATGCATCAGCGCCGCGAGCCCGTAATCTTGCAAATGAACTTGCTTTTCAAAAACAGCCACAGTGCGCTCCCAAATGGGATAGCTACGGCCTTCAAATGCGAGGCCAGTCGTCTGTCCGAAACCCGTCCGCCGAAATGCTCTTAAGCGTGCCCGGAAGCGTCTGTGACCGCCGCCGACCCCTTCTCAAGGCTCGCCAGTCGGCGAAGCTTTGATGCGCCGTCCGCGCATAAAAAGGCCGCGACGACGACCCGCTGATCTTTGGATCGTAAGGTCGAAGCAAAAAACGGCGCAAGTCGTCCGAAAGAGCGAAGACCATGGCCGAAAGGATAGCTCTGTACTGCGCACGAGCAGTCAGCCTGTCAGGCGACCCCTAAGCAGGTTACCGCCTAAGAGCCGGCTTCGCCATGTTCGCGCCGACATGTGCGACTTCTATTCCCCCGGGGGCCTGTCTGCTATCGGCAACTGGCTTCGCGGGGCGTGGGCGGCCTGTAAGCGCCGGCCTTGGCGGGTGCTCGCGCTGATCGCGTACGGAAGCGTCCCCTGACTGCGACGTCCGCCAGCTTCCAAATGAGCGGCCAACGGCGGCGCCCGCCGTCCGGAGCGCGCAAGTCGATGATCGCTTGGCGAAAGGTTCCCCGAAGGTCCCAGCAGGGGAGGGGGCTTCCCGCCTGCGGTCGTCAGCGGCTTTGAGGTTCTCAATCGCCCATTTCCTCCAACAGCTTCACAATCTGGCGTCGCCGGGCTCGCACTTCCTTCATATGCTGGTCGATGGCATCCAATTTACTTCGCAACGCTTTGACCATCGTCGCGCGCGACGGAAAATTGGGCGCTGCTTCGCCGAGGCCAGCGCGAATTTCACCCAGCGAAAAGCCCAGTCGTTGTGCGCCATCGATAAGACTGAGCATTTTCACGGCTGTGTCGGGATACTCGCGATAGCCGTTCACCCCGCGGATAGCCTTAGGCAGCACCTCGTGCCTTTCGTAAAAGCGAATGCGCGAGGTCGAGATCCCCGCCTTTTTGGAGAGTTCCCCAATGCGCATCGAAATCCTCCTTGACCTTAAACATAGGTTCAAGGTGTAGCGTCACTCGACCGTTGAGAAAACCCGTTGCGAGCGCGCCAATATGACCACTCCGGCGTGCGGGCGGGAAGAAGCCGAGATCAAGTGTCGGCGCATCCTCCGAACAGGTTGGCGAACGGGTCCGCCAGGAACATGGGGAAGTTGTCATATGGCGCGTGTTTTGGTCACCGGGGGCACGGGGTTCGTTGGCGCCCATTGCTTGATCCAACTGTTGGCGGCAGGCCATGAAACGCGCGCAACGGTCCGCGACCTTGCGCGCGAAAGCGATGTGCGCGCCATGTTGCGTCAGGGGGGAGCGGGCGAGGTGGGCGAGCGTCTGACCCTGTTCCGGGCCGATCTGAATGCGGACGCGGGGTGGGCGGAGGCGACGGACGGATGCGATTTTGTGCTTCATGTCGCATCGCCCTTTCCGAGCACCGTGCCGAAGGACGAGAACGAGCTTGTCGGGCCTGCCCGGGACGGGGCGCTGCGCGTGCTCGGGGCTGCGCACAACGCCGAAGTCAAGCGCGTCGTGCTGACTTCGTCGTTCGCGGCGATCGGCTATGGCTCCAAGGACCGCACGACCCCTTTCACGGAAGAGGACTGGACCAACCTGGAGGACCCGAGCGTTCAACCCTATCAGAGATCGAAGACGATAGCCGAGCGAGCAGCCTGGGATTTCATCGCGCGGGAGGGGGGCGGGCTGGAGTTGGCCGTCGTCAATCCGGTCGGCGTTCTCGGGCCCGTTCTCGGGCCCGACTATTCGACCTCGATTCTTATGGTGCAGCGCATGCTACAGGGCGCCGTCCCGGGCTGTCCCGATCTCTGGTTCGGCGCAGTCGACGTGCGTGACGTCGCCGACCTGCACCTGAAGGCCATGACCGATCCAGCCGCGTGCGGCGAACGGTTTCTCGCCACCGGCGGAGACTTCTTCATCGTGCGCCAGATGGCTCGGATCCTGAAGGAGGAGCTCGGCCCAGCGGCTAAAAGAGTTTCGACCCGCGTTCTGCCCGACTGGCTGGTGCGCGGGGTGGCGCTGTTCAATCCCGAGATCAGGGGGCTGCTGCCGGAGCTCGGCAAACATAAGAACGCGTCTAACGATAAGGCGCGGCGCCTGCTGAACTGGTCGCCGAGGAGCCCGAGGGATGCGGTTCTCGCCACGGCCCGGAGTTTGTTGGAGCTTGGGTTGCTGAAAGCAGGGTAGAAAAAAAGACCGTCGCGCCTGCCGCTGCGCTACCGCCGTCCCTTCTCCGCCGCCCGTCGCAGCGCGTCGGCGAGCGCGCCGTCGCTCGCGGCGGGGCTGGTTCGCCTGGGCGTTGACGGCCCGCACCGCCTTGGCGCCGCTCGGCCGGGCCGCCGCGAACAACCTCGCCCTCCGGGTCGGCGAGCCGCATGGTCAGCGCGATGCGCTTGCGCGGAACGTCGACCGAGAGAACCTTGACCTTGACGACGTCGCCGGGCTTGGCGACGGCGCGCGGGTCTTTGACGAAGGTGTTCGCCATCGCCGAGACGTGGACGAGCCCGTCCTGGTGGACGCCGATGTCGACGAAGGCGCCGAAGGCGGCGACGTTGGTGACCGTCCCTTCGAGCACCATGCCGGGCTTCAGGTCGCCGATCGTCTCGACTCCCTCCTTGAACGCCGCGGTGCGGAAGGCCGGGCGCGGGTCGCGGCCGGGCTTTTCCAGCTCCTTCAGAGATGTCGGCGACCGTCGGCACGCCGAACCGCTCGTCGGCGAAATCGGCGGGCCTCAGGCCCGCGAGCGCCTTGGGATTGCCGATCACGGCGTGGATGTCGGCCTTGAGTTTTTCCAGGATGCGCCGCACCACCGGATAGGCTTCCGGGTGGACGCCCGAGCGGTCGAGCGGCTGGTCGCCATCGGTCGACGCGCAGGAAGCCGGCGCTGAGCTCGAACGCCTTGGCGCCGAGGCGCGGCACGTCCTTCAGCGCCGCGCGCGTCCGGAAGGCGCCGTGCGTCTCGCGATGGACGACGATCGCCTGCGCCAGCGCTTCGCCGACGCCCGACACGCGGGCCAGCAGCTTCGCCGAGGCGGTGTTGACGTCGACGCCGACCGCGTTGACGCAGTCCTCGACCACCGCGTCGAGCGAGCGGCCGAGCTTCTGCTCGGAGAGGTCGTGCTGGTACTGGCCGACGCCGATCGACTTCGGGTCGATCTTGACCAGCTCGGCGAGCGGGTCCTGCAGCCGCCGGGCGATCGAGGCCGCGCCGCGCAGGGTCACGTCGAGGCCGGGCAGCTCCTGCGCGGCGTAGGCCGAGGCCGAATAGACGGAGGCGCCCGCTTCCGACACCGTGACCTTGGTGAGCTTGAGCTCCGGATGCCGCGCGATCAGGTCGGCGGCGAGCTTGTCGGTCTCGCGCGAGGCGGTGCCGTTGCCGATCGCGATGAGCTCGGCCTTGTGGCGGATGGCGAGCGCCGCGAGCACCGCGAGGCTCTCGTCCCAGCGCCGCTGCGGCTCGTGCGGGAAGATCGCCGTCGTCTCGACGATCTTGCCGGTCGCGTCGACGACCGCGACCTTGACCCCCGTGCGGAAGCCGGGATCGAGGCCGATGGTCGGCGCGGCCGCCCGCCGGCGCGGCGAGCAGGAGATCGCGCAGGTTGGCGGCGAACACTTTGACCGCCTCGTCCTCCGCCTGGGTCCAGATGCGCAGGCGCAGATCGACCGCGAGCTGGGTCTCGATCCTGGTCCGCCACGCCCAGCGGGCCGTATCGAGCAGCCAGCGGTCGCCCGGCCGGCCCCGGTCGGCGATGGCGAAGCGGTGGGCGATGGCGAGCTCGAACGGGCCCAGGGCGCGGCTCGCGGGATCGGCGTTCGGGTCGGGGACGAGCTTGAGGTCGAGAACCTCCTCGCGCTCGCCGCGCATCAGCGCCAGCGCCCGGTGCGACGGGATTTTGGTCAGCGGCTCGAAGAAGTCGAAATAGTCGGAGAACTTCGCGCCGGCCGCCTCCTTGCCCTCGCGCACCTTCGAGACGATGCGGCCGCCCGTCCAGAAATCCTCGCGCAGGCGGCCGATCAGCTCGGCGTCCTCGGCGAAGCGCTCGGTCAGGATCGCGCGCGCGCCGTCGAGCGCGTCCTGCGGCCGTCTTGACCGCGTCGGGTTTGACGAAGGCTTCGGCCTGCGCGAGCGGCTCGCGCTCGGGATGGGCGAGGAGCGCGTCGGCGAGCGGCTCGAGGCCGTTCTCCCGGGCGATCTGCGCCTTGGTGCGGCGCTTGGGCTTGAACGGCAGGTAGATGTCCTCGAGCCGCGCCTTGGTGTCGGCTTCGAGGATCTTGGCCTCCAGGCCCCTGTCGAGCTTGCCCTGCTCGCGGATGGACTCGAGGATCGTCTTCCGCCGGTCCTCCATCTCGCGCAGATAGGCGAGCCGCGTCTCCAGCGTGCGCAATTGCGTGTCGTCGAGCGCGCCGGTCGCCTCCTTGCGGTAGCGGGCGATGAACGGCACGGTCGAGCCCTCGTCGAGGAGGCCGACGGCCGCGGCGACCTGCGCCGGCCTGACGGCGAGTTCCTCGGCGATGCGTTCGGCGATGGGTTTCATGGGGTTCGAATTGCTGGCGGGCGGAGGGAGGCTTTTAGGCGCCTGCCGTCCGCGCGTCAAAGGCGCGCGGAGCCGAGACCGCAACGCGCCGCGCATCCAAGAGGCTCAATTTGGCGCGCCGCTTGTTTCCCGCTTGGTCTCGACGGCGGCCTGCAGCCGGCGCACGGCGACGCCGAGGAGACGACGCTCCTGCGCATGCGTCCCGTCGCTTCCCAGCGCCGCCGTCGCGATCCGGGCGACAGCCGCGCTCAAGACGCGCTCCGTCGCCTCGGCGCAGCGGTGCTTCATCCGAAGCGCGCGCTTTTCGATGAAATGCCACGACAGTCCGGCCGCCGTGAACGCGATCAGCCCCGACGACAGGAGGAGTTCGAAGAGCGAGATACCGGGGAACCAGAACGCCAATGACTGCTGCGCAGGGAACGCATAGATGTAGACGCCATACGAGTAGTCGCCGGCCGAGCTGTAGCGCCGAAGGAATCCGCCCGGAAGATAGGCAAGATGGAGGACCAGCGGCGCCATGCAGACGAGATAGGCGATAAAAGCGGCCTGCTTGTTGAATGACGCCAGCACGAGCACTCCCACGAGCGCGGCGAACACGCCCCAGGACATCGGCGCTCTGTGGCGCCAGTACCATAGCGCGGATCCATAGAGCCACATGAAGACCGCGATCTCCGGCGCCGGTGAACGTTCCTCCCGTCAGACGGATGCGCGCCACCATGAAACCGTAGGCGACCGCGACGACCGGCGCGAGATACGTCACTCCCTTCAGTCGCAGGTTCGGCGTGAAGGCGAACGCCAGCCACGTCGCCGCGAGGTACAAGTACATTCTCATTTCGACGGGCAGGGTCCAGAGCGAGCCGTTGAACTCACCCTTCAAGGGCAGCGACTGAAAAACCCCGGGAAGCGTGAAGCGAATGCCTGAGAAGACGGTCGCGCATTTCCGCAGATATTCCCAGGTCTGCGGGGCGCTGAAAAATTCTCCCGGCGTGAGGGAGGTCACAAACGGCGCCAAAAAGAAAACCGTCAGCGGAAGCATGACCCAGAGCGCCGGGATAGAGGCGCAACGTGCGCGCCCAGAAGAATTCGATAAGGTTCGGCCTCGTCAGAAGGCTGGCCGTCACGAGAAAGCCGCTCGTGACGAACAGCATGTCGAGGCACATCTCGCCGATCGTCCTGCCGAACCGGCTGAGGAGCACGTCCGGTATCCAGGGCAGTCCGAGAACGGCCACGCTGTGGGTGAAGACCACGATCGCCGCAGCGATCAGCCGCAGCAGGGTAAAGTTGTTGTCCTTGCCAACGGCGTAGTCCGACAGGCGCACGTCAGCGCTCCCGGGTCCAGCGGCGGCCCGGTCTTGCTTCCTCCGAGATCGCCACGTCGACCGTCATTCGGCCGCCCGCACCGGCCGCTCAGGCTGGGCGAGGCGCTGCGCCTTCAAAAGCTCCGCGATCAAGAACGCGAGCTCGATCGACTGCTCGGCGTTCAGCCGCGGATCGCAATAGGTGTGGTAGCGGTTGCGCAGGTCCGCCTCCGAGATCGCCCGCGCGCCGCCGGTGCATTCGGTGACGTTCTGGCCGGTCATCTCGAGATGGACGCCGCCGGCGTAAATCCCTTCGGCCGCGCAGATGCCGAAGAAGCTGCGGACTTCCGAGGCGATGCGGTCAGTCGGCCGGGTCTTGTAGCCGGTCGCGGTCTTGATCGTGTTGCCGTGCATCGGGTCCGTGACCCACAGGAACTGACGACCCTCGCGCCGGACGGCGCGCAAAAGCTGGCGGCAGCGCGGCCTCGACCTTGTCGGCGCCGAAGCGGCAGATCAGCGTGAGACGGCCGGGCTCGCTCTCCGGGTCGAGCGCTTCGATCAGCCGCAGCAGGTCTTCGGTGGTGATCGAGGGGCCGCACTTCAGTCCGATCGGATTTTTTACCCCGCGGCAGTACTCGACATGGGCGCCGCCGAGCTGCCGGGTGCGGTCGCCGATCCAGATCATGTGGCCGGAGGTCGCGTAATAGTCGCCCGACGTCGAGTTCGAGCCGGGTCAGCGCCTGCTCGTAGCCGAGCAACAGCGCCTCGTGCGAGGTGTAGAAGTCGGTCGCCCGCAGCTCCGGTATGCGTCTCGGCGTCGAGGCCGATCGCCCGCATGAACCCGAGCGTCTCGCTGATGCGGTCGGCGACGCCCTGGTAGCGCTCCGACTGGGGGCTGTCCTTGACGAAGCCGAGCATCCATCGATGCGCGTTCTCGAGGTTCGCGTAGCCGCCGGTGGCGAAGGCGCGAAGAAGGTTCAGCGTCGCGGCCGACTGGCGGTAGGCCTCGAGCTGGCGACGCGGGTCGGGCTCGCGCGCCTCGGGCGTGAACTCGATGTCGTTGACGATGTCGCCGCGGTAGCTCGGCAGCGATTCCCCGCCGATCTTTTCGAAATCCGACGAGCGGGGTTTGGCGAACTGGCCGGCGACGCGGCCGACCTTGACGATCGGCGAGCCCGCCGCGAAGGTCATCACCACCGCCATCTGCAGGAAGACGCGGAAGAAGTCGCGGATGTTGTCGGCGGAATGCTCGGCGAAGCTCTCGGCGCAGTCCCCGCCCTGGAGCAGGAAGGCCTGGCCCGCCGCGGCGCTCCCCAGCGCGCGCTTAAGCTTGCGCGCTTCGCCGGCGAACACCAGCGGCGGATAGCCTGAGAGCTGGCGCTCGGCCTCCGCCAGCGCTCGCTTGTCCTTGTAAACCGGCGATTGCTCGAGCGGTTTCGTCCGCCAGCTGTCCGGCGACCAACGTGAATTCGCCATTCCCTAACGCCTTTGTCTGCGCCGTGATCCTTCTCCGGGCGCGCCTTTTGAACGGAAAGCCGGCACTATACAAGCGGGAAGGACCCGACGACAGCCCGACGACACGCCGAATCTCGGCTGCGGGCGGCCGATCGTGGATCAGAAAAGCCCGAGAGGTTGGCGTCGCGACAACGGCTCGGCATGCGACAACAGGCGTCCCTCTCTCGATTTACTCCCTCCCATGTCCGCCCTTTCCTATGCGCCGGTCGGCGCGGCGGACATGTTCGCACCTCCTCGGCGCGCTGGCGGCGGCGCCGGTCGCGCCGCGCCGGTCTTTACATCTCTTTCGTCAGAACGCCTTCGGGCAATCTCGCTTTGAGGGTCCGTCCGGCCTCCGCCCCGAGCCGGGCCGCATCGTCCGCCGCGCCCTCGGCCGCGATCTCGAAGCGTTCGGTTCCGTCGGTCCTGAGCACCTCGCCCTTGAACTTGAGGCGTCCCTCGGCGAACCGGGCGAGGCCGGCGATCGGCGTTCGGCAGGAGCCCTCGAGCACGGCGAGATAGGCGCGCTCGGCGGCGAGTTCGGCGAAGGTCGGAGCGTGGGTGATCGCCGCCAGCGCGTCGAACGCCCGGGCGTCGCCGGTTCTCGCGGTGAGCGCGATCGCCCCCTGTCCGACCGCCGGCAGGAAGGCGTCGAGGCTCAGCGGCGCACGCGCGCGATGAACGAGGCCAAGGCGCTTGAGGCCGGCGATGGCCAGCAGCGTCGCCCCGATCGCCCCGGACTCGGCCTTGCGGAGCCGCGTCTCCACATTGCCGCGCAGGAGTTCGAGCTTGAGGTCGGGTCGTAGCCGCAGGGCCTGCGCCTGGCGTCGAAGCGAAGCGGCGCCGAGGCTCGCGCCGTGCGGCAGGCCCTCGACCGAGTCCGCGGCGGCGGAGATCAGCGCGTCGCGCACGTCCTCGCGAGGCAGGAAGCCGACCAGCGCGACTTCCTCCGGCATCAGCGTCGGCAGGTCCTTGGCCGAGTGGACGGCGGCGTCGATCTCGCCGGCGATCAGCGCGACGTCGATCTCCTTGGTGAACAGCCCCTTGCCGCCGGCCTCGGCGAGCGGCCGGTCCTGGATCGCGTCGCCGCTCGTGCGGATGATCCGAAGTTCGATCTGCTCTTCCGCCCAGTGGTGGGCTTCGGCGAGGCGGCGCCTCGTTTCGTTGGCCTGCGCCAGCGCCAGCGGCGACCCGCGCGTGCCGAGGATGAAACGCGGTGCAGAAGTCATGGGCGGAAACGAGGTCGGAGCATGACGCCTCTATTCGGACAATTCCCGTCCCTGTCAAATGCGAGCAGCCTCGCTCCGGCTGCGTCATCGCGTCGCGTTGACCGGGACAGCCTGCGGGGGCTACTGGTCCGCCATCGCGCCAAACAAAATCGGACTCTCAATCCAGGCGCGACCAACCAGAAAACCAAGAACAGTGGACGCGTAAAACAAGAAACTGTTTGTTGTAAAAACTGGAGTTCACGTGAAAATGGCCGGGATTGCTCCCGGCCTTTTTGTTTGGCGCAACGGTCATGGCGACCGCGGTCGCACGATCAGCTCCGCCGAGTTCGGTTCGATCCTCGCCGGCCTCGAATCGCAAAAGCGGCGTCTGACGGGGCGGCAGACAGGTCACGGCGCTGTTGCGGAGCTCGGCTGCGCGGTGTCGCCTCCGTCGGGAGACTGGACGCTCGGGTTGGACCATGGGCCTTCGATATCAAGGCTCAAATGGGCGGCGTCCGGCGGCGGAATGCCGGTCGGCCCTTCTTGCGAGGCGTTGAGCCGCAGTCTCCAGCTTTGACCGCCGAGATCGATCGCGCCCTGCATATCCGCCCTTAGGCTGCGGGCGACGAGCGCGCCATTGACGATATGCGCGACCCCTTGGCCGACAAGGAGGCTAAGCGTCGCCTGGTCGAAGGCGGTTCCCCCGCTTCGCCTGTCCTTGACCAGGTCGACCGGTCCCCTCTGGCTGCGGCGCAAGGCCTCTTCAAAATTGACGGCCGAGAATGCGCCGTCCGTCAGCGTAAGCGACGCCTTGCCGTCAAGGGCTGCGATCAGGTCGGCGGGAGAGCGGCCGACGGTCTCGATGGCGAATTCGGCGTCTCCATTGCCGGTCAGCGCGAGCCAGTTGAAGTTCGACGCGGCCGCGCCGAGGTCGGCTCCGGCAAGCTTCCCATGCGCCGCCACCCGGATATTGAAGGGATCGCACGCCAGGCGCAGCGCGCCTTTCAGGCGTCCGCCATAGGCTGTCGCCTCGACAAGTTCCGCCGTCAGCGCGCCGTCCTTCAGCAGGGCCGACGCCGCCACATTGTCGATATTGACTCCATAAGCGTCCAGCTGGCCGGCGGACAGCCGCAAATCGAGGTCGAAGTCGCGCGGGGGCGCAAGGGAGAGGTTTTTCCGGCTCCAGTCGCCGTCCGCCGCCAGCAGGGGAGGAGCAGGCCCGAGCAACGGCGCCAGCGCCAGATGCTCTGCGTCGAGCGAGCCGGACACCGCGAGCCGGCCGCCGCTCCGCGCCAGGCGCAGCGCGCCTTGCAGCGTCTGGCCGCCTCCCGTCACGGTCGCCTCGTCGAAAACGACCTCTTCCGGCGTCGCCTGGATCTTGCCGGAAATCGCGACGTCCGCGGCGCCGGGGAACGGCGGCGGCGTCGCGCCGAGCAGGCGAAGGACGTCGGCCAGCGCGTGCGAGGAGATCGACACGTCCCCCGCGGCGCCCGGTGTGACGCCGCCGGTCACCGCCCCGTTGAAGGTCACATTGCCGAGCGAAGAGATCAGCCCGACAACAAGCGCGCTCGGCCGTCCTCGCGCCGCCTGTAGCGGTTGCTCGAACGAGCCGGACAGAATTAAGGGCGCGTCGCGCCAGACCGCCGACATGTCGACGCGGATCCGGGTGGCCGGCGACAGAATGTCGAACCGCCCGCGCACGCTTTCGATCACCGTATCGAGCGCGCGCTTGCGACTGGTCACGCGCACGACGCCGTTCGTCACTCTTACGTCGCCGAGCGGCGCAAATCGATTGATGGCGGCCATCGCGTCGGAGGCGCCGAGGCGGCCGACGAATGGCGGCCGGTCGAGGTCGAAACTGACCGTCGGCGCGGTCAGGGTCAGGCGCGCGGGCGCGACCCGCCCAAGCGCGAGCGCGATCAGCGAAAGATCGATCCGCGCCTCCGGGGCCGAGACGAGGTTCGCGCCCGAGGCGTTGTCGAGCCTGGCGTCGACGATTTGCAGGCTCGGCCAGGGAAGCGCGCTGAACGTCGCCGCTTGCGGCGTGCTCCACGTCAAAGGGCGGGCTTGCCCGAACGCCGCATTGAGGCGGTCGGCGACCCAGCCAGGTGCGACCGGCCACCGCGCTGATCCAGCCGCTATGGCCGCCAGCGCAAGAACGCCCGCCAAGATGGCGGCCCGACGCATGCTCATCCGTCTCCGCGGGTTCGACGCAGACGCGCCGTGCGCGGGCTTATACCGCCAAACGAAAAGCAAGGGAAAATGGGCCGGCCTTTCAGTTGAAACAGAACCCGCCGACCGCCATCGCCGGCACGGCGATGCTCGCTGCGGCGACCGCCATGATGCCGAGGCCGACGGCGATCCGCGCGTTCGGCTCCTGGGCGAAGCGGCGGAAACGGGAAAGACCGAGCGCGACCGCCGTCACCGAGGGCAAGGTTCCAAGGCCGAAGCCGGCCATCACGGCGGCGCCGCGCCATGCGTCGCCCGTCAACATAGCATAGAACAGCGCGCCATAGACCATGCCGCACGGCAACAACCCCCAGATCAGTCCGGACGCGAACGCTCCTGCTGCGCCGGGGCGACCGGCGCGCCGACGACGAACCGCAGCCGGCCGGCGATCGGCGCCGTCACGCGATCGACGATCGCGAGCGAGGGCGCGAACCCCGCGACCGAAAGCCCGATCCAGCCGAGCGCCACCGCCGCCGCCCAGCGCATGACGAGGAAGGCGCCGGCGTGATCGAACGCCCCGTACAGCGTCGAGCCGACCGCGCCGAGGGCCGCGCCGCCGGCGACATACATGAGCACCCGCCCGGCATGCGCCGCCATCAGCGCGCGCAGGCGCCCTCCGTCGCCCTCGCCGGGCGCGAAGGCGAACATCAGGCTCGAAGCGATAGCTCCGCACATCCCGGCGCAATGCAGGCTGCTCGCGAGCCCCAGCAGGAGTCCGCCCAGGAGCGTGAGACTATCGGGGGCCATGACGGGCCGAACCTCCGGCGGCCAACGGAAGAGTCCACCTACGCCCGATCGCCCGCCGAGGCAATGCGGGCGCTGGAATCGGTCTGGGACCGGCCGGGACATCAGCCGCAGGGCGCGACGTTCGCTTCTGCGGCGCCGAATCGCGCCAGGAGGTCGGGCAGATCGCCAATGTGGCCGATCACGAAGTCGGCGTGAGGCTCCAGCGCCGCCCGTTCGGCGGGACCGGAGAGGACGGCGACCGCCGTCGCGCCCGCCGCCCTCGCAGCGGCGAGATCGTGAAGAGAATCGCCGACCACCACAATCCTCGACGGCGACGTTCCGAGAAAGGCCGCGAAGGCGAGCACCATGCCGGGCTCCGGCTTGCCGCCGTGTCCGGTGTCGTAGCCGGCGATGAAGTCGACATAGGCCGCGACCCCAAGCGCCTTGATCTGACGCCGAGCGCTCTTTTCGGAGTCGTTGGTGGCGACGCCGAGACGGAGGCCCATCGCGCGAGCCTCGAGAAGACGGCCGGGGGCTCCGCAATCGGCGTCAGCGCCTTCAGCGATTCCGCCCCCGAGAGCGCGTCGATCTCGGCTTTCAGGACGTCGAGGTCCGTGCGCCCGAGCGCCTCCGCCCAGCGCCCCCCGTAGTCGGCGGTCGAACCGGCGACCAACGGCGAAGACGCGAGAAAACGCCTGGTTTCGATCGAGAAATGAAGCGCTTCGGCCTGGGCCTCGATCAGCGCCGGATCGCCGGCCGCAAGCGTGTGGATCATCGCATAGACCGCCGGACCCCAGGTCAGGTGAAAGTCGATCAGCGTTCCGTCCTTGTCGAACAAAACGCCGGCAAATCGGGTCGAAGCGGCGACCACCATGATCTCCTTGCGCGTCCGGCGCTGCGGGACGCAGGCGGCGTCCGTTAATCGCCTCTTAACGGATTTCACTCAAGGTTTGTACGACAGGGCGCGCAAGCGAGGCGCGCAAATCCTCCGGACGAGGGTTGAAGGCGATGCGGCACGATTTCGACGCGATCCCTGAGGCTGCAGGCCGGCGCGAAGGCGTCGGCTCCATGCTGACCCGCATCTACCACGACATCGGCCTTGCGGCGGTGGCGGACGCTCTCGGCCTCATGAACGCTGAATTCGATGCGGATCTCGCGCAATCGATCGAGCGCGGCGAATTTTACCTCATCCCCGTCGTCTCGCCCGGCCCGCGGATCGAAATGGCCGCCTGAGGTCGCGGCCGCGCGCGCCCTCGAGTCCGCCGCCGCGTCACAGATCGGTCTCCCAGCCGTAGAACAGGACGGTCGGATCGACGTCCACGAGCCCCGCGGCGCCCGATGCGGCCGAGCGCGCGCCGCTTCGGGAAACGCGGCCGGCGCAACGCCCGCGGCGCCGGCGCGCCGCCGCGTGTGCGGGATCCGGCGCGTGAGTTCCACGTCGTCGAGATTCACCGGCGATGTCGGTCGATCCCGTCCTTCCCGCCAAAGCCGGCAGGCCGAGAAACGCGACCCATGCTCGCCATTGCGCCTCGATCGCCGCAAGATCTTCGCCCTCGCAGAGCGGCACCGAGAGGTCGGGTCTCGATGCGCCAGCCTCACCTCGTAATAAAATCGGCCGTCCTCGAACCCGGTGATCCGCAGCGCGACGCCCCGGTAGGCCTCCGAGGCGACCCGGATCGCCATCGGCACGCCCGCGACGGCGCGCCGGATCGTCACCGCCTCGCGCGCGACTTCGACCACGCGGCGGCGGTTGTCGGAACGGGGATCGCTCGCTTCGATCCGGATGCAATCCGAGGCTTTGAGTGGCGACGTCACGATCGTTTCCGCAGGTTGGCTGACCATGCGGGAACTATGCCGCGCCCACCGTTGCCCAGAGAGCCTAACACGCGTGGTTAGGCGGCTCTTAATCGACTGATTTCGAAGCGCTTCCGAGGCTCATAGCGAGCGAAGGCTCAAGCCGATCGCTCAACTTTGAGTTGTTGGCGAGGTCCTGTTTACCCTCGCCGCGGGCGCCTCCCGCTCACGCCGCCGGCGCCTCGTCCTCGCGGTCCCCTCTCGAAATCGGCGTCTCGCGCCGCCCGTTTGCGCGGCGAACGCTCGCCGAGGCGGCGGCGAGCGTCAAGGACCGCCAGCGCCAGCGCCCGAATCGGCGCCGCAAGGCCGCTGACGCGATCGACCTGGGCGACCGCCCGCTCGCCGCGGGTCAGTTCGCGGTCGAGTTCGGCCATCGTCTTCGACAGGCCCGGATCGTCGTCGTCGAGCCAGACGCCGACGATGCGCGCCCAGGCGATCGCGAGGCCCTGCAGTTTGACCGTGCCGGCCGCGCCGTCTTCGAATTCGATGTCCGCAGCCTCGAGCATGAACCGCATCGATCCGCGCACAATCGGATTCATCGCCAGCGCCGCCGACGGGTCGCGACGAAGCCATGCGCTCGCTTCGCGCAGACCCTCGCGATAGGGCGCCATCGCCTCGAGACGGCGCATGAGCACGTCGAACAGGCGCTCGCGCGGGCTCTCGTCGGCCAGTTCCGCGCTGTCCTGAGCCAGCACCGCACGGTCGAAGCGACGCGAAAGGCCGGCCAGGACCGCGCCCTTGGACGGAAAGGCGTCGCGGAAATCGGCGAGGGTCACGCCGGCTTCGGCGTGCAGATGTCACGGATCGAGATCTCTTCGAAACGGCGTTCGCTGGCGAGCTTCATCAACGCATCGGCGATCCCGCCGCGCGGATCGGCCGGTTTGGCCTCGCTCTTCCCCTTGCTCGCCATGCATCTCTCCCTGTTTGCCGTCTCAACTTAGGCGCAGCCGTGCGTGAAACCAAGCCTCCGCTCGTCGCGCCCCCGCCGGAACTGCCGATCCCCGCCCGATGTTCCGCGCGGCGACGGGACCCGGGCACCCCTGGACGACCTTCGCTCTTATAGCGTCACCTACTGCGCTCCGAGCGGGCACCCGCCGGCGCCGGGCGGCCGGAACGCCTCTGTGGCGGGGATCTTCGCGACGACCGTCAGATAGTCCCACGGATACTTCGACTGCGCGGGGGCCTTCACCCGCATCAGGTACCGGTCGTAGAGCACACGCCCGTCCGGGCGGATCACGCCGCGGTCGGTGAAGACATCGTGGACCGGCTCGGCGCGCATCGCCTCCGTCACGGCGCCCGCTTCGTCCGTTCCCGCCTTGGCGACCGCCTCGAGATAGTGGCGAACGGACGAATAGAGCGCAACCTGGTTGTCGTTCGGCATGCGCTGTCGAAGGGCGAAGAACCGCTTGGCGAAGGCGCGGGTCTGGTCGTTCAGGTCCCAGTACCACGACTGCATGAAGGTGAGGTCGTGCGCCACGTCGAGGCCCAGCGCGTTGACGTCGCTGAGATAGGTGATCGGGGTCGCGAGATATTGCGCCGGCGCGAGATGGAACTCGCTCGCCTGCTTCAGCGCGTTCGAGAGATCGGCGCCGGTGATGGCGAACACGACGACCTTGGCCCCGGAGGCCTGCGCGGCGAGCAGATAGGAGCTGAAATCGGCGGTGTTGAGCGGCGAGCGCACGCCTCCGACCACCGTCCCGCCGCTCTTCCCGATTGCGTCGCGCGCGTCGGCTTCGAGCGAGGCGCCGAAGGCGTAGTCGGCGGTGATGAAGAAGAAACTGTCGAGCTTTTGCTGGATCAGGAGGCGCATCAGCGCCACGCCGTTCGACCAGTTGTCGGCGTTCCACTGAATGCCGTTCGGCGAGCAGGCCTTGCCGGTGAGGTCCGAGGACGAGGCGGAATCGAAGATCACGAGACGATTGCGCTCTTTCGCCAGCGCCTGGATCGCCAGCGCCACGCCCGAATTGGTGATGTCGAAGATGACGCGCGCGCCGCGCTCGTCGTACCACTGTCGGGCGATCGCCAGCCCGATATCGACCTTGTTCTGATGGTCGGCGACGAGAAGCTCGATCGGCTTGCCGAGAACGGCGCCGCCAGAAGTCTTCGATCGCCATGCGCGCGATCTCGACCGAACCCGGACCGGCGAGGTCGGCGTACGGGCCGGACTGATCGTTCATCACGCCGATGACGAACGAATCCGCTGCGCGCGCGGATATCCCCGCGCCGAGCGTCGCCAGAAGACAGATCAGAAGGGCGCGCAGGATCATGGTGGACCTTCTCGGCGCATTTCGCTGCTGCGGACCGGAGTCGGATGCGCTGGGGCGAAGGCGCCCGCGGGTCCCGGCTCCCCGCAACAGCCGGTCGAGAGAGGGCTTCGCGGGGAGGGGGGCGCGCCGAGCGCCTCCATTGGGTGGCATCTCGCCTTACACCGCCGTTCGGCGGAGATCCGCTTCAGGGCGACTTTAAGTGTCCCGCGCCTCCCGGGTCGGCTTGGGGCGCCCGGCGGAGGCTAACGGCGCAACGCTCACATGGGCGCGGCAAGGGCGTCCTTGACGCACTTCTTGACGAACGAGGTCTTGGCCGCGCCGTTGAGCTTCTTGTCGGCCGCCTGGCTCTCACATCCCGTCCGTTCGCATTTCGTCAAAAAGCTGGTCTTGGCGGCGCCGGCCAGCTTCTTGTCCATCGACTGGGTCATGCAGGCGTCGTCGGCAAAGGCGAGCGTCGGCGCGCCGGCGAGGCAGAGCGCGAGCGCGGCGAGCGCAAAGGTCTTGATCATTGTTCATCTCTCCCGAATCGGCCGCTTTTCCGCGACCCGGTCAAGATCCTATCGGCGCTGCGACGCTCTGGCGAGGGGCGCCGCGGGCGTGTGAATCGTACCGACCGCTATCCCGATCTGGACGTTGCAGGCCGCGCCCGCAGCGCTCCCGCCCTGAAGTTGCACCCGTGGCACGAAATCCGCTTGGCTCGGCTCGCCATCACGGGCGGGCAGGGCCGGGCGAGCAAATTCATGAGCGATATCAGAGAAAGTGACCTGATCGACTTCGGCGAGACGCCGACGCAAGTGAACGAACTCCTACAACAGGGCGTGTTGCTGAACCGACAAAACCGGACGGCGGCGGACGCGAAATTCCGCGACGCCCTCGCGCTCGACCCGTCCGCGCTCGCGACCTATTTCTGCCTCTACAAGATCCACGCCTACCAAGGCGAACTCGGCGAAGCGCTGGCGATCGCAGAGGCCGGGCTTGCGGAGGCGGAGCGGCAGGCCGGCCTTTCCGCCGACTGGGCCGCGTGGACGCCCGAGGATCTCGTCAGCGCCCCGCCGGGTCCCGCGCGCTTCGCGCTCTATACGCTCAAGGCCATCGCCTTCATTCAACTGCGGCGGGGCCACGCCGACGACACCCGGCGCCGCCTCGACAAGCTTGCCGAACTCGGCGCGATCGACGGGATCGGCGGCGGCGTCGTGGCCGACCTCGCGCGGGCCGTCGCCTGATGGGGCTGTTTGGCGACGCGGCCGCGTCCTTCGACGCCCTCGCGCTGCTCGAGGGCGCGCGGCAGGCCCGGTCCGATCCCGTCACGGCGGAGCGGGCGGTCGCGCGCGCGCTCGCCGTCGCGCCCGACGATTTCGAGGCGCGGCTCGGGGCTTACCGCTTCTATTTCTATAACCACCGTTTCGACGAGGCGCTCCCGCACGCAGCCTTCCTGATGCGCCTCGTGGCCCGCCGCCTCAATGTCGCAGGCGACTGGCGCGCGGTTAAGCCCGGCGACGCGGGGTTCGACCAACTGGAGGAAGCGCCCGGCCTCTACCTGCAGGCGCTCATGGCCTGGGGCTATTGTCAGGCGCGGCTCGGCGAACGCGCCGAGGGGGCGGAGGCGATCGCCAAGGTCGCCGAACTCGATCCGCGCGACCGGTTCGGCGCGCGCCGCCTGCTCGCCGTGGTCCTGCGGCCCGAACATTGCGAGGAGGAATAGCCATGGCGAAGGTCGTCTTCTACGAAAAGCCCGGCTGCGGCGGCAACGCGCGGCAGAAGGCGCTGCTCAGGCAATCGGGCCACGAGCTCGACGTGCGCGACCTCCTCTCGGCTCCCTGGACCGGCGAAACGCTGCGCTCTTTCTTCGGCGCGCGCCCGGTGGCGGAATGGTTCAACGGCGCGTCGCCCCGGGTGAAAAGCGGCGCGGTGCGCCCGACCGAACTCGAGGCCGAGGGCGCGCTCGCGCTGATGCTGGCCGACCCGCTGCTCATCCGCCGTCCGCTGATCGAGGTCGACGGCCGGCGCGAGACCGGCTTCGACGCGGCCCTGATCGACGCCTGGATCGGGCTCAGGCCAGCGGCCGCTCCGGTGGGCGAAGCCTGCCCCCGCGAAGACCGAAGCGAGGCCGAACGCTGCGCCACGGCCGCCGCTGCGGCCGTCGCCGATCGTCTGTGACTGAGCAACAAGGAGCGCGCGAGCCCGTGCTGGAAATCCCGAAAGTGTTCAAGATCCACGCCTTTACCTGCTTTCAGGACCGGCCGCCCCAGCATCCGCGCGGCTCTTGCGGACAAGCGGGGGCAAAGCCGCTGTGGGAGCGCCTGATGAAGAGCGTGGAGCGCCTCGGGCAGCCGGACATTTCGGTGACCCCGACGGCCTGTCTCGGGTTCTGCCCGGCGGGCCCGCTGTTCGTCGTCTATCCGGAGGGGATCTGGTACCGGCCTCGCTCGCGCGAGGACATCGACGAGATCGTGCAGTCGCATTTTCTCGACGGCGCCCCGGTCGAGCGCCTGATCATCGTGCCGCGCTGAGCGAGGGCCGCCCCGACCGTCAGTTGACCAGCACGGGCGCTTTGTGGACGTAGCGCCGGTCCTCGATCTGTCGGACAAGGAATTCGGCGACGTCTGACCTGGAGATCATCCCGTTCCGCCACTGAGAGGCCTCCGTCAGGACCTTGCAGCGCCCCGTCCGTGGCCCGCCGGTCAGCACACCGGGCCGCGCGATCGTCCAGTCAAGCCCGCTTTCCTTGATTAGGCGCTCCTGCAAGCTCTTGTCGTCGTAGGCGCGGCCAAAGATGAACAGGAAAGGCGCCCGCTGCAGGGCGCTGATGCTGTCGCGGCTGTCGCCCGCTCCGAAACCGGTCACGGAGATCAGCCGCTTGACGCCCTGGGCCTCCATCGCCGCGATCAGAACCCGGGTCGCGTCCGAGAACAGCCGGACGGGCCGGAACAAGTCGCCGAAGCCCACGCCAAGCGTCTGGATCACGACGTCGATCCCCTGCAGGGCGGCCTCCACATCCCGGCTCTTCAGCGCATCGCCGCGCACCTTCTCGAGATTCGGATCCGAGAGCGGCATCCCGGCGGCGGATCGCGCGAGCGCGCGCACCTGATGGCCGGCCCTGAGGGCCTGGCGGGTCGTCTCCAGCCCGATTCCCTTGCTGGCGCCGATAATCAGCACACGCATCCTGCAAATCCTTTCAGGATCTGGCGAGGCTTACCCGGCCATTGGCCCTCCAAGACCCTTTTTGTAGACGTTCCCGCAAGCTCCTCGCAAGCGGCCTGGGCGATTCATGGAGTGTCGCCGGCGCGGTCGTCATCGGCTTTCGTCCTCCCGGCGCACGCCGAGCCAGATCACATGCCGCGGCCCCCCATGCACCCCTCCGGCGCGCACGCGCCTCTCCTCGACGGAAAAGCCCGCCTTCTGAAACCGCTTCAGGAACGCGGCGTCCGGGCCCTCCGACCAGACGGCGAGCACCCCGCCCCGAGAGAGCGCCGCGCGCGCCGCCATGAGGCCCCGGACCGAATAGAGCTTGTCGTTCGCCGCCTGCGTCATGCCTTCGGGGCCGTTGTCGACATCGAGCAGGATCGCGTCGTAGCAGGGCTTCGGCGCTTGGATCAGCGCGGCGACGTCGCCCTCGACAATGGTGACTCTCCGGTCGTCGAGCGAGGCGCCGAACAGCTCCGCCATCGGCCCCCGGGCCCAGCGCACGACGGCGGGAACGAGTTCGGCGACGACGATCCCGGCTCCGGGGCTGAACGCGGCGAGCGCCGCGCGCAGCGTGAAGCCCATGCCGAGCCCGCCGATCAGGATCCTCGGCTTCGTCCGCCCGTTCAGCGTCTCCGCCGCCAGCGTCGCCAGCGCCGCTTCCGAGGCGTTGAGCCGCGAGGTCATCAACTCGGCGACGCCGATCTTGATGGAAAACTCGTGTCCCCTGCGCATAAGCCGCAATTCGCCGCCCCGAGGCAGAGGGGCGCGGTCGAGTTCTATCCAGGGGATCATGGGCGGGTCCGGTTGCGGGTGTCGAGGCGCCGCTCCCCGTTCGCGCCAACGGGATTTGCGGCCATGAGCCGGACGGCTCCCCGCCTGCTTCGGCGTGCGAGGATCTCCGCTGTCGAAATCCTTTGGGGAAAGCCGTCCCGCGGCAAGTCTACCCGGAATGTCGCCGCTGTCACGCGGGAATACGAAGAAGCGGCGGCCAGGGCGGACCGTTCGCGAAGGCTGCTCCCTCGTCGCCTCGCCGCTCTGGATGCCCGCGTTCGACACGGCTGGGGTCATAGAGCGACGCGCCTCCCGCCCCCGCCTAGTTGTAGCCCTTCTCGATCCGAGCATAGAGCTCTTCGGTGAAGATCGCGAACTTGCCGCCGACGAAGCTCGCGGTCAGGCTCGCGGCGACGAAGACGGCGATGATTTTCGGCACGAAGGTCAGCGTCATCTCCTGCACCTGGGTCAAGGCCTGGAGGAGCGCGATGGCGACCCCGACCGCCATCGCCGCGCCGACCGCGGGCCCCGCGCCGACCACCACCATCCAGATCGCCTGCTGGACCAGATCGACCGCATCGCCCTCGTTCATTGTATTGTCGCGCCGCTGGCGAGAGACACCGTGCTGCCGTCGGTCAGCGTCGCCGTCGCGCCCGAACTCGTCACGCTGACCGAGGCGACCGTGCCCGAGGTCGCGCCGTCCGAGGAGGTGATCGGCGTGCCGACGAGGAACTCGGCCTGCGACAGCGAACTCGCCGTAAGCAGGGACGAGAGCGTGGTGTTGGTCTGCACCGCCTGCCCGACCTCGGAGACGGTGGCGAGTTGCGACACCATCTGTGCCGGGTCCATCGGCTGGGTCGGGTCCTGATTCTGCATCTCGGCCATCAGCAGGGTCAGGAAATCGTTGTAGCTCAGCGACTGGGTCGAGGATGTCGTCGACGTCGACGTCGACGTCGATGTCGTCTGCGAGGCGCTGGTGACCGCCGGAGGTAGCGGCCACGGTCATTTTTCGGTCTCCTTTCAGGTCACGCGGCGCTGGCGGCCGCGTCGCGCTTCAGTTCCGCGTCCTCGATCGGGAAGAGGGCGCGCAGCGCCTTCATCGCCTCGAAATTGCGGGCCCTTGCGAGCGACTGTGCGACGCCGCGCAAGCCCGAGACGAGTTGCGGCGTCTGATAGGCCCCAAGCGCGGTCTCGATCAGCGAGCCCGCCAGCGGCGTCGCGGTCGCCGTCGCGCCGGGATCCATCAGCATGATCTGCACCGCGAAATAGATCTGGCGCGTGAGGGTGGTCGCGTCCTCAGCCTGCATCACATGGGTTTCGAGCAGGAAGGTGACGTCGTTGAGCAGTTCGACCGTCGCCTTGCGGTCGATGCGGATGACCGCGCCGTTGATGAAGAACCGCTCGCCGGCCCTCAGCGTGATGTTCATGGCGCGCCCTCTATTTGAGCCCGTCGCGGATGATCTCGTTGATCTCGATCATCGGGGCGAGATCGTCCGTGACGCGGGAGCGCACGCGGTCGATCTCCTTCATCATCCAGACGCCGATCGAGATGATGCCGGCGCGCAGCGTGTCGGGCAGCTCGTTGTTCGGATCCCTGAGGTCGTCGAGGAAGATCATCCAGAGGCGCCGCAGGTAGAACAGCGCGTCGACCCGCTCGCGCGACAGCGGCCCGCTCTCCTGCGCGACCCGGAGCATGCCGATGACGCGGTCCATCGCGGCGCGCTCGCGTGCGCGCATGGTTGCGCGCGACTCTTCGACCACTTCGTTGTAGGCGAATTCGTACATCGATATCCCTGGGCGGTTGTTACGGGACGGGAAGGTACTGCGCCAGATTGAGCTGTTGCAGCCGGGCCGTGAGTTCGTAAGCCATCTGGATCTGGTTGGTCAGACTCGTGATCTGGGCCGCTGTCGCGGTCTGGTCGACGTCGTCGAGCGTATTGACCTGTTGCTCGACGAGCGTGAGCTGAGCGCTCATCCCGCTGTTGGCGTCGGTCACCTGCGATTGTGTCGCGCCGAGCGCGGCCTGCGCGTCAGTGAGAGAATTCTGCCCTTCGGTGATGAGCGATGTCGCAGCCGAGGCGACGGCCTGCTGCGCCGAACTGCTCAGCGAGGACACGCCGAATTCGGCGAGCATCGTGTAGGCCTCGGCGAGCTGCTGGAAGGCAGGCGTATTGGCGTTGGTCGAGGTGGTGACGCTTTCGCCCGGCGCGATCTCGGCGGTCGTGTTCACGCTCGACGCCGAGGACCAGTCCGACGTCCAGTTGCTGCCCGAGAACAGGTCCGCGAACGACCCGGAAAGAAAGCTCTGCATCTGCGAGGCGGTGATATCGGCCGCCGCCGCGTCGGTCGGCAGGCAGCCGAACGCCGACTGGAAAGCGTCATCGACCGCGGTCTTGGCGGCCGACGTCGTGGACGAGAAGTAGTCCGCGAGCGGCGCCGTGGCGGAGTTGATCCCGCCGAACACGTAAATGTCGCCCGAGGTCGCGTTGGCAGAGGAAATCAGCTCCTGCAAGGCGGTCTGGCCTATAGTCTGCAGTTGCGCCCCGGAATTGGCGCTCGCCGTCCAGGACGTCAGATCCGTGATCGTCGTCTTGGCGCTGGTGCTCATCGAGGACAGCGCGGCTTGAGCGGTCGAGAGGTTGGTCGAGACGACGCTGTTGCCGGCGGTCAGCGCCTGCAACTGCTGGACCTGCTCCTTGAGCGACAGTTCGTAGCCCGACTGATCGCCGAGCTGAAGGCCGAGATTGGCGTATTGGCCGGTCGACTCTTCGGTGGTCGCGGTCGCGAGCTGCGCCTGCGCCTGCTGCACCGGCAGGACGAGGTTGTCGGCCAGGTACTGGGACGAGACGAAGGTAAGGCTCATTTCAGGCGGCGTCCAGAAGTGCGGAGAACATGCTGTTGACGGTGGTCAGGAGCTTCGCCGAGGAGGCGTAGGTGTTTTCGAGGCTGAGCATGTTGGTCATTTCCGCATCGAGATTGACGCCGGTCGCGTTCGACAGCGCCGAGGTCGCCTGGGTGACCAGCGCGTTCTGGTAATCCGAGGCGTTGCTCGCCTGGCTGTTCTCGCCCTGCAGCCAGCTCACCGAGGCGCTGGCGTAGTCGGCGAGGCTCGCCGACGTTCCAAGGCCGGCGGAGGCGTCGAAGCTCTGCGTCGACTGGGTCGCGGCGACGAGCTGCTTGGAGCCGGGTCGTGTAGCTCGACGCGCCGGTCGTATTGTAGACGTAAGCCGAATTGCCGGAGATCCCGCCGTCGCGGAGCAGGGTCGCATCACCGCCCTGCGATGGGTCGACGGTCGGGTTGACCTCGATCGCCGCGGCGAGGCCGGTCGCGTCCGAGGTCGAGGGGACGCTCGTCGCCCCTTGCGTGGTGAAGAGGCCGGGCAGCGAGGATTGCGACGAGATCGGTCTGGTCGCTCTCGGCGAAGGCGCTGATCAGCCCGCCGGCGATCTGGTCGAGCTGCGCTTGGTACTGCGGCGCAAGCGTGTCGCGCAGCGTCGCATAGCCGGCGAGCGCGCCCGACTGGATCGGCATCAGCGAGCTTGATCCCGTGATCGGGACGCCGTCGACCGTAACTGGCGAGCCGCTGACGCCGTCGACGTAGGTCGACGTCGGCGTGAAGGAGACCGTGCGCGCCGTATCCTGAAACAGCGTGACGCCGTTGTCGGTGTAGATCGACATCGAACCGTTGGCGGCGGTCGACGTGGTCACGCCGATCTGCTGTGCGAGCTGGGTGACGAGGGAATCGCGCGTGTCCTCGGCGGTTGCGACGTTTGCGCCCGACGGCGAGCCCGCTCACCACCGCGTCGTTGGCGGTCTGGAACTGGCCGAGCAGCGAATTGATGGTCGAGACCGACGAGGCCATGTCCTGGTCCGCCTGTTCGCGAACCTCGTTGACCGCCGCGTCTCCTGCATTGAGCGACTGGGCGAGGTTCTGGGCGGCGGTCACCGCGGCGTCCGCGGCCGAAGAAGACGTCGGCGAGTCTTCGTAGGTCGTCAGAGCGCTTTCGAGGTTGGCGAGCATCGCTGACGGCGAGGCGCCGTTCTCGTCCGCGCCCGAAGTCGACGACGTCGAAGAGCTGTCGTCCACGGTGGCGGCGAGCATCGCGAGCCCATTGGCGATCGCCTGTTGCGTCGCGGCCTGCGCCGTCGAGGTCGAGACCTGTTCGGCGAGCGCCGCATTGGCGATGCGCGTCGACCGAGACGACGTCGGCCCCGCCGTAAGGATTGGTCACGAGGTTCGCCACCTCGCGCGAGTAGCCGGCGGTGTTGACGTTGGCGATGTTGTTGGAGACGACCGCGATCTGCGCCGCGTTGGCGGCGAAAGAAGAGCTTATGATATTGAAGGCGGTCGAGAGGCTCATGACTTCGATCCTTTTTCGCGGTTACGACTTCAGACCGTTGAGGACGTCGAGGATGTTCGCTCCCGTCTGGAAGACCTTGGAATTGGCCTCGTAGGCGCTCTGCGCCTGGATCATGTCGGTGAGTTCGGTGGCGATATCGACAGTCGAGCTCTCGAGCGAACTCGACTCGATCGAGCCGAAGCTGCCCGCGCCGGCCGACACCGACGAAGATCGGCCCGGAAGCCGCGGTCGCCGTGTAGGCGTTGCCGTTGACGGAGGTGAGGTTGTCCGGGCTCTCCACATTGGCGAGCGGAATGTCGTAGGCGGCGATCGTCGCGCCGTTTGAGTAGTTGAACGACAGGGTCCCGTCCGTGGCGATCGAGACGCCCGCTGAGGCTCGCGGGCGCGTTGCCGTTGGCGGTTGCGGAGTCACGCTGAAACTCGAGGCGAGCTGCGTCGTGTTGCTCGAGATCGAGGCTGATCGTCTGACCGCTCGAGAGGATGGCGAGCCGCTTGGGTTTTGCAGGGTGAGCGGCGAGCCGGACGTGAGCGCGCCGGTCGTGCCGAACGTCAGGGTCTGGCCCGAGCTCAGGGCAAGTTGAACGGTTTGAATCGGTCGTCGAAGCCGCGAAGGCGGCGACCTGCCAGTCCCGTCGCCGGTCGTTCGAGAAATAGAGATTGACGGTGTGCGCCGCGCCGAGGTTGTCGTAGACGACGAGCGACGTCTGGTCGGTGCAGGTCGAGCTCGCGCGGTTGGTCGATGGCAGGTCGGCGGCGGTGATCGTCGTCGCCGTCGAAGGCAGATTGCCGGGCAACGATCCGGACGTCGTCGGCGTCGCGGTCAGGCCGGCGCTGTCGACATTGACCTTCTGCAGGCTGCTCAGCTAATTGGCGGCGTCGCCGATTGGCCGCTCTGGACGTTGTCCGCCATCAGGTAGTAGCCGGCGCTGTTGACCAGGTTGCCGGAGGCGTCCGGGACGAATGAGCCGTTGCGGGTCAGATAGAGCGCGCCGGCCGGCGTCGGAGACGATGAAGAACCCGGCGCCCTGGACGGCGAGATTGGTCGTCGTCTGGGACGTGACGATGCTGCCCTGGAGCGCGTTCAGGGAGATCGTGCTCGTTTGCACGCCCGCGCCCGTCGGCGGTTCCGCTCGACGCCTGGTCGACCATGGTCGGAGAATTCCGTCTCGAGGTTCTTGTAGCCGGTCGTGTTGGCGTTCGCGACGTTCTGCGAGATCGACGACAGCCAGTTCTGGTCGGCCGACATGCCGGAGACGCTGGTGTTGAGAATGGTCATGGAGACTCCTCGGCGTGCGGGTCCATTGGATACGGGCGGCCTTGCGCGAAGCTGGCGCCTCAGCTCGTCGAGCGGACGAGGCTGCCGACGAGCAGGCTCCAGCCGTCCACCAGCACGAAGAACAGCACCTTGACCGGCAGCGAGATCACCGAGGGCGGCAGCATCATCATGCCCATCGACATCGTGAGCGTCGCCACGATCATGTCGATGACCAGGAACGGCAGCACGACCAGAAAGCCGATCTCGAACCCGCGCCTGAGCTCGGAGATCATGTAGGCGGGGATCAGCAGACGGAAGTCGACCTTCGACCGCTCGCCGGCGTCGAAGCGCCCTTTCGACAGGCTCTCGAACAGGGCGATGTCCTTCTCCCGCACCTGCGAAAGCATGAATTCGCGGAAAGGCTGCGAGACCGCGACGAGCGCGTCCTGCTGGCTGATCTCGTTCTCCAGCATCGGCTTGAGGCCGCCCTGCCAGGCGCGGTCGAAGGTCGGCGCCATGACGAAGAACGTCATGAACAGCGCGAGGCTGATCATGCACCAGGTTGGCGGGCGCGCCCTGCACCCCGAGTCCGGTGCGAAGGAAAGACAGCGCGATGATGAAGCGGGTGAAACTCGTCACCATGATGAGCAGGCCCGGCGCGACCGAAAGCACGGTCAGGAGCGCAACCATCTCGATGATGCGCCCGCTCGCCGAGGCGCCGCCCGAGGGGATCAGCGCGCCGAGGTCGACCGTCTGCGCGGCGGCGGGATGGGCCGCCGAGCGCGAGCGCGAGCGCGGCGAGAGCCAGGCGCTCTCATTGGACCACCAGCGTACGAAGAACGAGCTCGCGCACCTTTCCCTCCGAGCGGATCGCGGCGCGCTCGTTGAGGTCCTCGCGGATGGCCTCGAGTCCGATCGGCCCCTCGAGTTGCTTCAGCGTGACGGTCCTCAGATAGGCGAGAATGTCTTCGCCGATCTTGCCGGCGACCGCTTCGGGATGGGGCAGGGCCTTGGGGTCGAACACGATCGACCCCTCGAGCCGGATCCAGGTGTCCTGCGGCGCGCCGAGGTTGGTGACGATCGGCGGCAGATCGTAGATCGTCGACGGCTCGGCCGGAGCGGCGGCGCTCCTTCGGATTTCTGCGCGCTCGCCCGGCCGCGGGCGCGAACATCTCGAAGCCCGCGCCGGCGCCGACGCCGATGAGCGCGACGACCAGAAACTCGATCAGCGCGCCCTTGAGCCCCTTCGAGGGCGGAGCGGCGGGCGCAGCGGCGTCAGCCATCGCGTCGCCTCGCTAGAACGGTCTGGCGGCGTCATAGATCTGCTGCCCCCATGACGGCTGCTGGAAGTCGCTCTGCCGGCCGCGCCCGCCGTAGGAGATGCGCGCCTCGGCGATCTGCTCGTAGGCGATCGTGTTGTTGAGCGAGATGTCGTTCGGATTGACGATGCCCGCGACCGTCAGTTGCCGCAGCTCGTAGTTGACCCGCACTTCCTGCGAGCCGGAGATGACGAGATTGCCGTTCGGCAATACGCGCGTGACGACGGCCGCGACGGACACCTGGATCTGTTCGGAGCGGTCGATGTCGCCCTGGCCCTGCGTCGAGGAGGTCGAGGTGAGGTCGCCGAGGATCTTGGCGGGCTGGCTCGACGACGACGACGACGATCCGTTGTTGAAGCCGTAGTCGATGGTCATGCCATCCTTGGTCGTCTGCGAGCGGTCGGATTCGTTGCCGAGCGTCGCCTTGTCGTTCATCATGATGATCACCGTGACGATGTCGCCGACCTTGCTGATGCGCGGCGCGGTGTAGAGCGACGGCGGCGGCCCGAAGGTCTGGTTCGGCGGGACGAGCGCGTGCGCGTTCTGGATCGCCGCCGTCTCGTCGGAGACGAATCCCGCCGCCGACAGGCGAGAAGCTCGGCTCGCGCATGAACTCGGACGGGCTCTGCCAGCAGCCCGCGAGCGCGAGCGCGGCAAGAAGCGGGACGAACGGCGCGCGGCCGCATTACGACTTCTTCTCCTCGGGGTTCATGCCGGCCATGCAGGCTGGCGAGCCGGCTCGCGCGGTCGGCGTCCATCTCGCCGAGGATCGCGCCGGCCGCGTTCGGCTTCAGCTTGCCGAGAATTGCCACGGCCGTGCGGTCGTCGAGGGCGGCGAGCTGCCTGCGCCGCGCTCTCCGGCTCCATCTTGGCGTAGATGGCGACGAGGTCGTCGCGGGCGGCGTTCATCAGTTCGTTGCGCTTGGCGATCCAGTCGCGCGCCGCGGCCTCCGCCTTCTCGAGATCGGCGATGCGCTGCTGGATCTGGCCGTCGAGTTCGGCCAGCCGCTTCGTCTGCCAGGCGATGCGGGCCTCGACGATGGAGGGCGCGACGTTGGCGCAATATCGGCTGGCGTCGGGATCGACCGGCTTCTCGGCGCCGACGGGCCTTTTCGGCGATCTTGGGCTTCGGCGCCTCGGCGGCTTGCCGCCCTGGGCGCGAAGCCGGGGAGACGCAGCAGGGCCGCGACGGCCGCGACGACGGCAGGGTTTCGCATTGTGCGGACAATCGGCATCCTTCGGCCTCGGGATCCGCGCGCATCGTCGGCTCGGCGGCTTGCGCTGGGCTTGCGCGCTACTGGACGACCAGGTCGGCCTGCAGCGCGCCGGCGGTCTTGATCGCCTGAAGAATGGCGATGATGCCGGGCGGCTTGACGCCGATGCGGTTCAGGCCGCCGACCAGCGTGCGCAGGCTCGAGCCGCCGACGATGGCGATCGGGCCGCCGGTCTGCTCGGCGTTGATCGTCGTGTTCGGCGTGACGACGGTCCGGCCGTTGGCGAACGGATTGGGCTGCGACACCTGCGGCTGTCTCGTTGACCCGGACCGTCAGCGTTCCGTAGGTGACGGCGACCGTCGAGATCTGGACGTCCTGTCCGACGACCACGGTTCCCGTGCGCGAGTCGAGCACGACGCGCGCCGCCATGTCGGGCTGCGACCTGAAGTTCTCCGATCTCCGCCATGAAGCGGGCGAAGGAGACGGCGCGCGGACGGAAGAGCTCGACCGTCCGGCTGTCGACCTCGAAGGCCGCGCGCGCGCCGAACCGGCCGCGGCGATAGCCGTTGATCGCGTCGACGATCCGGACCGCGGTCGCATAGTCGGGATTCTTCAGTTCGAGCATCGACCGCAACTCGTCCGGCGACGCCGGCGACCTCGTGCTGGACGATCGCGCCGTTGGGGATGCGGCCGGCGGTCGGCACGCCCTGCGACAGCGTCTCGCCCTCGCCCTGCGACTGGAACCCGGAGACCGACACGGCGCCCTGCGCGGTCGCATAGAGCGCGCCGTCCGATCCCGAGCAGCTGCGTCAGGAGCAAGCGTCCCGCCCAGCAGCGACGGCGCGTCGCCGAGCGCCGAGACGGTGACGTCGAGCCGCGAGCCCGTCTGCACGCCGGCCGAGAGATCGGCGGTGACGATGACTGCGGCGACGTTGCGGTTGGCGAGCGTGACGCCGTGCATGTCCATGCCGAGGTTCTCCAGCATGCCCTGCACCGCCTGCTGGGTGAACGGCGCGTTGCGGAACGTGTCGCCGGTGCCGCTCAGGCCGACGACCAGCCCGTAGCCGACGAGCTGGCTGTCGCGGGCGCCGCGCAGGACCGCGATGTCCTTGATGCGCGCGCCGCGAGCCGCGGGGGCGGCGACAAGCGCCAGAAGCGACGAGGATCAAGCGCGTCTCATCCGCCGCCGACCTTGACGGAGCCGTCGGGCTGCACGGCGCCGGAAACGGTGACGCCGCTGTCGCTGTTGCGCACCCGCACGACGTCGCCGATCGACCCGTCCTGCAACGCCGCGCCGGAGGTGACGATGAGGAGTCCGCCCTCGGCGTAGACGAGCTTCACGTCCGCGCCGTTGGCGACGAGCTTGCGGATTGGAGATTCCCGGCGAAGGGATTGCGTGGCCGGGCAGCAGCGTGCAGCCGCGCCATCTTGCCGACGACGAGCGAGCGATCTTCGACGAACGGGCCGCCGCCGTCGCGCACGCCGCCTTCCGGAAGGTCGGTCAACATGTCGTCGAGAATGATGTCGCCGGGATAGATGACCGACTTCGGCGTCGGCGCGGGCGCCTCCTGGGCCGACGCCGGAGCGCGGCGAGCGCCGCCGACGAGCGCCGCGACGACGCGAGCAGCAACGGCGCAGACGATGGCCGGCTCGCATCGCGCATGGCGTTCATCTCCTCTAGCCGCGCATGTTGGAGATCGTGCCGGACATCTGGTCGGCCGCCTGGATCACCTTGGAGTTCATCTCGTAGGCGCGCTGGGCGGCGATCAGATTGGTGATCTCGGTCACCGGATCGACGTTGGACGCCTCGATGTAGCCCTGCTGGACAATGCCGAAAGCGGTGTCGCCGGGCACGCCGACGGTCGGCTGGCCGGACGCCTGGGTCGGCTGGAAGTAGTTGCCGCCGAGCGCCTGGAGCCCGGCGTCGTTGACGAAATTGGCGATCGTCAGCTGGCCGAGCTGCTGGGGATTCGCCTGGCCGGGCAGGGTGACGGTGACGGCGCCGGTCTGGCTGACGGTGACGTTGGTCGCATTCGGCCGGGACGAGGATCGACGGCGTCACGGTATAGCCGTCCATTGTGACGAGCTGGCCGTTCTGGTTGGTGTTGAAGGCGCCGTCGCGCGTGTAGAGGGTCTCGCCGTTGGCGTTCGTCACCTGGAACCAGCCGCGGCCGTTGATCGCGAGGTCGAGCATGTTGCCGGTATTGGTCAGCGCGCCCTGAATATCGACCGTCCGGATCGCCGCGGTCCGCACGCCGAGGCCGATCTGCGCGCCCTCGGGGATGGTGGCGTCGCGGCCGCGGCTGACACGCCCATCAGCCGCTCGGTCTGGTAGATGAGGTCGGTGAATTCGGCGCGCGAGCGCTTGAAGCCGGTCGTGTTGATGTTGGCGATGTTGTTGGCGATGACCTCCAGGTTCTGTTCCTGGGCGCTCATGCCCGTCGCAGCGATCGTCAACGCTCTCATCGCGTCCCCTTCTCGCTTACGCTGCCGCCGGCTTCAGATCGACATCCGCGAAATGTCCTGCCAGGCGGACACGAGCTTGTCGCGGATCGCCAGCACCGATTGCAGCGACCGCTGCGCGTCCATGACCGATTCGACCACCCGCATCGGCGGGATCGGCGCCCTCGACGCCCTGAATCGCCGCCGCCTCGCCCGCCTTCAGCGGTGTCGACGGCCGAGCCGACGGCCTGACCCAGCGCCTGCTCGAAGCTGACGCCGCCGGAGGCCGGTGTCGCCGCGGCGCCGGGCGTCGAGCGCTTGCGCCGAGGCTCGCTGAGACCGGAAATGCCTTCGATCATCGTCCTCATCCTTTCGATCGCCGGTTTCACGCATCCTTCATCAGCGCGACTGTGGCGTTGAGCATGTCGGCCGTCTGCTTGGCGACCTGAAGGTTCGCCTCGTAGCTGCGGTTGGCCTCGCGCATGTCGGCGAGTTCGACGAGCACGTCGACGTTCGGCATCTTGACCATGCCCTTGGCGTCCGCCGCCGGATTGCCGGGATCGCGCTCGAGCTTGAATGGCGTCCGATCGACGCCGACCGATTTGACCTCGACGAGATTGGCGCCGGTCGCGCGGTCGAGCGCGCTCTCGAACGATACGGTCTTGCGGGCATAGGGTTCGGCGCCGGCGGTCGGACCGGTCGACTGGGCGTTGGCGACATTCTCCGAGACGATGCGCAGACGGGTCGACTGCGCCTGCAGACCGGAGGCCGCGATTCGGAGGGACGCCTGCAACGGATCCGGCGTCATTTCAACGCCGCGAGCATGAGCTGGTGGAAGGCGCGGCGAATGCCGCGCGGTCATCGAGAAGTCGCGGCTGACGTCGCCGAGATTGATCATCTGCTGCTCGAGATTGACGGTGTTGCCGGAGAGCGATTGTTCGGCCGGCTCCGTCTCGACCTCTTGGATGGAAGTCGAGCAGCGAAGTTGAGGGCGTCATGTGGGCGGCGTTGGTCGACGCCATGGCGATCGGCGCGTTGTTCAGCACCGCCGAGAACGGCTGGACGTCGACGGCGCGGTAGCCGGGCGTGCTGGCGTTGGCGACGTTGCTCGCCACCGCCGTCTGCCGCGCGGACAGCCACTGCGCCTTTTGCGACGCGACCTGGAAGAGATAGATGTCCGACAAGATCCGCTCTCCCGTTGAAGCCAGCGCGATCCTCGACGAGCCGGCTTGCACGGGGCTTGCCGAACCGAGGCGGTGAGGTTTGGCGTGCGTTTCGACGCCAACGCGGCCTCATGCGCTTCGCGCCGGAGCCGGGCGGCCTCAATGGGGCGGTGAGCGGTCGCCGAAGCCGACCGGTGGACGGCGACAAATGCGGGAGCGCGTGTTGGTCGAGGATTGGCGAACCGGACAGATCGATGCTTGGCGCCTTCCCCCGCCCCGCGTATTGCAGGGCAGGTCAGCGTCCGCGCCGCCTCAGAGATCGAGCACGATGTCGGCGCGCGGACGGCTGCAGCAAATCAGCAGATTGCCGTCCCCCGGCGGCTCGACCGGGTCGGGGAGATAATCGACGGCGCCGGCGATAAGCCCGGTCTCGCAACTGTGGCAGACGCCCGCCCGACACGCCCACCGCACCGGCACATCGCAGGCCTCGGCCAGTTCGAGCAGGCTCTGAAACGCCGAATCCCAGTGCAGGGCCAAATTGCTTCTGGCGAAGGACACCATCGGCCCGGCGCCCGCTGGCCGTTCGGGAAGATGCGGGGGCCGCGGCAAAGCGGCGGCGACACCCGGCGTCATCGCCGGACCAGAGCCGAAATTCTCGCTGTGCAGCCGCCCGGTCGAGACGCCCCAGTTGGCCAGCTCGGCCGTCAGGCCGCCCATGAAGGCGGTCGGCCCGCACAAGTAGAAGTCCGCCTCGCGAGGGACGCCAGCTCCTGGAGGGCGTGCACGCCCAACCGCCCGACAGCGTCGAAATCGACGCCGGCCGGTCCGTGGGGCCGGGGGCGCTGTAACGGATGTGGCTGTGGCCTTTGGGCAACAATTCAAGAAGCGCCTGCACTTCCGCGGCAAACGCGTGCTCGGCGCCGTTGCGGACGCCATGAACCCACCAGATCTCTCTTCGCGAGCCGCCAGCCGCCAATGCATGCAGCATGGCGAGCACGGGAGTGGCGCCGATCCCGGCGCTCAACAAAATCACCGGTCCGTCGCCCGGCTTTAGCGTAAAGGCGCCGCGCGGCGCGCTGGCGTCGATCAGCTCGCCGACCCGGAGGCGCTCCTCGACGTAGGTCCCGATCGCGCCGTTCGGTTCCCGTTTGATGCTGATCCGCCAGCGCTCATCGCTCGGCGCGCCGGAGAGCGAGTAGCTGCGCAGCAAAGCGGACGCCTCGGGCCTCGGCGTCAGTCGAAGCACGATAAACTGGCCCGGCGTTGCCGCAGCGAGGGGACGGCCATCGCCCGGTTCGAGCACAAGCGATGTCACGTTGCTGCTCTCGCGCCGCTTGTCTGCGACCCGCAGCGGGCGGAACCCGGCCCATGCCGGAGCCGTCCCGGTCGCGGGCGTCAGCCCTGGATTGCCGGTCGTTCGACCGCCGCTTCGTTCGTGTTCGAGCAAGGCTTCGAAGGAAGAGCGCCAGCCGGCGCTCAACGCGGGAATGCGCAGCGCCCGCTCCAGCCCGCTCTTGTCGCGTCCAGGCAAATACAGCAGCGCATCCGCCTCGGCGACGGTCAGGCGCTCGGGGCCGGTCGAGATCTTCACGATCTCGGCGCCGGCCTCGACCTCGCCCTCCTCGAGGACACGAAAGTAAAAGCCCGGTCTGTGATGGGCCACGAGGAGCGCCGGCATTTGCGGCTCGTTCATCCGGATGCCGACCCGGTAGCAGGTGACGCGCGGCTGCGTCACCTCGAACAGCGCGCTCCCGATCCGGTAACGGTCGCCGATGCACACCTCCGTGTCGGGCAAGCCGTCGATCGTGAAGTTCTCGCCAAACTGGCCGTAAAGGAAGTCGTTGCGGCCAAGCTGAGCTTGCCAATATCGGTACGAATCGATCTGATAAACAAAGACGGCGCGATGCTCGCCGCCATGCCCATTGAGATCGCCTTGACCATCCCCGTCGATGTTGAGCCGCCGCACCCTACGCGGGCCTTGCACCGGCGCTTTCCAGATTCCGGTATGGACGGTTTTGCCCTGCCACGGGATGTCGCGCGGGAGCCCAACATTAACCGACAGCAAGCGCGCCATGTTTTCCTCGCCGGTAACCACGCGAGCGTCGCCGCCAAGGCGTTTAGCAGAAAACGGCGCCTGCGTCCCCGGCCGATAGCCGATTCACGCAGCGAGGTCCTGGTTCGGCGCTGTCTTCAGTGAAAATTTAGTAATTATATCAAATATTTAAGAAAAGAATTTCCAATAACAGAAACTTATGCTATGCGTATTAATTCGATCAGAAAGTCATTCCATGACCCATCCAGGCCCAGCGCGCGATGCACACTCAGGAGGGCCTCGGCGCCAAGGGCATAGGGGTCGAGGAGGGCGTTCCGCGCGAGAGGCTGCGCGAGATCGTGGCGGCGCCCTCGTTGGGAGCTGCGCTAAGTCGGAATCTCGGAATCGGAAAAGGCGCCGCATCCCTTTGAATAGGCTCGTTTCGGACTCGCGAATGGCGGCCTTGCGGACACGGCCTCCGTCAGCTCGAGACCCGCGCGCTGGCGAACGCGGCGACGAGCCGCTCGGCCTCGGCCCGCTCGTCGAGCCCCTGCTCGTCGAACAGGATGTCTGCGATCTCGATGCCGGCCCGCTTCTGTCCGATCGTCAGTCGGAAAAAGGCGGACACCATGCCATGATGGAACTCCATGTCGAGCGCGACCTCCGGCGTTGCGTCCCACGGCGCGTTGAAGCTCGCCGACAACGCATAGCGGAGAGCGCCGCTCCTGTAGAACAGTTCCGTCGACGAGTTGACCAGATCGGCGATATTCGCCTCCTGATCGTTGCGGATCAGGTTGATCAGTTCGGCGACATCCGTAAGACGCAACTCGCTGGCGACGTCGATCAGCGCGTCGGCGATGATCCGCTCGCGGTCGAGCCGCCGGCGCGCCCGTGGCAGGACGGCTATGCTCTTCGTTGAGCCCATCCGGATTTCCTCTGCTGAATGAGGTGCACGATCTCTGCGACCGCACGATAGAATTCCGCCGGGATCGGCCGCTCGACCTCGACCGCCGCGTGAAGCGAGCGGGCGAGCGGCTTGTCCTCGACGACAGGGACGTCATGCGCCTCGGCTATTGCGCAAATCTTGAGCGCGATCGAGGTCGACGCCCTTGGCGAGCACGATCGGCGCGCCCCTTCGCTGCGCACGTAGCGCATCGCGACCGCGTAATGGGTCGGATTGACCACGACCATGGTCGCACGCGGCACGGCCGACAGCATCCGTCTTGCGCGAGCGGTCGAGCCTGAGCGACCGGAGGCGCGCCTTGATCATCCGATCGCCTTCGGCCTGCTTGAGCTCTTCCTTGACCTCGTGCTTGCTCATCCGGTTGTCGCGGCGCCAGAGGAGGCGCGACCAGACGAGGTCTGCGGCCGCGACGGCAAGGGTCGCGACCAGAACCGCCGCGATCGTCTTGGCCGTCAGTTCCAGGATGCGTTGCGGCAAGGCGCCGGGATCGTCGTCCATCGCGGTCAGCAGCACGCCCCTTTGGCCGATCAGCATCATTCCAGCGACACACCCGACCGCCCCGACCTTGATCAGGCTTTTGGCGAATTCGACGAGCCCTCGCGCGCCGAAGGCGCGACGCAACCCGGCGCGCGGCGAGATGCGCGAGAAATCCGGCATAATGCGGTCTGGCACGATGCGCGGCGCGGCCTGGGCGACGGAGGCGATCACGCCCGCGAGCGCCAGCAGGGCGACGACCGGCCACAGGAATGCGGCCGCGCGGCGGCGAGCGGTCCGGCCAAGCGCAAGCGCGTCCTCGCCTCGCGTAATGCGCCAGCCGGCGGGGTCGTCGAGGATGCCCACGAGCCCGGCAAACAGCAGGGCGGAGCGACCGGGGACGACGAAGACCAGCGCGACGAGGGCCGCCGACAGGGAGGCGAACAGCGGCGCCTCGCGCGAGAACGCGATCTGCCCCTTTTCGACCGCGTCGTGCAGCCGCTTCTCGGTCGGTTCTTCGGTCTTGTCCTCGTGGTCGACGTCGGCGCTCATGCGGCCAGGGTCTCCCGTGCTATGCCGCGCGCTCGGGGCGGCGTTACGCAGCGTCGTCCTCGGACGGGGCGATGAGTTCGATCTCGTTGCGCGCCGCCATGCCCAGGACGATGTCCGCGATCGTCTTGCGGGCCTTGGCGACGTCTCGCGCCGGCGCGGAGGTCACCGCAGGAAAGTTCGCCCTCGACCAAGCGGCGTCCGCGCGAAGGCATCGACGAAAGCACCGTGTTGCGGAAGTCCTGCGTCGGTTCCGCGCAGCGCCATTACGACGATGTCGATCGAGGCCCGGTCGAACAGCATCGCTCGGGCGCGCTCGCCCAGCCTCGGCAAATCATTGAAGGAGAACAGCATGGTTTTGACGATCGCGGCGTCCTTCGGCCTGCTCTCGCCGATCGCCCGCATGACGTCCTCCGCCGTCTCGGGCTCGAGATTGTTGATGATGCCGGCGATCCGCGCAGGGCCTTCGACGCCGCCGGGTCGCGGCCTCGTTGCGCTCTTCAGCATCTCCCGCAGCGCGGCCTCGACGATCTCGCCCGCCCGCGGGCTGATCGGCGTGCGGCGCGATGAGCCCGCAAAGCGCGGCGTTGCGGCGATCGCGCGGCAGCGCGCTGACGATCCGCGCGGCGAGCTGCGAATCGAGACGCGAAAGGATATAGGTGGCGGTGGCGGGCCGCTCGGCCGTCAGGCAAGCGGACGATCGCGCTCTCCGGGAACCTTGCGCGAGCGACTCGCCATACGTCCTGCGCGTCCTCCTCGCCGAAAGCGCCGAGCCGATCAGTTCCTCGACCTCGGCCGCCGGAAGCGCCTCGGCGAGCAAGGTGCGCGCTTGGCCGGCGTCGCCGAGCAGGTTCGTCCCTGCCGAGAAATCCGCGGCGAATTCGTCGACCAGCCGATCGAGCGTGGCGGCGCGACGGCGCCGAGACCGGCCGCCGCGCGCGCTACCACGCGCAGATCGGGCTGGTCGAAATGCTTGAGCAGCCGACCGCCGTCGGCGGCGCCGAGCATCAGCAGCAGCGCTGCGGCCTTTTCGGGACCGGAGAGGAGGCGTTCGCCTGTCGATCAGCGGCTCGGGCATTCTCACGGTCCTCAGGCCGCCTGTTCGAGGGCTCGCGCCGGCGACGATCTCGAGCAACGACACGCCGAATCGCTGGCTCGCCTCGTCGACGACGACGATCTCGCCGCGCGCCACGACCTTTCCGTTGACGACGATATCGACCGGATCGCCGACACGCTGATCGAGGGAAATGACCGCGCCTCGCGCAAGTTTCATCAGGCTCGCCACAGGCAGCGAGGTCGAGCCGAGTACGACCTGAACGGTGACGGGAATCGACAAGGATGGCGTTGAGGTTGGGGGCGGCCGGGGGCGAGCGGCAACGCCCGGCGCGGAGGCGAGCGTTTCCGGCGCGTTCGGCGGGTCCTGCGGGAGGGTCGTGTCGTCCATGGGCTGATTGCTTTCGTAACGGGAAGGAACGAACGGGAAGGCGACTGTGGCTCAGAGCGGGGGCGTCTCGAGGGGCTGTGCGAGCGACGCCGCAATTTCGAGGCGATAGCGTCCGTCGCCCTGACCAAGCCTGCACAAGAAACATGCCGCGCCCGGCGCATTCGAGCCGGACGGAGTCGAAATCGCAGCTCTGCAGGGACAGGACCTCGCCGATTCGGAAATTCGCCACGTCGCCGAGGCTCATCGTGAGCTCTTCCAGGATCGCCGTGACCGGCAGGCGGGTCTGTCTGAGTCCGGCTTTCCATCGAATTCGACCAGCGACGGTCGGCCGAAGCGGTCTTCGGCCGTGGGTTCGCGCTCGAGTTCCTTGCGGATCGGAGCAGCAGAGACTGCGGGATGATCACCAAGCCCTCGCAGGCGCCTCCGCTCAACGGGAGAGAGAAACGCGCCGCCGCCGCCGGCATGTCGCGCCGCCCGAGCGCAAAGGCGTCGGTCAGCGTCAAGAGCCGCTCGAAGGACAGCGACACGGACGCCGTCGGAGCAAATCCGGCTTCGATTGCATCGGCCGAGTCCACGGGCGAATTCCTCGACGAGCGCCGTTTCGATCGGCGTTCGGCTGCGCGGCGCTGCGTCATCCGTCGGCGTCCTTGCGCCAGCTCGACGCCCTCGCCGAAGATCGAAGCGACGATCAGGTCGTCGATCCGTTCGTCCAGCGCGATGAGCATGCGCGATTCGGGTTCGGCGCTGGCGTAGACCGCGCGCGGTCTAGGCCAGCGCAGTCGCCGATCGCCTGAAACAGCGTCGTCGGCTTGGGGCTGCTCGATCTCGCCGGGCTCCGACGGATGGCTCGACCAGCGGCGCGAGGCTGTTTGGCGCTGCGGCGATGAAGCCCTCGAGCGCCGCGGCGAGTCCCGGCATCCGCTCGATCGGCGAGGCCCGAATTCTCGAGCATCGCCCCCTTGAGCCGACGCGCGCCGGCTTCGACCTCGACGGAGTACCTTCGCCCGGTCGATCATGCCGCCTCGCGGATCAGGTTGTCGCCGCCGGCGGCCGCGCCCGAGATGGTCTCGTTCTCGACGACGTCTATGGTTGGGCGTTCCTGGGAAGGGATGGTCTTGCGCCCGAACTCGACCGCGACTTGCGGCATCGCTCCATTCATGAAAGCGAGCAGGCTCTGCTTGACGAGCGTGAACATGCGCAACTGCTTCTGTCGCACCACCCGGATCTTCTGCGCGATCGGCGCGACCAGCGCGTAGGAAAGAAAGATGCCGCCGAAAGTGCCGACGAGCGCCGCGCCGATAAGGCCGCCCAGCGCCTCGGGCGATTGGTCGAGCGCGCTCATGGCGTGGATGATGCCCAGCACCGCCGCGATGATGCCGAGCGCAGGCAGGCCGTCAGCCGCCGCCTGATACGCATCCGAAGGCTTGTAGCGATCGTGGGCGAGGGTCTCGATCTCCTCGTCCATGAGCGCCTCGATCTCATGGGTCCGTGCGTTGCCGATGATGATCAGGCGGCCGTAGTCGCAAATGAAGGTCACGAGATCCTTGTTGGCCAGCAGACTTAGGGAAGGCCTTGAAGATTTCCGATTCCGGCCGGGTTGTCGAAATGGCCCTCGACCTCGCTGCGCGACTTCGCCCTGAGTTCGCGCATCAGCGCATGCAGAACGCTGAGGACGTCCAGGTAGTCGCGCGGCTTTGGAACCTTGTCGAGCACCGCCTCGAGAAACGCCTTGCCGCAATCCTTGATGGTCGAGGTCGTGTTGGCGACAATGAAGATGCCTAGAGCGGCCCCGCCGATGATGACGAACTCGTAGGGCTGCATCAGCACTTCGAGATGTCCGCCGAGCGCCGCATAACCCGCCGAGAATGCAACCGATCGCGATAAGAAGGCCGATGGCGAAGTTCAATGCGCGCTCCCGGTCCGTAGCCTGCCCCAATGCTTGCGGTCTTGAGACTTACGCGGGGCTTTCGACGGGATGGTCAGCCCGAGACAAGCCCGGCGCGGGATCGTTGGGCCTGCGCGCTGGCCGTCGCCGGCCGCCGCGAGCCTGGGACGCCTCATGCAGAACGGACTTTACGTTGCAGTATCGGCTCAGGTGGCGCTCGAGCGCCGGATGGAGACGATCGCGGACAATATCGCCAACATGAACACTGTCGGGTATCGGGCGACAGGCGTTTCGTTTGCGACCGAAATGGCGAAAGCGGGCGAGACAAATCTCAACTACGTCTCCTCCGGGCGCCGACTTTCTGTCGCGCCGGATCGGCGGACTTATCAAGACCGACAATCCGCTTGATTTCGCGGTCCAGGGCGACGGCTGGTTCGGCATTCAGACGCCGACGGGAACGGCCTACACTCGGGACGGGCGCGCGCGCATTGACGAGTCCGGGACGCTGCGAACGCTAAACGGCGACCCGATCCTCGACGCTGGCGGAGCGCCGATCCTGGTCGACAGCGACGCCGGGCCGTTGACCGTCTCCGCCGACGGCATGATCAGTCAGAGCGGCCACCAGGTCGGCGCCATTGGGCTCTTCGCCATTGACGCGGACGCCAACCTGACGCGGGCGGAGAATTCCGGCGTCGTTCCCGACAAGCCGGCGCGGCCGATCCTCGATTTCACCCGCGACAGCGTAGTCCAGGGGGCGGTCGAGAGCTCGAACGTCGATCCGGTGCGCGAGATGACTCGGCTCATCGACGTCTCGCGCGCATTCGACGGCGTCGCGGCCGAGGCGTCGCAATCCGAATCCTCGTTGCAGGACGCCATCAAGGCGCTCGGGTCGTCGTCGTGAACCAGACGTCGTGGCCGAAGCCTCCATCCTCGATCGCCTCGAGCGGAGAGTAGCCTGGGGCTTGCGTAATCTGCAGGCGGCGCGTGTGAGCGGGCTCGTGACCGAAGTCTCGATTTCGCACTACCGGGTTGCCGGCCTGTCGCGGTTCCTGAAACTCGGCGAGTGCGTCGGCGTCGACGTCGGCGGGCGGGCGCAAATTGGCGAGGTGGTCAAGATCGATGATCAGTCGGCGACGCTGAAGCCGTTCGACGCGCGTTGCGACGCCGCGATCGGGGCTCGCGCCTACCGCACCGAAAACCTGTCTCTGTCGCCCGATCCGTCGTGGAAAGGCCGCGTGATCGACGCGCTCGGCAGGCCGCTCGACGGCGGCGGCGATCTGGCCTACGGCGACCATCCGGCGCCGCTGGACGCCGATCCGCCGCCCGCGCTAAGGCGTGCGCGCGTCGCCACGCCAATCCGCACCGGCGTTCGGGTGGTCGACCTGTTCACGCCCCTTTGTCTCGGACAGCGCATCGGCGTGTTCGCCGGCTCCGGCGTCGGCAAGTCGTCGCTGTTGGCGATGCTCGCTCGCGCGCCGCAGTTCGACACCGTGGTTATCGCGCTGGTCGGCGAGCGCGGCAGGGAAGTGCGCGAATTCCTTGACGACACGCTCGGCGGCAATCGGGGTTCGGCGGTGGCGGTGGTCTCAACTGGCGATGAGAGCCCGATGATGCGTCGCCTCGCGCCTAAGACGGCGATGGCGGTCGCCGAATATTTTCGCGATCGGGGCGAGCAGGTCCTGCTCATCGTCGATTCGGTGACGCGCTTCGCGCATGCCGCCCGTGACGTCGCGCTCGCTGCGGGGGAGCCCGCGGTCGCTCGTGGTTACGCCCCGAGCGTGTTCAGCGACCTGCCGAGGCTGCTCGAACGCGCCAGGGCCAGGGGCGGAAGGCGCCGGCTGCATCACCGGGATCTTCTCGGTTCTGGTCGACGGCGACGATCACAACGACCCCGTCGCCGACGCGGTGCGCGGCATGCTGGACGGCCATATCGTGCTCGACCGCGCAATCGCCGACGATGGCCGCTATCCGGCGGTGAACGTCCTGGCGTCCGTGTCGCGCCTCGCCCACCCCGTCTGGACGCCCGGAGCAACGCAAGCTCGTGACCAACCTCCGCGCGCTGGTCGCGCGCTACGAAGAGACGCGCGAGCTGCGTCTGATGGGCGGTTACACGCCGGGCGCCGATCCTCTTCTCGACAAAGCGATCAAGGCGGTGCCGCGGATTTACGAAGCGATGACGCAGACGCTCGACGCGCCGCCCTGCGAAGACCCATTCATCGATCTGGCCGCCGCCCTGCGTAACGACGTCAAGACGGCCGAACCATGAGGCGCCGATGATCACGAGCGGACCGGATATCTCTCTGCGCGCATTCGGCGCGGCGCTTGCGGGCGTGTCGATCGCCTTCGCCGGCTACATGCTCGCATACGGCGACGGCAGGGTCCGCGATCCTCGGCATGGAGCATCTCGCGATATTCGCCCAACCCCGCGGTCCGGCAATCATAGGGCCGTCCCCGACAGAGGCTTCGCCGTCTGCGAACGAGACGGCCATCGATATGGCGGCGACCGGATCCGTCGCAGAGCTCCCGCCGAAAACCCAGGTTACGCGCTGGCCAGAGATCATTGCGGCGCGCAGCGATCGGATATGGCTCAGGATGGACGGGAAAATCGTCGCCGTCGCGCCCGGAGAGGCCGTCCCTGGCCTTGGACGGATCGGAGCCATCCTTCGCCGCGGCGGCGAGTGGAGGGTGCTCGACGACAAGGGAGCGACGCTGATGACGCTTCCCGGCCCGGCCAACGGCGCCGCTTTGTTTTCCCGCAACCTGATCTTCGACTGATTGCGGTCCGTCGGCTCAAGCGCCGCGCAACGCGCGGCGCGCGCGGTCGTAGAGGGCGTTGGCGACGGCGACCCGTGCGTTCGCCCGCTCGCGAGCCTGCGACGGGTTGACGGTCGGGGTGGTTGCGCCAGACGAAGGCTCGCCACCGCGCGGTCAACGCTTCGGCCGTCAGCCCGGCGCAGAAGCCCAGCTCTTGCGCGACGGCGTCGGCGACGCCGGCGGGTTCGGACGGAGGGTCGACTGCGCGCCGATGAGCCGGCGGCGCGCGTGGCGCCTGCGGCTCGTCCGCCCATTCCATCGCCAGGTCCCAGCGCGCCTCTCCGCCGCCGCCGCGTGCGGCGGCGAAGTCGAAGCAAAGTCCAAGCCCGGAACCCGCACATCAGCGCGCATCGGTCTTCGCGCGGCGGCAGTGGCGCGCGGCGGCGCGCCTCTTCGAGGGCGCGTCGAAAGACGTCGCCAGTTGGGTCGTCTTCGATCATGTGATTCGCGCGGTGCGTCAGCCGTTTGCGACCCGTTTGGGACGCGGCGCGCGCGCGCGCGTCGGAGGCGGTTCGGAAGCGTCGGCCACGACGCAATTGCGGCCCTTCGCCTTGGCGTCATAGAGGCGGTCGTCGACCCGCTTGATGAGGTCGGCGCCCGCCTCGCCGGCGCGCAGCTTCGCCAGGCCGAAAGAGGCGGTAATCGTGCCGACGCGCTCGCCGGTCGGCCCGAGGGTCCATTGCTTCGCCTCGAGAACCTTGCGGATACGCTCCATCGCCGTGGTCGCGTCTTCCAGGCTCGCGCCCGGCAGCATCAACGCGAACTCTTCGCCGCCGAAGCGCGCCACGCGATCCTGTCCGCGGATGTTCTGCACCAGGATTTCGGCGAAGAGCCGCAGGATGCGATCGCCGACAAGATGACCGAAACGGTCGTTGACCAGCTTGAACCGGTCGAGGTCGGCGAGCGCAAGACAGAAGTCGTCGCCGGTCTTGCGTGCGCGTTCCAGCTCCTCGGCGAAGGTCGTGTCGAAATAGCGCCGGTTGCCGACCAGCGTCACGACGTCGCGCATCCCGGCTTCCTCGGCGCGCTCGAGATGTTGCGCAGCTGCAGCACTTGCAGCCGCGAGGACTCGAGCTGGTCTCGCACGCTGAAGAGCTTGTCCCGCATCTGGCGATTGTCTTCGATGAGCGCCATCACGATTTCGCGAACCGAGCCGGCGTCCACGTGCTGCGTCAGGCGCGAGTTGGCGCCGTTCAGGCGTTCGGTGAAGGCGTCGCTGTCGGTCGCTTGCGTCTGAAGAAGCTTGACGATCGACCGCAGGATAGCGTCGATCCGGTCGGACTTCGCGGCGTCCTCCGGCTTCGCAACGCTCGTCCGGACCGCGGCGCCGCGCCGATCGTCAGACGCCCGAGCGCAACGCCGAGCCAGCCGAACAGCAGGAGCTCAAATCCAGGGATCACGTCCGGAATGCTGATCCGCAGGGCCGACAGCGCCAACGCGACGAGAAAGACGACGCCGAGCGCATAGGCTGTGCTTGAGGTGCGAGCGAAGCAGGAGGAGCGCGTTCATCGGGCGCGGGCCTTCGGATGGAGACAAAGGGGCAAGGCGCGCGGACGCGCCGCACAGGACGGGGAATCGCTTCGCCGGTCGGATGGCGCATGGCTGGCGGCCTTGGAACACTGCGCGCCGGCGCCGGTCATGGCGGCTGCGGACGGCTGCAAAATGGCCGCCCCTACGCATCGGAACCGTCCAACTCATTCGGACATCGTCCTTGTAAGGCCAGGGAGTTACTGTTTTGTAAGCGGCCGAGCAGGTCGCGCGCGTCCGCCGAGGCGGCCTCGCATTTACAGGCGGCCGGGCTTCGATAAGAACCGGGCCGTCGCCCCGCAGGTTCGCCGATGCCCATGCTTACGCTCGTCGACGTCCTCGCCATCGAATCGCCCGAGCGCGAGCGGCTCGTCGAGGCCGACGACGCGATCCGCGACCTTGTCCGGGCTCTGGAGGCCGCGGCGGAACGCGAGGGGCTGGATCGATCGACCTTCTCGCGCGCGCTGGTCGGCGTGTTGACCGCCGCCGCCGCTCGTCAGGCGATGAAGGCCTATCCATCGATGTCGCAAGCGGAGCTTGGCGCAGCCCTTGCCGACCTCGCCGAGGAGGCGGTCGACTGGGCGTCGCGGCGCGTCCTTGAGCCGGCGCGGCCCGGTGGACGACGCGGAGACGCATCGTGAGCGCGGACTTCCTCCCCTCGCGCCTGCCGATCGTCCAGGCGCCGATGGCCGGCGCGCAGGGCGTCGACGCTGTGCCTCGCCGTCGCGGAGGCGGGCGGCCTTGGCTCGCTGCCGGCGGCGATGCTGACGCCGGCTTTGTTGCGCGAGCAGATCGACGCGGTCCGCGCCGGGGCCGCGCTCCGATCAACGTCAATTTCTTTTGCCACGCCCCGCCGGCGCCGGACCCCGAGCGCGAGGCCGCCTGGCGAGCGCGAGCTCGCGGCGGATTACGCGGAGGCGGGCCTCGCGCCGCCGGCGCCGGGAGGCGGACCTGCCCGCGCGCCGTTCGACGCCGCGATGGCGGAGGTGGTCGAGGAGACGAAGCCCGCGGTGGTCAGTTTCCACTTCGGCCTGCCGGAGGAGGCCCTGCTCGCTCGGGTCCGACGGACCGGGGCGAAGATCTATTCCTCGGCGACCACCGTCGCCGAGGCGCGCTTTCTCGACGCGCGCGGCGTCGACGCCGTCATCGCGCAGGGCGCGGAGGCGGGCGGCCATCGCGGCATGTTCCTGACCGACGACGCCGACGGCCAGCCCGGCCTCTTCGCGTTGCTGCCCCAGGTCGTGGACGCGGTTCGCGTGCCCGTCATCGCCGCGGGCGGGATCGCCGACGGCCGGGGGATCGTCGCCGCCTTCGCGCTCGGCGCCCGCGCGGTCCAGATCGGCACCGCCTATCTCAAGACGCCCCAGGCGACGCGTCTCCCGCTGCACCGGCGCGCGCTCGCCGCCGCGCGGGACGACGCGACACGGCTCACCAACCTCTTCACCGGCCGGCCGGCGCGCGGCCTCCTCAACCGCTTCATGCGGGAGCACGGGCCGATGAACACGCAAGCGCCGGCGTTTCCGCTCGCCGCCGCCGCCGTCGCCGCCCCTGCGCGCCCATTATGAGGCGCAAGGATCGGGCGACTATTCGCCATTGTGGTCCGGACCAGGCGGCCGCGCTCGCGCGGGAGGAGGACGCAGGCGCCCTCACCGCGCGCCTCTGGCGGGAGGCGGGCGCGGCGCTCGCCGCGCTCCCATCCTCTCTTCGACCTTAGTCTTAACAGACCCGTCTGTTCATTTGTCAAATCTGTTGGACACTTTGCGTCAATTCGGTTGGACAATTGCTCACAACCATGTTGCATTGCGAAGAGGTTGGCGACATCGAAGAGGTTGAGGTCCGTAATGTCTCATTCGCGCTACGCCCTTTATCTGACGCCGCCGCTTGCCAGCGATTTGTGGACGTTCGGCTGTGACGTCCTCGGCCGCGACGCCTCGACGGGGCAGGACCTGGAAACCTTCGCGCCGGAGGGCCACAACCCGGAATCATGGCGGAAGCTCACCGAGGAGCCGCGGCGCTACGGGTTCCACGCCACTCTGATCGCGCCGTTCGTTCTGAGGGCCGATCTCGAAATCCCCGACCTGATCGACGCGGTGGCCGCGTTCGCCCGGACGCAGCAGCCGTTCGAGACTGGCGAACTTAAGATCGGCAAAATCGCCGCGGCCGATGGGCGGGCGTTCGTCGCGCTGACGCCGAGCGGACGGTCGAGGGCCCTACACGCGCTCGAGGAGCAAGCGGTGCGCCGGCTCGACGGGCTGCGCGCTCCGCTGAGCGGAGCCGAACGCCGCAGGCGCGAAGCTAGCGGCCTCACTCCGCTCCAGCGTTACTACCTCGACGCATGGGGCTACCCTTACGTGTTGAACGAGTTCCGTCCGCACCTCACCCTGACCAACGCCCTCGACGATCCCGAGCCGGTGGCGAAGGCGCTGCGCTGGGATTTCCAGATGCGGGTCGCCGCGCCCCACCTGCGGATCGAAACGGTCACCCTGTTCGGCGAGCGCCGGGGCGACGGCCGGTTCGAGATCCTGCGCGAGTTTCCGCTGGAACAGGGCCGGGGCGCCCGACGCGCGGCCTCGCGGGTGATGGCGGCCGCCTTCGTCGACTGAGGCCCGGCGGGCCGATCGACCCGCGCTCGCGGGCTTCCGATGCGGGTCCGTCTCGGGCCTTTTCAAGGGGATGGCGCGGATTTCGGGAAGCGGCGCTGTGTTATCAAGGCGTTACAGCCTCTCCAGGGCGGTTTTGCGAACAGGACCCCAGCTTTTTCAAGGCGTTGCTCGGGACTTGCGCGCCGCAGGCGACTCCGCGGCGGGCGTCCATTTTCCCCACGACCGTCGCCAGGACCACGCGGAGCAGTCGAATGGGAAGGACCCGCCAGAAAGGCGCCGCCCTGCTCGAAGGTCCCCACCCAGGCGCGGAGCAGGCTGCTCGGAATGCGGCGGCGCCGCTTCTCGTCGACCGCGAGGCCGCGGCGCGGAGGGGCGGCCCTCCTTGCCGCAGGGCCGGTTCCAGCGAGAGGGCGCTGGCGCTCCGGCCGCAAAGGGCCCGAAGCGAAAAGGACGCCAAGCCCAAGTCCAAGTCCATGCCCAAGTCCATGCCCATGCCCAAGCCCAAGCCAACTTCCCGCAAGGGTTGTTGCATTGCCGCTCCCCATGTTTTCAATCGTCTTTCGCCTTCGCGCTGCGCGCCTTGCGGCCACTGCCCTCAAGCCGACGTGCTCATCAGACCATTGTCGAGCAGGCTAGCATGAATTTCGGATTATCGGAAGGAAAGGCTTGGCGCATACCGCGTTCGCTTTTGTTCGCGATGACATCCCACCCCGTCATGGCCGGCCTTGTGCCGGCCATCCACGCGGCGCCGCTGCAATTCCCGGACTTGTTGGGAGATTGGGCTCTCTCTGTCGGAGACTGACTCTGATGCCACGGTGTTCACGTGGATGGCCGGGTCAAGCCCGGCCATGACGGATGGAGAAGGTTGGGCGGCGAAAAAGTTGGTCGAAGACCCTCCGCGCCCCCGGCCCGCGCGCGGCCGCTTTACCGATCGGTCGAAACAGTGCTAGCTTTCGCTGGCATGTCAGCCTCGGCGCAAAGTCGCCGGAGGGGAGGGGATGCCCGAGTTCAGCGAGCCAAACCAGCCGCATCCCGATTCCGATCGACCGAACGCTACCCGTGGGCGCCTCCCATCCCGTACTTGAGGCCGTAGGCCTGTCACGGTCGTTCGGGCCGATCGAGGTTCTGAGCGACGTGTCGATCGACGTCCGCGCCGGGCAGGTCCACGCGATCATCGGCGAGAACGGCGCCGGCAAGTCGACGCTGATGAAGATTTTTGGCGGCCACCTGTCGCCGACCCGGGGCGCGCTGAAGCTCGACGGCGCGCCGGTCGAACTGGCGGGGCCGGTCGACGCCGAGCGGCGCGGAATCGTGCTGGTCCATCAGGAGATCATGCTCGCCCCCGACCTGACGATCGCCGAGAACATGTTTCTCGGCCGGGAAGCGCGGCGGGGCCTTGATGGTCGACGACCGGGAGATGAACCGGCGCGCGGCGGAGGCGCTGAAGGTGTTCGGCGTCGATGCGCCCGTCGACCGTTCCGGTCGAGCGGCTGTCGATCGCCCAGCGGCAACTGGCGCAGATCGCCCGGGCGCTGACCGTTCCCCATCGCGTCGTCATCTTCGACGAGCCGACCGCCTCGCTGACCCCGGTCGAGACGAGGGCGCTCTCAACCTCATCCGCGAGCTCAAGGCCAGGGACGTGGCGGTCCTCTACATTTCCCACCGGCTCGAGGAGGTGAAGGCCGTCGCCGACGTCGTCACGGTGCTGCGCGACGGCAAGAAGGTCACGACCCGTCCGGCCTCCGAGCTCGAACCGGTCGACATGGCGCGCCTGATGGTCGGGCGCGACCTTCTCGCCCTCTATCCGCCGCGTTCCGCCGCGCCGTCCGGGCGCGCCGGCGCTCGAAGTCGTCGCATTTCGGCGCCGAGGGCTTTGCCGAAGACGCGAGTTTTCAGCGTGCGGCCGGGCGAGATCCTCGGCTTCTCCGGCCTCGTCGGCGCGGGGCGCACCGAACTGTTCGAAGCCCTGTTCGGGTTGCGAAAGGGCGGCGGCGAGATCCGGCTCGACGGCCGGCCGCAGCAATGGCCCGACGCGCGGGCCGGCATGCGGGCCGGCGCCGTCTATCTGACCGAGGACCGCAAGAGCAAGGGCCTGCTGCTCGAGGAGACGCTGGCGACCAACCTGACGCTCGCCGCGCTCGAGAAATTTCGGCGCGGGCCGGTGGTCGACCGCGCCAAGGAGGCCAAGGCGCTCGACGCGGCGATCCAGCGCTTCGACATCCGCGTCGGCGACAAGGCCCTGCTCGCCGGCCAGATGTCGGGCGGCAATCAGCAGAAGCTTTTGCTGGCCAAAATGATGCAGCTCAATCCGCGCGTCGTCGTGATCGACGAACCTACGCGCGGAATCGACATCGGCGCCAAGCAGCAGATCTATCGCTTCATCGCCGCCATGGCGGCGGAGGGACGCTCGGTGATCGTGATTTCGTCGGAAATGGCGGAGCTGATCGGGATCTGCCACCGGATCATCGTCATGCGCAACGGCCGCATCGCCGGAGAAGTCAGCGGGCGACAGCGATGACGGAGCACGACATCGTGGTTCTGGCGACGGGCGTGGACGCGAAGGCGGGGGACGCGCGGGTATGACGCGAGGCGGTTCACGAGGCGCCGGCCGCGGCGACGCGCCGCCGGATCAACCTCGGCGCGGTCGCGCCGTTCCTCGCGCTCGGCCTGATCTGCGTTCTCGGCGCGTTCGCCAATTCGCGCTTCCTCAGCCTCGACAATCTCACCAACGTGCTGGCGCGCAGCACCTTCATCGCCACGATCGCGGTCGGGCAGACGCTGGTCATCACCGGCGGCGGGCTCGACCTGTCGGTCGGGGCGATGGCGGCCTTCGTCGCGGGCCTCGAAATCCTGTTCCTGAATTCCGGGCTGATCGAGAACGCGACGCTCCTGATCGTCTCGGCGATGGCGCTGTCGCTCGCCGTCGGCGCCCTCTGCGGCCTGTTCAACGGCGTCACCACCACGCTCGGCAAGATCGAGCCGTTCATCGTGACGCTCGGCACAATGGGCATTTTCCGCTCGCTGCTGACCTGGCTCGCGCAGGGCGGGTCGATCACCATCCGCAACACCGATGTCCGCGCCGCCTATCGTCAGGTCTATTTCGGCGACCTGTTCGGCATTCCCTATCCGGTGCTGGTCATCCTCGGCGTCGCGATCGTCGGCGCCTTCATTCTCTACAGCACGGCCTATGGGCGACACGTGCGCGCGGTCGGTTCGAACGAGGACGTCGCGCGCTATTCCGGCATCAGCGTCGCCCGCGTGCGCACCATCACCTACGTGCTGCAGGGCCTCTGCGTCGCGATTGCCGTCGTCGTCTACGTGCCGCGGCTGAGTTCGGCGAGCGCGGCGACCGGGCTCGGCTGGGAGCTGACGGCGATCACCGCGGTCGTGGTCGGCGGCACGCGGCTCAAGGGCGGCGTCGGGCGGGTGTGGGGGACGATCGCCGGCGCGCTCATCCTCGAAGTCATCGGCAACATCATGCTGTTGTCGAACGTGGTCAGCGAATACCTCATCGGCGCAGTCCAGGGCGCGATCATCATCATCGCGATGCTGGCGCAACGCGGACTGTCACGCAGCCGATGAGGAAAGACGGGAGGCCGGGGACTGTCCCCATGACCTCTCGAGACGAGTGGGAGAGAAAAGTCATGAAACGGATTATGGTCGGCCTCGCGGTCCTCGGCCTCCTGGCCGGCGCCGCCCAGGCGCAAACGACGAAGACGATCGCGGTCTCCGTTCCGACCGCCGATCACGGCTGGACCGGCGGCGTCGCGTACCACGCGATGGAGGAAGCCAAGGCGCTCGAGAAGCGATATCCCGGCCTCAAGGTGATCGTGAAGCAGTCGCCCGACCCGGCCGCCCAGGCGAACGCGCTCGAGGATCTGACGACCCAGGGAATCGACGCGCTGGTCGTCCTGCCGCACGATCCGAACGTGCTGACCGACCCGATCCGCAAGGTCAAGGAGAAGGGGACGTTCGTCACCGTCGTCGATCGCATCGCCGACGACCGGTCGATCTACGACCTCTATGTCGGCGGCGACAATCCGGGCATCGGCGCGCGCGCGGCGGACTACTTCAAGCAAGGCGATGCCGAACGGCGGCGACGTCGTCGTCATCCGCGGCCTGCCGATCCCGATCGACAAGATGCGCGTCGACGCGTTCAACGACGGCATCAAGGGGACCAAGATCAACGTGATCGACAGCCAGTTCGGCAACTGGAGCCGAGACGACGCCTTCAAGGTGATGCAGGACTTCCTGACCAAGCATCCCAAGATCGACGCCGTCTGGTGCCAGGACGACGACATGGCGGTCGGCGTGTTCGAGGCGATCGCCCAGGCCAAGCGCACCGACGTCAAGTTCGTCGTCGCCGGCGCCGGCAGCAAGGACATGATCAAGCGCGTGATGGACGGCGACCCGAAGATGCCGGTCGACGTGCTCTATTCGCCGACCATGGTCGCCGTGGCGATGGACCTGACCGCGCTCGGGCTCGAGGACAAGATCCCGGTGCGCGGCGATTACATCCTCAAGGCCTCGCTGATCACCAAGGCCAACGCGAAGGATTTCTACTTCAAGGATTTGCCGTTCTAGAGCGACGTTAGGCGACGGCTTCGCCTTCTCCTTCTCCGCGAAGCGGGGAAGAGCTTGCCCCCGGGCCAAGACCCGGGGGTGGCCGGAGGCCGGATGGGGTGCGGAAAGCAGGGTGGGCCTGACGACGGCTCGCGATGACGGATGCGCAATCGGTCTTGGGCCGAGGCGGTGGGCCACACCCCATTCGGCCTTCGGCCATCCTTCCCCAGCAAGCTGGGGAAGGGATCCGCGCGTCGATTTGAGATGGAGGAGACGCGGGGCGGTCGTCCGCTCCCCTCTTTGAATTCAATGCAACGAGACGCGCTCAAAACTTTGCGCGCATGGGAGATGAGAAAATCATGGCTGGCATGGTCAAGGGCCCGGCGATTTTTCTGGCGCAATTCGCCGGCGACGCGGCGCCGTTCAATTCGTTTGCTTCGATCTGCGAATGGGCGGCCGGGCTCGGCTACAAGGGCGTTCAGATTCCAAGCTGGGACGAGTCGCCTTTTCGATCTCGCCAAGGCGGCCTCCTCGAAGGACTATTGCGAGGAGCTGATCGGAATCGCCAAGAGCCACGGCCTCGCGATCACCGAGCTTTCCACCCATCTGCAGGGCAGCTGGTCGCGGTGAACCCGGCTTACGACGACGCCTTTGACGCGTTTGCGCCGAAGGAACTCCATGGGCGTCCGGCCGAGCGGCAGAAATGGGCGGTCGAGCAGATGATGCTGGCCGCGAAGGCGTCGAAGCGCCTCGGGCCTCAAGGCGCATGCGACGTTCTCCGGCGCGCTCGCCTGGCCCTACGTCTATCCGTGGCCGCAGCGCGCGCCGGGACTGATCGAGACGGCGTTCGAAGAGCTGGCGAAGCGGTGGAAGCCGATCCTCGACGCGTTCGACGACGCCGGCTGCGACGTCGCCTACGAGATCCATCCCGGCGAGGACATTTTCGACGGCGCCACCTTCGAGCGCTTTCTCGACGCGCTGAAAGGCCACAAGCGCTGCAACATCCTCTACGATCCGTCGCACTTCGTGCTGCAGCAGCTCGACTATCTCGCCTACATCGACATCTACCACGAACGGATCAAGGCCTTCCACGTCAAAGACGCCGAGTTCAACCCGACCGGCCGCCAGGGCGTCTATTCCGGCTATGCGCCCTGGGTCGAGCGGGCGGGGCGGTTCCGTTCGCTCGGCGACGGGCAGGTCGACTTCGGCGGCGATCTTCTCGAAGATGGCGCAGTACGGCTATTCGTCGTGGGCGGTGCTCGAATGGGAGTGCTGCCTCAAGCACCCGGAAGACGGCGCGCGCGAAGGCGCCGAGTTCATCAAGCATCACATGATCCGGGTGACCGACAAGGCGTTCGACGATTTCGCCGGCGGGGCGGTCGACAAGAAGCAGATCAAGCGCGCGCTCGGGCTCAAGTGAGGGGAGGGACACGATGGCCATCGAAGGACGCAGCGACGCGAAAAAAGGCGGGCAGCATCCGGCTCGGCATGGTGGGGGGCGGGGAGGGCGCCTTCATCGGCGCGGTTCACCGCATCGCCTCGCGCATCGACGACCAGTACGAGCTCGTCGCCGGCGCGCTGTCGTCGACGCCGGACAAGGCGCGCAGATCCGGCGAAGCCCTTGGCCTTGCCGCCGGACCGCATCTACGACGACTACGAGAGCATGGCGAAGGCGGAGGCCAAGCGCGCGGACGGAATCGAGGTGGTTTCGATCGTCACGCCGAACCACATGCACGCCGGGCCGGCTGATCGCCTTCCTCAAGGCGGGAATCCACGTCATCTGCGACAAGCCGCTGACGGTCTCGCTCGCGGAAGCCAAGAAAATGAAGGCCGCGGTCGAGAAGTCGGGACGCATCTTCGCCCTCACCCATAATTATACCGGCTATCCGCTGGTGCGCCGCATGCGCGAGATGGTCCAGGGCGGCGACCTCGGCGCGATCCGCCTCGTGCAGGTCGAATATCCGCAGGACTGGCTGACGGGGCCGACCGAGACGAGCGGCAACAAGCAAGCCGAGTGGCGAGTCGATCCGAAGCGCTCGGGCGCCGGCGGGGCGCTCGGCGACATCGGCACCCACGCCTTCAACCTCGCCGACTATGTCGTCGGGCTCGATCTCGCCGAGCTTTCGGCGGACCTCACGTCTTTCGGCGAAGGCCGGGCGCTCGACGACAACGTCCAGATCATGCTGCGCTATGCGAACGGGGCGCGCGGGGCCTTGTGGGCGAGCCAGCTCGCGGTCGGCAACGAGAATGCCGTGATGCTGCGCGTCTACGGGACCAAGGGCGGGCTCGTGTGGCGGCAGGAGAACCCGAACCAGTTGTTCTGGTCTCCCTATGAGAAGCCGACGCAGATCCTGACCCGCGGCGGTCCGGGCTCGGGCGAGGCGGCGGGGCGGGTGACCCGCGTGCCGCCCGGCCATCCGGAGGGCTATCTCGAAGGCTTCGCCAACATCTATTCCGAGGTCGCCGCCGCGATCAAAGCCGCGCGCGCCGGCAAGAAGCCCCCGAAGGGCGTCCACTTCCCGACCGTCGACGACGGCGTCAAGGGCCTCGCCTTCATCGAGGCGGCGGTCAAATCCTCCAAGGCCAACGGGAAATGGGTGAAGCCATAATGCAATCGCGAAAATTCGGACGGACGGGACGGCGCGTCGGCGAGATCGGCTTCGGCGCCTGGGCGATCGGCGGAAGCTGGGGCGAGGTCGAGGAAGCCGACGCGGTCGCGGCGCTCAACGCCGCGCTGGACGCCGGCGTCACCTTCATCGACACCGCCGACGTCTATGGCGACGGCCGCTCGGAACGGCTCGTCGCCAAGGTCCTGAAAGCGCGCCCGAACGCCGATGTGTTTGTCGCGACCAAGGCCGGGCGCCGCCTGCCGCAGCAGACGGTCGCCGGCTACAGTTACGACAACCTGAGCGGCTGGATCGAGCGAAGTCTGAAAAACCTCGAGGTCGAGACGCTCGACCTCGTCCAGCTCCACTGCCCGCCGACCGACCTCTATTACCATCCGGAGGCGTTCGACGCGCTCGACCGGCTGAAGGCTGCCGGCAAGATCCGCGACTACGGCGTCAGCGTCGAACGGATCGAGGAGGCGCTGAAGGCGATCGAATATCCGGGCGTGGTCAGCGTCCAGATCATTTTCAACATCTTCAGGCAGCGGCCCGCGGGCCTGTTCTTCGAGGTCGGCGAAGGCGCGGGAGATCGCGGTGATCGCGCGCGTGCCGCTGGCGAGCGGCCTGCTCACCGGCAAGCTCAAGGCCGATTCCGGCTTTCGCGGATAGCGACCACCGAAAATTCAACCGGCACGGCGAGGCGTTCGATGTCGGCGAAACCTTCTCCGGCGTGCCCTATGAGGTCGGGCTCAAGGCGGTCGAGCGCATCCGGCCGCTGGTCAGGGGCGACGCGACCATGGCGCAACTCGCCTTGCGCTGGATCCTGATGTTCGACGCGGTGACGGTCGCGATCCCCGGCGCCAAAAACGCCGCCCAGGCCCGCGCCAACGCCCGCGCCGCGGAGCAGCCCGCGCTGTCCGACGCCGACATGGCGACGCTGAAGAGCGATCTACGAAGAGGACATCAAGCCTCACGTCCATCAGAAGTGGTGAGAGGGCGGGCGCCTCATAGCCGCGGGTCGCTGACCGGCGTCTACGTCCAGGTGAGGCCGGTTAACCGTGCGGTGACGGCATCTTGCCGCATCGGCGGTTTCGCGCTTGCCTTTCGCTCCGCCGTCTGCCGGCTTCGCCGCGTCGCCGATTCCGGCGCGGTTTTGTGCCGCGTTTCCTCCCCTCAGTCCCGATCCTGGGCGGCGTGTGCGCTCGCGCGCTGCATCCGATCAACCATGCCAACGGCGCAGCCCGCCCGTCGTCATTCAGGGCTTGCCAGGACGGCCCTTGCCGTCTGGAAACGGGGGTCCCCAATTCCGTCCCCCTTTGTCCCGGCTTCCTTCCCCTCGGTCCCGCCGCGGGGCAAACGCCGCCTTCTCCTGTTGCAGGGCCCGGTAACTCTTTCTTGACGATTCCGGCCCATATCCTGGCGATCGTCGCTTGCCTTTCCCGGCGGTCGGCGGCGATTCGCGCAATTCCCTTTCCTCCCCGGTTTGTCCACGGCCGGGTCGCGCGGTCCCGCTTTGGGGCGGCTCGGAAACCGTAACGCCGGCCACGCGCCTGCGACAAAATTCAACTCGCTTTCTCCGGCGATTCGGAGTCCTTCCGCGCGCGGCGCCAATTCGTACCCGCTTTGTTTGTGACCTGATCGCTTGGATCCCGACTCGGCGCGGCAAGACGTCCCCCGGCGGCCCATGGCCCCGCCTCGACAGGGGCGAGGTCTAGGCTATAACGGCGTCGGATTAGCGTTGATCGGAGCGCCTGTTGTCCGTTGCGCCTACCGTCACCCGAGAAGCCGGCGCCGACGGGCTGGTCCTGACGTCTGGCCGGCGACTGGACCGTCGCCCACAGCGCGGAGCTCGAGGCGCAGGCGGACTCGCTCGCCGAGCCGGCGCAGCCGGCCGCCGACGCGATCCTCGATCTGGCCGCCGTCGACCGCATGGACACCGCCGGCGCCTGGGCGATCGACCGGGCGCGCGCCGAGCTCGCCGAGTCGGGGCGTCGCCGCCGACTATCGCGGCGCGCGGCCGGAATATGCGCAACTGCTCAAGGAAGCCGGCTACAAGCCGATCGAGCTGCGAAAGCCGACGCACGTGCCGTCCGCGGTCTCCCTTCTGAGCCGCGGTCGGCGAATCGGTCGTGACCGCGGGCCACGACCTCGCCGAGGGCGTGAGCTTCCTCGGCGAGCTGGTCGCGATGACCATCCGCCTCCTGCCTTTTCCGATGCGCTGGCGGTGGACGGCGATGGCCTACCATCTCGAGATGTACTCGCTGCGAAGCGTGCCGATCATCGCGCTGATCAACTTTCTGGTCGGCGCGATCGTCACCCAGCAGGGAATCTTCCAGCTCGCGCCAGTTCGGCGCGGGGCCCTACGCCGTCAATCTCGTCGGCGTGCTGGGCCTGCGCGAACTCGCGCTGCTTATGACCGCCATCATGATCGCCGGCCGCACCGGCTCGGCCATCACGGCGGAGATCGGCTCGATGGCCATGCGCGAGGAGATCGACGCTCTCCGGGTGATGGCGCTCGACCCGCTCGAGGTCCTGATCATGCCGCGGATGGTGGCGCTGGTGATCGCGCTTCCGTTGCTGACCGTCGTCGCCGACATGGCGCAGACTCGGCGGCGGCCTCATCGTAAGCTGGCTCTACGCCGGCATGACGCCGGTGGTGTTCATTACCCGGCTGCACAACGCCATCACGACCAACACCTTCGCGGTCGGGCTGATCAAGGCGCCGTTCATGGCCGCCACGATCGGCGTCATCGCCGGCGTCGAGGGCATGGAGGTGCGCGGCTCGGCGGAGTCGCTCGGCCGCAATGTGACCGCCTCCGTGGTCAAGTCGATCTTCATGGTCATCGTCATGGACGGGCTGTTCGCAATGTTCTTTTCCGCGGTGGACTATTGACCAACCTTCCGCCCGCCGGCTCCGAACGGGAGGTGATCATCAGCGTCCGCGGGCTCGAGGTCGGCTTCGGCGACCGGCTCGTGATGGACGGGCTCGATCTCGACCTCTACCGCGGCGAGGTGCTCGGCTTCGTCGGCGCGTCGGGGGCCGGCAAGTCGGTCCTCACGCGGACAATTCTCGGGCTCGTTCACAAGCGGGCCGGGACGATCGAGGTGTTCGGGCACAACCTCGACACCCTGTCGCACCAGGAACGTCTGCTGATCGGCGAGCGCTGGGGCGTGCTGTTCCAGGAGGGCGCGCTGTTCTCGAGCCTCACGGTGCGGCAGAATATCGAGGCGCCGATGCGGGAGCATCTCCAGCTTCAGCCAGGAGATGATGGACGGCCTGACGGCGCAGAAGCTGGGGCTGGTCGGCCTGCCGCAGGACGCCGCCGACAAATACCCTTCCGAACTCTCCGGCGGCATGACGAAACGCGTCGGGCTGGCGCGCGCGCTGGCGCTCGATCCCGAAATCGTCTTCCTCGACGAGCCGACGTCGGGGCTCGATCCGATCTCGGCCGGCGATTTCGACGATCTCATCGGCACGCTGCAGAAGACGCTGGGCCTCACCGTCTTCATGGTGACCCACGACCTCGACAGCCTTTTCGCCATCTGCGACCGGGTTGCGGTGCTCGGCCATGGCAAAGTCATCGCCGTCGGAAAAATCGAAGAACTCTTGCAATCCGACGATCCATGGCTCAAAGCCTATTTTCACGGCAAACGGGGACTGGTGCGGGCCGGGGCGAAGGCCGCATCGTCGCCTGCGCCTCACCAATCGTAAGGCGCAGGACGCGAGATGGAGACGCGGGCAAATTTCGTCTTGATCGGCGCCTTCACCCTCGCGGCGGTGATCGGCGCCTTCCTGTTCCTCATGTGGATCGTCGGCTATGGGACGAGCGGCGGGCACAGGCATTATCAGGTCGTCTTCAACGGCTCGGTTTCCGGCCTCTCCACCGGCTCCAACGTGCTGTTCAACGGCCTCAAGGTCGGCGAGGTCACCAATCTCGGCTTCGTGAAGGGCAATCCGAGCCAGGTGATCGCCGATATCGACGTGACCAACGCGAGCGCGCCGATCAACGCCAACACCAAGGCCAGGCTCGAGACGACGGGGCTGACCGGCACGGGCGTCGTCGCGCTGATCGGCGGCGAGGAGAAGGGCGCGGCCGAGCTGACCGGAAACCCGCCCGTCATCCCGTCGCTGCCGACCGCCACGCTCGCCGACCTGCAGACCAAGGCGGGCTATGTGCTCGACCTCGCCAACAAGCTCCTGGTCGACAATGCGACGGGCATTCATCAGACGGTGGACAACGCGCAGGTGTTCTCGATGGCGCTCGCCCACAACGCCGGCCGGGTCGACGAGGCGCTGGCGAGCATCGCCGACCTCGGCAAGACCATCGGCCCGCTGGCCAAACAGGCGCAGGTTCTCTCTCAGGACGCCGACACGCTGATCAAGTCGATCGATTCGGCGAAAGTGAACGAGGTTATCGCCAACGCCCAGACCTTCTCGAAGGCGCTCGCCAACAGTTCGGACGACACCCAGGCGGTGCTGCGCGATGGCGCGGCGTTCATCAAGAGCCTGAACGAATCGTCGGCCAAGCTCGACGCGGCGATCTCCGACCTCGACGCGATCGCCAAGGCGATCGATCCGGACAAGATCTCCCAGATCATCAGTTCGGCGAGCGACGTCGCGGGCACGGTCCGGGATAACCGGGTCAACATCGACGCGACGCTCAAGAACGCCGCGGAGATTTCCGCCAAGCTCAACGATTCCGCCGACAAGCTCGACGGGCTGATCGCGAGCGCCCAGAACTTTCTGGGCTCGCCGGAAACCAAGGGCGCGCTCAGTCAGGTCGGCGACGCCGCGCAGTCGATCAAGAAGCTCGCCGACGACGTCGACGTGCGGGTGAAGGAAATCTCGACCGGGCTCACCCGATTCAGCAACTCCGGGCTTCGGCAGTACGAGGCGCTCGCCATTCAGGGCCAGCGGGTGCTGGACGATATCGACCGGGTGGCGCGCTCGTTCGAACGCAATCCAAGCCAGATCATCTTCGGCGCGAAGCCTTCGCTGCCGGAATATCACGGCGGCGACTGATGAATTCAGAGGGGGCGCGGTTGGGGGTCAGGCGGCGGTTCTTCGGGCGGTTGTTCGCGGCGTCGCTGGCCTTCTTGCTCGCGGCTTGCGCTTCCGCGCCGTCAACCGTCTATGACCTGACCGCTGCGCAGCCGCCGGCGGACGCCCGCTTCATGCCCAGTTCCGCATCGCCGACCCGGTCGCGACCCTCGATCTCGACAGCGACCGCATTCTCGTGCGCAGCGGCATCACGCTCGCGCTCCTGCCCGGCGGGCGATGGCCTCAACAGCTCACGTCGCTGTTCCGCGCCCGGCTGATCGAGTCTTTCCAGAACGCCGGTCTCGCCCGCTCGATCGACGGCGGCGCCGCGACCGCCGAGTACGAACTCGCTCTCGACATCCGCGCTTTCGAGCTCGATTCGACGACCTCGGAGGCCCATGTCGAGGTCGCCGCCAAGATCGTCGCGCTTACCAGCGGGCGCATCGTCGACGTCGCGATCTTTTCGGCGCGCGCCCCGGCGCCCTCGACCGGCGCCGCCTCGGTCGTGGCGTCGCTCGACCAGGCCTCGGCGGACGTCATGATCGATATCGTCAAGTTCGTCGCGCGCCGGCTTTGAGAAACCGGCGCGGGGCCGCCAGGACTTCGAACAGGCTTTCCGTCGACGGGCTGTCCGTCGACAGGCTTGGATCGCAGCGCGGAATTGTATAGTTTCCCGCTCGAACCCTCAGAGCGGGCGCAGAGGCCGGCCCGCGCTCCGGTCTCACTCGAGGCGCCGAATCCATGCTCGCAGACTCCGTCGTTTCCGAAACACTGGCTGACGAGATCGTCAGCCACGGCGTGCGTTCGATCCTTGCCGGAACGGTGACCGAGAAGCCCTTTCCGCACCTGACTTTCCAACACTTCTTTCCCGACGCCCTCTACCGGCGGCTGATTTCGAGCTGGCCCGACCTCGACCGCTACGTCGACCTCAACGGCGCGCGCACGCGCAAGCAGTACACGCTGTGGGACCGAAGGGTCGAAGCCGGCGACCCCGAGCGCACCGAGCTCTGGAGAACGGTCGGCGATGCGATTTCGGCCGAGGCCATCCAGGACGCCCTGCGCGAGCGCCTCGAGATGGGCTTGAGGATTCGGGCGAAGGGCAGCGGCGAGGGCTGGCCCCTGCCGATGTTTCCGCAGCCGGTGCTCTATGCCGACTTCGACGGCTACAGCATCAAGCCGCACCCCGACACGCGCCGCAAGGTGCTGACGATGCTGATCTACTGCCCCGAGGACGCGAGCCAGCGCGAACTCGGCACCACGGTCTACAAGGTGTCGCCGATGGGCGTGTTCGCCTGGAAGTCCTACGGCCTCGTCAAGGTCAAGACGGCCGATTTCCTGCCCAACACCGGCTTCGCCTTCGTCGTCATCCACCCGGCTCACAATCTGCTGCACACGAGCTGGCACGGCCGCGACACCATCGCGCTCGACAACAGCAAGCCGCGGATGACGGTTCTGAACACCTTTTACGCCAAGCCCCCGAAGGGGGACGAGGTCGATCCCGCATATCGTTGACGGCAGACGCGTTTCGTTTCGCGCCTCTACGAAGCGCCGTCTATAGGGGCGACGGCCCTTCCCGCGCCTCGCAAAGTCGCTAAGCTCGCGGCGCGATTTTCAGGGAGGGACCTTATGACTGGCTTCGTCGATCCGACCAAGGAGACATTCGCCGCCTTCCGCGCCAATGACCGCGCCGGCCCTATCCACATGCTGAACCTGGTGCGGCTGCGCGAGCGGGCCGCTTATCCGGATGGGCGCGTGGCGACCGGGGCCGAAGCCTATGCGGCCTACGGCCGGGAGAGCGAGCCGGTGTTCGCCGGGCTCGGCGGCGAGATCGTCTGGCGCGGCAAGTTCGAACTCATGCTGATCGGCCCCGAGGCGGAGCGCTGGGATCTCTGCTTCATCGCCCAGTATCCGGCCGTCGCCGCCTTCGTGGCGATGCTGCGCGATCCCGTCTACCGCGAGGCGGTCAAGCATCGTCAGGCGGCGGTGGAGGATTCGCGCCTGATCCGCCTGCAGCCGGGCGGAACCGGAGTGGGTTTCGGCTGACCCCGTCCTCCCGGTTCACGCCTGACGACAGGCGGTCCGCGACCGCCGATGTGACGCGTGTGAGCGCGCTCACAGCGGCCGCTCCGACCTAGCGCTAGCGATGGGTTAATGCCGCCGGGGTACGGTCCCGGGCGGGCCTTGGCTCGGAAGGGGAAGCTGGCCATGAACGGAGTAAGAGACAACCTGGGCGGACGTCAGCCCCGCGGGTTCGGAAAGCAGGCTCAGATTTGTCGCGACCCTGATCGTCACCACGGTGATGGTGGCGGTGACCGCCTACGTGCTGAGCTACGCGGTGCTGGCGCCCGGAACCATGGGGCCGGCCCATGGCGCGGCGGCCGCGACCCAGCACACGCGGACATGAACGCATCCGCATGAGCGGTCATTCGGACAGGCGATCCCGGTAGGCGCGCTCTATTCCGTTTGGGTCGACGACCCGCCAGCCGCCGGCCCCGTCCGGTTGGAGCGAGTCCGGCCCGATCGGGACCTTGCCGTGGCCGCCGGGGATGTCGAGCACGTAGCTCGGCACGGCGAGGCCCGAGAGGCGGGCGCGCAACGCCCGCATCAGCGCCTGGCCCGCGGCGATCGAGGTCCGCCAGTGCGCAGTGCCCGGCGCAAGGTCGGCGTGGTGCAGGTAATAAGGCTTGATCCTCGCTTCGAGGAACGCGCGCATCAGGGCGTCGAGAACCTCGACATCGTCGTTGACGCCTTTCAATAGCACCGTCTGGCTGACGAGGAGGATTCCCCGATCGGCGAGGCGCCGGCAGGCGGCGCGCGCCTCGGCGGTCAGCTCGCGCGGATGGTTGGCGTGGACGGCGACGACCACCGTCTTGCCGCCGGCGTCGAGCGCGCGCGCCATCGACGGCGTGACGCGCTCGGGCGCCGCGACCGGCAGGCGGGTGTGCCAGCGCAAGGTCTTGACGTGATCGATGGCGGCGATTGCTTCGCGTCGCCTCGGCGATCCGGCGCGACGACAAGGTCAGCGGATCGCCCCCGGTCAGAATCACTTCCCAGATCGCCGGGCGCGCGCGCACATAGTCGAGCGCCGCGGCGAACGCCTCCGCGCCGAGCCGACCGGAGCCGGGCCCGACACGCTCGCGGCGGAAGCAGAAGCGGCAATAGACGGCGCAGACCGCGACGAGCTTGATCAGCACCCGGTCGGGATAGCGGTGGACGAGCCCCTCGATCGGACTCTTCGCGTCGTCGCCGATCGGATCGTCGCGCTCGGCCGGATCGCGCTGAAGCTCGCGCCGGTCGGGGACGAACTGGCGCGCGATCGGGTCGCTTGGGTCGTTCGTGTCGATCAGCCGGAGCAGCGCCGGCGTCAGGCCGACGGCGTAGCGCGCGGCGACCGCCTCGAGTTCGGCGAGCCGCTCGGGCGCGGCGAGGCCGGCGCCGAGCAGCGCCTGCGGGGTCGTCAGGCGGCGGGGCGTCTGGCGCGCGTCGTCGCGCGGTCGCGGGACGGCGAGCCTGGTTTTCGGCGGCGGGTTCACGAAAGTCGTCACGAGCGAGGGTCCTGGTGAGCCGCATCGGCCGCCTACCTATCATACCGCGGGCCGACGCCGCCCTGACCTCCCGCGCTTTGCCGGGCATCGACGTCTTCAACCGCGAAAAGGGCCCCGGTTGAGGACTCTGCAGGCGGCGGCTAGTCTAGGCTTCCCGTGCGTTGAGAATCGGCGAGGGGCGGGAGATTGCCCTAAACCGATCCCGCCTCGAAATATGGATTACGTTACGTCATCTAAAATTATAGTAAAATACGAGTCGTATCGGCCTTCTTGACCTATTGTCATCGTCGATATTCACGATCATACGCATTTCCTTAAACAGATGATCAAAACTATTCGTCATGATCGCTCGGAACGGAGCGCAAGACGGGCTCCGGCCAAGTTGAGCACATAGAGAGGTGACGATGGTCCAGCCGCTTCTTGTTTCCTACGGCGTCGTCAGCGCCGTCGCCACGATCGCCTACCTCGCCTGGGGCTGGGCGCGCAGGCAGGGCGAGACGCCATGATCGAACTCCCCCACGCCTTCCTGCAGACCCTGTTCGTGGCGCTCATCGTCGTGGCCCAATACCGCCGAATGCGGAGGCCCGCGTCAAAATCGTGATCGGGCTGAGCCGCGTCGGCTTCGCAGGCCCCGCCAAGGCGGATCACCGCTCCCGACCGGCCGGCCCGTCCGGCTGGAGAAATCCGCCAGCAACGCGGGCGTCGCGCCCGGCGCGGGAGATCGCCTGCCGGTCGAGCGCCCGCAAGAATTGCGCTCGGCCCGCAGCCTCAACTGACGAAAGAACAAGCCTCGTCCCGGGCGGTCTGCGCTTGGGCCGGGGCTGCGCCCTTGGCGCCCCGCTCGCCCACCCGGAAAGTTGGATGAGACACCGGCGCGCTCTTGCTTGACCCGCCGCGTGCGGGAGCGGTCGTAAACGGCCCAAAGCTCGCGCGCGGAAATGTGAAGTGCAGCGGAACTCAATCCGGACTATTCTGTTTGTGTTTCGGGCCCGTGGCCATGACGCCGGCCCCGAATACTTTCGCAAAATACGAGTGATCGGAGCAATTACCATGCGCAGTTCCGACTCTTTCAAGGTCACCCGCCGCGACCTGATGATCGTCGGCGCCGCGGCGATTGCAGCCCGCGCCGCGCCGGCGCTCGCGCTCGACGATCCGGCGGCCTCGACGACCGCATGGCCGGAAAACTTCTTTCCCACGGTCGCCTTCTCGGTGAACGGCGAGCCGCGCTCGCTGAGGGTCGACACGCGGACGACCCTGCTCGACGCGCTCCGCGAGCACCTTCACCTCACCGGCACGAAAAAGGGCTGCGACCACGGGCAGTGCGGCGCCTGCACGGTGACGGTCAACGGGCGTCGGATCAATTCCTGCCTCACGCTGGCCGTGATGCATGAAGGCGACAGCGTCACGACCATCGAAGGACTGGGTTCGCCCGAAAGCCTGCACCCGATGCAGGCCGCCTTCATCAAGCATGATGGATATCAATGCGGATATTGCACCCCCGGTCAGATCTGCTCCTCGGTCGCCATGCTGAAGGAGATCGAGGCTGGCGTCCCAAGCCTCGTCACCGACGACCTGACGGCGTCTCCTGAAGCGAGCCTCGCCGAATATCGCGAGCGGATGAGCGGCAACATCTGCCGCTGCGGCGCCTATTCCAACATCATGGAAGCGATCCAAGAGGTCGCCGGGAGGAAGGCATGAAGCCCTTCACCTACCAACGCGCGCGGAACGTTCGCGAGGCCGCTGTCGCGGGCCGGACGGAAGGCGCGAAGTTCATCGCCGGCGGCACGAACCTCCTCGACCTGATGAAGCTCGAGATCGAGACGCCGACCCATCTCATCGACGTCAATGGTCTGGCGCTGGACAGGATCGAACCCACCGCGGACGGCGGCTTGAGGATCGGAGCGCTGGTGCGCAATACCGACCTCGCCGCGGACGGGGCCGTACGAAAGCATTATCCGCTACTGTCGCGCGCGCTGCTCGCCGGCGCCTCAGGGCAGTTGCGCAACAAGGCGACCACCGCGGGCAACCTCCTCCAGCGCACGCGTTGCCCGTATTTCTATGACCCGAACCAGCCTTGCAACAAGCGCCAGCCCGGCAGCGGCTGCTCGGCGATCGGCGGCTATACCCGTTCGCTCGCCGTCGTCGGCGGAAGCGAGACCTGCATCGCAACGCACCCGAGCGACATGGCGGTCGCGATGCGGGCCCTCGACGCCAAAGTCGAGACGGTCCAATCGGACGGAAGCGAGCGCGCCATCCCCATCGCCGACTTTCACCGCCTTCCCGGCGATACGCCGCAGCTCGAGACGGCGCTTGAGCCCGGCGAACTGATCACCAGCGTCGTTCTGCCGAAACCGGTCGGCGGGAAGCAGGTCTACCAGAAGGTGCGAGACCGAGCGTCCTATGCTTTCGCGCTCGTCTCCGTGGCTGCGATCGTCCATCCCGACGGGACCGGTCGCGTCGCGCTCGGCGGCGTGGCGCCAAAGCCCTGGCGCGACGAGGCCGCGGAAGCCGACCTGCCGCGCGGGTCAAAAGCCGTTACGCGCAGGCTTTTCGCCGAGGCGAAACCGACTGACGAAAACGCGTTCAAGGTGCAGTTGGCCGAGCGGACGCTCGGCGCCATTCTCAGCGACGCGAGGGCCGAGCCATGAAATTCGACGCGCCCGCAACCACGAATCCAATCGATCAGCTCAGGATCGTCGGACAACCGACCGACCGGATCGACGGACCGCTGAAGACGACCGGCCGCGCGCCTTACGCCTATGAACGCTACGACGTCGCGCCGAACGCGGCCTATGGCTATGTCGTCGGCGCGGCCATCGCGAAGGGCCGAATTCGCTCGATCGACGCGACCGCCGCCAAAGCCCTGCCGGGCGTGCTCGCCGTTGTGACGGCGGAGAACGCGGGCAAGCTCGGCAAGGGCGCGACGAACGCGGCCCCGTTGCTCGGAGGCCCGGACGTCGCGCATTATCATCAGGCGATTGCGCTCGTCGTCGCCGAGTCCTTCGAGCAGGCGCGCGCGGCGGCGGCCCTGGTCAAGGTCGCGTATGACCCCGCCGCGGGCGCCTTCGATCTCGCTTCTGCAAAGGATTCGGCTGTCGTACCCAAATCGGGCAGGCCGGAAAGCGCGACCGGCGATTTCGAGGCGGCGTTCGCGGCGGCCCCGGTTCGCCTCGACGAAACCTACGTTACGCCCGATCACTCTCACGCGATGATGGAGCCGCACGCCTCGACCGCCATATGGAACGGCGACCGGCTCACGGTCTGGACGTCGAACCAGCTGATCGACCGGGGGAGAACCGATCTCGCGACGACGCTCGGCATGCCGAAAGAGAAAGTGCGGCTCGTGTCGCCCTTCCTCGGCGGCGGCTTCGGCAGCAAACTCTTTCTGCGCACCGACGCCGTGCTGGCGGCGCTGGGCGCGCGCGCGGTTCAGCGGCCGGTCAAAGTGACGCTGCCGCGGCCATTGGTCTTCAACAATACGACCCATCGACCCGCGACCATCCAGCGCATCCGCATCGGCGCGAGCGCGGACGGGAAGATCACCGCCATCGGTCACGAAAGCTGGTCGGGCAACCTCGAGGGAGGCAAACCGGAAAACGCCATCGGCCAGACCCGGCTCCTCTACGCCGGCGCGAACCGCATGACCGGGCTCAGGCTCGCGGCGCTCGACCTTCCCGAGGGCAACGCCATGCGCGCGCCGGGCGAAGCGCCGGGGCTGATGGCGCTCGAGATCGCCATGGACGAGATGGCGGAAAAACTCGGGATCGATCCGCTCGAATTCCGCATCCTCAACGACACCCAGGTTGATCCCGAGCGGCCGGAGCGGCCGTTCTCCAGGCGGCGGCTCGTCGAATGCGCGCGCCTGGGCGCTGAACGTTTCGGCTGGGACAGGCGCAATCCGAAGCCCGGAGCGACCCGCGAGGGACGCCAGTTGATCGGCCACGGGCTCGCGATCGGTTTTCGCAACAACCTCCTGACCAAGTCCGGCGCGCGGGTGCGGCTCGACAATCGCGGGGTCGTCACGGTCGAGACGGATATGACCGACATCGGCACGGGCTCGTACACGATCATCGCCCAAACCGCGGCGGAGATGATGGGCCTGCCGCTGCACAAGGTTGCGGTCCGGCTTGGCGACTCCAATTTTCCCGTTTCGTCGGGATCGGGAGGCCAGTTCGGCGCCAACAACTCGACATCCGGCGTCTACGCCGCCTGCGTCAAGCTGCGCGACGCCGTCGCGGGCAAGCTCGGGTTCGACTCCGCCGACGTCGCGTTCGCCGATGGCCAGGTCATGTCCGGCGGCCGCAGCCTTCCGCTCGCTGACGCCGCGTTGGACGGCGACCTCACGGCCGAGGACGCCATCGAATATGGCGACCTCGACAAGAAATATCAGGAATCCACCTTCGCCGCGCATTTCGTCGAGGTCGCGGTCGACTCGGCGACCGGCCAGACCCGCGTCCGCCGCATGCTCGCCGTCTGCGCCTCGGGTCGGATTCTCAACCCCAAAACCGCACGCAGCCAGGTGATCGGGGCGATGACCATGGGGGTCGGCGCGGCGCTGATGGAAGCGCTCGTGGTCGACAAGCGGATCGGCTTCTTCGTCAACCACGATCTCGCTGGGTATGAAGTTCCCGTCCACGCCGACATTCCCCATCAGGACGTCATCTTCCTCGATGAAACGGACCCGATCTCCTCGCCGATGAAGGCGAAGGGCATTGGCGAACTGGGCTTGTGCGGAGTTGCTGCGGCGATCGCGAACGCCGTCTATAACGCGACCGGCGTTCGCGTCCGGGACTATCCGATCACCCTCGACAAATATCTGAATTACCTGCCCGAGGCAGCGTCATGAGGAATTGATACGCCGCTGACTCCCGAAGAAAGCCGCGACGTCGTCAGCGCAGGAGCTGACTGAGGAACTGCCGGGCGCGCTCCTGTCTGGGGGCGGTGAAGAATTCCTCCGGATCGCCGGCCTCGACGATCTCGCCGTTGTCCATGAACACGACCTTGTCCGCGACCCGCCGGGCAAAGCCCATCTCGTGGGTGACGACGATCATCGTCATGCCTTCGCCCGCCAGCGCGGTCATCGTGTCCAGCACTTCCTTGACCATCTCCGGGTCGAGCGCCGAGGTCGGTTCGTCGAACAGCATGATCTTCGGATTCATGCAGAGCGCCCGGGCGATCGCGACGCGCTGCTGCTGGCCGCCGGACAGCTGGGACGGGTATTTGTGCGCCTGATCGGCGATCTTCACCTTGGCGAGCAGCGCGTGCGCGCGCTCCTCCGCCTCCCGGCGCTTCACGCCCTCGGCCCAGACCGGGGCCAGCGCGCAATTCTCCAGCACGGTCAGATGAGGAAACAGGTTGAACTGCTGAAACACCATGCCGACCTCGCGCCGGACCCGGTCGATCTGCTTGAGCGAGGCGGTCAGTTCGACGCCGTTGACCCGGATCGCGCCCTTCTGGTGCTCCTCAAGGCGGTTGACGCAGCGGATCAGCGTCGACTTGCCGGAGCCCGACGGCCCGCACACGACCACCCGCTCGCCGGGATCGATTGCGAGGCGAATGTCGCGCAGGACCTGAAACGCGCCGTACCACTTGTCGACGCCGACGAACTCGATCGCCGGCGTGTTGGCCGCGCGCGATCTCGGACTCTCGCCTGCCGTTTCAGGACGGTTCTTGACCGGAGGAAACGGGGAGGTTTGTTCAGCCATGGCCGGCCGCGCGCAAGCGCCGCTCCAGCCATCGGCTGTAGCGCGACGCGATGAAACAGATGGAGAAGAAGACGAGCCCGGCGACGAAATAGGCGGTCGTGTAGCAGCCGGGCCAGTCCTGCTCGTGGCTCGCCGCCTCGCGCACGGCGCTGAGGAAATCGGTCATGCCGATCACCGCGACGAGCGGCGTGCTGAGCAGAACGCCGATGCCGAGATTGACCAGCGCCGGAATCACCGCCCGCAGCGCCTGCGGCAGCAGTACGAGCTGCGTCGTGCGCCAGTAGCTCAAGCCGAGCGCGCTGCGCGGCCTCCGTCTGGCCGCGCGGCAGCGCCTGCAGGCCCGCGCGGACGATCTCGGCGAGATAGGAGGCGACGAACAGGATCAGCGCCGTCTCCACGCTGACGAACAGGTTCACATCGAGCCCCGGCGCCATCATCGGCACGATGAACCGGCTGACGTAGAGCGCAACCAGCATCGGCACGCCGCGCACGAGTTCGATCACGACGATCGCCGCGGTGCGCAGGCCGCCCATTGTCGAGCGCCGCGCCAGCGCGAGCGGCACGGCGACGACGAAGGCGCCGGCGAAGGCGATCATCCAGACGAGCAGCGTGAGGGGCAGGCCGCCCCATTCGTTGGTCGACACCGGGCGGCCGAAGAGCGCGCCGGAAAGCAGGATGCAGACGGCCGCCGGCACCGCAACCCACGCGAGCGCGAGCGCCGCGCTCCACAGGCGCGGAATCATGCTCGCCACGATCACCCCGGCCATCAAAAAGAGGCTCACGGTCGGCCGCCACAACAGGTCCTGCGGGTAGACCCCGAACAGCATCAGCTGGGCGTTGCTGCGGACGAACGGCCAGCAGGCGCCGCTGCGCGCGCGGCAGGCTTCCGGTCCGCCCGACCACGCCGCATCGAACAACAGCCCAACGGGCGAACTGCCAAAGCGCGGCGGCGATCACGCCGGCGACGACGACGGTCACCACGGCGTTGACCGGCGAGGAGAAGAGATCGGCCGCGGCCACCCGCCACCGCTCCGTCTTTGGCTGCGCCAGTTGCGCGCCCTCGAGCAGAATGGTCATGACGTGACCACTCCGCGGCGCGCGAGCATCCGGTTGTAGGCGTTGATCGCCGCCGAGACGGGCAGGCTGATCGAGAGAAACACCGCGACCAGCACAAGGATCGTCTCGACCGCGTTGCCGGTGTTGTTGGCGCTCGTCTTGATCACGGCGGTGACCTCGGTGAACCCGATCAGGACGCCGAGCGTCGTGTCCTTGGTCAGGTCGAGATAGGTCGAGGTCATCAGCGGGGTAATCACCCGCATGGCCTGCGGCAGGACGACGAGTTGAAGCACGCGGGTGCGATGGAGCCCGAGCGCGCGCCCCGCTTCCCATTGCCCGTGGGTGACGGATTGCAGGCCGCTGCGCACGATCTCGGCGATGTTGGCCGCGTAGTAGACGGCGAGCCCGACCAGCATCGCCGCGAACTCGGGCGTGAGGCTGATGCCGCCGACGATGTTGAAGCCCTTGAGGACGGGCAGATCGACCGTCACCCGGACGCCTTCGACGAGGATCCAGGCGGCCGGGACAATGACGGCGGTCGAGAGGACGCCGAGCCATTCGGGCGCCGTGAGCGGCCGTCCCAGGCGCTTGTGGATCGCGTGAACGACCAGCGCGAGCAGGACGAGAAAGGCGACGATCGGCCAGATCGCGCCGCCATCGACCGTGAGCCAGGGCAGAAAGACGCCGCGCACCGAGAGATAGGCGAAGGGCAGCGGCTCCAGCGCCTGCCGAACCGGCGGCAGCGCGTGCGTGAGCGCGATCCAGAAGAACAGCTGCAGCACCAGCGGCGTGTTGCGGACAATTTCGACATAAGTCGTCCACCAGCCTGCGCGAGCAGCGGATTGCCGGCGGCGCGCATCAGGCCGAGCGCTCACGCCGAGGAGCGGTGGCCAGCGCGCAGCCGGACACAGCGAGTTTGAGGGTGTTGAGAAGGCCGACGAGGATCGCGCGGCTGTAGGGGTCGCCGGCGCGATAGACGATCAGCGATTCCGAGATGTCGAAATTCGCCGGCTGCGTGAGGTAGTCGAAGCTCGGCGACATGCCGAGCCGGCGCATGCTGGCAACGACGTTCGAGGCCAGGAACGGCGACGGCGACCGCCGCGGCGGCGAGGCCGATCGCCTGCGCCAGCGCGTGATCGCCCCACCAGCGCCGAAACGCCGCGAAGCCGGTGTCGTCGGCGGGAGGGCGGCAACGCCCGGGCGTCGGTCATCGAGGTTCTGTTCGCTGTCGCATTCGCATCAAGGAGAGGGAGCCGGCGCGACGCCGGCTCCCGAGAGTCTCAACGGAACGGCGGCGAGTAGAGGAGCCCGCCCTGGGTCCAGAGCCGGTTCAGGCCGCGATCGAAGCCGATCTTGGTCGACTTGCCGAGATTGCGCTCGAAGATCTCGCCGTAGTTCCCGACTTTCTTGATGATGTTGTAGGCGAATTTGGGATCGAGGCCGATCGACTCGCCGAGCGACGGATCGACGCCGAGGAAGCGCTTGATCGCCGGATCGTCGCTTGTGAGGAAGGTGTCGATGTTCTGGCTGGTGATGCCCCACTCCTCCGCCTGGATGGTGGCGTAGACGGTCCAGTTGACGATCTGGAGCCACAGGTCGTCGCCCCATTGGATGGCGGGCGCGAGCGGCTCCTTCGACAGGCGCTCGGGCAGCAGCACGTAGTCGTCCGGATTGGGGAAGGCCGCCCGGCGCAGGCCGAGGTCGGAGCTGTCCTGGGTCAGCGCGTCGACGCGGCCCGAAAGCAGCGCCTGCGAGAAGGTGTTGGTGTCCTCGATCACCACCGGCTTGTAGGTCTTGCCCGCCTTCTTGAAGAAGTCGGCGATGTTGAGCTCGCCGGTGGTGCCGCTCTGCACGCCGATCGTCGCGCCGTCGAGATCGGACGCCTTGGTCACGCCGAGCGACTTCTTCACCAGGATGCCCTGTCCGTCGTAGAAGACGACCGGGCCGAAATTGAAGTTCAGCTTGAAGGAGCGAGCGATCGTTTCGGTCACGCCCGAAAGCAGGACGTCGAACTGCCCGGCCTGGAGCGCGGGAAGGCGCTGCTGTGGCGAGGTGTTGGTGAACTCGACCTTGTCCGGGTCGTTGAACACGGTCACGGCGAGCGCCCGGCCGAAGTCGATGAAGAAGCCCTGCCACTTGCCGTTGGCGTCGGGCGCAAAAGAAGCCCGGCTGGGTTCCGACGCCGACGCGGATGACGCCGTGCTGCTTGATCTTGTCGACAACCGGCCCGGCCTGGACCGAAGTCGCCGCGCCAAATCCGGCCGCGAAGGCGACGATCGCCAGCGCAACGCCCGCGGCCCGGCGGGTGGGAGTTCTGTTCGTCATGCTTATCCCCTGCTTGAGGTCGATTCCTGATCGGCTCGACGCGCGTCTCGAGCCTTGCCCTGCCGGGCGCACAGACGAGTCCGTCAGCCTACCGTACATAAAGTCCATTAAATTTGTCAACTTAAATGGCCCCGTCGTCGCCGCCTTTTCAGATCCGCACCGCGGCGCGTCGGGCATGTCGCTCCCTCCGAGCACGGCCGCTCTAGGCAAGGCCGGCGATCAGTCCTGACGCCGACGACCGCATGAGGCGGCGCTCGGCTTCCCACCGGTCCGCGCCGGCGAGATCGGAATCGAGTTCAACTGCGCGCCCCGACAGGAAGGCGACCGGCAGGCCGTCGCGATAGACGAGTTGGTTGGCGGTCAGTCCGGCGAGCCGGGCGCCGGGCGTCAGCACGCCGACGAGGTTCAGCGGATCAGCGCCCGACAGCGACACAAATCGGCCGTCGTTGGGCCGGCGGCGGACCTCGCGCATCGCGGCGATCGCCTCGGGCAACGCGAATTGCTCGCCCGTGACCCCGGCGACGAACCGGCCGCCGCGGATCTCGCCCCGGCTCTCGAGCCGGCGATAGACCCGCGCCAGATCGCGCCACGGCGGCAACCACCCCGCCTCGCGCGCCATCAGCCGCCAGAACACCACGCCGTAGCGGCCGAGCAGCGTCCGCGCCACGTGCTCGACCGCGGCGGCCTGCGCTTCGTCGTCGCGCGCAGGCGGGACTCGGCGCACCAGCGCCCAGCGGCCGCCGCTCTCGATGGCGAAAGGCAGCACCCGGCCGCGGCGCCTGAGGCCGGAATGCGGCTTTCGCTGGCTCGACGGCGTCAATAGCGCGCGCAGGCCCGCAAATCCGTCGGACGTGACGAGCCCCTGCGCGACGAGTTCGCCAAGCGCCGGCTCGACCTCGGCGCGGAGCATCCGGGTCGCGTCGACGACCTCATCGAAGAACAGCGCGCCGTTGTTCTCAGCGCCTCCAGCACGGCCTCGGCCCGGCCGCCGAGCTTCGGCGTCCCGGGCTGAGGCGCAAGCGACGTCCAGAGCGCGATGCGTCGCCGGTCGATGAGCGCGATCGGGGTCGCGGGAACGGGCGCAACGGAGCGGGCGCCGCCGTCGGGCGCGCCGCCGCCGGAGTGAGCCGGGTCCAGGCGACCCGGCCCGCCTGGCAAGCGGCGTCGAGCCACGACGGTTGATAGCCCTTGAGCCGGGCCGACAGGATCTCCGTCTCCCACGACCGCGCCGGCGCCTCGAAGCCCTCCAGCATCGAAAGCACCCGCGCCAGCGCGTCAGGTCCTTCGAGGCGCGTGTCGTCGTCGACATGGCTGCCAGGCGAACAGGAAGCGCAGGAAATCGCGCGGCGCGACCGGCTCGATCTCCGCCCGCAGTCGATTGACGGTGCGCCGGTGCATGCGGGCGAGCAGCCGCCGGTCGCACCATTGCTCGTCGTTCACGCCCGGATCGAAGCGGCCGCGCAGGATCGCGCCGTCCGCCTCGAGCGCGGCGAGCGCGCCGGCGACGGCCGCCGGCTGGAGCCCGAGCGACGCAGCGAGCGCGGTCGCCGTGGCCGGCCCCGACCCTTCGAACCGGCCTCGGAGGATCGCCGCCAGCGCCTCCTCCGCGGTCCAGACCTTGCCGGCCTCCTCCGCCGGCGGGTCGATTTCGGGGCAAAGCGTCGCCTCCGGCCACAGCGCGCGAAACAGGTTCAGCCGCTCCGCCGGCGCCCAGAGCGCCATCCCAGGGGCGAGGATCCGGGTCGCGCGGCGATCCGCGGCGAGGGCGCGCAGCCAACCGGCCCAGGCCGGGTCGAGGCGCGCCTCGGCCTCGGTCACGAAGCCGAGCCAGAGCAGGGCGTCGTGCAACTCCTCGGCGTTGACCGGGTCGGGCCACGCTTCGGCGCGGACCGCAGCGATCGCCTCGGGATCGAGCCGGCCGAGATCGGAAGCGCTTCTGCGGGTCCTGCCATCGGCGCGCCATCACCGCCTGGGTCCGGCGCTCTTCCAGCGGCGCATCGTCGAGGAAGGCGTAGGGCTTGGCCGACAGCGCCTCGAGCGCGAGCGGCGACGGCTGCGTCAGGTCGCGGCAGACGGCGCGGACCTCGCCCGATTCGAGGCGGCCGAGCAGCCGTTCGAGCCCCTCGACGTCCATCGCCTCGTGCAGGCAGTCGGAGACCGCCTGATTGACGAGGGGATGGTCGGGGACCTCCCGGTCGCCGGTCAGGTTCTCGAAGCAGGCGATCTGGTCGGGGAACACCGCCGCGACCAGATCCTCGGCCTGCATGCGCAGGATCTGCGGCGGAACCTTCCTGCCGGCGCGAAAGCGCGGCAGCGCCAGCGACACGCCCGCCACCCAGCGCCAACGCGCGGCGAACATCGGCGCGTCGAGCAGCGCCTGAACGAGCAGCGGCCGCACGGTCTTGGCGTTGAGATAGCGCGTGACGTCTTCGAGCGCGAAGCTGTGCGCCGCCGTCAGCGACAGCACGATGGCGTCCTCGGTCGCCGCCGCCTGCAGCTCGAAATTGAACTTGCGGCAGAATCGCTTGCGCAGCGCCAGCCCCCACGCCCGATTGAGGCGGCTGCCGTAGGGCGAATGGATCACGAGCTGCATCCCGCCCGATTCGTCGAAGAAGCGTTCGAGCGCGACGACTTCCTGGGTCGGCAGGACGCCGAGCGCCGCGCAGGCCGGCCGCGAGATATTCGGCGATCTCCTCGGCCGCGGGCTCGCCGACGCCGATTTCCGGCGATCAGCCAGCGCTTGAGCACGGCGCCCGACGGATCGGCGCGCAGGCGCGCCTCGGCTTCGGCGCGCAGGCGCGACACGGCGCGCGACAGCGCGTCCGTCCGCGCCCGGCGCCTCGCCGAGCCAGAACGGCAGGTTCGGCGGCTGACCCTTGGCGTCCTCGACCCGGACCGTCCCGCGCTCGACCCTGCAGTATGCGATAGGAGGCGTTGCCGAGCTGGAACACGTCGCCCGACAGGCTCTCGACGGCGAAGTCCTCGTTGACGCTGCCGATGACGTGGTTTTCCGGCTCGAGCAGCACCTGGTAATCGGCGGTGTCGGGGATCGCGCCGCCGGAGGTCAGCGCGGTCGTGCGCGCGCCGCGCCGGCCGCGCAGCACCCCATGAACCGCGTCGCGGTGAATGAGCGCCCCGCGCCGGCCGACGCGGGTGGCGAAGCCTTCGGCGAGGATGCGGACGACGGCGTCGAAATCCTCGCGCGTCGAGCTTCCGATAGGGCCAGGCGCGCCGCAGGCGGTCGAAAAGCCCGGTCTCCGTCCAGTCCTGCGCCGCGACCTCGGCGACGATCTGCTGCGCGAGCACGTCGAGCGGCTGCGGCGGGAATCGTGAGCCGGTCGAGCTCCCCCCGTCGCACGCTGTCGAGCAGGGCGGCGCATTCGACGAGATCGTCGCGCGACAGCGGAAACAGCCGCCCCTTCGGCGTGCCGTCGATCGCGTGGCCCGAGCGGCCGACGCGCTGCAGGAAGGTCGCGATCGAGCGCGGCGAGCCGATCTGGCAGACGAGTTCCACGTCGCCGATGTCGATGCCGAGCTCGAGCGAAGCGGTGGCGACCATCGCTTTCAGTTCGCCCGCCTTCAGCCGCTGCTCGGCCGCGAGGCGCCGTTCCTTGGCCATGCTGCCGTGATGGGTGGCGACCGCGTCGTCGCCCAGGCGGTCGGCGAGCTCGCGCGCCACGCGCTCGCTCATGCGGCGCGTGTTGACGAACACGAGCGTCGTCCTGTGCGGCGCGGATGAGGTTCGCGAGCCGGTCGTAGACCTGGCTCCAGACCTCGTTGGACATGACCGCTTCGAGCGGCGAGTCCGGCGCCTCGATCGCGAGGTCGCGCGGCCGCTGATGGCCGGAATTGACGATCGCGACTTCGGCCGCCGGCTCGCCGTCGCGGCGCCGCGCCGACCAGCAGGCTGGCGACCTCGCCGATCGGATTCTGGGTGGCGGAGAGTCCGATGCGCTGCAGCCGGTCGCCGCAGAGCGCGGACAGGCGTTCGAGCGACAGCGCCAGATGCGCGCCGCGCTTGTTCGCCGCGACCGCGTGGATCTCGTCGAGGATCACCGTCCGCGCTGTCGCCAGCATCTGGCGCCCGGATTCCGAGCCGAGCAGCACGTAGAGCGACTCCGGCGTCGTCACCAGGATGTGCGGCGGCCTGCGGCGCATGCGGGCGCGCTCGGTCGCCGGGGTGTCGCCGGTGCGAACCAGCGTGCGGATCGCGACATCCGGATAGCCGCCGCGCGCGAGCTCGCGCCTGATGCCTTCGAGCGGCGCCTCGAGATTGCGGTGGATGTCGTTCGACAGCGCCTTGAGCGGCGAGACGTAGACGACCTGCACGGCGTCCGCGAGCGTCGCCGTCGAGCCCCTGGCGGACGAGGTCGTCGATCGCGGCGAGAAAGGCGGCGAGCGTCTTGCCGGAGCCGGTCGGCGCGGCGATCAGCGTATGCCGGCCGGCCTTGATCGCCGGCCACGCCTCCGCCTGCGCCGGGCTGGCGGCGGGAAACGCGCCCGCGAACCACGCGGCGACGGCGGGATGGAAGAGGTCGGCCAGCGCGCGACCAGCGCGGCGCCGGCCGCCTGCGTCCGCTCGCTTGCCGGCGCAGCGCAACTGTCGTCCATCCAGGCCGAGGACGCAATCCGCTCCTCGTCTCCTCGGCGCGCCGACGCGGTTTCTGCTCGATCGCCATCGATCATGGCGCCATGATATGGCGCCTCCGGGCGGGAATGCGAGGGCTTCCGATCGGTCAAGACGACGGCTCCGTCGAGGGGACCGAGGAAATCGTGCGCGAGCGGCGCCGCGCCGAAAACCCGTCCGCGCGCTGGATCGAGCTCGGCGCGACGATCAGCCTCCCGACCCTTGGGCCCACCGAAGCCGCCTCTCCCTGTCCATTACAGGGCGAACCCGGGCGATCATTGGAAATCGAAACATCCGGCCAACGCGAAGCGGGCGGTCCCCTTTCGCCGAGCTTATTGAAATCATTTATGGTGCGGACGGCGGGGGTCGAACCCGCACGGCCTTGCGGCCGAGGGATTTTAAGTCCCTTGCGTCTACCTGTTCCGCCACGTCCGCGCGCGACACGCCTTCTTTCACAGTTTTCGCGCAAGATGAACCCGAAGGGCCAGGGCCGGCGCAAAATTGTTGCGCGGTCGCTCTGGACGTTCCGCGTCCGGCGGGAGCGGCGACGGGTCTCCACGGCGCCCCGTCCTTGGCGATCGGCGGCTGGAAGGCGAGGCCCATGTCCCAGGGGAAATAGATCCAGGTGTCCTGCGACACTTCGGTGATGAAGGTGTCGACCAGCGGCCGGCCGAGCGGCTTGGCGTAGACGGTCGCGACATGCGCCTTGGGCAGCAGTTCGCGCACCACCTTCATCGTCGCGCCGGTGTCGACGAGGTCGTCGACCACCAGGATGCGCGCGCTCGGCGTCGAGCCTTGCGACCTCGGGCGCGATCGGTCTTCAGCACCTTGAGGCCGCCCTGGGTCTTGTAGTCGTGGTAGGAGGCGATGCTGATCGTCTCGATCAGCCGCACGTCGAGTTCGCGCGCCACGATCGCCGCCGGCACCAGGCCGCCGCGGGTGATCGCCACCAGCGCGTCGAACGGCCCGGACCCGGCGAGCCGCCAGGCGAGCGCGCGGGCGTCGCGGTGGAACTGGTCCCACGAGACCGGAAAGGCCTTATCGCGGGGGGCGGACATCGGCGGCTCCTTGGCTCGAATGCGTCGGCCGTCTCTTAGCAAGCGCCCCGTCGCGGCGCGAGCGGGGTTCCGTCGCCGTCAACAGCTTTCGGAGACGATCCGGTCCAAGGAATGCGGCCGCGACCGCAAATTAACAGTTCGTAATGTTATTTATCAAGCGGCGGCCCCGTCGATCCTTCGAAAGGTGCCGCAAGCTTATGAAATGCCTGAAAACAATCGAAAATGGCACGCTCGGCGGGGCTGCCGCCCTCAGAGCGGCTTGCCGTCGCCCCGGATCGCGTCGAGCATCGCCTCGACCGCCGCCCTCGCCGTCCGGACCGCCGCCGCGTCCTTGCCGCGCACCACGATCTGGTTCATGAACCGCCCGTCCTTGAACGACGGGATAGGAGCCGATCGACACGGCGGGATTGGCCTCGGCGATCGCGCCGAGCGCGTCGCCGTAGCGGCCCTCCGGCACGCCGCCGGCCTCGATCGACTCGACCTGCATCACGGCGCCGGTCCGCATCTCCCTGACGGCGGAATCGAGCATCGCCTGCATCACCGAGGGCACGCCCGCCAGCACGAACACGTTGCCGATCCGGAAGCCGGGCGCGCGCGAGATCGGGTTCTCGACCAGCGCCGAGCCCTCGGGCATGCGCGCCATCCGCCGCCGCGCGGGGGTGAGGTCGGCCGGCGCGCGTAGCGCTCGAGCATGATGGCGATCGCGCGCGGGTCCTCGACGACGGGCACGCCGAACGCGCGCGCCGACCGCGTCGGCGGTGATGTCGTCGTGGGTCGGGCCGATGCCGCCGGTGGTGATCACGTAGTCGTAGCGGCCGCGCAGCGCGTTCAGCGCCGCCACGATCTCCTCTTCGACGTCGGGCACGACCCGCGCCTCGCGCAGGTCGACGCCGAGCTTGCCGAGATATTCCGCGATGTAGCCGATGTTCTTGTCCTTGGTCCGGCCGGACAGGATTTCGTCGCCGATCACCAGGACGGCGGCGGTCACGGTCGCAGGGTGCGGACATGTCGTTCGTCCTCCGTCGCGCAGGCGGCGCCGACTCCCGGCCGATCCGGACGGGAAAGCGCCCTTTGCGCCTTGTGTGAAGCGCCGCGCAGAGCATATGTGTAGCTGGCGAGACGACAACCCGCAAAGGAACCCTGGTGACGACTTCGACGATTTTTGTCCCGGCGGCCGAGAAGCCGGCGCGGCGCAACGGGCAGATCCGGTTGCATGGACCCGAGGACTTCGAGGGCATGCGCAAGGCGGGCCGGCTCACGGCCGAGGCGCTCGACCTCCTCGGGCCGCTGGTCAAGCCCGGCGCCACGACCGCGAGCCTCGACCAGTTCGTGTTCGAGTTCGCCCGCGACCACGGCGCCTATCCGGCGCCGCTCAACTATCGCGGCTACCGCAAGTCGATCTGCACCTCGATCAACCATGTCGTCTGCCACGGCGCGCCCGACGACAAGCCGTTGCGCGACGGCGACATCCTCAACATCGACGTGACCTTGATCGTCGAGGGCTGGCACGGCGACGCGAGCCGGATGTTCGCCGCCGGCGAGCCGCCGCGGCGCGCGCAGCGCCTGATGGACGTCACCTACGAAGCGCTGATGCGCGGCATCGCCGCGATCAAGCCCGGCGCGACCACCGGCGACATCGGCTACGCCATCCAGATCTACGCCGAGGGCGAGCGCTGCTCGGTGGTGCGCGACTTCTGCGGCCACGGCCTCGGCCGGCTGTTCCACGACGAGCCGAACATTCTGCACGTCGGCCGGAGAGGGGAGGGCGCGCCGCTCAAGCCCGGCATGTTCTTCACCGTCGAGCCGATGATCAACCTCGGCGGCTACGGGGTGAAGATCCTGTCGGACGGCTGGACCGCGGTGACCCGCGACCGCTCGCTCTCGGCGCAATACGAGCACACCGTCGGCGTCACCGAGACCGGGCTGCGAGATCTTCACGCTCTCGCCGACCGGCGCCGATCGCGCGCCGATCCGATGACGTCGGTCGCCGGCGAGACGGCGCCGGGCGATCATCCCGCGGCGGCGAGGGCGCCGGCGCCGTCAGCTGAGCGAGCAAGGCGCGACGCGTGCGCCGCCGATCGCCAGTTCAGGATCTGGACGGCTTGACCCGACAATCCGGCGGCCGCCGGAATCCGGCGAGGCCGACAAGCCGCATTTCCACGGCCATCGCGAGCGGCTGAGAACGCGGTTCCTCGAGGCCGGCGCCGCGGCGCTGGCGGATTACGAGCTGCTCGAACTCGTTCTCTTCAACGCGATCCCGCAGCGGGACGTCAAGCCGCTCGCCAAGGCGCTGATCGACAAGTTCGGCTCGTTCGCCGAGACGATCGCCGCCGCGCCCGAGCGCCTCGGCGGAGGTCAAGGGCGTCAAGGACGCAAGGGCGATCGCCGAGTTCAAGATCGTCGAGGCCGCGGCGCAGCGCTTCGCCAAGGGCGCCGTGAAGAAGCGGCTGCCGATGGGGTCGTGGAGCGAGGTCCTCGACTATTGCCGGACGTCGATGGCGTTCGAGACCGCGCGAGATCTTCCGCATCCTGTTCCTCGACAAGAAGAACGGCCTCATCGCCGACGAGGTCCAGGGCTCGGGCACCGTCGACCATACGCCGGTCTACCCGCGCGAGGTGATCCGGCGGGCGCTCGAACTGTCGGCGACGGCGATCGTCCTCGTCCACAACCACCCGTCGGGCGACCCGACGCCGTCGACCCAGGACGTCAAGATGACCCTCGACATCATCGCGATCGCCAAGCCGCTCGGCCTCACCGTGCACGACCACATCATCGTCGGGCGCGACGGTCACGCCTCGCTCAAGGGCATGCGGCTGATCTGAGCAATTTCGGAGGGGCGGCGTCTCGCCGCCCAGAGCGAGCGCGCAAGCTGGATTTCATTCTCGACCAGAGCCCGCTGACGGCGTCGATCGATAGCGGATTTTTTGGCTTTTCGCGCGGGCGGCTATACCGGGCCCGCGGGCGCCCGACGTCGGAAGGAAACATCGCCGGCAGTCGCCGCCGCGCCACCGTCACAGATTTTTGTCGTCCTCTTGGATTGCCCATCGCTCGAAGTCGGTAGGAGTGACGTTGCTGCCGCAGATGATCGTCACGACCCGTTTGCCCCTGTAGCGGGCTCGGTCCTCCAATATCGCCGCAACGCCGAGCGCGGCCGACGGCTCGACGACAAGTCCCGCGTGGCGATAGAGCCTTCTCATTCCGGCAAGGATGCTGGGCTCGTCCACCAGCGGGACGTGGTCGGCCACCGCCAGCAGGTCGTCAAGGACCGCCGAAATCGGGCGGCGGCCGGCAACTCCATCGGCGATCGTGTCGGTATGGTCGGTCTCGACGACCGATCTTGCCCTCCACGACAAAGCCATCGCCGGCGCGCCCCTTGGTTGCACGCAAACGATCTCGACCTTTGGGGCCAGGCATTTGAACACATGACCCACCCCCGTCGCCATGGCCCCGCCTCCGAGCGCAATGAGCACGGCGTCTATGCGATCGGCGTCCTTGACGAGTTCGAGTCCGATCGTTCCGGCACCTTCGCAGGTATCGAGGTTTTCGCTGTCCTCAACCAGAAACGCATCTTCGATCTCAGCGATTTGCCGGGCTTGAAGGCGAGCCTCTTCGAAGTCGCCCTCGACAATCCGGACGGTCGCGCCCGAGGCGCGGATACGTTCCAGCTTGTAACGGTTGGCCCCGGCGCCGGCCACGACCGTCACGGCAATGCCGCGGCTTTGCCCGCTATAGGCGAGCGCCAGCCCAAGGTTGCCGACGCTCGCACAAATGGCGGACCTTGCGCCCGGGTTGTCGGACAGTCGCGCCATGACTGTCTCCGTGCCCCGGCCCTTGAAACAGCGCACAGGATTGGCGGTTTCGAGCTTCACAATGAGTTCGCAGCCCAACGCCTCGCCGAGAGCGGGGCATGCGTATTGAGGCGTGTTCTGGAAGACCGGCGAAATGACGCGGCGCGCGGATCGGATCCGGTCCAGATCCAGCCGGGTCTCTGGTTTGGATGGCGGATAGGTTGCGGAGACAGGGTGACTCGGCGGCGGCATGGTTCACCTCCAACCTTCGAATCCTCGCATGGATCACAACCTAGGGTAAAATCGGCGGGACCGAAAAAGGCGGTGGAAAAGCGTTCCGCCTGCCAATAGTCCGCAACCGTGGTAAGCCGAGCCAGGGGGACGGATCGCCGTCGATCAAAGCCGTATCCGAAGCGGCTCGATAGCCCTCGCGCAGGGAAAAAGACGATGACAAATATAAGATGGCGCATCGTCGCGTTGTTGCTGATTGCGATCATTATAAATTACACGGACCGCGTCAATCTCTCCTATGTCGCGCCAACCTTCATGAAGCAGTTCAATATCGGCCCGGGAGAGATGGGCATTGTTTTGTCGGCGTTCCTTTGGACGTATTTTCTCGTTCAGATCCCGCTGGGGGTTGCGCTCGATCGGGTTGGCGTCCGATGGCTCTATGGCGCCGCCGCCGTACTGTGGGGCGGCGCCACGATGCTGACGGCGACCGCCACCGGCCTCGGCTCCTTGGTCGGCTGGCGGGTCCTGCTGGGCGTCGGCGAGGGGCCGGCGTTTCCTGCGACCACCAAAGTCATGGGGATCTGGGTCGCCGACCAGGAGCGCGGTCTTGCCGCGGCGATCGGCGGCGTCGCCGGCATTCCTCTCGGCGTCTTTATCAGTTCGCCCTTCGTCGGCTGGCTGCTCTGGGCGTTCGGCTGGCGCACGATATTCGTCGTCACAGGCGCCATAGCGGTCGGCTGGGCGATCGTATGGATCCTCTATTATCGGAATCCGGAAGACCATCCCGGAGCGAACGAGGCGGAGCGCCGTTTCCTTGCGGAGAATATCGCCAAGACCATCCGCGCGGACACGAGCGCCCCACCGAGCTGGAAACGATTGTTGTCCAACAGGAACATCCTGGGCCTCTCGCTCGGTCATGCGGCGATGCTGTTCAACCTCTATTTTCTCATCAGCTGGCTGCCGACATATCTGATCCAACAGCATCGCCTCACCGCGCTCAACACCGGGATCTACGGTTCCATCCCCTGGGTGTTCGGCCTTCTCGGCGTGATCGTCGGCGGGCGAGGGTCCGATATCCTGATCAAGCGGGGCTGGCCTATCGTCAGGGCGCGGAAAGTGTTTCTTGTCGTCGGCATGGTGCTCGCGATGACCTGTCTCATGACGGTCTTTGTCGACTCGCTGGCCGCGGCGATTGCATGTCTGTCGCTCGCGGTGTTCGGCATCTTTCTCACCAACAGCGTCGTCTGGGCGGCGAATGCGGAAGTTTCCCCGCTTCACCATGAAGGCCTCGTGGCTGCAATCGAGAACTGCTTCGGCAATGTGGGGGGCCTGATTGCGCCGATCACTGTCGGATTCCTCCTCGAGGCGACCGGTTCCTGGACGGCGCCGATGGCCGCGGCCGCGGTCGTCGCGTTGGCTGGCGCCGGCATTTACCTGTTCATGCTGTCGGACGAGGCCCTATTCGCAAAATCCGGCGCCGCATAGGCCGCGAGGTCGCCACGCCTGCGGTCGGCGGCGACGCGCCATCGAAGAGGTCCGCCAGATCGTGGTCCGTCAAGACCCATCCTCATATCACGGCGCCCGCGCCCGGCCGTGCTATGAGGATCGCTCCATGCGCTGTAGGAGAATCGACATGAAAAACCGCCAGTGGCTGCTTGCGCGCCGTCCGCAGGGAGCGATCCAGGACAGCGACTTCAATTTCGTCGAGACCGATGTCCCCGCGCTCGGCGAAGGCGAGGCGCTCGTGCGCGACCCTGATGCTGTCCTGCGACCCGACGCAGCGGGGTTGGATCGCCATGGACACGTATCTGCCGGCGGTCAAGATCGGGGAGGTCGTTCGCTCGCTCGGCGCAGGCCGGGTCGTGGCGTCGAACAATCCCGACTACGCGGTCGGCGACATCGTATCCGGCTTCACCGGCTGGCAGGACTATGTCGTGGTCAACCCCAAGGGCCAACTCAACAAGCTGCCCGCCGGAGCGCCGCTCGAACTGGCGATGAGCGTGCTCGGGATGAACGGCGTCACCGCCTACTTCGGCTTGCTCGACGTGGGCCGGCCGGTCGCAGGCGAAACCGTCGTCGTTTCCGGCGCGGCGGGCGCGACAGGCTCAGTCACCGGGCAGATCGCCAAGATCAAGGGATGCCGCGTCATCGGCATTGCCGGCGGAAAGGAGAAATGCCGCTGGCTGACCGATGAGGCCGGCTTCGACGCTGCGATCGACTACAAGTCGGAGGACGTTCGGGCGCGGCTGATCGAGCTGTGTCCCAAAGGGATCGACATCTTCTTCGACAATGTCGGCGGCGACATCCTCGACGCGGCGCTCGCGCGGCTCGCGATGCGAGGGCGGGTCGTGCTTTGCGGCGGGATCGCGAACTACAACGCGACCGAGCTGCCGCCGGGACCGAAGAACTACCTCAACCTCGTCGTCCAGCGCGGACGGATGGAGGGCTTCATCGTGCTCGATTACATGCCGCGCGCCGCGGAGGCGATTGGCGCGCTCGCCGGCTGGGTGCAGTCGGGAAGGCTCAAGAACAAGGTCGACGTGCAGCATGGCCTGGAGAACGCGCCGGCGACGCTGCGGCGGCTGTTCGAAGGGCGCAACGAGGGCAAGCAGCTCCTGCGCGTTGCGGAGTAGATCGTTCCTGGCGAGCCCGTCGAGGCGCGGGAGCGCCTCGAGCCGAGCGAGATCCGCTTCTCAGCGGCAGTTTCGCCGCTGCCGCGGTTTCACCAGCATTCGAACCCGCCATCGACCAGCAGGTCGACGCCGGTCATGAATGACGCGGCGGGGCTCAGCAGGAAGATCGCGGGGCCGACCATCTCCTCGACCGCCGCGATGCGCGCCATCGGCGTCTCGGCGGCGAACGCCTTCAACTGCTCGGCGACTTCGGGCCGCTTGTTCATCGGCGTCAGCGTGTAGCCGGGGCTGATGACGTTGACCCGGACGCCGCGGCCGACCCATTCCATCGCCAGGCTCTTGCTGAGATGAATGACGCCGGCCTTGGAGGCGTTGTAGTGGGCCTGGGTCAGGCCGCGATTGACGATCGACCCGGACATCGAGGCGATATTGACGATCGCGCCGCGCTTCCGGCTCAGCATCGCCCGGCCCTCCGCCTGACAGGACAGGAACACGCCCGGTCAGGTTGACGTCCATCATCCGCTTCCACTGATCGAACGGCATGTCCTCGGCCGGCGCGGCGTTGGCGATGCCGGCGCAGTTCACCGCGAGGCTCAGCGGACCGAGCGCCTGCTCGGTCTTCTCGACCGCGGCGGTCAGGGCCGCGCCGTCGACGACGTCGCCGGTCACGATCAGCGCGCGACGGCCCTTCTCCTTGACGGCCCGTTCCGTGTCCTCGAGCCCCTTGCTCGCAGGCATGTCGAACAGCGCGACGTCGGCGCCGGCTTCGGCGAGGCCGATCGCAATGCCTTGCCCGATGCCGCTTCCGGCGCCCGTGACGAAGGCGATCTCGTCCTTGAGGCTGAACAGTTTCATCTTGCGTCTCCATCTGTCGGTCAGGTGGTGGCCAGTTCCATGACGGCTACTCGCCCGGCCTGCTCGCGATCGAGGATCCCTCGGTTGCGGCCGCGGCTCAGAACCATAACGCGGTGGGACAGGCCCAGCACTTCGTCGAGGTCGGAACTCACGATGATGACCGCCATGCCGCGGCGCGCGAGATCGGCGATGATGTCGTAGATCGCGGCGCGCGCGCCGACGTCGATGCCGCGCGTCGGCTCGTCGAGAATGACGACCTTCGGCTCGCGCAGGATGCTCTTCGCGATCACCACCTTCTGCTGGTTTCCGCCAGACAGTTCGCTGACCAGCATCGACCCGGTTCCCTTGATCAGGAATCGCGAGATGCCTTTGGCGGCGAAGTCCTGGGTGCGGGCGGAGGTGATCCAGCCGGACGGCGCGACGCGGGAATAGTTGCCGAGCGCGAGGTTCTCGGCGATCGTCTGGGGCAGGATGAGGCCCTGCGCCTTGCGATCCTCGGGAACGAGGACGACCCCGTGATCGAGGGCGTCTCGCGGTCCCGAGAGATTGAGGACGTCGCCGTTGACCTTGACCCGGCCGGCGGCGATCGGATCCGCGCCGGAGATCGGCGCGCATGAGCTCGGTGCGCCCCGCCCCGACGATGCCGGCGACTCCGAAGACCTCGCCCGGCCGGACCGAGAAGCTGACGTCGGCGAAAGCGCCCTCGGCGCTCGTCAGCCCTTCGACCTCGATCAGCGGCGTCGAGCGGGACGGCGGAGGGATGTCCGGGAACATGCGATCGAGCGGCCGGCCGACCATCTCCTCGACCAGCGTCTTGACCGGCACCTGGGCGGTCTCGTGGGTCGCGACGAGGCGCCCGTCGCGCAGGACGAGCACGCGGTCCGCGATGCGGGCGATCTCGTCGAGGCGGTGGCTGATGTAGATGAAGCTGACGCCTTCGGCCTTCAGCCGGCCGATCTGCTCGAAGAGCCGCTCGGTCTCTTCGGCGCCGAGCGCGGCGGTCGGCTCGTCGAATATCAGGAGGCGCGCGTTCAGCGTCAGCGCCTTGGCGATCTCGACCTGCTGCTGCGCGGCGACGCGAAGGTCGCGCACCAGCGTCGTCGGCGAAGCGTCGAGTCCCAGGCGGTGCAGTTGCTCGGCCGCGCGCCGATTCATCAGCTCGCGATCAATACGGCCGCCCCGCATCGGCAGGCGCCCGACAAAGACATTCTCGGCGATCGACAGGTCCAGCAGGAGTCGCATTTCCTGATGAATGAGCCCGATTCCTGCCGACAGCGCGTCGGCCGGCGCATCGGGCGCATAGGCCTGTCCGCGCCAGGTCATGGATCCGGTCGTCGGCCGAACGAGTCCGGAGATGATCGAGGCGATGCGTGGACTTGCCGGCGCCGTTTTCGCCGAGCAACGCGATCGCCTCGCCGGGCCGGACGTCCAGGTTGACGTCGCTGAGGACGGTGATCGGGCCGTATTTCTTGCCGATGCCGCGGAGCGAGAGTCCGCCTCCGTTGCGGTCCGTCGCTGCCGGTCTTGCGAAGCTGTCATTGCGGCGGCCCTCGCGAGAAGCGGGCGGCGCGCGAAGGCGCGCCGCCCAACTCCATTGGCGTTACGGATGCTTCTCGATGAAGCCGGCGACGTTGTCCTTCGTCGTCAGCGTCGCGTCCTGAAGCTGCTCGGGCGGCAGCTTCTCGCCCTTCACCAGCGCGATCGCCGCGTCGAGGCCCATGCGGCCCATCTTCTGCGTCTGCTGGGTGGCGGTGACGTCGAAGACGCCGTCCTTGAGCGCCTTCAGCGCCGCCGTGTCGCCGTCGAAGCCGGCGACCCAGATGCGATGGTCGGGATTGGCGACCTTGACCGCCTGCGCGGCGCCGAGCGCCAGCGCGTCCGCCTGGCCGAAGATGATGGTGGTCTTCGGATGAGCCTGAAGCAGGTCCGCGGTCAGCTTGAAGCCTTCATCCTGGTGCCAGCCTTCGCTCCAGAGTTCGCCGACGACCTTGATGTCGGGATAGTTCTTGAGCGCGATGCCGCAGCCTTTCGACCGGTCGACTTCGGGCGTCGTGCCCTTCTGCCCGTGGATGATCAGCATCTCGCCCTTGCCGCCGGCCTGCTTGGCGATCCAGTCGCAGACCTGGCGAGCCGATTCGACGCTGTCGGTGGCGATGAAGGTGTCGCCGGGCGCGCCGTCGGCGTTGCGGTCGATGTTGACGACCGGAACGCCCGCGGCCTTCGCCGCCTTGACCGGAACGGACGCCGCGGTGGCGCCGGCGGGAATGTAGATCAGCGCGTCGATGTTCTGCGCGAGCAGATCCTGGATCTGGTTCACCTGGGTCGCCGCGTCGCCCTTGGCGTCGACGGTGATGACCTTGACGCCCTTCTCGGCGCCGGCGGCCTCGACCGACTCCTTGATCTGGTTGAAGAAGTTCGCCTGAAGATTGGCGACCGCAAGGCCGACCATCTTGGCGTCCTTCGCATCCGCCCCGAACGCCGGGAGCAACGCGATCGCCGCGACCGCGGCGAGCAGCGAGAGTTTCCGAATACCCATGTCAATCTCCTTGTTCGTTCCTGCGCGGCGAAAGTTTCGCTCGTCAGTTTCCGCCATTGGTCCTTCTGGACCTCGATCCGCTCCTCGTCCGGAGCGCCACCGACCGTGCTGGCGAGCCCGGGAAGCGAGCTCGCGAATTCCTCCCGCGGCCTCGCTATCCCTTGCGGTTGCGCATGGTGTCCGCCGCCACCGCGACCGCGATCACGACGCCGATCACGACCTGCTGAACGAACGGGGACACTTGCAAGAGATTGAGGCCGTTGCGCAGGAAGCCGATGATCAGGACGCCGACGGCCGTGCCGCCGATGCTTCCGACGCCGCCCGACAAGCTTGCGCCTCCGATGACGACGGCCGCGATCGTGTCCAGCTCGTAGCCCAGGCCTGAGCTCGGCTGCGACGAGTTCGAGCCGAGCCGAAAGAATGACGCCCGCGAGGCCCGCGAGCGCCCCGCATAGGACGTAGACCCACATCGTATACTGGCGGACCGGAATGCCGGCGAGCCGCGCGACTTCCGGGCTGCCGCCGAGCGCGTAGAGCGCCCGCCCGACCGGACGGAAGGAAAGCACGATCCACGCAATGACGGTGATGGCGACCATCATGCCGACCGTCACGGTCAGAAAGCCGAAATGGCGGATGATCGCGAGATTGGAGAACCAGTCGGGAAAGCCGACGATCTGTTCGCCGTTGGTGATGATGCTCGCAATGCCGCGGGCGATCGACATCATCGCGAGCGTCGCGATGAAGGCCGGCATGCGCAGGCGGGTCACCATCAGGCCCGACGTCAGGCCGCACAGCGGCGGAGGCGACGAGCGCGACGAGAATGGCGATGACGAACGGCCACTGACGGTTGTCGCCCAGATAGCCCATCACCATGCCGGAGAGCGCGAGGACGGAGCCGACCGAAAGGTCGATGCCGCCGATCAGAATGACGAGCGTCATTCCAACCGCCATCACGCCGAGAACCGTGATCTGGTCCATCACGTTGAGGAAGTTGCGCATCGACAGGAACGTGTCCGTCGAGAACGACAGGAACACGCAGAGAAGGACGAGGCCGATAAGGGGTCCGGTCGCGCCGCGCACAAAGGCGAAGGCGCGGCCGCTCCTGCTCTCCGTCGCCGTTCCGCTCGTCGTCATCGCCATGCTCCTTTTCCTCCCGAGCGTGCTTCCGTCGGTCCCAGCGGCTACAGTGTCATTGGATCGACAGACCGCGCGCCCGGGCGACGGCATGCGCCCAGGCTTTCCGTTCGCGCAGCCGGTCCTCAGGCGCGCGGGACGGGTTGAACGCCTCGCCGCCGCGGTCGAGACGCGACAGGCCTTCCATCGTGAACAGGCCTGCGCTGACGCCGGCGAGATGGGCGACGCCCATGGCCGAGAGTTCGGCGACGTCCGTGCGCTCGACGGGGACGCCGACCATGTCGGCCTCGAATTGCATGAGTTGGTCGTTGCGGGTCGGGCCGCCGTCGACGAGCAAGCGCTCGACCGGAGCGCCGCTCGCGCGGACCGCGTCCAGAACGTCGGCGATCTGATGGGCGATGGAATCGAGCGCCGCGCGGGCGAAGGGCGCCCGCGTCACGCCGAACGCAAAGCCGCTGACCGTCCCGACCGCGGACGCGTCCCACCACGGCGCGCCGAGGCCGCCGAACGCCGGCACGACATAGACGCCGCGCGAGTCCGGCGCCGTCGCCGCGAGGCGCGCGAGTTCCTGGGTGTCGACGCCGAGCAGCTCCGCCGCCCAGATCAGGGTCGATCCGGCTGACCTGATATTGCCCTCGAACGCCAGCATCGGCGCGTCGATCTGCCACGCGAGCGTCAGGCAGACGCCCGGGCGCGCCGGAGTCGCCGTCGCTGACGGCCTTGCGGTCGACGAGGCCCATGACGGAAGAGCCGGTCCCGTGCGTCGCCTTGACCGGCCCCGGCGCAAAGGCCCCGTGGGCGAAGAGAGCGGAATGGGAATCGGCCATCACCGCGCCGACGGAAACGCCGTCGGGCAGGGGCGCGAGCCCTTTCGCCGCCGGAAACGGCCCGGTCGAGGCGACGACGCGCGGCATGGCGGCGAGGGGCACGTCGAAAATCGACAGCAGCTCCTCGTCCCAGCGCCCGCCGACGACGTCGAAAAGTTGCGTGCGGGAGGCGTTGCCGGCTTCGATCACCGCCTCGCCGCCGAAGCGCGACAGGATGAACGAGTCGATCGTCCCGATGCAGGTCTCCGCCGCCTTGGCGCGGGCCTGCCCCGATGGGAGGCGGTCGAGGAGCCAGCGCGCCTTGGCGGCGGAGAACATGGGATCGAGCGGCAGCCCGCTCTTTCGTCGGATGACGCCGCCGTGCCCGGACGCGCGCAGGGCGGCGCAGACGTTCTCCGTCCGCTGGTCCTGCCACGACAGAACAGGCGTCAGCGCTTCGCCGCTTCGACGATCCCAGATGACGCAGGATTCGCGCTGCGTGCTCAAGCCGACCGAGACGACGCGTTTCGCGGTCGCCGGATCGAGCGCGTCGGCCACGGCGCGGCGCACGCTCGCCCAGATCTCGTTCGCGTCCTGCTCGACCCAGCCCGGCTCGGGCGTCGCCAGGGAGACCGGCGCCTGGCCGCGGCCGACGACCTGACCGCGATCGTCGACCACGAGGCATTTGGTCGAACTCGTGCCGTTGTCGATCGCGAGCACCAGCGCGTCCGACATCTCACTGCCCCTTCAGTTCCAGCGCGGCGGCGACGATGCCGTCCCGGCTCAGGCCGAAGTGGTCGAGCAGGTAGCTCGCGCTGCCGGTGGGGGCGAAACCCTTGACGCCGAGGATCCGCATCGGAACGGGAGCGTGGCGAACAACGACCTCGGCGACCGCGGCGCCGAGTCCGCCTTCCGTCGTCGCTTCCTCGGCGGTGACGATCGCGCCCGTTTCGCGCGCCGCGGCGATGATCGCGGCTTCGTCGAGCGGCTTGATGGTCGAGACGTTGATGCACCCGCGCCTCGATGCCCTGTTCGGCAAGCGCGTCGGCGGCCTCGAGCGCCCGGCTGACCAGGATCCCGGTCGCGACGATCGTCAGCGACGAGCCCTGCCGCAGGACGTTCGCCTCGTCCGAACGTGAAGGCCTTCGAACTCGTCGGCGGTGACGGAGGGCGCCTTCGTCCGTCCGATCCGCAGATAGGAGGGGACGCCGGAATTCGCGGCCCAACGCACCGCGGCGCGGGTCTGAGCGGGATCGGCCGGCACGATGATCGGCGAGCCCGTCGATCGCGCGGAGCCAGCTCAGGTCTTCGATCGAATGATGGGTCGGCCCGAGTTCGCCATAGGCCATTCCCGGACTCATGCCGCACAGAACGATCGGAAGAGCCGTTGTAGGCCGCGTCGACCTTGATCTGCTCCAGCGCGCGCCCGGTCAGGAACGGCGCCGCTCCGCAGACGAAAGGAATGAAACCGCCGATTGGCGAGGCCCGGCGGACACCCCGACCATGTCCTGCTCGGCGATGCCGACGTTGATCAGGCGCTCGGGGAACAGCTTCTGGAATTGCACAAGGTTGCTCGAACCGACGCTGTCGTTGCAGACCGCGACGATGCGCGAATCCGCTTGCGCGAGCTCGATGAGCGTCTCGGCGAAGGCCTGACGACAATCGAACGTCTCGATCTTGGCTGCGTGCCGGCGCGGTCATCGGGCGAGCTCCTTGAGGGCGAGTTCGACCTGTTCGGGGGACGGCACCTTGTGGTGCCACTCGACGCGATCCTCGATGAAGGAGACGCCCTTGCCCTTGATCGAGTTGGCGATGACGCAGCGCGGCTTGCCGGATCGCGGGGCGGTGAAGGCGTCATAGAGCGCCTGATGGTCGTGGCCGTCGCATTCGACGACGTCCCACCCGAACGCGCGCCACTTGTCGGCGAGCGGCTCGAGACGATTGGTGTCCTCGGTGCGGGCGCCCTGCTGCAGGCGGTTGCGGTCGACGATCGCGGTCAGAGTGTCCAGCTGGCGATGGCCGGCGCACATCGCGGCCTCCCAGTTCGAGCCTTCCTGAAGCTCGCCGTCGCCGAGGACGACGAAGGTTCGCCAGTTGGCGCCTGGAAAGCTTCGACGCGATCGCGCTGCCGACGCCGATCGGAAGACCGTGGCCGAGCGGCCCGGTGTTGGCTTCGACGCCCGGCACCTTCCGCCGGTTCGGATGGCCGTTCAGCGCCGAGAGCGGCTGCATGAACGTCGCAAGGTCGTCGGTCGGGAAAAACCCGCGCAGGGCGAGGGTCGAATAGAGCGCCGCGGAGCAATGGCCCTTGCTGAGAATGAATCGGTCGCGCTTCGGCGCCGTCGGCGCCTTCGGATCGACCCGGAGCACGGCGAAGAAGAGCGTGGCGAGCGTGTCGGTCGTCGAGAAGTCGCCGCCGATGTGGCCGAGGCGCGCCCGCCCGATCATCTCGACGACGTTCCGGCGGATCTCGGTGGCGATCTTGCGCAGTCGTTCCCCGCGCTCATCGGCGTCGATGGTCGTCGGCAACGGGATCGAGGATCGTTCCGCCGCTGGCGAGTGCTGGTGAGGCTGGCAACCGGTCCTCCCGTGTGAATAAATATTCATGTCTGCATTGACTTTCCCAAACAGTATACGATTAGAGCGTAGCGTCAAGCCGGGTTGCGAAAAGAATTCCGGACGGAACGCGCTCGAATCGCGCTGCGAGGCAGAATGGACTTTCCGGGCGAACTGAATATTTATTCAGATATCGCCGGTCTGGGCGAATCGGCAGGAATGAGGCGTCGACCATGAGTCGAACGGACGAGCTTCGAATGATCGCGCGCGTCGCCCAGCTCTATTACGAGGACAGGCTGAAGCAGGCGCAGATCTCGGAGCGCCTGCACGTCTCGCAGGCGACCGTATCGCGTCTCCTGAAAAGGGCCGAAGAAGAAGGCGTCGTGCGCGTGACGATCGCCGCTCCGCGGGGCACCTATCCGGAATTCGAGTCGGCCCTGCGTCAGCGGTATCGCCTCAACGAGGCGATCGTCGCCGAGTGCTTCGAGGATCGCGAAGAAGCGATCCTCTCGGCGATCGGCGCCGCGGCGGCGCACTACTTCGAGACGACGATGAGCGAAGGCGACGTCATCGGCATCTCCTCGTGGAGCGCTTCGCTCCTGCGCATGGTCGACGCCATCCATCCCGATGAAGCGGCCGCACGCCGAGCGCGTCGTCCAAATCCTGGGCGGCCTCGGCGACCCGTCCGTGCAAAGCCACGCGACCCAACTCACCACCCGGCTCGCGTCGCTCACCGGGGCCGAGGCCCAGTTGCTTCCGGCGCAAGGGGTCGTCAGTTCGTCAGCGGCGCGCCTCGTGATGCTCGGCGACGTCTACGTGCGCGCCGCGATGGATCAGTTCCGCCGGATGACGATCGCGCTCGTCGGCATCGGAGCGCTGCAGCCCTCCATCATGCTCACCAATTCCGGCAACGCTTTCACGAAGGAAGAGCTGCAGGATCTCGCAAAGCGAGGCGCAGTCGGCGACATCTCCCTGCAATTCTTCGATCGCGACGGCGCGCCGGTGCATGGGCCGCTCGACGATCGGGTCATCGGCATCACGCTCGAGGAACTGAAAAAAACGCCGCGCGTCATCGGCGTCGCCGGCGGCGACCGCAAGGTCGAGGCGATCCGCGCCTGTCTGAAGGGCGGCCTCGTCAACGTGCTCGTCACCGACAAGTTCACGGCGGAAAAACTCCTGGAGCCCGAAGAACTCCTGAACCCATAGTCCATGCAAGGAGAGCAAAATGTCGCGATTTTCAGGCAAGACCGTCGTCGTCACCGGAGCGAGCAGGGGCATCGGCGCCGCGCTGGCGCGACGCTTCGCCCGCGAAGGGGCGTCCGTCGTCGTCTCGGCTAACGAGCCGGCCGCTGAAACGGTTGCGGCCGACATCGTCGCATCGGGCGGAAAGGCGATCGCGCAGATCGCCGATGTGACGAACAAGGCCGATGTCGTCGCGCTCTATGACGCCGCCGAGCGGGAATTCGGCGGGATCGACGTCTCGATCCAGAACGCCGGCGTCATCACCATCGCCCGGATCGAAGCGATGACCGAGGCCGAATGGGACAAGGTCATGGCGGTGAACACCAAGGGCGTGTTCCTGTGCTGCCAGGAGGCGATCGCCCGGATGCGCAAGCACAAGCGCGGCGGCCGGCTGATCAACACCGCCTCCGGTCAGGCGCGGCAGGGCTTCATCTACACGCCCCACTACGCGGCGTCGAAGTTCGGCGTCGTGGGGATCACGCAGAGCCTCGCCAAGGAAGTCGCGAAAGAAGGCATCACCGTCAACGCCTTCTGTCCCGGCATCATCGAGACCGACATGTGGGCCTATAACGACGAGGTCTGGGGCAAGCTTCTCGGAACATACAAGCCCGGAGAACTGATGGCCGAATGGGTGCGAGGCATTCCGATGGGCCGCGCCGGGACGGGCGAGGATGTTGCCGGCCTCGTGACCTTCCTTGCAAGCGACGACGCAGCCTACATCACCGGGCAGACGATCAACGTCGATGGCGGGTTGATCATGTCGTGAGTTCGCGCGGGCGGCGGTCGGACCCATGGGGACGCTCGATCCGGGCCTAAGCGTTGACGGACGCTCGCGTTCGGCTACGATTGCGCGTCTCCAGGGGGTTCCGGGCCATCGGCTTTTTTCGCAAACGGTCGCCGACACGGATGAAGGTCCGGTCTCTGAAAGGCGCTGCGCCAGCTGATGAAGTGGCGCTCTTACGTCCTTGTGGTCGTCGGCGCGTACGGTGCTCGCGCTCGTCCTCGGCGCGCTGCTCGCCCCCTTGCGCGGAAACCTCGAGAACCTCGTCTTCGACCAGTACCAGCGCTGGAAGCCGAGGCCCTACGACTTCGACCAGCCGGTCCGCATCGTCGACATCGACGACGAGTTCGATCCACCTGATCGGCCGCTGGCCCTGGTCGCGTCGAGACGATGGCGGAGCTGGTCGAGGCGCTCGCCAAGGCGAATGTCGCCGCCATCGGGTTCGACTTCCTGTTCTCCGAGACGGACCGGCCGACCGGCGATCTGCGCGCCTGCGCCGCCGGCGCCGGTCGCGGCGCGCGGCCGACAGGCGTGCGAGGGGCAGGCGCGACGGCGACGCCGCCTTCGCGCAGGCCCTCCAGGGGCGTCCGGTGGTGCTCGGCGTCTTTCTCACGCCGACCCACAACGGCTCGCAGGCGAGCCTCGACGACCAAGGCGGGCTTTTCCTTCGTCGGCGATCCGCCGACCGACTTCGTCGACCCATTTCAACGGCGTGCTGGCGCCGATCCCCGAACTCGCCGACGCGGCGGCCGGCCTCGGCTTTCTCAACTGGCTGCCGGACAACGACCGCGTCGTCCGCCGCGTGCCCCTGCTGCTCGACGTCAACGGCCAGCTCCAGCCGAGCCTGGCGCTGGAGACGCTGCGGGTCGCGCAGGGCGCCACCGGCTACGTCGTGAAGTCGACGACCGCCTACCGGCAGCACCGCCGGCAAGAGCGAGGTGATCGATTCGATCAAGGACGGCGACGTCGTCGTTCCGCTCCAGGCCGACGGGCAGTTGCGCGTCTGGTTCGCGAAATCCGACCCGCGCCGGTCGATTCCGGCCTGGAAGGTGCTTCAGCCCGACGCGGACCTTTCCGACCTCGCCGGCAAGCTCGTCCTGCTCGGCGCGAGCGCCTCGCTGCTCTCCGACATCGTGGCGACGCCGCTCGATCCCTCGACGCCGGGCGTCGAGGCGCACGCCCAGCTGCATCGAGCAGATCCTGTCCGGCGTGACGCTCGAGCGGCCCGACTGGGCGCCGGGCGCGGAATTGCTGGCGAGCGCGGCGTTGTCGCTCGTGCTGGCGGCGCTGCTGCCGTTCATCCCGATCTATGCGACGGCGATCGTGGGCGTGGTCGCCGCCGCCGGGCGTGGCCCTCGTCAGCTGGAACGCCTTCGCCCGCGCAGGGCGTGCTGATCGACCCGCTGTCGCCGAGCCTCACGGCCGGCTTCGTCTTCCTCGCCGGCGTCGGCCAGCTTTACGGCCAGAAGCGCCAGCAGGTGAGCGAGATCCGCTCGGCCTTCGGCCGCTATGTCTCGCCCGCGGTGGTCGCGCGGCTCGCCGAAAACCCGGAGCGCTTGCAACTCGGCGGCGAGAAGCGCGACCTGACCGTGATGTTCTGCGACATCCGCTCGTTCACGACGCTGTCGGAGGGTTTCACCGCGGTCGAGCTGTCGACCTTCCTCAACGAGTATCTGTCGCCGATGACCGACATCATCCTCGGCGAGGAAGGCACGGTCGACAAATACATGGGCGACGCCATCATGGCGTTCTGGAACGCGCCGCTCGACGACGCCGCGCACGGCGTCCACGGCGTGCGCGCCGCGCTCCTGATGCGCGAGGCGCTCACGCGGCTCAATTCCGAATGGCGCGAGACGGGCGGAGAAGTCCGGGCGCGCCGTTCAAGCCGGTGAAGTTCGGCATCGGGCTCAACACCGGCGAATGCAGCGTCGGCAACATGGGCTCCCAGCAGCGGTTCGATTATTCGGCGCTCGGCGACGAGGTCAACATCGCGTCCCGGCTCGAGGGATCGTCCAAGCAATTCGGCGTCGACATCGTCGCGAGCGCCGCCACGCGCGACGAGGCGCCGGAATTCGCCTGGCTCGAGATCGATCAGGTCAAGCTCAAGAACAAGACCCGTGCGGTCGCGCTCTACGCGCTGGCCGGCGGCCTGGCCTATGCCGAGAGCGAGGCGTTCCGCCGCCTTGCCGAGCTGCACGAGGACATGCTCGCCGCCTACCGGGCGCGGAAGTTCGCCGCCGCGGGCGCCTTCGCCGCGGAGGCGGCGCACGCTTGCGCCGGCGGAGATCAGCGGACTGTACGACTATAACCGTCAGGCGGTTCGCGGCGCTCGACGCCGAGGCGCTTCCGGAAAGCTGGGCGCCGATGATCGCGCTGGACGAGAAGTAGCTGCTGGAGCAGCGTTCGCGCGTCTTCGCGGAGGCCCGTCGGCTCAGAAGAGATAGCGCAGCCCGACGCCGCCGTGGATCGTCGTGCCGATCTGGCCGCCGAGCGTGCCGATCAGGAAAGCGTCGACGACCATGCGCTGGTTGAACCGATAACCGACGCGGGCGCCCCATTCGCACCAGACCGAATTGCCGATCGGGTAGGGAGCGACCTGGCCGAAGTCGGCGATATTCCATTGCGAGCCGCTGGTTTCGTTGAACCCGTAGGCGACGGCGGCGCTGACGTTGACCTCGTACTGACCGCCGAAGAGATGGGTGTACTGCCCGCCGAGGCGCAGCACGTCGAGCGCCTGCGAGCCCGGTCGAGACCGTGGCGGGAAAGGGATTGTTCCCGCTGGAGGCTTCGGTGTAGCCGCCCGCCGCCAGCCAGCTTCGGCTGATGTCGGTGTAGACGGCGGCCTCGTCGATCGGCGTCACGCGGTCGACCCAACCGACCCGACCGAACAAGCCGAGGCTGCGGTCGATCGCGTTCGCCTGGGCCCTGGGCGATCTGGGCGCCGTACGGATAGGTGCGGGAGTAATGGACCTGCTCGAACGGAACGACGCCGCCGCCGATCTCGACGAACGGACGGCTGCGGCCGAAATTGGTCGGATCGTAGACCAGCGAGCCCGGCGAAGGTCGGTGCGTTGGTGACCGTGATCCCCTGGGCGCTGTATTCGTCGTAGGAGAAGCCGCCCATCGCCGTCAGCTCCGGCGTCAGGCTGGTGCGGCCGTGCGCGCCGAGCGCGTAGGAGCCGATCGACCCGAAGCCGGAGCTGCAATTCGAGCAGTTGACCTGCTCGGTCGCGCCGAGAAGGATCGAGCCGAGCACCCGGCCGGTGATGATCGCCTGCTGCTGCGCCTTCGCGATGCTGGTGACCGAGCTGGCGACCTGGGCCGGCGTCGTGGTCGGCGTGGAGACGAGATAAAGGTCCCGCCCGGTCTCTGTCGAGCGTGTAGCGGTAGCCGCCGACGACCGGCGTGTTGGCGAGGGCGAACGCGTTGCGTGGCGATCGTCCCGCCGTTGACCGCGACGATCACCGGAATGCCGGCGCCGGTCGTCTGCGCCGCCGCCGCCGCCGATGTTGCGAATGGTCAGCGAGCGTCGAGCCCGTCGCCTTGCCGCCGTTGATGACGATCTCGTCCGAGCGCCGACTCCGGTTCCGCCGAGCATGGCGTTCATCGGTCACGAACCCGCCCGATCCGACGTAGTTGTCCGAGCGTCAGGGTCTTGAAACCGCCGCCGGCGGCGGGCGGCGCAAACACCACATAGCTGTTCGGCGACGGCGAGATTCGAGACGACCGACGAGCCGGTCATCGTCCAGGTCGAGCCGTTGGTCAGGTTGACCGTCGATGTCGAAGCGGCGTCGGTCTGGATCGCGCCGGTCAAAGTGGAGGCTGCGGCGTTCAAGGTGACGAAGCTGCCGCCGGCGGCGTCGAGCAGGTTGTTGGTCCCGGCGTTCGCGGTCGCGCCGTTGAAATTGACCGTCGCCACGGACGGGTCGGCGAAGATGAGGTCGCCGCCCTGGCTGGCGATGGTGAAATTGTCGAACGTCGCGATCTGGTTCGTCCCGCCGAGGAACGCGATCGCGCCGCCCGCCGACGCGATCGTTCCGCCGCCGGTCGCCAGGATCGAGGCGCCCGGGCCCTGAAGCCCGACCGCGGTGGCGGCCGGGTTGGTGGTCTGGACGTTGAGCGGACCGGTGGCCGTGATCGAGCCGGCGGCGCCGCTGTTGGCCGCATCGCTCGCCAGAAGTCCGTAAGCGCCGGCGCCGGAGGTCTTGACGGTCGCGGCGGCGAGATTGACCGCCGATCCGGCGCCGTCCGCATTGACGCCGTAGGCGCCGAGCCCGGTGGCCGCGGAAACTCCGCCCGACGTCGTCACTGTCGTCGTCCCCGAGGCGTTGAGCACGCCGCCCCGGCTCGCGTAGAGACCGATCGAACCGGCGCCCGCCGTCGTGACCGCCATATTGGCGGCGTTGATCGTCGACCCGGCGCCGGCCGCGTAGAGTCCGAAGGCGCTCGCGCCAGACGTCGCGACCGAGCCGCCGCCGGAAAGCGTGACGCTGCCGGGGTTAGGGGGGACATAAAGGGGGACGCCGGGAGCGCCGTACCCGGCGACGTCGGCGACGACGCCGCTCGCGCCATTGCCGCTCGTCGTGACCGCCATCGGGGCGGTCGACACGATCGTCCCGCCGCCGGCGGCGTAGAGACCGAAAGCGCTCTGGCCGGTGGTGGTTACGCGGTCGATGGCGGCGATGGCGCTGGTCGGGTTGGAGAACGTGACAAGGGATGACGTTCCGAGACTGTAGACGCCGTAGGCGCCGGTCAGGCCGGCTGCCGAGGTGATGCTGACATTGCTTCCCGTCACCGAGATAAGACCGCCTCCATAGGCGAAGAAGGCGAAGCCCGTATAGGCAAGAAGGTCCGTGCTGCCGATAATGGGCGACGTTGACCCAGCGGTAAAGGATGCGTCGGACGCGCTTACCTGACATACGCCGCCGGTCAGGGCGAACACGTTGGTAGGGCTGTTCCAGAGGCAGTTTGCGCCTGCGGAATGAGGCCAGAAGAGCGCTCCGAGAACCAGGAAGCGCGTCAACGACGGAAGCACGGGCGCGGGTAGCGTCAGCGGCCGCACAGGGCGCCTCCCGAGGCTCCGCCAAAGTCGGAGGCGCCGCCGGAACAGAGCGACGCGTCGCCGGCGCAAAGCGAGGCGAAATTGACGGGGTTGGCGGTCAGGCTGGCCTCGGTCCTCCCGCCGGCCTTCCTGGCCGTCGCGGTCTGGCCGGGATGGTCGAGTTCGGCGCAATCGCAACGCCCGGTGCGCGCCGTGGTCGCGCCGCCGAAGGTCTTTCCGCAATTGCGCGCCTGTTGCTCGAAGCTGATTCCGTTGCGCCGCGGGCAGACCAGCGCCCGTCCTTCGACGAGCGTCACCCGGGTGTCGGCGCTGCGCACATCGATGTCGAGGACCGTGCCGCGCACGCCGATCGCCGCGGTCGGCGTGGTGATCGTGTAGGCCTTCTTGTCGAGGGTGCCGGTCGTGAACCGGAACAGGCCCTTGGCAAGGCCGACCGCGACCTTTTCACGTGCTCGGATCGCCCTCGTAGACGAAGCGGTCGAGCAACACCCGCGACGTCGGCCCGACGGCGAGATTGGTCGAATCGAGGAAGACGAGCTTGGCGAGCGAGTCGGTCCCGGTGCGCACCACCTCGTTGCGGTAGACGGAGTCGCCCGACGGTCAGAGGACCCGCGGCGCCGCTCAGCTCGCGCGTGACCTGGTTCTGGGCGGTGGCGGTCGAGCCGATCGCCTGCTGCTGCGCGCGGGCGTCGCAGGCCGCGAATCCCAAGCATAGCGCCAGGACTAGCGCGGCGATCGCCGAAAAAGGACGGTCCTCCATGGCGCCTACGCTAGCCGGATTGAATAATTGATCAGAAATTTCAGTAGATGATATGTTCTCGGCGTTGTCAAATCTGGCCGTTTGGTCAAATCGGGCGATCGCGGAGCCTGGCCGCCGCTAGGTCATCCGGCGTGTCGACGTCGAAGGAAACGTCCGAGCCCGCGGCGTCAACCTCCACGATCTGGCCGGGGTCCAGCCCGGCGAGAAGCCGGCGCGCGCCTTCGTCGCCGGCAAGCCGCTGAGCCCGTGCAAACAGCGTCCGGGCGATAACGACCGGGTTGCCCCGCCGGCCGCGTTGAAGCGGCGCGACCGCGTGCGCATCGGGCGAGCCCTCGAAGGCGCCGATGAGGCGGTCGATCAATGCGGCGTCGACTTTCGGCATGTCGCCGAGCAGAACGAGCGCCGCCGCGACGTCGGACGGCATCGCGCCGAGCCCGACGCCGAGCGAAGAGGCGATGCCGGTCGCAAAATCCGGGTTGAAGACGATCGCCGCCGGAAGCCCGGAAAGCGCCGCCTCGACCGCGTCCCTCGCATGCCCGACGACGACCGCCACCGGCCGGGCGCGCGACGCCAACGCGGCCTCGACCACGCGGCGGATGATCGGATCGCCCGAGACCTCGGCCACGAGCTTGGTCGCCTCCGCGCCGCCGGCGGCGCGGTAGCGCGAAGACCGGCCCGCGGCGAGCACGACGGCGCCGATCCTAGTCATGCGGCTCGCGGGGCTGGGGCCGGGAGGCGATCTCCATCAGCAGCCCGCCGACTCCCATGGCGCGGATGTCGGCGTCGGCGACGGGCACGCCGGCAAGCACCCTCTGCAGAACCCAGTCGAAGCCGTTTTCCTTCGGCGATCGGGCGCAGCCGGGCGCGCCGATGATCGTCTTTGCGCCGCGGGACGGCGAGCAGAAGAAGGTTGCCGGGGTCGACCGGCATGCCGAAACGTTCGATCCGGCCGCCGAACGCCTCGATCGCGGCGGGAATGACGTCGCGCCGGTCGGTGATCGCAGAGGCCCCGAAAACGACGAGCACGTCGGCCTGCGGTTCGAGGCGCGCGAGCGCTTCGCTGAGCGCTGTCGCCTGGTGCGGGCTCGTGACGTGCTCGACGACGCGGGCGCCGGTCGGCGCGAGCCGCGCCTCGAGCGCTCTCAGCGTCTTGGCGATCACGCTCTCTTTCAGGCCCGGCAGCAGCGTCGAGACGACCGCGACGCGAAGCGGACGGAAAGGCGCCACCGCGACCGCCCGCGACGATCCGAGCGCGCCGAGCGCCGCCTCGACCGTCCGTTCGCGGGTCGAGAACGGAATGATCTTGACGGTTGCGACCATGTCGCCGTCCTCGACCGCGCGATGTGCGGGCAGGGTGGCGACGGTGATCGCTTCGTCGATTGCATTGACCCGGTCGATCGCGTCGCGATCGAAAACGGCGAGTCCCGCGGCTTCCGCGAACAGATTGACGCGGCCGGTGAACGGCGCCGCCGAGCGGATGTGAGGCCCCGCCAGGCGGAAGGCGATGCGCGCGGCGGCCTCGTCCTCGCCGACGTCGCCGTCTTCCAGACGCGCCGCGAGCACGCTCTGCACGCCCGCGTCGGCCAGCAATTTCCGGCGGTCGGGCGTCACGACGTCTCCCTTCTTGAGCGCCAGTCCGTCGATCCGCACCGCGTGCGCTAAAATTGCGCCGTCTGCCTCGCTTATGGACACAGCGCCGAATTTCATGGCGCCTGGACCCCTGAACGCAACGGCTTCCGGCGCAGCGAGGCGACGATCTCGCCGATAATCGACACCGCGATCTCGGCCGGACTGACGGCGCCGATGTCGAGGCCGATCGGCGCGTGGATCCGGGCCAGCGCATCTGCGTCGAACCCTTTCGCCCGCATCCTTTCGAGCCGACTGGCGTGGGTCTTCTTCGATCCGAGCGCGCCGATGTAGAAACAATCCGCCTTGAGCGCGACGATCAGCGCCGGGTCGTCGATCTTGGGGTCGTGGGTGAGGAGGCAGATCGCCGTATAGCGGTCGGGCGGCAGGGCGGCGAGAGCTTCGTCCGGCCATTCCGCCACGATCGGCGTATCGGGGAAGCGTTCCGGCGTGGCGAAGGCGGTGCGGGGATCGATCACCGTCACGTCGAGCCCGGCGATCTTCGCCATCGGCGCGAGCGCCTGGGAAATGTGGACTGCGCCGATCAGCGTCAGGCGCGGCGCCGGCGCCTGAACGTTCAGGAAATAGTCGGCGCCGTCGAACGAGACGGCGCCGCTCTTGCCCATGCGCAGGGCGGAGTCGAGGTTCGCGGCGAGCGGGTCCGCGCCGAACCCGGAGGCCTCGACAAAACGTTGCTCCCCGTCGGCAAGGCGCGTGACCATGACGCCCGCCCGCCGTTCTCGCCGGGCGGCGTTCAGAGCCTTGAGAACGTCGAGTCGCATCAGTCCAGCTTCTCGACGAAAATCTTGATCCGTCCGCCGCAGGAGAGGCCGACGCGCCACGCCGTCTGGTCGGCGACGCCGAACTCCAGCATGCGCGGCGCGCCGCTCGCGATCACCTCGGCGGCTTCTTCCACCACGGCGCCCTCGACGCAGCCGCCGCTGACCGAACCGAGGAAATTGCCCTCGCCGTCGATGACGAGATGGGACCCGACCGGGCGGGGCGCCGAACCCCAGGTGTCGACGACCGTCGCGATCGCCACTTCGCGCCCTGAAGTCCGCCACGCTTCCGCGGCGGCCAGAACGTCGTCCTCGCGTGTCAGCATGGCCTCTGCACCTTTCCCGCCTGGTTCATCAGGGCCTCCTTGCTCCTCCAATTGATCATTGCGCCGGCGCTGCGCAAGTCTGCGACGCAAGTCCGCGACGCGTCAGGCGGACGCTTCGAGCCATGCCTTCGGATCCTTGCCGTCGCCGCGGCCGCCCGCCAGCGTTTCGCATAGGTCCGCCATGCTGGCGAGATTGTGGATCGGACGAAACGCGTCGACGTGCGGCAGGATCGCGCGAACGCCCTGCGCCCGGGCGGAGAAGCCGTCGAACCGCAGGAGCGGGTTGACCCAGATGACGCGCCGGCTCGACTTCCGCAGCCGTTCGACGGCGCGGCCGAGGTCGCCGGCGCCGTCCCGTTCGAGTCCGTCGGTGAAAAGCAACACGATGGCGCCCTGACCGAGGACGCGCCGCGCCCAGTCGCGATTGAATCGCGTCACGGCGGCGCTGATTCGCGTGCCGCCGGACCAGTCGACCGCCAGCTTCGAACATTGGGCGAGCGCCTCGTCGGGATCGCGCGCGCGCATCGCCCTCGTCACATTGGTCAACCTCGTTCCAAACAGGAAGGTCGAGACCCGCCGCGTTTCGCCGAGCGCATGCAGGAAGTGAAGAAACAGCCGGGTGTATTCGCTCATCGAGCCGGAAATGTCGCAAAGCGCGACAACCGGCGGCGCGCGCTCCTGCGGGGCGCGATAGGCGAGGGTGATCGGGCCGCCCGGCTGCAACGAGCGTCGAAAACTGCGGCGCGGATCGATGCGCAGCCGTCGCGCGGTCGCGACGAATCTGCGGATTTTTCGGCGATCTTCGGGCATGACCAGCGCCCTGATGAGTTTGCGCGCCCGGTCGATTTCCGCCGCGCTCATCTGGGCGAAATCCTTGGCGCGCAGTATCTCCTGTTCGGATACGGTGAACCGCGCGTCGAGGTCGATCGACGGGGTGGGTTTCGGCTCCTCCGACTTCGACTTGAAGAGGGCGTCGGCGACGCGGCTTGCGCCGGCTTCGGCGGATTTGGGCGGCCGCTGCGACGGCGCCTGCGGCGACATCATCGCGATCAGCTTCTCGAGCAGACCCCGGCGTTTCCAGAAAATCGCGAACGCCTGATCGAACAGCAGGCTGTGCTCATGCTTCTTCACCAACACCGCATGCAGCGTGGCGTAAAAGTCCCGCCGGTTGCTGAATCCGGCCGCTTCGACCGCGGCCAGGGCGTCCAGCACCGCGCCCGGACCGAGCGGCACGCCGGCCTCGCGGAGCGCGCGGGCGAAATGGGTAATGTTTTCGGCGAGCGCGCCGCCGCCGATCGGCGTCGGCTCGCGCGTGTCGTTCATGACGCGCTGGCCCCAGGTCGCCGTCGAACACGTGATGCACGTCGGTCAAATTGTGGGCGTTCTCCTTGCCTCCTTGGGGGAGAAGGCAGGGATGTCGGCTCTCGCCGACGCTGCGAATAAAGGGCCTCGCCCTTCATGGCGAAGGGCGGCGCAAACCCCCACCCCGACCCTCCCCCACAAGCGGGGAGGCGATGTCGTCGCCCTCCGTCTATGCTCAGGCCCGCCACTAGCCCAGCTCCGCGCGGCGCAGTTCGGCGCGGGTCTCGTCGATCAGCGTCTGCGCGGTCGCGCCTTCGATCCTGGCGATGTCGTCCTGATACTTGAGCAGCACGCCGAGCGTGTCCGACACCTGCACCGGATCCAGCGCGACCGCGTCGAGCTCGGTCAGCGCCGAGGCCCAGTCGAGCGTCTCCGCCACGCCGGGCGATTTGAACAGGTCCTGCTTTCGCAGGCGCTGGACGAAGGCGACCAGCTCGCGCGTCAGGCTTTCGGGCGCGCGCGGGGCCTTGGCGCGAACGATCGCCATCTCGCGCACCGCGTCCGGATAACCGATCCAGTGATAGAGGCAGCGTCGCTTCAGGGCGTCGTGAATCTCGCGGGTGCGGTTCGAGGTGATGACGACGATCGGCGGCTCCGGCGCCTTGATGACGCCGAGCTCGGGAATCGTCACCTGAAAGTCCGACAGGATTTCCAGCAGGAACGCCTCGAAGGCCTCGTCGGCGCGGTCGATCTCGTCGATCAGCAGCACCGCGGCGCCGGCCACGTTCGGCTCCATCGCCTGCAAGAGCGGCCGCTTGATGAGATAGCGCTCCGAGAAGACGTCGTGCTCGATCCGCTCCTTATCGTGCTCGCCCGCCGCCTCGGAGAGCCGGATCGCCATCATCTGCGCCGGATAGTTCCATTCGTAGACGGCGGTCGCGACGTCGAGGCCCTCGTAGCACTGCAGGCGGATGAGCCGGCGCCCGAGGGTGGAGGCGAGGACCTTGGCGATCTCCGTCTTGCCGACGCCGGCTTCGCCTTCGAGAAACAGCGGCCGGCCCAGTCTCAGCGCGAGAAAGAGAACGGTCGCCAGCGATCGGTCGGCGACATAGTGCGCGCTTTGCAGCAACGCCTGCGTCTCGTCGATCGAAGCTTGGGACTCCAGTCGGCATCGGCGAGACTATGCGCTCCGTTAAGGTGATGACCAAGCTCGACCTCTGTCCGAGCCAAGCTCGCAGGGGCGGCGTCTCGCCGCCCCGGCGCGCGAGACGCGCGCCCTTCGCCTGCTCAACCGGAGGGGCGGCGTCTCGCCGCCCCGGCGCGCGAGACGCGCGCCCTCCACGGCTCAACCGGAGAGCGGTCTCGCCGCCCGCTTCAGCTCCGCCGCCGCCACCGCCCGCTTCGCCATCACGCCGATCAGGTGGGCGCGATAGTCGGCGTCGGCATGGATGTCGGAGTTCAACCCCTCGGCCGGAACGAACAGGCCGTCGAGCGCGGACGCCGAGAAATTCGCGTCGAGCGCCGCCTCGAACGCCGGAACCCGGAAGACGCCGTTCTCGCCCGCGCCCGTCACGGCGACGCGCACGCCGCCGGCTGTCCTGGCGACGAAGACGCCGACGAGCGCGTAACGCGAGGCGGGGTTGGGGAACTTCACGTAAGCCGCCTTCTGCGGGAATCGGGAAGCTGACCTTGGTGATCAACTCGCCCGGCTCGAGCGCGGTCTCGAACAGGCCGGTGAAATAGTCGTCGGCGGCGATCCGGCGCTTGTCCGTCACGATCGTCGCGCCGAGCGCGAGCGCGGCGGCGGGATAATCGGCGGCCGGGTCGTTGTTGGCGAGCGAGCCGCCGATCGTGCCGCGGTTGCGGACCTGGGGGTCGCCGATGCCGCCGGCCAGCGCCGCGAGCGCGGGGATAGCGCCCTTCACGACCGCGCTCTGGCTGACCTCGATATGGCGCGTCATGGCGCCGATCACGACGGCGTCGCCATCCCGCGCGACGCCGGCGAGGTCCGGCACGTCCTTGAGCTCGATGAGCGCGGAGGGCTGGGCGAGGCGCTGCTTCATGGTCGGCAGCAGCGTCTGGCCGCCGGCGAGCGCCTTGGCGTCTTCCTTGCCGCAAGGTCGGCGAGCGCCCCGGAGAGGGTGTTCGGGCGATGGTATTCGAAAGCGTACATGGACGAAATCTCCGAATTGGGGTCAGGGAGGCGGCGCGCGGGCCGCCTCCGGCTCGAATCATTCCGCGGCGCGCTTCAGGCTGGCCTTCTGCGCGGCGCGCCAGACGACTTGCGGGGTCGCCGGCATGGCCACGTCCTCGTGGCCGAGCGCGTCGGTGATGGCGTTGATCACCGCGGGCGGCGAGGCGATCGCGCCCGCTTCGCCGCAGCCCTTGATGCCGAGCGGGTTGGACGGGCAGGGCGTCTCGATCGTGTCGACATTGTAGGACGGCAGGTCGTCGGCGCGCGGCATGCAGTAGTCCATGTAGCTCGCCGTCAGCAGCTGGCCCTCCTCGTTGTAGACCGCGCCCTCGAGCAGCGCCTGGCCGATGCCCTGCGCGATTCCGCCGTGCACCTGGCCATGCACCACCATCGGATTGATCAGCTTGCCGAAATCGTCCACCGCCGTGTAGCGGTCGATCTTGACCACGCCGGTCTCGGGATCGATCTCGACTTCGCAGATGTGGACGCCGGCCGGGAAGGTGAAGTTGGTCGGATCCCAGAAGGCGCTTTCCTTCAGCCCCGGCTCGAGTTCCTGGCCGTTGAACTTGTGCGCGATATAGGCGCTGCAGCGCGACCGAGGCGAAGTCGATCGACTTGTCGGTGCCCTTGACCGTGAACTTGCCGTCCTTGAACTCGATGTCCTGGTCGGAGGCTTCGAGCACATGGCCGGCGACCTTCTTGGCCTTGGCCTCGATCTTGTCGAGCGCCTTGAAGATCGCCGACATGCCGACCGCGCCCGAGCGCGAGCCGTAGGTGCCCATGCCCATCTGCACCTTGTCGGTGTCGCCGTGGACGATGGAGACGTTCTCGATCGGAATGCCGAGGCGATCCGACACGAGCTGGGCGAAGGTCGTCTCGTGGCTCTGGCCGTGGCTGTGCGAGCCGGTCAGAACCTCGACGGTGCCGATCGGATTGACGCGCACTTCGGCCGATTCCCAGAGACCCACGCCGGCGCCGAGCGAGCCGACCGCCGCCGAGGGCGCGATGCCGCAGGCCTCGATGTAGGCCGAGAAGCCGACGCCGCGCAGCTTGCCTTTGGCGGCCGAGGCGGCCTTGCGCGCCCCAACCCCCTTGTAGTCGGCGAGCGCCAGCGCCTTGTCGAGCGCGGCCGCGTAGTCGCCGACGTCATAGGCCATGATGACCGGCGTCTGGTGCGGGAACTGGGTGATGAAGTTCTGCCGGCGGAACTCGGCCGGATCGCGCCCGAGTCTCGCCGCGCCGCCATTTCCACCAGCCGCTCGACGACGAAGGTCGCCTCGGGACGGCCGGCGCCGCGGTAGGCGTCGACCGGCGCGGTGTTGGTGTAGACCGCGTCGACCTCGGCGTAGATCGCCGGGATGTTGTATTGGCCCGACAGCAGCGGCGCGTAGAGATAGGTCGGCACCGACGAGGCGAAGGTCGACAGATAGGCGCCCATGTTCGCGATGGTGTGGACCCGCACGCCGGTGATCTTGCCGCTCGCGTCGAGCGCCAGCTCGGCGTGGGTGACGTGGTCGCGGCCGTGGGCGTCGGAGAGGAACGCTTCGGTCCGGTCCGCCGTCCATTTGACCGGGCGGTCGATCTTCTTCGCCGCCCAGGCGCACACCGTCTCCTCGGCGTAGATGAAGATCTTCGAGCCGAAGCCGCCGCCGACGTCCGGGGCGATGACCCGGAGCTTGTGCTCGGGCGCAAGGCCGATGAAGGCCGAGAGCACGAGGCGGGCGACATGCGGGTTCTGGCTGGTCGTATAGAGCGTGATCGTGTCGGTGCCCGAATCGTAGTCGCCGACGGCGGCGCGCGGCTCCATGGCGTTCGGGATCAGGCGGTTGTTGACGAGGTCGAGCTTCGTCACATGCGCGGCGGAGGCGAAGGCGGCGTCGGTCGCCGCCTTGTCGCCGAGGTGCCAGTTGTAGACGGTGTTGTTCGGCGCGGCGTCGTGGACCGTCGGGCTGGCCGGCGTCGGCCGCCTTCGCCGGGTCGACGACCGCGGGAAGCACGCCATAGCTCGACATCGATCTTCTCCGCCGCGTCGCGCGCCTGGCGTAAGTGTCGGCGATGACGACCGCGACGTGGTCGCCGACGTAGCGCACCTTGCCCTGGGCGAGCGCCGGATGGGCGCCGGCCTTCATCGGCGACGCCGTCCTTGGAATGGATCATCCAGCCGCAGATCAGGCCGCCGACCTTGTCGGCGGCGATGTCGTCGCCGGTGAAGATCGCAACCACGCCCTTCGAGTTCAGCGCGTCTGACAGCTCGATCTTGTCGATCGTCGCATGCGCGTGCGGCGAGCGCAGGAAATAGGCGTAGGCCTGGCCGTGACGATTGACGTCGTCGACGTAGTGGCCCTTGCCGGTGATGAAGCGGATGTCTTCCTTGCGCTTGACGGAGGCGCCAATGCCAGTCGCGCTCATGTGTCTCTCTCCCTGGGGAACGTCTTTTCGAATTTGGTCTCGGTCACTCGGCGGCCTTGGGCGTGGCGGCGGCGCCCATTTCGCGCGCGCCCTGCGCCACCGACTTGACGATGTTGTGGTAGCCGGTGCAGCGGCAGATGTTGCCCTCGAGTCCGTGCCGGATCGTCGCCTCGTCGAGGTCGTGGACCGCGGCGGTTCACCATGTCGACCGAGGTCATGATCATCCCGGGCGTGCAGAAGCCGCACTGAAGGCCGTGATTGTCCTGGAACGCCTGCTGCATCGGATGCAGCTTGCCGCCCTGGGCGAGACCCTCGATCGTCGTCACGCTCGCCCCGTTGCAACTGACCGCGAGCGTCGTGCACGACTTGATCGCCGCGCCGTCGACATGGACGACGCAGGCGCCGCACTGCGAGGTGTCGCAGCCGACGTGCGTGCCGGTCAGGCGCAGGTTCTCGCGCAGGAACTGGACGAGCAGCGTCCGCGGATCGATCTCGGCCGACACATGCCGGCCGTTCACCGTCATCGAGACATGAACCATTCGCCAAATCCTCCTGAACCATGATGTCTTTTTGGGTGGGGAAACCTGGCGCCGCGGCGGGCGCGCGAGCGGCGGGCGGCGCCGGCGGCCGGACCGGAGCCGACGGCGAGGGTCGGCGCGGCCGGCGGCGTCCAGCGCCGCGGCCGGCGCGTGCGGCTCAGCCGGCGGAGAAATGATGCGTCACGTGCGCCTCGGCGTGCGCCGGATGGGCCAGCGCTTCGGCCGGGGTCGCCTTGGCGGCTTCCTCGGCGAAACTGGTGAAGAACTTGTCGGCCATGCCCTTGGCGACGCCGTCGATCAGGCGCGAGCCGAGCTGGGCCATCTTGCCGCCGACATGGGCCTCGACGTCGTAGCGCAGCAGGGTTCCGTCCTCGGCGTCGGCGAGCGACACCTTGGCGCCCCCCTTGGCGAAGCCCGCGACGCCGCCTTCGCCCTCGCCGGAGATGGTGTAGCCGACATCCGGAACGATGTCGGTCAGCTCGACCTTGCCTTTGAAGGTCGCCGAAACCGGGCCGATCTTGACCTTGGCGACCGCGGCGAAGCCGTTGTCGCCGACCTTTTCGAGCGACTGGCAGCCGGGAATGCAGCCCTTGAGCACTTCGGGGTCGTTGAGCAGCGCCCAGACCTTCGGTCGCGCGGCCGGGAGAGTCGCCTCCCCGGTCATCGTCATCGCCATACCGATCTCCTCCCGTTACGGACTGCCCGCGTCCGTCGACCCGACCGTGCCGCCGCGGCGCTTTCGTCGTCAGCGTCTTGGTGTGCGAGCGAACCTCGTTCGGCGATGTATAGGGACGATTACGTACCCTGTCGTCGGCGCCAAAGTCCATATCCAAGTCAAGGCTTCGATAGTCTTTGTCGGATATAACGACGGCCCCGGTTTGGCCAGTCGATGACTGTCCTGAATACCCGTTATATTTGATACGATATAGGGACCGCCGATGCCACGCGGCCCCTATCCAAGGTCGCCTCTTGGCCGCGGTCGCGCTGTTGGCGGCCCATCGAGCCGCCCGTTACGGTCCGCCCCGATGGCGCGCCGCTTGAACCCCGGATATGCGACAGGCTAAGCGCTATGCGAAGCCGCTCGCGTTCCGACGGGCATGGCCGAGCGTTAGGCGTGGCATGTTTCCTGCTCGCGCTGGAGGAAACCTGAAGGGACCGTTGGCGCATGGATAATTTCCTCCAGCAGCTCATCAACGGGCTGACGCTCGGATCGATCTACGGACTGATCGCCATCGGCTACACGATGGTCTACGGCATCATCGGCATGGTCAATTTCGCCCATGGCGACCTGTTCATGCTGTCGGCGTTCATCGCGCTGATCGTGTTCATGATCCTCACCCAGATCCTTCATCTCGGCTCGCTTCCGATCGCGTTCTTCATCGTGCTGTTCGCCGCGATGGCGCTGACGGGCCTATGGAACTGGACGATCGAGCGGCTCGCCTACCGGCCGCTCAGAGGCTCCTTCCGGCTCGCGCCGCTCATCTCGGCGATCGGCATGTCGATCTTCCTGTCGAATTTCGTCCAGGTCGTGCAGGGTCCGCGCAACAAGCCGGCGCCGCAACTGCCCAACCACGTCTTCAACGTGACAGCGGATTGGGCGGCGGCAAGGGCGCCTATTCGGTGACGCTGTCGCATCCGCCAGATCCTGATCATGGTCGTGACCACGGTCCTCCTCGCCGCCTTCTGGTATCTCGTCCAGCACACCTCGCTCGGCCGCGCCCAGCGCGCCTGCGAGCAGGACCGGAAGATGGCGGCGCTGCTCGGCATCGACGTCGATCGGACGATCTCGATCACCTTCGTCATCGGCGCGGCGCTCGCGGCGGTCGCGGGCGTGATGTTCGTCATCTACTACGGCGTGGTGAATTTCGCGGACGGTTTCGTGCCGGGCGTGAAGGCCTTCACCGCGGCGGTTCTCGGCGGCATCGGTTCGCTCCCGGGCGCCGTGCTCGGCGGCCTGCTGATCGGCCTGATCGAGGTGTTCTGGTCGTCCTATTTCACCACCGACTACAAGGACGTGGCCGCCTTCATGATCCTCGCCATCACCCTGATCTTCATGCCGTCCGGCATCCTGGGCCGGCCCGAAGTGGAGAAGGTCTGAGCCATGACCGCCGCGCCGCAGTCCACGCCGGTCGTCGGGACGAAGGAGACCACGGCGTCTTCCGATCGTTCCCGCGCTGCGCAACGCCCTCGCCGCGGCGCTGGTCGCCTTCGGCCTCTGCTTTCCGATCATCAGCTACCACGCCGAATCCAACATCAACAACGAGCTGATCCTGATCGGCCGCTGGCCGCTGTCGTTCGGCATCGCCGCGATCGTTTTCCTGTTCGTTCTGTTCCGCCAGATGTCGCGCCCCGGACGTGGCGCATCTGGTTCGACCGGGTCGGGCGCGGTCGCCGCTGGCGGGATGGGCGGCGCGCTCGCCGAGTCCGCGCGCCGAAGGGCGAGGGCGTCGCGCCGCCGTCGCGCGCCCGCGTCGCCTTCTCCAAGTGGTTCGGGCCGTTCGCGCTCGGTTTCGTCGTGCTGTTTCCGTTCATCATGCTGGGGACTGCTCGGGCCGTCCGGCTCGCTGAAATGGATCAACAACTACGGCGTCCAGATCATGATCTACGTGATGCTGGGCTGGGGGCTGAACATCGTGGTCGGGCTCGCGGGCCTGCTCGATCTCGGCTATGTCGCTTTTTACGCCGTCGGCGCCTATTCCTATGCGCTGCTGTCGACCACCTACGGCCTGTCGTTCTGGATCTGCCTGCCGCTCGCCGGCCTGCTCGCCGCGATGTGGGGGGTCATCCTGGGCTTTCCGGTGCTGCGGCTGCGCGGCGACTATCTGGCGATCGTGACGCTGGCCTTCGGCGAGATCATCCGGCTGGTGCTGATCAACTGGGTCGATTTCACCAACGGCTACGCCGGCATCTCGGGCATTCCGCACGTCACTTTCTTCGGCATTCCGTTCAACGACGAGGATAACGGCTTCGCGGCGATCTTCCATCTGCCCTACACGCCGATCTACCGCACGATCTTCCTGTTCTACCTCATCCTGGCGCTCGCGCTGCTCACCAACTTCGTCACGCTGAGGCTCCGCCGCCTGCCGATCGGCCGCGCGTGGGAGGCGCTGCGCGAGGACGAGATCGCCTGCCGGTCGCTCGGCATCAACACGACCAACACCAAGCTCACCGCCTTTGCGCTCGGCGCGATGTTCGGCGGCTTCGCCGGCTCGTTCTTCTCGGTGCGCCAGGGCTTCGTCAGCCCGGAGAGCTTCACCTTCATGGAATCGGCGACCATTCTCGCCATCGTGGTGCTCGGCGGCATGGGCTCGCAGCTCGGCGTCGCGATCGCCGCGGCGGTGATGATCGGCGCGCCCGAACTCATGCGCGAACTCGACTGGATGAAGCGGATTTTCGGCGAGGACTTCGATCCGACCCAGTACCGCATGCTGCTGTTCGGCGCCGCGATGGTGTTCATGATGATCTGGAAGCCGCGCGGCCTCGTGTCGACCCGCTCGCCGTCGATCTTCCTCAAGGAGCAGAAAATCCGTGTCCGGCGATCTCGTCAAGGAAGGACACGGCTGATGAACTGGCTCACCAGCCCGATCCTGACCGTCGAAAACCTCACCATGCGGTTCGGCGGCCTCGATCGCGGTCAACGCCTTCTCCTTCACCGTCGGGCGCGGCGACATCACCGCGCTGATCGGGCCGAACGGCGCCGGCAAGACGACCGTGTTCAACTGCGTCACCGGCTTCTACAAGCCGACCGAAGGGCGCCTCGCGCTCGCCCGCGACGGCGTCGTGACCGCGGAGGCCATCGAGGCCGCCACGCACGCCAGCGGCCGCAGCGCGGCGACGGCGAACGGCGAGCTCTTCCTGCTCGAGCGCATGCCGGACCACGAGATCGCCCGCAGGGCGCGCGTCGCCCGCACCTTCCAGAACATCCGGCTGTTCCAGGGCATGACGGCGCTCGAGAACCTGCTGGTCGCCCACCACAATCCGCTGATGCGGGCGAGCGGCTTGACGGTGCTCGGCCTGATCGGCGCGCCGAGCTACCGGCGCCGCGAGGCCGAAGCCGATCGAGCACTCGAAATACTGGCTCGACAAGATCGGCCTGATCGACCGGGCCGACGATCCGGCCGGCGAGCTCCCCTACGGCGCGCAGCGCAGGCTGGAGATCGCGCGCGCCATGTGCACCGATCCGGTGCTGCTCTGCCTCGACGAGCCGGCGGCGGGCCTCAATCCCGCGCGAATCGGCGGAGCTGAGCGCGCTGCTGCGCTCGATCCGCGCCGACCACAAGACGTCCGTGCTGCTGATCGAGCACGACATGTCGGTCGTCATGCAGATTTCCGATCACGTCGTCGTGCTCGACTACGGCGTGAAGATCGCCGACGGCACGCCGGCCGAAGTGCGCGCCGACCCCAAGGTGATCGCCGCCTATCTCGGGGTCGAGGACGAGGAAGAGGTCGAAACCATCGAAAAGGAGCTCGAGCAATGAGCGGAGCGACCGCGGGCGCCGCGCCGCTCCTGCAACTGCGCGGCGTCGAGACGTTCTACGGCAAGATCCAGGCGCTCAAGGGCGTCGACATCGACGTCAACGCGGGCGAGATCGTCACGCTGATCGGCGCCAACGGCGCGGGCAAGTCGACGACGATGATGACCATCTTCGGCGCGCCGCGCGCCCGTCGCGGGCGGATCACCTTCGACGGCAAGGACATCACCGCGATGCCGACGCACCTGATCGCGCGGCTGTCGATCGCCCAGTCGCCGGAAGGGCCGCCGCATCTTTCCGCGCATGACGGTGTTCGAGAACCTGCAGATGGGCGCCTCGATCAACAATTTCGCCCATTTCGAGGAAGACCTCGACCGCGTCTTCACGCTCTTTCCGCGCCTGAAGGAGCGCGCGCCGCAGCGCGGCGGCACGCTCTCGGGCGGCGAACAGCAGATGCTGGCGATCGCGCGCGCGCTGATGGGCCGGCCGCGCCTGCTGCTGCTCGACGAGCCCTCGCTCGGTCTCGCGCCGCTGGTCGTCAAGCAGATCTTCGAGGTCATCGCCGACCTCAACAAGCGCGAGGGCCTGACCGTGTTCCTGGTCGAGCAGAACGCCTTTCACGCGCTGAAGCTCGCCCATCGCGGCTACGTCATGGTCAACGGCCTGATCACCATGCAGGGCACCGGCGCCGAGCTTCTCGCCCGGCCCGAGGTGCGCGCGGCCTATCTCGAGGGAGGCCACTGAATGGCCGGCATTCTCTACGCCGACGACGCCTTACGGGCTGTTCACCTTCGTGCTGATCACGCTGGTCCTCGGCGGCGCTCGGCGCGTGGGCGTCGGGCCGGGCGCTGGCGCAGACCTGGCGGCCGATGGCGATGATCGCGGTCTACATGCTGTTCCTGACCGCGGGCGTGCGCTTTCTCCACTACGCGCTCTACGGCGAGCCGCTGCTGTCGGCGCAGTTCTTTCTTGTCGCCTACGTCTGGAACCTGATCGTCGCGGGCCTCGGGCTATCGGGCGATGCGGGCGCCAGCAGATGGCGACGCAGTACTCCTGGGCTTACGAGCGCGCCGGGCTCAATTGGCGCGCCAGGAGCGGGGCCTGACAAGCCGGACGCACGGGCGCGGCCCGCTACGTTTTTTAAGATGACTCTTTCTCGAAAACGAGAAAGTATCGCCGCCTGAGGTGGATTGCATCCGCCGGGGGCGGCTCTGGGAGGGCCAAGCGCCCCGAAACGCATGGGAGTATCAATCGCATGAATAAGTACTGGCTGTCGGGTGTCGCGCTTGCCGCCGCCCTGGCGTTTTCCGGCGCCGCCAGCGCCGACATCAAGTTCGGCGTCGCGGGGCCGATCACCGGGCCGAACGCGGCTTTCGGCGCGCAGCTCGTCAAGGGCACGCAGCAGGCCGTCGACGACATCAACAAGGCGGGCGGCATCCTCGGCCAGAAGCTCGTCCTCGAGCAGGGCGACGACGTCTCGGATCCGAAGCAGGGCGTGTCGGTCGCCAACAAGTTCGTCGGCGACGGCGTCAAGTTCGTCATCGGCCACTTCAACTCCGGCGTGACCATTCCGGCCTCCGACGTCTATTCGGAAAACGGCATCCTGTTCATCACGCCGTCGGCGACCAACCCGAAGGTGACCGACCGCAAGCCTGTGGGACGCGTTCCGCACCTGCGGCCGCGACGACCAGCAGGGCCTGGTGTGGGCGGAACTCGCCCGCGACAAGCTCAAGGGCAAGAAGATCGCCATCGTCCACGACAAGACGACCTACGGCAAGGGCCTCGCCGACGCCGCGCGCGACAACATGCACAAGTTCGGCGTCAACGAAGTGCTCTACGAAGGCGTCAACACCGGCGAGAAGGACTATTCGGCGATTGTCTCGAAGATCAAGGAATCCGGGGCCGACTACCTGATGTGGGGCGGCCTGCACACCGAGGGCGGCCTGATCCTGCGCCAGATGCGCGACCAGGGCATGAACACGGTCATGATCTCCGGCGACGGCATCACCGACAACGAGTTCGCCCAGATCGGCGGCCCCGGCGTCGAGGGCACGCTGATGACCTTCGGCCCCGATCCGCGCAACAACCCGAACGCCAAGGACGTGGTCGCCGAGTTCAAGGCCAAGAACTTCGACCCCGAGGCCTACACGCTCTACTCCTACGCCGGCATGCAGATCATCAAGCAGGCGGCCGAGAAGGCCAAGTCGCTCGATCCGAAGAAGGTCGCGGAGGTCATGCATTCCGGCATGCCCTTCCACACCGTGATCGGCGACATCGCCTACGACAAGAAGGGCGACCGCAAGTCCGTCGACTTCGTCTGGTACGTCTGGAAGAAGGGCGACGACGGCAAGATCAGCTACGAGCAGCTGTGATCTGAAGCCCTTCAGGGCGGAGACGCCTCGAAGGAGGAGCCGGCCGTCCGGCTCCTCCTTCGCCTTGACGAAACCCGCCGGAGACGGCGGGTTTTTCGTCAGTCGCGCCCCTTCAAACCGGAAAGGAACAGCCTTGCCGACACGACCTCGCCCTGATCGTCGCCGCGCTCGCGCTCAGCGCCGCCGCGTGGCCCGAAGGCGCCGCCGCCCAATCCTCGAACGCCGGCGCCCACAAGGTTCCGATGCATCCGAGCACGCTGACGCTGAGAGGCCGCGCGCGCCCACGCCCCGGGCAATCATCCGCTTCACAACCACGTTCACAACACTTTCAACCAGCGGCCCCATATTCACGGCACGATGGCGGGACCGCGCATGTAAAGCGGGAAGAAATCGCGCCGCCCCATTATCCGGCCGGTTTCGCCGGCGCGGGTCGGCGCCGAAGGGGCAGCGATGACGCCGGCGGAGCTTTTGAATGAAACGATCGAGGCGCACGGCGGGCGCGAGCGCTGGGCCGCTGTCGGCGCGATAAAGGCGCGCTCTCGTCGGGCGGCCTCGCCTTTCAGTCCCGCTGCCAGCCGAACGCGCTGAAAGACCTCGCGATCGAGGTCCGGCCGCACGACGTCGCCGTCACGCTCGGCGACTTCGTCCGCCCTGGATGGCGCGGGGAGTGGACGCCCGCGCGCGCGGCCATCTACGACGACCGCGGACGGCTGATCGACGAGCGGCGCGATCCGAGACGCCATTTCAGCGGCCTCGTACAGCAAGTCTATTGGGACAAGCTCGACATCCTGACATTCGCCGGCTACGCGCTCTGGAACTATCTCTCGTTCCCGTTTTTGCTCGCGGGCAAGGCCGTGAAGCTCACGGGCGCGGAGGTTCCTGCGGAGGCCGGCGTCCTAAGGCTCGACGCCCGCTTCGCGCCCGATACGCCGACCCATTCCGAGCGTCAGAGTTTTTTCATCGACGCCGAGCGCCGGCTCGTGCGACACGACTACACCGCCGAGCCGATCGGACTCATGGGCGACCGGCGCGAACCTGTGCCTTGCGAGCGAGGTCGTCGCGGGGGTCCGCTTCTATACCCGGCGAAAGGTGTTTCCGCGTCTCGGACCGCGACAGACGGTCGTCCGGTTTCCCACGCTGGTGTGGATCGAGCTCGACGATTTGAGCGTCGTCCCGGTCGGTCCGGCTGAAAAGTGACGGCGGACCGGCGAAGAGGATAAAAGCCGGAACAGGCTCTTTCAGCCGAGGAACACCCGATGCTCAAGCTCATTCTCGCCGCCTCGTTCGCCGCGCTCGTCGCGGCGTCGCCGCTCACGGCGGTCGCCCAGACAACACCCGTGTCCGGCGCGCATCCTCAAAGCGTTCATAGACCCACCGGGTCGTATCGGAGCGAGATGCGCAAGCGCCACAACACGAGCAGAGAACGGGCCCGCGCCTCGGCCAGGCACATGCGGGACCAGCGCATGCAGTAGCGGACGGCGCGCGTCTCGTGCGCCCTATAGCCCATACGCCAGAGGGGCGTCCTTCGACCCTATAGGGCGGCGAGACGCCGCCCCTCCTATCGAACGCCCCTTGATTGAGGCGAGGTCCGGGGCGACATCTCGGTGACCATGATCGAACCTGGACTTCACCCTGTCGAGGATATCGAGCGCCTCGAGCATCACGTCGAGACGCTTCAGGATTCGATCGCGCGCAGCCGCCGGCTGATGCTGGCCGGGCGCGTCTCTTCCGTGATCGGGCCGCTCCTGCTTGTCGCGCTGATGTTCGGCCTCATCGTCTTCACGCCGGCGCGGGTTCTCATGGCGCTTGCGCTGCTGATCGGCGGGATCGTGCTCACCGGCAGCAGCAAGTCCAGCACGGACGAACTCGAGCGGTCGCTGGCGCGCGCCGAGGAGGAGCTGAACCAGGCGATCGACGCGCTCGGGCTGGTCGTCGCAGGGCCTTCGGCCGCCGAAAATTCGCCCCGCCTGTCCGCGCCGCGCAATCGTCCCGATTAGGCCTGTCGCCAGTCCGGAATGACGCGGGCGTCAAACCGACGGCTCATCCGACCTGCCCGAACTGCGGGAACGTCTCGATCAGCCACAGCGATATCGACTGGAAGCCGCCGGTCAGGAACAGCACCCCGGTCCCGACCAGCAGCACGCCGACCGTCTTCTCGATCGCGCCGAACCGCTTCTTGATCGCGCTCGAGGCGCGCAGGAACGGGCCGATCGCGGCGGCGGCGGCGATGAAGGGCAGGCCGAGGCCGAGGCTGTAGACCGCAAGCAGGCCGGCGCCGCGCCGCCACCGTGTCCCGGCTGCCGGCGACGGCGAGGATGGTCGCGAGAATCGGCCCGATGCACGGCGTCCAGCCGAGCGCGAAGGCCATGCCCATGAGATAGGCGCTCCAGACGCCGGCGGGCCGCTCGATCGTCACCCGCGCCTCGCGCAACATCGCCGCGATGCGGAAAAATCCAAGAAAATGCAGGCCCATCAGGATCACGCCGATCCCGGCGGCGATCGACAGCACATGGCTCCATTGCCGGAGCAGCGCGCCGAGCGCCGAGGCGGTCGCGCCGAAGGCGACGAACACGGTGGTGAAGCCCGCCACGAACAGGAGCGCGGTGACGAGAATATCGCGCCGGGCCTGCCGCTCGCCGCCGTCGATGAGCGCCTCGACGCTCGCGCCGGCGAGAAAGCAGAGATAGGGCGCCGCCAGCGGCAACACGCAGGGGCTGACGAACGAAAGAAGGCCTGCGCCGAAGGCCGCGGGGATGGAGACGTCGGTCATGGGCGACACACATGGCGCTTCGTCCGCGAAGCGTCAAACGTTCCGGCGTTCGCCCGGCGCCGCTCAGCGTCGTCAGCAAATGGAGGGGCGGCGTCTCGCCGCCCGGCGAGCGCGGCTCCGAAAGCGGACGCCGTCGGTCGGGCCATCGGCGGTCTCGAAGCGTCGAATAATGTACATGGTATATTAGTTATTACGTGTCCGGCGCCGCCGCTAAGGCGGGTCGGAAGTCGCTGAAATATCTGGGGCCGGCCGATAGAGCGCCGGAAATGGAACATGCCTGGCGGCCCCGCTCTTGCGCATGGCGCGCGGATGGTCCACATGGAGGGCGGGAGGTTGGCGAAGGACGTACCGCTCGCCAACCGGGTCAGGTCCGGAAGGAAGCAGCCCTAACGAGACAGGGCGGGTCTTTGTCCAACCTCCCACCTTCGCCTTGGCATGAGGCCGCCGACGGCGGCGCCCCAAGTTTCGCGGATGCTGAGACACCATCGATCCGAGCGGGGCTGAGCGAGACGGGCGATGAGCGACTCCCTGTTTCCCGCCGAGACCGCCGCAGCCGCGCCCGCGCCGTCGACGCCCTACCGGGTGCTCGCGCGCAAATACCGCCCGCAGCGCTTCGAGGACCTGATCGGCCAGGAGCCGATGGTGCGGACGCTGGCCAATTCCTTCGCCGCCAACCGCATCCATCAGGCCTACATCTTCACCGGCGTCCGCGGCACCGGCAAGACCACGACCGCGCGCATCCTCGCCCGCGCCTTCAACTATGCCGTGCCCGGCAAGATCGACCGGCCGAGCGTCGACATGCCCGAACTCGGCCTCCACTGCCAGGCGATCATGGACTCGCGCCACGTCGACGTGATCGAGATGGACGCGGCCTCCCACACCGGCATCGACGACGTGCGCGAGATCATCGAGAACGCCCGCTACCGGCCGGTCTCCGCCCGCACCAAGGTCTACATCATCGACGAGGTGCACATGCTGTCGAAGCAGGCCTTCAACGGCCTGCTGAAGACGCTCGAGGAGCCGCCCGAGCACGTCAAGTTCCTGTTCGCCACCACCGAGATCGACAAGGTGCCGATCACGGTCAGGTCGCGCTGCATCCGCTTCGACCTGAAGCGGATCGAGTCGGGCCTGATGGTCCAGCATCTCGCCAGGATCGCCGCCGCCGAAGGCGTCGACGGTCGAGCCGAACGCGCTTGCGCTGATCGCCCGGGTGGCGGAGGGCTCGGTGCGCGACGCGCTGTCGCTGCTCGACCAGGGCATCGCCTATGGCGGCGCGCAGGGCGTGACGGCGCTCGCGGTGCGCGACATGCTCGGCCTTTCCGACCGGGGCGAGATCGTCGACCTGTTCGAGCGGACGATGAAGGGCGAGATCGCCGCGGCGCTCGACCTCATGCGCGCGCTCTACCGCGCCGGCGGCGACCCCGCCGACATCCTGATCGAGGTCGCCGAGTTCTGCCATTTCGTCACCCGGCTCAAGATCGCGCCGAACGCGCCCGACGACGCGGCGATCGGCGAGGCCGAGCGCGAGCGCGGCCGAGGGTTCGCCGAAAAGCTGACGATGGGCGCGCTGACGCGCGCCTGGCAGATCCTGCTCAAGGGCGTCGAGGACGTGAAGGATTCGCCGCGCCCGCTCGCCTCCGCCGAAATGGCGCTGATCCGCCTCGCCTACGCGACCGACCTGCCGACGCCCGAGGACGCGCTGCGCAAGCTCGCCGAAGTCGACCGAGAGCGCGCCGCGCCACGCCCCGCCGCTGCCGCCGGCCGGCCCCCGCGCGAGCCTCGCGGCCGATGCGCGCGGTCCGCGAGCGCGCGCCCGCCGGCCGCCGCGCGCCGCGAGCGCGCCCGCCTCGGCGACGAGGCTCGCGCGCTTCGAGGACGTCGTGGCGCTCGCGCGCGCCAAGCGCGACATCCAGCTCGTTCAGGCGCTCGAGCACGACGTCCGGCTCGACCGGTTCGAGCCGGGCCACATCGCTCTGTCGCTTGTCGAGGGCGCCTCGCCGGCGCTGGCGCAGACGCTGGCGAAGCGCCTGCAGGAGTGGACCGGCGAGCGGTGGATGGTGGCGCTGGTTCAGGGCGCGACCGCGCCGACCCTGCGCGAGACAGGCGGTCAAGCGCGAGGCCGAGCAGACGAGCGGCGCGGCGGCGCATCCGCTGGTGCGCAAGGTGCTCGAGCGGTTCAAGGGCGCGCGCATCGTCGAGGTCCGGGCCCCGGAAGCCGCGGCGCCGCCGACGGCGCCGCCCGTCCGACGACGATGTCGGCTACGCCGATTCCGAGCCCGCCATCGACGACGATCTTTAGAACGAGGAGAGGCTCGCCATGGATTTCATGGGGATGATGAAGAAGGCGCAGGCCATGCAGGCCAAGCTCCAGGAAGCGCAGGACGAACTGGCCCGGGTCGAAGTCCAGGGCGCGTCGGGCGGCGGCATGGTCAGCGTCACGATGACGGCCAAGGGCGACCTGAAGGGCGTCGCCATCGATCCCTCGCTGCTGACGCCCGCCGACAAGGAGATGGTCGAGGACCTGATCATCGCGGCCTTCGCCGACGCCAAGGCCAAGGCCGAGCGCGTCGCCGCCGAGAAGATGCAGGACGCTGACCGCGGGCCTGCCGTTGCCGCCCGGCATGAAGCTGCCGTTCTAGGGCTCGCGATGGCGTCGAACGTCGCGCGGGCCCGAGATCGAGCGGCTGATCCAGCTGCTCGCCCGACTGCCGGGCCTCGGGCCCGCGTTCGGCCCGCCGGGCCGCGCTGCATCTCATCCGCAAGCGCGAGACGCTGCTGCAGCCGCTCGCCGAGGCGATGCGCGTCGCCGAGGAGCGGATCGTCACCTGCTCGGTCTGCGGCGACGTCGACACGCGCGATCCCTGCACGATCTGCGCCGATCCGGGCCGCGACGCTTCGACCCTCGTGGTCGTCGAATTGGTCGGCGATCTGTGGGCGCTCGAACGGGCGGGCGCGATCCGGGCGCGCTATCACGTGCTCGGCGGCGTCCTGTCGCCGCTCGACGGGGTCGGGCCCGTCCGATCTCGCCATCGCGCCGCTCGTCGCGCGCGTCGCCGCCGGCGGCGTCAGCGAGGTCATCCTGGCCGTCAACGCGACGGTCGACGGCCAGACGACCGCGCATTACGTCACCGATTGCCTCGCCGACTATCGCGTCAAGGTGACGCGGCTCGCGCATGGCGTGCCGGTCGGCGGCGAACTCGACTATCTCGACGACGGCACGATCGCCGCGGCGATGCGGCAGAGGACCGCGTTCTGATAGGGGCGCCCGCGTCCGATGGCGCCGGGACGCCGCGCTTCGAGCGGGGGCGCCGAAATAGCCGGCTCCCGCCTCTGTCGCGCCGGATTTAGGCTCTAAATTTTGAGGAAAAAGCGTTCCGCAAAGGCGGTCCTGATGTCCACGGCGGTGTCGTCCCGGCTCTTCGTTCCCCCCTATCCCCCGCGGTCAGACAGGCCGCTCGGCGCGCTCGCGACGATCCTGACGCTGTGGCGCAACCCGCTCGAGATCTGGGGCCAGGCGCATTTCGAACGGCCCGATCCTGATCGGCCGGTCCATCCTCGGCCTGCGCGCCGCCGCCCACGACCCGGCGGCGGTCAGGCGCATCTTCCTCGACAACGCCGCCAATTACCGCAAGGACGATCTGCAGCTCAGGATCCTGAGCCCGGGTCTCGGCAATGGCCTGGTGACGGCGGAGGGCGAAGCCTGGCGCCTGCAGCGCCGGTCGCTCGCGCCGCTGTTCTCGCCGCGCGCAGTCGCGGACTTCGTCCCGGCGATGCAGCGCGTGGCGGCGGCGACCGTCGAGCGGCTCAGGCGCCGGCGCGACGGCGCGGTCGCCGACGTCGGCGAACTCATGTCCGGACATCGCGCTCGAAGGTGCTCGAGCAGACGCTGTTCTCGCAGGGGCTCGGCCGGGAAGCCGAGCGCGTTTCAGCGCGCCGTGACCGACTATTTCGACAGTTTCGGCCGCCTCGACCCGCTCGACCTCATCGGCGCGCCTGCCTTTCTGCCCCGGTTCGGCCGGCTGCGCGGGCGGCCCGCGCTGAAATTCTTCGATTCGGCGGTCGACGCCATCATCGAGAGCCGCAAGCGCCTGCTCGACGGCGGCGGCGACGCCCCGCGAGATATCCTGACGCTGCTGCTCGGCGCCAAGGACCCGGAGACGGGCCGCGGCCTGCCCGACGCCGACATTCGCGCCAACATCGTCACGTTCATCTTTGCCGGACACGAGACGACCGCCAACGGCCTGACCTGGACGCTCTACCTCCTGTCGCAGGCCCCGGACTGGCGCCGACGCGCCGAGCAGGAGGCGGAGCGGGTCGTTCGATCCGGCGCGGCCGTCGTCCTTCGAGGATTGCGAGGTCCTTCGCGCCGTGTTCGAGGAGGCGCTCCGGCTCTATCCGCCGGCCGCCGCGCTGAGCCGCCAGGCGATCGCCGACGACGAAATTCTGGGCGTGGCGATCCCCGCGGGAACGGTGGTCTCGATCGCGCCCTATGTGCTGCACCGGCGTCCAAACCTGTGGATAAATCCGGACGCCTTTGATCCGTCACGTTTTCTCGGCGCTGAGCGGGATCGCATCGACCGCTTCGCCTACATTCCGTTCGGCGCCGGCCCGCGCGTCTGCATCGGCATGCCGTTCGCCTTGCAGGAGGCGACCATCATTCTCGCCAACCTGTTGCGATCGTTTCGTTTTGATCTGGTCGAAGGGCAGAAGGTCGCGTCCGCAGCAGCGGGTCACGCTGCGTCCGCGCGACGGCATGAAGATGCACGTGAGGCGGCGCGAATCGACGATGAAATCCCCAGCTGAAAGTTTTTTCGTGAAGCCGCGTTGACAGCCAAATTCGATCCGCCTATATCGCTGCCACCGACGACGGAGCGCGCCTCACGGAGCGCCTGCGGCGGCGGTTTCGGGAACCTTCCTGAGTGCGCTCCTCCCTACTGAGAGGTGGGGGTGGAGAGCTTTTGGTCGTTCCTGCTTCGCGTCAGCGGGGCATAAAGTGAGGTTTTCGGGTTTCGGTCAGGGCTTAGCGGGCGGGTTGCTCCTTGGCTTTGACTGGGGCTTGTGGGGGGCTGGGCTCGGCTTGGGCTTTGGTTTCCTGTGCTGTTTGACAATTTCATCGGAAGGAAGAGAGACGTGGGCGGCGTGGTCCTTGCGTCTGGTCGGTTTTTGTTGGGTTTGGTTTTGGCGAGAGCTGGAGCCTGATTTGGCGGGGATCGGCTGGAGAAGAGACCTAACGACGGTCACGTTTCAAACACCATCGCGTTTTTTTTGCGCCTTATTGGGCCTTTGGCCGTCGTGAGACGGGTCCTTGGGTTTAGGGGCGTGATGGAGCGCGAGTGTATGGAACTCGTCAAGAGTAGCGCGGGGCGTTGTGAGACGTCCCGAGCCAGAGTGACCAGTCGGGATTGAGATCTTCAAGTTCAACTTGAGAGTTTGATCCTGGCTCAGAACGAACGCTGGCGGCAGGCTTAACACATGCAAGTCGAGCGCCCCGCAAGGGGAGCGGCAGACGGGTGAGTAACGCGTGGGAACATACCCTCCGGTACGGAATAACTCAGGGAAACTTGAGCTAATACCGTATACGGCTTAGCGGCGAAAGATTTATCGCCGGAGGATTGGCCCGCGTCCGATTAGCTAGTTGGTGTGGTAACGGCGCACCAAGGCGACGATCGGTAGCTGGTCTGAGAGGATGATCAGCCACATTGGGACTGAGACACGGCCCAAACTCCTACGGGAGGCAGCAGTGGGGAATATTGGACAATGGGCGCAAGCCTGATCCAGCCATGCCGCGTGAGTGATGACGGCCTTAGGGTTGTAAAGCTCTTTCGCCAGGGACGATAATGACGGTACCTGGATAAGAAGCCCCGGCTAACTTCGTGCCAGCAGCCGCGGTAATACGAAGGGGGCTAGCGTTGTTCGGAATTACTGGGCGTAAAGCGCGTGTAGGCGGGTCTTTAAGTCAGGGGTGAAATGCCAAGGCTCAACCTTGGAACTGCCTTTGATACTGGAGATCTTGAGTCCGGGAGAGGTGAGTGGAACTGCGAGTGTAGAGGTGAAATTCGTAGATATTCGCAAGAACACCAGTGGCGAAGGCGGCTCACTGGCCCGGAACTGACGCTGAGACGCGAAAGCGTGGGGAGCAAACAGGATTAGATACCCTGGTAGTCCACGCTGTAAACGATGGATGCTAGCCGTTGGGGAGCTTGCTCTTCAGTGGCGCAGCTAACGCTTTAAGCATCCCGCCTGGGGAGTACGGTCGCAAGATTAAAACTCAAAGGAATTGACGGGGGCCCGCACAAGCGGTGGAGCATGTGGTTTAATTCGAAGCAACGCGCAGAACCTTACCAGCTTTTGACATGTCCTGGACGGATTGCAGAGATGCGATCTTCCCTTACGGGCCGGGAACACAGGTGCTGCATGGCTGTCGTCAGCTCGTGTCGTGAGATGTTGGGTTAAGTCCCGCAACGAGCGCAACCCTCGCCCTTAGTTGCCATCATTCAGTTGGGCACTCCAGGGGGACTGCCGGTGATAAGCCGGAGGAAGGTGGGGATGACGTCAAGTCCTCATGGCCCTTACAGGCTGGGCTACACACGTGCTACAATGGCGGTGACAGAGGGATGCGAAGGGGCGACCCCTGGCAAATCTCAAAAAGCCGTCTCAGTTCGGATTGCACTCTGCAACTCGAGTGCATGAAGTTGGAATCGCTAGTAATCGCGGATCAGCACGCCGCGGTGAATACGTTCCCGGGCCTTGTACACACCGCCCGTCACACCATGGGAGTTGGTTTTACCCGAAGACGGCGCGCTAACCGCAAGGAGGCAGCCGGCCACGGTAGGGTCAGCGACTGGGGTGAAGTCGTAACAAGGTAGCCGTAGGGGAACCTGCGGCTGGATCACCTCCTTTCTGGATCATGGACTTCATCAACTGTTTCAGGGTTCGCCCGAAAAACGGTTTGTCGTCCGTTCAGAATCAAGCGGCCTTGTCAAAGGCCGCATTTGCGGGATTGCGCCGCCTTCGTCTCTCTTTCTATCGGACACCGGACGGCTGAGGACGGACGACAGCATTGGGTCTGTCGTCGGTGGTCGGTCCTCCGTCCTCTGTTACGGGCTTGTAGCTCAGTTGGTTAGAGCGCGCGCTTGATAAGCGTGAGGTCGGAGGTTCAAGTCCTCCCAGGCCCACCATTATCGGACGACGGGAGACGGAGAACGGACGACGGAGATTTGCGTGTCTGTCGTCTGGCGTCGGTCGGCTGTCGTCTGACGGGGCCATAGCTCAGTTGGGAGAGCGCGTGCTTTGCAAGCATGAGGTCGTCGGTTCGATCCCGTCTGGCTCCACCAGTCTTTTGGGGGGCGGCGGCAAGGACCGCCGGCAAGGACCGCAGAGCCGAGATCCTGATCCGTTCCGATGAGATTTATCAGTTCGTTCCCTTGAGGAACGCTTGGAGCGGCGCAAGCCGTCGGGCGGGACTGTTGGGAGCGTTGTCAAGGGTGTTTGGCCGCTTTCGGCCGAAACCTTTCGATATCTGACATTGTGAAGAGGAAGCGCATTCGGTTACGGACGTCGGAGGACGGACGCCGGAGGACGGATACCTATCTGTTCTCCGTGGTCTGTTGTCTGTCGTCTGGTAAGCACCAGTCGTGGATTTAAGCTTGACCGCTAGAATCCCCGGATGCGTTTGAAGCAAAACTGGTCTTTTCGCGCCAGAGCCTGTGGGTCGCCGACGCCGAGTTGGGGACCGCTGAAAACACGCGCTTTGGCGATGAGAGCAATCAAGTGCCATAAGGGTATCTGGTGGATGCCTTGGCGCTGAGAGGCGATGAAGGACGTGGTACGCTGCGATAAGTCCCGGGGAGCCGCGAACAGGCTTTGATCCGGGAATCTCCGAATGGGGAAACCCACCTTCGATCTCTGTTGCTCCGAAGAGGCGCGTAGATCTGCAAAGCGAGGCTGCACAGGCCGGACTTTGGGGATATGCGGGCCGGCTCGTCTGTTTTTGCCGGAAGGGGTCCTCGACAAGGGGGCCTTGGAAGGGGAGAAGTGGAAGGGAGCGGTCTTTGGACCAACAGAGATCACAAGAAGGGACTTATTCCTTGAATTCATAGGGGAATAAGGGCGAACCCGGGGAACTGAAACATCTAAGTACCCGGAGGAAAGGACATCAACGAGACTCCGTTAGTAGTGGCGAGCGAACGCGGACCAGGCCAATGCTTTTGCTTTTGTTGACCAGAACCGGCTGGAAAGCCGGGCCGGAGCGGGTGACAGCCCCGTATGGATAGGACGAAGCAGGAGATTTGAGTAGGGCGGGACACGTGCAATCCTGTCTGAACACGGGGGGACCACCCTCCAAGCCTAAGTACTCCTCAGCGACCGATAGCGAACAAGTACCGTGAGGGAAAGGTGAAAAGCACCCCGACGAGGGGAGTGAAACAGTTCCTGAAACCGGATACCTACAAACAGTCGGAGCCCTAGGTCGCAAGGCCTGGGTGACGGCGTACCTTTTGTATTATGGGTCAGCGACTTAAAGTATCGAGCAAGCTTAAGCCGATAGGCGTAGGCGCAGCGAAAGCGAGTCTGAACAGGGCGGTTCAGTTCGATGCTTTAGACCCGAAACCGAGTGATCTAGTCATGAGCAGGTTGAAGGTAGGGTAACACCTACTGGAGGACCGAACCGGTGCCTGTTGAAAAAGGCTCGGATGACTTGTGATTAGGGGTGAAAGGCCAACCAAACTCGGAAATAGCTGGTTCTCCGCGAAATATATTTAGGTATAGCCTCGAGATGAGGCTCCAGGGGGTAGAGCACTGGATGGGCTAGGGGGGCTAAAACCCTACCAAACCTAACCAAACTCCGAATACCTGGAAGTCATTCTCGGGAGCCACACAGCGGGTGCTAACGTCCGTTGTGGAGAGGGAAACAACCCAGACCAACAGCTAAGGCCCCCAATTCGTGGCTAAGTGGGAAAGGATGTGGAAATCCCAAAACAACCAGGAGGTTGGCTTAGAAGCAGCCATCCTTTAAAGAAAGCGTAACAGCTCACTGGTCTAAACAAGGGTTTCTGCGCCGAAGATGTAACGGGGCTCAAGCCACGAGCCGAAGCTTTGGGTGGCGGAGGACAGAAGACAGACGACAGAGGACAGATGGAGCAAGAGCGGCGCAACAAAGCGGTCGTATCGTTCGAGGACCTTGAGGTCTTTCAGCGGGCGTATCGGCTGTCGCTTGAGGTCCATCGCAAAAGCCTGGGGATGCCGACGATCGAACAGCGGGCGCTGGGCGATCAGGTGCGTCGGGCGAGCAAGTCCATCTGCTCCAATCTTGCGGAAGGTTACGGTCGCCAGAAACAGTCGAAAGCGGAATTCAAGCGCTTTCTGTGGATGGCGGTCGGATCGTCGGATGAGATGCGGGTTTGGGCGCGTTACGCGCTCGATCTGGGCTACATCGACGATGAGACCTGGCGCAATTGGCGCGACGAATATCAAATCATCTCCAAACAGCTGCAAGTGTTGGCGGCTCGTTCGTGAGGTTATCTGTATTCCGTCGTCCGTCTTCTGTCCTCCGACCACGGTAGCGGAGCGTTCCGTAAGCTTGCGAAGGGAGACCCGTGAGGGCTCCTGGAGGCGTCGGAAGTGCGAATGCTGACATGAGTAACGATAAACACTGTGAAAGACAGTGTCGCCGAAAGTCCAAGGGTTCCTGCGTAAAGTTAATCTTCGCAGGGTTAGCCGGTCCCTAAGGCGAGGCCGAAAGGCGTAGTCGATGGGAATCACGTTAATATTCGTGAGCCAGAGGAAAGTGACGGATCGCGTATGTCGTTTGGCCTTACTGGATTGGCCCAAGCGGCGGAGTGGTTCCAGGAAATAGCTTCCTCATCAGACCGTACCCGAAACCGACACAGGTGGACAGGTAGAGCATACCAAGGCGCTTGAGAGAATGACGTTGAAGGAACTCGGCAATTTACCTCCGTAACTTCGGAATAAGGAGGCCCTCGGGTCGCGCAAGCGGTCTGGGGGGGCACAGTCCAGGGGGTGGCAACTGTTTAACAAAAACACAGGGCTCTGCGAAATCGTAAGATGACGTATAGGGTCTGACGCCTGCCCGGTGCCGGAAGGTTAAAAGGAGAGGTGCAAGCCTTGAATTGAAGCCCCGGTAAACGGCGGCCGTAACTATAACGGTCCTAAGGTAGCGAAATTCCTTGTCGGGTAAGTTCCGACCTGCACGAATGGCGTAATGACTTCCCCGCTGTCTCCAACGTCAGCTCAGTGAAATTGAAGTCCCCGTGAAGATGCGGGGTACCTGCGGTCAGACGGAAAGACCCCGTGCACCTTTACTATAACTTTGCGTTGGCGTTCGTTAAGTCATGTGTAGGATAGGTGGTAGGCTTGGAAGCCGGGGCGCCAGCTCTGGTGGAGCCACCCTTGAAATACCACCCTTGACTTGATGGACGTCTAACCGCGACCCCTTATCGGGGCCCGGGACAACGCATGGTGGGTAGTTTGACTGGGGCGGTCGCCTCCCAAAGAGTAACGGAGGCGCGCAATGGTTGGCTCAGACCGGTCGGAAATCGGTCGTCGAGTGCAATGGCATAAGCCAGCCTGACTGCGAGACCAACAAGTCGAGCAGAGACGAAAGTCGGTCATAGTGATCCGGTGGTCCCGCGTGGGTGGGCCATCGCTCAACGGATAAAAGGTACGCCGGGGATAACAGGCTGATACTCCCCAAGAGTCCATATCGACGGGAGTGTTTGGCACCTCGATGTCGGCTCATCACATCCTGGGGCTGGAGAAGGTCCCAAGGGTTCGGCTGTTCGCCGATTAAAGTGGTACGTGAGCTGGGTTCAAAACGTCGTGAGACAGTTTGGTCCCTATCTGCCGTGGGTGTTGGAGAATTGAGAGGATTTGCCCCTAGTACGAGAGGACCGGGGTGAACGTATCTCTGGTGGACCTGTTGTGGCGCCAGCCGCAGTGCAGGGTAGCTATATACGGAATGGATAACCGCTGAAGGCATCTAAGCGGGAAACCAGCCTCAAAACCAGTTCTCCCTGAAGAGCCGTGGAAGACCACCACGTTGATAGGCCGGATGTGGAAGCGCGGCAACGCGTGAAGCTGACCGGTACTAATCGCTCGTTCGACTTGATTGCTCTCGTCGCCAAGGCGCGTGAGCGCGCAAAGCGCGCTCAGACGACGGATGACAGACGACAGAGGACGGATCGTCCGCTGTCTTCGTCTCCGCCGTTCGCAAGCGACAACAAACCAGTTTTGCTTCTGTCCGACGACGGACGTCCGACGCCAGACGACGGGAGGGCCCCATGGCTTTCCGTCCTCCGGCGTCTGTCCTCCGTCGTCCGACACCCGTCCTTTGCCGGCCTGGTGGCTCTTGCAAGGCGATCAGACCCGATCCCATCCCGAACTCGGCCGTCAAACGCCTTCGCGCCAATGGTACTCTGTCTCAAGACATGGGAGAGTAGGTCGTCGCCAGGCCTGCAAAGGACGGAAGGCTTCCTCTTCAAACGACTTTTTTAGAAGGCCGCCCAACCGGCGGCCGACCAACCGAGGCCCGTCGCCGAGCCGATCGGCGACAAGCCTCGTCCCGCGGACCCGAAGGCCGGCAAAGTCGCCGAACCTTCGCCAAGCCGCAAAGAGACACCCTGACGCGGGGTGGAGCAGCCCGGTAGCTCGTCAGGCTCATAACCTGAAGGCCGCAGGTTCAAATCCTGCCCCCGCAACCAGCCTTACCGCTCAAGCCCCCGGCCCATAAAGCCGGGGGCCTTTTTGTGTCGGGCGCCCCCCTTGAACCGCTGCTGAAGGATCCCAATCAGGGCGCCGCCTTGCGGGGCGCCCAAGCTCATGTTCTGTCGGAGGCGTCCATTGAGGTGTTCTCGGCTGGATGGGAGGCAAGCGATGCGTTCCTCGATGCGCCAATCTCGCGCGTAAGCATCGCCCGAACCTCGTAAGCGTATAGCCGGCACCATTCTGGCGGCGCGGGGCGCGCGGATGGTAGCGGATCGACATGGATAGAAAGATCTATGTCTACGCCTATGTCCAGACCTAACACGAACCAGTTCATCGAGGTCGTCGCTGAACGGCTTGAGGGCGCGCCGGTCGGCGAGCGCCGGCGCTGGTCCGACGACTTCAAGGAACGGGCGGTGGCGGCGTCGGTCGCGCCTGGCGCGAACATCTCCGCGGTCGCACGTTCGCTGGATATTTCGCCGTCGCAGCTTTTTGCATGGCGGCGGGCCGCGGGACGAAACGGGTCGAAGGTCGGGCGACGGGGGTCGCTGGAGCCGAGTGCGGGAAAGGCCGGGCTCGTGGAGATCGAGATCGGAGGGTTGCGCGTGCGCGTGAAGGCGGACATCACGGAGGACGACCTTCGTCGTCTTCTTCGCGTGGTGCGTGAGGCATGATCCCGCCGGGCGCGCGGATACTGTTGCGGGCGGCTGCGGTGGATTTCCGCAGAGGTGCGGAAGGTCTGGTTTCCCTGGTGCGGGACGCCGGAGCCGATCCATTCGACGGGTCGGTGTACGTTTTCCGGGCGAAAAGAGCCGACAGAATCAAGATCGTTTGGTGGGACGGCTCGGGGCTTTGCCTGTTTGCGAAGCGTCTTGAATGTTCGCATTTCTGCTGGCCAACGGCCGGCAGTCACGAGATCCGTCTCAGTTACGCGCAGGCCACGGCGCTCGTCGAGGGGCTGGACTGGAAGCGGGTTCGCGCGGTGGACGTGCGGGCGCCGCAGAGCGCCGGTTGATGGGGAAAGCGAGCCAATTGCTTTTGAAAGTGTTAGAAAAGTAGAGACTTTAGTCAGCAAAACCGCTACCGTCCGAAGCATGACCGAACGATTCGGAAAGTTTCCGGACGACGTTGAGCAGCTCAAGGCGCTGGCGCTTGCAGCAACGGCTCGCGCCGATCGCTTCGAAGCGGACGCTTCCGCCAACAAGACCGAAGCGGAGACTTTACAGTCCGAGACGCTGAGCTTGAAAGCGCAGGTCGCGGATCTCATGCAGACGACCGCGGCGGCGAAAGCGGAGATCGCGCGGCTGAGGTCGATCCTGAAGACGCTTCTGCGCGGCCGCTTCGGCAAGTGTTCGGAAAAGCTCAGCGCCGACGAGACCGAGCAGCAGAGCTTCGTCTTCGAAGAGGTGGAGACGGGGATCGCCGCGGTCGAGACGCGGCTGGCCGCCAAGGCGAACGCCAAGCCTCGCGCTTCGCAGGACAAGTCCCGTTTCCCCGCGCATCTGGAGCGGGTCGAGGAGATCGTGGAGCCCGAGGTTCCGCCGGAGTTCGAGGGCAAGGAGCGGGTCAGGATCGGCCAGGACGAGAGCGTCAGGCTCGACGTCGTGCGGGCGCGCTTCCGGCTGATCGTGACGATCCGTCCGAAATACGCCTACAAGGAGCCCGCGGCGATCCTGCAGGCGCCGGCTCCCGAGCACATCGTCGAGGCCGGCCTGCCGACCGAAGCGCTGCTCGCGCAGGTCGCGGTGTCGAAATACGCCGACGGCCTGCCGCTCTACCGGCAGGAGGCGATCTACGCCCGCGACGGCGTCGAACTCGGGCGCTCGCTGATGGCGCAATGGATGGGCGCGGTCGGGTTCCACTTCGAGCCGCTCGCCGCTCATGTGCTCGCGCGCATCCGCGAAGGCGAACGCATCTTCGCCGACGAAACGACGCTGCCGACCCTGGACCCCGGCGCCGGAAAGACCAAAACGGCGTGGTTGTGGGCCTATGCGCGCGACGACCGGCCGTTCGGCGGCGCCGGACCGCCGATGGTGGCGTACCGGTTCGAAGACAGCCGGTCGGGCGATTGCGCGGCGCGCCACCTCGGCGACTATCGCGGCATCCTGCAATGCGACGGCTATGCCGGATACCGCAAGATCGCCGGCGGTCCCCACGCCAACGGTCTGCGGCTCGCCGGATGCTGGGCCCACCTGCGCCGCCGGTTCTTCGACCTCCACGCCAACGGCGAGTCGGTCGTCGCGACGGCGACGGTCGAGCAGATGAGGCAGCTGTGGGCGGTCGAGGACGAAGTCCGGGGCCAGCCGCCGCAGGCGCGTCTGGCGGCGCGACGGGCGACGTCGGCCGCCATCGTGCAGGCGTTGTTCGATCTCTGGGAGCGCGAACTCCCGCGCATCTCCGGGAAGTCGAAACTGGCCGAGGCGATCCGATACGCCCGATCCCATCGCACGGCCCTCGGGCTCTTCCTCGACGACGGCCGCGCCGAAATCGACTCCAACATCGTCGAGCGCGCGATCAGGCCCCAGGCCATCACGAGCAAAAACTCACTCTTCGCCGGATCCGCGGGCGGCGGCCAGACCTGGGCGTCCATCGCCACCATGCTGCAAACCTGCAAGATGAACGGCGTCGACCCCTATGCCTGGGCCAGGCTGACCCTCGAGCGAATCGCCAACCGATGGCCCAACAAGGACATCGAAGCGCTCATGCCCTGGAATTTCAAGCCCGCCGAGTGAACGGCGCCTGCTGGACGCTTACCTTTGAGCGATGGGCGGCGATTGCGATGATCCCGCTTCCCGCCGGCGTTCGTGTCTGGCTCGCGACGGGCTACACGGATATGCGCCGTGGCTTTCCGAGCCTGGCGTTGCAGGTTCAGGAGGTCTTGAAGCAGGATCCGTTGGGCGGCCACTTGTTCTGCTTCCGGGGGCGTCGTTCGGACCTGATCAAAGTCATCTGGCATGATTCGCAGGGCGCATGCCTGTTTGTGAAAAGACTTGAGCGAGGAAAGTTCATATGGCCCTCGGTAGCGGGCGAGGCTGTGACGATCTCACCAGCGCAACTCTCCTATCTTATTTCCGGGATTGATTGGAGAAATCCACAGGAAACATTGCGTCCGACGCGAGTTGGGTAGACGTTTTAGTTGACTATATTGGTACGTCTGATCTCATGCCGGCATGACTTCGGGCCCGAGCGCTCTTCCTGCCGATCTTGCCGACGCCCTTGCGGCGTTGCAGGCGGAGCGCGAAGCGCGGCTGCGGGTCGAAGCCGAACGCGACATGGCGCAGGCGCAGGCGTCCGACTGGCGGTCCGAAGCGGCCAATGCGCGGGCGAAGCTTTCCGACACCGAGGCGCTGATCGCGCATCTTGAACTGCGGATCGAGAAACTCAAACGCGAACTCTATGGGCAGCGCTCCGAGCGCACGGCGCGACTGGTCGAGCAGCTGGAACTGGAACTCGAAGACCTCGTCGCCGCCGCGACCGAGGACGAACTCGCCGCGCAGGCCGCGGCGAAGACCAGCCAGGTCCGCCCCTTCGCGCGCAAGCGCCCGGTCCGCAAGCCGTGGCCAGAGAACATCGAGCGCGAGCGCGTGGTCATCGAGGCGCCGACGGCTTGCGCCTGCTGCGGCGGCTTGCGCCTGGCCAAGATCGGCGAAGACGTGACCAGGACGCTGGAGGAGATCCCGCGCCGCTTCAAAGTGATCGAGACGGTGCGCGAGAAGTTCACCTGTCGGGACTGCGAGAAGATCAGCCAGCCGCCCGCGCCCTTCCACGCAACGCCGCGCGGCTTGATCGGCCCGAAGCTGCTGGCGACGATCCTGTTCGACAAGTTCGGCATGCACACCCCGCTCAACCGGCAGAGCGCCCGCTTCAAATGCGAGGGGATCGACCTGCCGCTGTCGACGCTGGCCGACCAGGTCGGCCATGGGACCTTCGCCCTCATGCCGCTCTTCCACCTGATCGAGCGCCACGTCATGACGGCCGAGCGGTTGCACGGCGACGACACCACCCTGCGTATCCTGGCCAAGGGCAAGTGTACGACGGGGCGGATCTGGAGCTATGTCCGCGACGACCGGCCCTTCGCCGGGCCCGCGCCGCCGGCGGCGGTCTATTACGCTTCCGGCGACCGGCGAGGCGAGCATCCGCAGAAGCATCTGGCCGGGTTCTCCGGCATCCTGCAAGCCGATTGCTACAATGGCTTCGAGCCGCTGTTCGACCCGCGCATGAGGGCGTCGCCGATCACGCCGGCGTTCTGCTTCGCCCATGCGCGCCGGGGTTTCTTCGAACTGGCTGATATCGAGAAAAAGGCGCGCGAGGGCGAGAAAGGCAAGCCTATCTCCCCGATCGCCCTGGAGGCGGTCCTGCGCCTCGACGCGCTGTTCGAAATCGAGCGCGCCATCAACGGCCGCAATCCCGAAGAGCGGCGCACCGTGCGTCAGGAGAAGAGCAAGCCGCTGTTCGACGACATGCACGCTTGGCTGCTGCGCGAGCGCGAGACGCTCTCGCGCTCCGCCGAGGTCTTGAAGCCCATCAACTACATGCTCAAGCGCTGGGCCGACTTCGCCCGCTTCCTCGACGACGGCAGGATCTGCCTCAGCACGGATGGTGCTGAGAAGAGGGAATTCTCAGGCAGGCGCGGCGGCCTTGGCCGGAGCCTTGGGCGGCTTTTCCTTCCACGCCGCCACCATGTGCTCGTAGGCCTGCTCGGCACGCTGAACGTAATCGGCTTCTCGCTCTCGGATCTCCTTGATCCAATAGTCGCGACCTGGTCCCGCCTTGCCATATTCGCGTGGAGCGCCGGCCTTGAGCGCCGCTTTGCGTAGCTTCATGGCGGTGAAGGCGGGACGTGCGTAGGCGTATTCGGTCCCCTCCGTCAGAACGTGCCAGATCATCACCGACAGCTTTCTCGCGGTCGCGACAGCCGCAGCGGGGCGCCCCGATTGCGTTGGACACGTCCGAAGAACGCTCTGAGCGGACCGGGCGCCGTCTTCGCTGACCAAGCCGCCTCGACGAGCATCTTGCGCGCGTGCGTGTTTCCCTGCTTGCTGATCCGTCCGTGACGCGCAGGGCGATCGCCGGACTGGCGAACCTTCGGCGTCAGTCCGAAGTAGGAACTCAACTTCTCTGGGGTCTCGAACCGCGAGACGTCGCCAATGGAAGCCAAGACCGTCGATGCGACGACTGGCCCGATCCCAGGGATCGTCATGAGGCGAACCACTCGCGGGTCTTCGAGCGCATTCCGGATGATCGTCATGTCGAGCTTTGCGAGTTGATCCGAATTGCGCTCCAACTCGTCGACCAGCCTCCCGACGATCGCCTTCTCGTCGTCAGGCAAAGGCAGGCCGGCCAGCCATTTCTTTCCGGTCTTCCCGAACAAGTGTCCCGAGTACTTCGGGATCAGATTGGCGTGCAGGATCGAATGGATGCGTCCCTTGGTGCGAACGACCTGCTCGAGAACGCCCATGCGCTCAGCCGTATGACGCCGCTGCCGCTGGGTGTCCTCGTCTGGAATCCAGACTTCCGGCAGAAAGCCGCCGGCGTGTAGTTTGGCCAAGATCACTGCGTCGATCTTGTCGGTCTTCACGCGCGCGTAAGCGATCGCGCGAACCATTCTCGAATTCGCCACGACGATGCGCTTGACGAAGGGGCGCAGGATCCGCTCGACAGCCGTGCTGTTGCCGGTGGCCTCGATGACGACCTCGTCCTCGATCGACAACGTCTTCGCGAACTTGACGAGACGATCGTGAACGAGCTCGACCCGCTGCTCGCGCTTGATCTGCCCGTCTTGCAAGAACGCCGCTTGCGCGAACGAGCGATGAATGTCCATGCCGATGATCGCCATGTCTCCTCCATCTCTTTCTCGGGAGCCAGCGGGCTTGCACGACATCTACGGATCCGCGCTCGCGGCGCAACCGGGCAAGTCGTAGGGGCGGCCATGTAACAACTCGAGCTCACAGCTCATGCTAAGGACGGCCTGCCGCCGTTTCGTGCTCCCGACGCCCCGATCCCGGTGGTCGATTCATGACTTCCTCTGGTCATGAACGCCAGTCGGAAAAGGCGCGTCGCGGGCATCATACCCGTTAACAATGCTGCGGAAAGATCGCTGCGCGGCGTGGCTTTGGGACGGCGCAATTGGACCTTCGCCGGCTCTCAGCGCGGAGCCGACCGGGCCGCCGTCATGCTGACGACGATCACGACTTGCCGTCTCAACGACGTCGATCCCAAGGCCTGGCTCGCCGACGTCCTCGCCCGTATCGCCGATCTTCCCGCCTCGCGTCTGCACGAACTGCTGCCCTGGGAGTGGTCGAGCCTACGCCAGATCGGAAAGCCCGCCGATCAGCAAGCCGCCTGATCTGAGCAAAGCGCCATCATAGTGTCTGATGCCACAGCCCGCACGCGACAATCACGCGGCCATCATCGTAGGCGTACTTCTCAACCGCTTCGACGTGAGGTCCTATTCGGCGCGCCTGGTTCGGCTCCACGTTGGACTGATCGGCGGGCGCTCCTCCTCGGCGGGGTCGAATCCGAGCCCTTGGCGTGACCGCTTGAGCGCTGACCGGAATTCGCCGAGCATGCGGCTTGCTCCTCATCGGGGCCAAGGCGTTCGGAGAGCACCGCGGCGATTTCCTCGAACGACGCAACCGATACCACGACGTGCCCGCCAAGAACAATCTGCGCTCCCCTCTGCGTTACCAGATTCGTCGGATCAGCAACCGCGAGCCCGTATTGCCGTTCGCCGGGAGTGAGCGGAAGTACTGGGGATTCGCGCAAAAAAAACGCCGAGCGAATCGCCCCGCGCAGGACGTCGCTTCCATCAATTCTGAGAGTGTAATTCGGAGATAATTGAAGAACGCCGACACCTCTTCGGCGAAGTCGTCGGCAGAAAGTGCGCAAGCCGCCCACAACGACCGGATTGACGGCTCAAAGGTCTTTGCGTGGCCGAAATCCTGCGAGTCGGGCGCCTCCAAGCCAAACCGATCATTGAGAAGGACGGCGAAGCCATTTATCAACCTATCGTTCAAATCAAGAGCCATCATATCACCCATCTCGCCGCGCTCCGGATCTGGTCATGCAGGTTCAATTGACGGCGCAAACCCGACATGCTGCGGCGCCGGGCAGGCCGCGCTCCGACATGCCTACATCGGCTTCTTGCTAGTCAGAGATGCGTAATAGCATGAAGCGGGGCAAAAAGGCAGACGTTTCCCTTAAAGACTTGCCTTTACGTTCCCGTGGTCGCGATGCCAAGGGTATCCACGTCAAGATACTTTATGTGAGGTCTCCCCCGTCGATCCGATACCGGTCGGCTCCATAGCCGTAAAACGCAACTACGACGAGCACAGTGGCGTATCGCTGAGACATGTACTTAAGGCCGGCGGCGCGGCAACCTGGTGAAACAGGCCTTGGAGCCTGCGTGTCAGAGCTGCGAAACGCCGGGAGAGCTGGTATGTCTGCAGTATCTTGCGCTTGGAATAGAACAAGACGTGCGGATGCGCCGGATCTCGGCCAAGTTTATTCTGTTCGGGCCAAAATCGCGAAAAAGCGTGAAAAGTCCTTGCCTACGGGAGACGCTCCGGTGAGCGACAGGTCGGTGTCAGTATCATAGGAGGAAAAAACGTCGCGCTTGACACAGCCGCAAGTTTAATGATTTTCAGACCGCCTTCAACATTTTGGCCGCTATCGAGGACGGACGCTCATTGGCCTTTAAGTTTGATCGCGTCCTGCCCTTGGCGAACGTTGTTATGTTTACGACGTGCGCGATGGCGCTGGTGGCGTGTAATACGTCCTATCTCGAGCAGCGCACGGACGAGCCGCAAAATGCAGCGGATGCCGTTCGATCTGCCGATCTCGAGCCGCGTTATCCCGGGTCAACGGGAAGCGCCGACGCCGGCGGCAGCGCGGCGCCCAAGGGGTTTTCGTTTTTTGGATCATCGAGTCCGCCCCAAGCTTCTCCGACGCCGGTCTCCCCGGCAGCGCCCATGGGTGTTTCAGGGGACGGGAATGGCTACAACCTCAACTTCGAGAGCGCACCGATTTCCGATGTCGCCAAGTCGATTCTCGGCGACACGCTCGGCCTCGGTTACGTCATTGACCCTCGCGCCCAAGGGTCAGTCACACTCTCCTCGGAGCGACCCGTTCCAAGGAAGGACATGCTTTTCATTCTTGAGAGCGCTTTGCGCGCGAACAATTTGATCATGGTCCGAGACGGCCCCGTCTATCGCATTGCGCCGGCGGTGGACGCTGGCGGAGGGCGGGTCGATCGGGCTGATAGCGCGGAGGGGGTGGAGCCCGGATACGGGATGACCGTCATTCCTCTCCGATATGTGTCAGGAACGACGGCCTTGAAGTTGCTTGAAGGTTTCGCTGCGAAACCCGGAGCGATACGCACGGATCCGAGCGGTCAACTCCTCCTCGTCCTCGGCTCAGGGAGTGAGAGACAGTCTGCGGTGGACGTTGTCCGCAGTTTCGATGTCGACTGGCTGCAAGGCCAGTCCGTCGGCATGTATCCGGTTCAGAACAGCGCCCCCGAGCCGATCGTCGCCGAACTGGAAAAAATAATGGACTCGGGCGAGTCGGGGCTCGGTCATGACCTGGTCAAGTTTGAAGCCGTGGCGCGGCTGAACTCGATTCTGGTGGTTGCGGCAAAGCCGGCGCTTCTTCGAGCGGCGTCCCTCTGGATCGCCAGGCTGGATGAGCCGTCCGCCGAGAGCGCAAGCGTTAAAGTTTACAAGGTGCAGTACGGCGACGCCAAGCAGATTGCTCAATTGTTGACGCAGATATTCGCCACGTCCGCAGGGGCTGGTTCCGCCGCAAACGAGATCGCTCCGGCTTCCGGAACGAAAGCCCTGACGCCGAACGAGCGCCTTACTGGCGGAAAACCCCAAAACGCAAGCGACGCCAATGCGTCCACGCCGGCTTCAACAACGGGGAGCGCCGCTGCACAGTTCGGCGCCCTTCCCGTTGCGACGCTCAACTCGGAGTTGTCGTCTCTAGGCCAGGGCGGCGGCCCGCAACTGCCGAACGTCCGCATCACAGCGGACGCCGTGAACAATGCAGTGCTTATTTATGCAAGGGCAGACGAATACAAGATCATCGAACGCGCCCTCATTCAAATTGACCGGCCAAGACTTCAGGTCGCGATCGAGGTCACGATCGCTGAGGTCACCTTGAACGATCAGCTCAATTACGGCGTGCAGTTCTGGCTCGCGGGCGGCGCAGTTTCGAACACGACAACCGGAACGATCCCGACCGTCGCCAACAACCTCGTCTCGAACCCGGTCGGGCAAGGCTTGAGCGGCGGGATGAACGTCGTCGTCGGCAACGCTCTGACCCCACGCGCCGTCATAAACGCGCTGCATCAACTCACGGATGTGAGGATCTTGTCCAATCCATCGCTCGTGGTCGTCGACAATGGCGAAGCGACGCTCGAGGTCGGCAACCAAATTCCAATATCTACGGGTAGCGCTACCGTGTTGAGCGCCAACAACGCCGTCGTCAATACGGTCGATTACAAGAATACCGGCATTATCATGCGGGTGCAACCGCGAGTGAATTCCAACGGTTCGGTTTTGCTCAACATCGACCAGGAGATCAGCGCCGTACCGCTCGAAAGCAACAGCACGACATCGCTTACGCCAACCATCACCGAACGCAAAGTGTCAAGCCAGATTTCGGTGGTAAGCGGGCAGACCGTGCTGCTGGCCGGATTGATCCAGGACCAGTTGGAGAAGACGCGCGAGGGCATCCCGGTCCTCAATCAGATTCCCTACCTAGGCGCCGCGTTCGGCACCTCAGGCAAGTCGGATGCGCGCACCGAGCTCATCATCTTCATCAAGCCTCAGATCATCCGGGACGGCGTCGATGCGTCGATGGTTGCAGAGGAGCTTCGCTCCAAAATGCGAGGCGGCAAAACGCAGGCCGTATCGATTCCAAACGCCCTCAACATTCTCGCGCGACCGCTTCAGTGACGACGGAAGGCGCGAAACCGCTTGCCTCCTTCTTCGAAAGTCAGGCTTGCGAAGATCGCGTGTGGCGCGGTGGCCGTGGGTGGCGCGATCGGGATCAGTTTTGCCGTCGCGCCGGGAATGAGCGGGGTCATGGGAGCCGCCTTGGCGGTGATCAGCCTCGCCATCGCGGGCGTCGACTATCGACAGATGATCATCCCCGACGAACTCAATGCGTCGGCTTTTGTTGTCGGGCTTGTGGCTGCGGGACTGAAATCGTCGACGGCGCCTTTTGACGCAATTCTGGAGGCGGTCGTGCGAGCCGCCGCCATGTTTGCGGTGTTCTTTGTCTTTCGCTGGTTGTACCGGCGACTGCGGGGCGTGGAAGGAATGGGGTTGGGCGATGTGAAGCTCGCCGCCGCGGCTGGCGCGTGGCTGGATTGGCCGCAATTGCCGATCGCCGTCGATATCGCCGCGCTTTCTGCGCTCGCTGCTGCATTTTTCGCGCGTCTCGGAGGCCGGGAGGTCACTTTCACCGCCAGAGTGCCATTTGGTCTTTTTTTCGCGCCCTCGATCTGGATATGCTGGGCGCTTTACGCATGGCGCGACGGGGCTGTGTGACACGCTTTGTATTGGTTTTCGCGAGGTCAGCTGAAGACGCTTCTTTCGGGTTTATTGCCGGCAGGGCTTGAGGGCCGGCCGTTGACGAATGGGGGCGTTCAGGTCGACCTGCAAGCAGGCTCCTATGGCGATGGGGGTAACCAGCTTACCCATCGTCGTTAAGCGCAACATTTGCGCTGTGAGTATCCTTGTCGAAATCCATATTCCGCATTCGGCGCAAATCGTTTTAACCAAAGAGCAGGCAGACGGGCCGCGGGTCGCGACATCTTCGCCGTCGGGGAGGCGCATTGGCAGTAAGCACGGAATCGCACCGGGTCGAAATGCGAGCGCAGCGACGCGCGCGGGCAGACGTCTATCAACGTGTCGCCAGGCGGCTCATCCCCCTCCTGCTCGTTTGCTACATCGTCGCGATGATCGATCGTCTCAATGTCGGCTTCGCCAAGCTGCAGTTCCAGACGGATTTGCACTTCGACGAAGCCGTGTTCGGGACGGCCGCCGGCATCCTGTACGTCGGTTACATCCTTTTTGAAGTGCCGAGCAATTTGGTCCTCCAGCGTACGGGATTGAGAATAACTCTGTTGCGCATCATGACCCTTTGGGGCTTGTTCACAATGGTCATGGCTTTCGCGACCGCCCGTTGGGGCTTCTACGGGACGCGCTTCATGATCGGCGCCGCCGAGGCGGGATTCTTTCCTGGCGTCCTCTACTATTTTACGCTCTGGTTCCCGAACTCATGGCGCGCGCGAATCTTTTCGATATTCGCGCTCGGCGTTCCCTTATCCGGAATTGTCGCGGCGCCGGCCTCGAGCTGGATCATGGTCCACCTGAACGGAATCATGGGCCTGCGCGGCTGGCAATGGCTGTTCCTGCTGGAGGGCGCCCCGGCCATCTGCCTGGGCGTGATCGCCTACCTGTACCTGCCGAACCGGCCCGCGGAAGCCCGCTTCCTTTCCGCGGCCGAGAAAGCGACGATCGAGAGCGATCTGGCCGCCGACGGCGCCAGGGCGATCGGCGCGACAACTTTTGCAACAGCTCTGCGCAATCCGAAGGTCTATGGGCTGGCGTTCGTCTATTTCGCGTTCTTCTCGACGCAGAGCATTCTCCTCATTTGGATGCCGACCCTTCTGAAGAACGCCGGCGTCGCCGATCTTGCCGAGATCGGCTGGCGGACAGCGCTCATCTTCGCGGCAGGCGCCATTGGGATGACCACGGCCGGGTGGAGCTCCGATCGCAATCGCGAGCGCCGCATTCACCTCGTTTCTTGCGCCGTCGTGGCCAGCCTCGCGCTCTATGCTTTGCCGCTGGCCGCCCATAGTCCGCAGGGCGCGACGGCCCTCCTTGCAATCGCCTCCGCGGCGATCTTCGCCTTTCTCGCGCTGTTCTGGACAGTGCCGACAGCAATCCTCGGACAGGGAGCGCGCGCGGGAGGCGTGGCGTTCGTGAGTTCCATCGGCGCCCTCGGGTCGGTGCTCAGCCCGATCTTCCTCGGATGGACGCAGGTCATTACCGGGAGTTTCTTCGGCGGCATCGCCGCGCTCGCGTCCATCCATCTTGCCAGCATGGTCGTCCTCTGGCTGTGCGCGCCCCGTCGTTCGGCGTACGGACACGGTGCGCCCCGGCCCGCGGTCCACGATCCGGCCGCTGCATTTTGAGGGTGCGCGGCCGAGCGCGCATCTGAACCCCTGTCCTGTTCGACTGAGCAATCTCAGCGCTCGGCGAGCGCCATGTCGTCGCGATGGATCATTTCGGCGCGGCCGGGCGCGCCGAGGAGGTGGGCGATGTCGCGCGATTTACGTCCGCGAATGCGCTCGGCGCGGAGCGCGTCGAAGGCGATGAGCCCCCGGCCGATCTCCGCCCCGCGTTCGTCGCAGATGGCGACGCAGTCGCCGCGCGAAAAGGCGCCCTCGATCCGGGTGACGCCGGCGGGCAGCAGGCTCTTGCCGCGCGCGAGCGCGGCGGCGGCGCCGGCGTCGACGAACACGGCGCCTTTCAGCTCCAGCGAGCCGCCGATCCAGATCTTGCGCGCCGCCAGCGGGTTCGAGGGCGTGAGGAACCAGGTGCAGCGCCCGCCCTCGGCCACGCGCGCGATCGGATGCGCGACCCGCCCGTCGGCGATGATCATGTGGGTTCCGCCCGAGGTGGCGATCCGCGCGGCCTCGATCTTGGTGCGCATACCGCCGCGCGACAACTCCGAGGCCGCACCGCCGGCCATCGCCTCGATCTCCGGCGTTATCTTCTCGATCACCGGCAGCAGCCTGGCCTCTGCGTTCTCCGACGGCGGGTGGTCATAAAGGCCGGCGACGTCGGACAGCAGGATCAGGAGATCGGCGCTCGCCATGGTGGCGACACGCGCGGCAAGCCGGTCGTTGTCGCCGTAGCGGATCTCGCTGGTCGCGACCGTGTCGTTCTCGTTGATGATCGGAACCGCCCGCATCGCGTGGAGACGACCGAGCGTCGCGCGGGCGTTGAGATAGCGGCGCCGCACCTCAGTGTCGCGCAGCGTCAGCAGAACCTGACCGGCGACGACGCCATGCCTCAACAGCGCCTGCGACCACGCGCTCGACAGGGCGATCTGGCCGATGGCGGCGGAGGCCTGGCTGTCCTCGAGCTTAAGCCTGCCCTTCGGCAGTCCGGCGACCGTGCGCCCGAGCGCGATTGCGCCCGACGAGACAACCGTCACGCTTGCGCCGCGGGCGTGCAGCGCGGCAATGTCCTCGATCAGCGCGTCGAGCCAAGCCTGCTTGATCGCGCCGCGAGCCGAATCGACCAGGAGCGACGAGCCGACCTTGACGACGACATGTTGGAATTGATCGAGGGAGGGAACCTGGGTCACGGAGGAAGGCTTGAAGGAGGGAGCGCACTCGGCAAATCACGCGCTCGGGTTGGGGCGGGCTTCGTCTAGCGCCCGCCGTCCGCGAGGGCAAGGCGGCGCGGGTCGCCGATAGGCGATCCAATCCCACCCGCCCGACGTTGACCGCGCAAGGGCGCCCTTCTACAAACGCCTCTGTCAAATGCGACCCGGCCGCTGACGAAGCGGGCGGAGATCGCGGCGAAAGCGCCAGCCGCGCCAGACCAATCCATACCAGGCCGAGATCGCAGGGCTGCAAGGGACACGACACATGCGGAATTTCGACGACCTCAGCGAGCGGGAAATGCTGGCGCTGGCCATCAGCAACGAGGAAGAGGACAGCCGCATCTACGCCGACTTCGCCGAGGGGCTGGTGGCGGACTACCCTGCCAGCGCCGAGGTGTTCACCGAGATGGCGGCCGAGGAGAACGGTCACCGAAGAGCGCTGATCGACCTGTTCGTCTCCAAGTTCGGCGACCACATTCCGCTGGTCCGCCGGCAGGACATCAAAGGCTATATCCCGCAGCGGCCGATCTGGCAGCTCCATCCGCTGAACCTCGAGTCGGTTCGCGCCTGCGCACACGACATGGAGAAGTCCGCGGCCCGCTTCTATCGCCAGGCGATCACGCGCGCCTCCGACGCCTCAATCCGGAAACTCCTCGGCGATCTCGCCGCGGTCGAGGACAAGCACGACAACCGGGTCGCGGTGCTCGAGCGGGAACTGCTGACCCCGAGCGCCCTCCATACGGAGGAGGAGCACGAGCGGCGACGGTTCATCCTGCAGATCATCCAGCCGGGCCTCGTCGGGCTGATGGACGGCTCGGTGTCGACCCTCGCGCCGGTCTTCGCGGCGGCCTTCGCCACCCATAATTCCTGGAACGCCTTTCTGGTCGGCCTCGCCGCCTCGGTTGGCGCCGGCATTTCCATGGGCTTCGCCGAGGCGCTGGCGGACGACGGCAAGCTGTCGGGCCGCGGCGCGCCGCTGCTCCGTGGCCTCGTCTGCGGACTGATGACCATGGCGGGCGGCATCGGCCATACGCTGCCGTTCCTCATCCCAGATTTCACTACGGCGATGGTGATCGCGGTCTGCGTGGTGGTGGTCGAGCTCGCGGTGATTTCCTGGGTGCAGTGGCGATTCATGGAGACGCCGCCCGTGGCGGCGGCGGCCAAGGTGATGATCGGCGGGGCGCTTGTGTTCGCGGCCGGCGTGCTGATCGGCGTCAGCTGAGCCGATCGGGCTTCTGGAAGGTCACGCTGACGACGGATGATCCGCCGGCGTCGACGCTTTGGCAGGCCAGGAATTTCCGGGCGCGGATTCAAGATTTTCAAGGCGTTGCGTCGGCTTTTCCGGGCGGCGTATCTCACAACAGCCTCATGATCAATCGGAGGCCTCGGGCGGGCGCTCCCCGCTTTCTCAGGAATGATAGGCGCGGAGCGAAGGGAGCGCGGATGTTCCTCTCCGACCTTGACGGGCTTGGCGGCTTTCGCCCGTCGCCATTCCGCACGCCAAAAAAGGCGCGACCGGCGCTGCGGCTTCAGGATAACTGGACACGCGGCGCGTTTTCCTTCTGATAAGAAGAAGCATAGAACCGAGCCGTTCGTTTGGCAAGAAAATGCCGTGTTTGCTGCGTCGCGGCTAAGGTCCCGTCTGCCGGATCGCCTGATCACAGGCTGCGGGTCAGGCGAATCGCTGGCGCGGTATTCCGACTGGCAGCCCGAGCCGGCGCCGATCTCCAGCGCCCGGTCGCTGCGCCTGACCGACAGCGCATTGCCCAAGATGCGGCGCTCGGCGAGAGTGGGCCCCCCATTCCCGTCGGGTCGCAGGTTCCCCCATGATTCGCAAAACCGCCCTTGCCGTCGCCCTTTTCGCCGCCCTGCCGGCGCTCGCCGACGATACGGCGACGCGACCGGCCTATTGGGGGCGCCCGTCGGCCAAAGGCGGAACGTGTTGCACCACGCTCATGGCGGTGCGTGAGAACATCGACCGCATCGACCACGATCTCGTCGGCCTCATGGCCGAGCGGCAGCAATACGTGGGCGAGGCGGGGCGATTCAAGAAGGACCCAGCCGCCGTCGGCGATCCCGCCCGGGTCGATGCGGTCGTCGCCAAGGTGCGGACCGACGCCAGGGCGCAGGGCCTCGACCCGATCGTCGCCGAAAAAACATTCCGCGCCATGATCGCCGCGTTCGAGGATTTCGAGCGCGCCGAATGGACGGCGCGGCAAGCTCAGCAGGGGAAGTGAGGCGGGAATCGATAGGGCTTCCGGCGGCGACTCGCAGGGCCACCTTGACTCGAGAGGGTCACCACGAAGGACACCAAGGCTTACCAAGGCGCCTTCGTGGTCCTTATGGCGAATGGTTGGAGGGCGCCGTTCATCGGAAAGGCGAGCGGCGCTATCGTCCTTGAAAATCCCCATGCCGGCCGGCCCCGCCGGCGAAGCGCGCCGGGCCCTCGGTCGCTTCGCCGCTGGCCAGCGTCGCAAGGCCGTACGCGACCTCGTTGGCGGCCGCCGCCTCCCCGCTCAGGCCCCATTGCTCGATCGCCGACAGCCGGTCGTTGCGCATCGCGTTCTGCGGAAGGCCCGAGAGCGTGTGGGCGAGGGCGAGCGCACGCGAAAGCGCCTCGCCGTCGCCGGTGACCTCGTTGACGAGGCCGATGCGCAGCGCCTCCTCCGCCCCGACCGCCCGGCCGGTCAAAATCAGCTCCATCGCCCGCCCGTGTCCGACGATGCGCGGCAGGCGGATCGTGCCGAGGTCGATCAGCGGCACGCCGAAGCGGCGATTGAAAATGCCGAATGTGGCCGAGCGCGCGGCGATCCGGAGATCGCACCAGAGCGCGAGCTCCGTGCCGCCTGCGACCGCAAAACCCTCGATCGCCGCGATCACCGGCTTTCCGAGCTTGAGCCGCGTCGGCCCCATCGGACCGAAGTCGCCGTCCTTCTCGAACCGCCCCGGCTCGCCCGCGGCCAGCGCCTTCAAGTCGGCGCCGGCGCAAAAGGTCTCGCCCGCCCCCGTCAGAATGGCCACGTCGGCGCCCTCGTCGGCATCGAACCGCCTGAAGGCGTCGTAGAGCGCGCGGGCGGTTTCAAGATCGACGGCGTTGCGTCGCTCGGGCCGCTCGATCGTCACAATGGTCACGCGCTTCTCGGCGCGGACGGAAACCGAAGTTGCCATGCGGGTGACCCTCCCAATTGCATCCCTTGCTGCCGTTTAGCACAGAACCGCCCTGCGCATGAACGACGCCCCGCTTGACCCTCCACGCCCGGTCGGGCAAGGCAAGCGCGCTTCGCAAGATGATCGGCCACGCATGACCACCCCCGCGCCGACGCCCAGCGCCGACGAGGCGCCGGGCGGGCTTCTCCAAACGCTCGCGCACCGTCCCCGCCTGCTGGCGGGGGCGCTGATCATGGTCGCGATTTATGCCGCCCTCGCTTTCGCGCCGATCGTAATGCGCGAATCGACCCGGCTGCTGGTCGCCTGGAACGTCGGCGCAGCAGCCTATCTCGGCCTGATTGCGCTCATGATGCTCGGCCCGACAGCGAACCCCCGCGTCGAGGCCCGCCCCGAGGACGAAAACCAGTGGGTTCTGCTGGTCCTCGGCGTGATCGCCTCGACCGCGGCGCTGGCCGCGATCATCTGGGATCTCGGCCCGGTCAAGAACATGGAGGGTCTCGCCAAGGCGGCGCATCTGGCGCTCGTCTGCGCCAGCATTCTCACGGCCTGGACCTTCATCCAGGTCCTGTTCGCGATCCACTATGCGGGCGTCTATTTTGCTGCGCTCACCGATGGCGACGCCGGGGGGCTCGAATTTCCCGGCAAGCCCAAGCCGGGATGGACCGAGTTCGTCTATCAGGCGTTCGTCGTCGGCTGCACCTTCGCCAGTTCCGACACCAACGTCACCTCGACCCGGATGCGGCGCATCTGCGTCATTCAGGGTGTCGTCGGGTTCTTCTTCAACACCATCATCCTCGCCCTCGCCATCAACATCGCGGCCGGGTTCTTCTGACCCCAAAGCCGCCGACCGGACCGAACGCCCATGACCGAATTGAACCGTCCGAACCGCGTGCGGCCCATGCTGCCCCGCGGCCTCGTCGACCGCACCGCAGCCGACATCGCCGCGGCCGAGGCGATGATGGCGAAGATCCGCAGCGTCTATGCGCTTTACGGCTTCGAGGCGGTCGAGACGCCGTTCATCGAATACACCGAGGCCTTGGGAAAATTCCTGCCCGACCAGGACCGGCCGAACGAGGGCGTGTTCTCGTTCAAGGACGACGACGAGCAATGGCTGTCGCTGCGCTACGACCTGACCGCGCCGCTCGCGCGCTATGTCGCGGAGAATTACGACCGGCTGCCGAAGCCCTACCGCAGCTATCGCGCGGGCTGGGTGTTCCGCAACGAGAAGCCGGGTCCGGGGCGCTACCGCCAGTTCATGCAGTTCGACGCCGACACGGTGGGGGCGGCGAGCGTCGCGGCCGACGCGGAGATCTGCATGATGGCGGCCGACTGCCTGGAGGCGCTCGGGATCAAGCGCGGCGACTATGTCGTCAAGGTCAACAACCGCAAGGTGCTCGACGGGGTGATGGAGGCGATCGGCCTGGGCGGAGCGGAGAATGCCGGGCGGCGGCTGACCGTGCTGCGAGCGATCGACAAGCTCGACCGACTTGGCCCCGAGGGCGTCCATGCGCTGCTCGGCGCCGGGCGCAAGGATGAAAGCGGCGATTTCACCAAGGGGGCGGGGCTAGCGACGCAGAGTGCCGCGGTGCTAGACTGTTCTCGAAGCGCTACGTATAGCGATCGATGGGCGACTGATGACCGGACGAGCTCTGGCGCGAACGCTAGCGGTCGATACGCTTGAGGCTCGGCGGAGAGCGGCTCGGTCCGCATCGGCGACAGGGTCTCGAAGGAGCTCGCGCGAGATCGTCGAGCCTCGTCGAAGCGGCCGGATATGGCCGATGGATCGCATCCGCATCGACCCCTCGGTCGTCCGTGGCCTCGAATACTACACCGGCCCCGTTTTCGAAGCGGAGCTGACCTTCGAGGTCAGGGACGATGCAGGCCGGCCGGTGCGGTTCGGCTCGGTCGGCGGCGGCGGGCGATATGACGGCCTCGTCGCGCGCTTCCGCGAGGAGCCCGTGCCGGCGACCGGGTTCTCGGTCGGCGTGTCGCGGCTGCTCGCGGCGCTGCGCGCCATCGACAGCCCGATCGTCAAGGCCGCCGAGACAACCGGCCCGGTCGTGGTGCTGGCGCTCGACCGCGACGAGAAGGCGATGGCCAGCACCCAGCGCCTCGTCGCCGCGTTGCGCGCGGCGGGCGTCGCCGCCGAACTCTATCTTGGGACAGGCGGCATGAACGCGCAGCTCAAATACGCCGATAAGCGCGGAAGCCGCTGCGCCGTGATCCAGGGCTCGAACGAGCGCGACGCGCCGGGCGGCCCTGAGGTCGCGATTCGCGACCTGAAGCTCGGCGCCCAACTCGCCAAAGGCGCCAAGGAACGCGCCGACTATCTGGAGCTTCGCCAGCGCGCCCAGTTCACCGTCGCGGAGGCGGATCTGGTCGAGCGGGTGCGGGAGGTGCTGGCGCGAGCATGAGGCGCAGTCCTGTCGGCGCGCGGTTTTCATCCCCAGGCCACAACGAAAGACAGCAGGGCGTCGCCCGACGCGGTCGGCGCTGGCGACTCGAATTGCCTCCGCGGGAAGCAGGGCGTAAAGGCCCACGCAAGCGGAGGATTCCTCGAGAAGCGAGGCTCAGGCGAGGGCGACATGGCGGAGAACGACGACGAACGTCTGCGGTCCAGCCTCGACCGGCTGAAAACCTCGCTCTCGAAGGCCCGTCGAGAGTCAGCCGGCCGCAAGCGCGCAGCGGCCCCAGAATTCCGACGCCGCCCGAAAGGCGATTCCGGAATGTCGCTCGGCATGCGCGCCGGCAGCGAGTTGGTCTCGGCGGTCGTCATCGGCGCCGGCATCGGCTGGGCGATCGACCGGCTGTTCGGAACGAACCCCGCGTTCCTGATCGTGTTTTTCTTCTTGGGGGTCGCCGCCGGAGTTTGGAACGTCATCCGCGCCACTTCGCCCAAAGGCGGGGGTTCAACGCTCGATTCGCGCTTGTCTCCTATGAATGCGGCGGATAAAGGGGTGCGGCGCTCGGCTCCGGTTGCGGAGTCTAACGCCACGCCAGGGCGGGAAGCCCGCCGCGGGGCCGAAGAGCCCTCCGGCGGGGCGGACGACGACGAGGACTAGACGAAGTGGCGGGACCGGCGATCAATCCGATTGAGCAGTTTTCCATTCATCCGGTCGTGCCGATCTCGGTTGCGCATGTTGATTTCTCGCTGACCAACTCCGGCCTCTACATGCTGCTCGCGGTGGCGCTGAGCTGCCTCATTGCGGTGATCGGCGCGCGCGGCGGCTCCGGCGTCCCCGGCCGCCTGCAGGCGCTTGCCGAAATGAGTTACGAGTTCATCGCCGGCATGGTGCGGTCGGCGGCGGGCGAGGCCGGCATGCGCTTTTTCCCGCTGGTCTTCAGCATCTTCTTCTTCATCCTGATCTGCAATCTGGTCGGCCTGATCCCCTACATCTTCTCGGTGACCGCCCAGATCGTCATCACCGCGGCGCTCGCGCTCCTGGTGTTCTTCATTGTGGTCGTCATAGGCATCAGGGAGCACGGGACGGGCTTCTTCAAGCTGTTCGTCCCCCAGGCGTCCCGATCTACATTCTGCCGTTGGTCGTCGCGATCGAGATCTTCTCGTTCTTCGTGCGGCCGGTGAGCCATTCGGTCCGTCTGTTCGCCAACATGCTCGCCGGGCACATCACGCTCAATGTGTTCGGCGCGTTCGTCGTCATGCTGCTTGGCGCCGGCGCCGTCACGGGCGTGCTCGCCGTTCTGCCCTTCGCGATGACGATCGGGCTCTACGCCCTCGAATTGCTCGTCGCTTTCCTGCAGGCCTACGTGTTCGCGATGCTGACCTGCATGTATCTCAACGACGCGCTTCACCCCGGCGGTCACTGACCTTCCGATCTTCCCTCCACGAACCGACGAAGACCATAGGAGCTACGCATGGAACCGCATGAACTCGCCATTGCCGCCAAGTACATCGGCGCTGGTCTCGCTGCGATCGGCACCGGCGCGGCCGGCATTGGCGTCGGCACGCTGTTCGGCCAGTTCCTCAACGGCGCGCTGCGCAACCCGTCGGCCGTCGACGGCCAGTTCGGCCGCCTGATCTTCGGCTTCGCGGTGACGGAAGCGCTCGGCATTTTCGCGCTGCTGATCTCGTTCCTGCTGCTGTTCGCCGTCTGATCGGCGTAGCGCCCTCGACCTCGGGAAGGCGCGCTAGCGCCGCCTTCCCGCCATGCCGCATTCTGAAGGTCACGCGATGGCTGAGCCCGCAACAACGCAGACGGAAGTCGGTCACGAGGGCGGAAGCCAGTCCAACTTCCCGCCTTTCGATGCGAGCACGTTCCCGGCGCAGTTGCTCTGGTTCGCCATCACGTTCGGCTTTCTCTACTGGTTCATGTCCAAGCGCGCCCTGCCCCAGATCGGCAAAGTGATCGAGGAGCGCAAGGCGCGAATCGCCCGCGACCTCGACGAGGCGACCGAGATGCAGCAGAAGGCGGACGCCGCAGCGGCCGCCCATGAGAAGTTGCTGGCCGAGGCGCGCGCCAGCGCCCAGGCGCTCGCCCAGGCCGCGCGCGACCAGGCCGCGGCCGAGACCGAGGCGAAGCGCAAGGCGCTCGACAACGAGCTTTCGGGCAAGATCGCCGAGGCGGAGAAGCAAATCGCCGGCACGCGCGCCCAGGCGATGTCGCAATGTCGCCGACATCGCGCGCGATACGGCCGGCGCGATCGTCGAGCGGCTTGGCGGCCGCGCGGCCGATCCGGCGGCCGTCAAGGCCGCGGTCGACCGGATCCGGTCCTGAAGCGGAGAGGACACGATGCACTACGACGCCGAATTCTTCGTCCTCTGCGGCTTCATCGTTTTCGTCGGGCTGCTCGATCTATCTCGGCGCGCACAAGACGGTCCTGAAGGCGCTCGACGCGCGCGGCGAGGCGATCAGAACGGAGCTCGGCGAGGCCGCCAAGCTGAGGAACGAGGCGACCGCGCTGTTGGCGAGCTTCGAAAAGAAGAAGGCCGACGCCGAGGCCAACGCGGCCGCGATCATCGGCGAGGCCAAGGTCCAGGCCGAGCAGCTCAAGAAGGACGCAATCGAGCGGATGAACGACTTCATCGCCCGCCGCACCAAGCAGGCGGAGGCGAAGATCGCTTTCGCCGAGGCGCAGGCGGCCGCCGACGTGCGGGCGGCCGCGGCCGATCACGCCGCCAAGGCGGCCGAAGTCGTGCTCCGCGACCAGATGCAGGGCGCAGAGCGGCTCCGCCCTCGTCACGAGCGACATCGCGGGCCTCAAGGCGCGGTTGAACTGACGACGACGCGCGCCTGCGCGCTCGAAGGGAGCCGCGGGAGCGCCCTTGATTTGCCGAACGCCGCGACGCATTGTCCGGCGGCGCGCTCGGAAGGCGCGCTTCATGCCGTTGGGGGACGACCGCCATGCTTCGCGCGATCATCGGTTGGCTGGCGATTCTCGGCGCCGTGTCGCTGGCGCAGGCCGCGAGCGGGCCGGCAGCCGATCACACAATATGAGACGCCCGCCGGCGAGCGCTGGGCGCCGTTCTCGTCCGACCTGCCGAAATGCGACGACTCTCGGCGTCCTGTCGACCATCTCCGAGCCGGTTCTGCCAGACCGAGAACACGTACTGGGGCGGCAAGAACGCCATCGACAGCGTAGACGACATGCGCGAGATCGGTTTCCGCGCCAACGGCCTCTCCTACATTCCGCGGCGGTATTGTGTGGCCCGGGTCGCGGTGATCGATCCACACGTCCCGCCGCCGCCAGCGACCGCCGATTCACACGGTCGTCTACGATGTGGTCGCCGCGGGCGGCATCATCGGCTGAGCTGGGGCGTCGAGTGGTGCGTCGTCGGTTTCGATCGCGAGCACGCCTACGAACCGGCTTGCGCGGTCCTGCGGCCGATCCTCGAGCGCTGGCTCGGGGAGACCCATTCGGTCGAGTACGGGCTCAAGGCGCGCTACTGATTTGGCCCGCGGCGCCGGCGCGGTCCTGCGAAGCCTGTTCGCCAGAGCCGCGCTCCTGGCGCTGTCGATGGGCTCAGCCGGCCCCGCGGCCCCGGCCGGCGCGCCGCCGCCGGCGGCGACCGCGCCGTTCGATTACTACGTCATGGCGCTCTCCTGGTCGCCCGGCTTCTGCGACCTCGGCGGCGCAGAGAAATCGCCGCGCCAATGCGCCTCGGGGGCGGGGTACGGCTTCGTCGTTCATGGCCTCTGGCCGGACAACCGCTTCGGTCCGGATCCAGCGGACTGCGACCCCGACGCCGAGGTTTCGCCGGCTGCCCTCGCCGCGGCGAACGGCCTCTACCCCACCGACGGGCTGGCGACCTACGAGTACCGCAAGCACGGGACCTGCACCGGCCTCGACGCCGCCGATTATTTCGCCGCCGTGCGTCTGGTTCGCGACGCGATCGCGATCCCGCCCTCGCTTCAGGGCGTGCGGGTTTGGCGAAGGCTGCCGCCGGAGCAAATCCGGCAGGCGTTCATCGACGCCAACGCCAATCTCCGGCCCGACAACATCGCCGTCACCTGCGCGCGCGGCGAACTCGTCGACGTGCGGATCTGCGTATCGAGAACCCTCAAGGCTTTTGCGACCTGCCCGCAGGTCGCCAGGAACAGCTGCCGGCGCGACACGATCGTCGTCGCGCCGCTGCGCTGACGGGCGCGAGCCTCGCAGCGCGCGGCGAAAAAGGCCGGGCTTTTCGCAGAACGCGCGCGTTTTCAACGAGATGGGATCCCATTGCGATTGCGTGTACGCGACCAGTGTCCCTTCTCCCCGCTTGCGGGGAGAAGGTTAGGATGAGGGGCTGGGCGGAGCCGCGGCGCCAATCGCCCCGCCCCTCACCCCGGCCCTCTCCCCGCAAGCGGGGCGAGGGGTTTTTTTGCGCGACGCCGACTCCGACCATCGCAACTTCTTCTCGCTACGCGCCGGCCGCGGCCACCGCGCCGACCGACGCAGCCGTCTCCATCCAGCGGCTCGCGGCGAGGCCGGGCGGAACGAGCGCCGCCTCGCTTGGCCCCGGCCAAGACACGAACCCGCGCCCGAATTCGAGACCTGTCAACGGGTTGCGGCGGAATCTCCGGGCGCGCGCCGAGCCGGTCGCGGGCGAGTCCGAACGCCGCGCCTCGGCCGGCCGCGCCGGAAGTCCGGCCTCGGCCTCCCCAGTGGAGGACAGGCCAAGGCTCCCGGATTCAACCTTTTCAGGACCTTGCGTACCGATCTGGGACCGGCCGCGGTCGTCGGGAAGCGCGGGCGGCGCGCCGGCCTCGGCGTCGCGGCTAAGCGCAGGCGTCCGCGCCAGCGGCCGGGGCGGCCGGCACTGCGGCGTAGCGGTCGAGCGCGAACACGATTTCTGAGATTTCCAAGTTACGGCGCCAGACCTCGCCTGGCAAGCCTTTGATTCGGAAAATCTGTAATCAAGGTCCTCGCAGTCCATTGCACTGACGCCGTTCGAAATTCGGTTTGGGGGAAAGCGCGGCGTTGCGGACGTCAAGCTCTGCACCCGAACCCGCTGTCGCCGCCCCGAGCCGTATTTCATACCGGACCCAGCTTCAAGCCATGCTAGAAGTTGAGCAGTAAATTCTAAGTAAATTGCAGTTTATAAAACGATAATTAATTTATCGATTTCGGCGCTGTCTGTTATTGATAAGTCCTGAAGTGCTTCTTGGCGTATTCGTCAAGAACGACAAACCGACAAATCGTTGTCGAGGAGATTTAACTGAACAACGCTGCGGCGGGGCGCTGAACATCGCGGCCCGACCTTGCCGGTCTGGCTTTCGCCGGCGACTTGGATGGAATGAGCCGCAATATCGACGACCGCAACAAGGGCTCCATCGAGGGACCTTACGATCGCCCGGAGGTCCGGAAAGCGCCCGCCAGCTCGTCGGCAACATTGGAAGGAGCCTGACATGAAGCGAACATTCGTCATCGGCATCGGATTTGCTGCCGCCATGGCGCTCCCGGCTTTCGCGGCGGAGAACGCCGCCTTGACGCCGGTTCGCCATCATCACGTCTACCGGCATATTCACCGAACGACCGCGCCGGTCGAGATTATCCCGAACGCCACCGCGCTCGCGCCAACGATGAACGCCGCCGTTGAACGGCCGAGTGCGGAATGGGATTATAATGGGGGGAATGCGGGCTATTCGTGGGAACCGTATGGTTGGCGGAGGAACTAGCCCGGGGGACCGCAGCGTACCCGTCGCGAGGCAACCTTGCCGACCTGGCAGAAGAGTTCGCGCAGCTGGCGGCGACTCATGCCGTCCCCGTCAGCGAGTTGCCCGGACGACCCCTTAACCTTGATCTAGCCGCGTGAGGGTCCCGCGACGCACGGCCTCGCGCTTTTGGCCGACATCTGCAGCGACCCAGGGAAGTCTCCTCCGTCGGGCGTGCGATCGAGGGTTCAGGTCGCGCGCGCTCGGCGAGCACCAGAACTCAAAACCAACGGGGCCCGACGATTGGCTTTGCCGATGAAGGCCCTTGCCGCCCCATGGGTGACCGCCGTTTGGGCCGTTCTGGCTGCGATGGCGTCAAGTTGCGCGAGCGTTGACCGCCCACCCGTCGCGTGCGTCGCCAAGGTCAACACGGCCGCATTGAAAGCAATGGGACAGACCGGCCCGCTGGGACAAGTACAGATTTGGGGCGATCCCGTCTCAATGGGGCCGAACCACTTGCGTGTAGACGCCAAAGTTTTCGGCGGCGGAGTCTACTACGTCGATGTCATGGTCGACCCTCATTGCAACGTGTTTTCGGTGTCTACGACGCTCGAATCGAACGGCCAGCCGTGAAAGGAAGCCAAGTTTAAGGGCTTTCTGTGCTTTTCTGAGCGTGCATATATCTTGTATATCTTGATTTCAACACCATACCGATTATGCGCTCAGGTGAATTTAACCGTTCGCCAAGCCGCCAGCAAACAAATGGGCGGGTTTGGCGCGTTCGCCGAGCCATCGACGAATGGGCGCTATTTGCGCACCCTTTCCGTCTATGACGGGGCTGGTGAATGCCATAGGTGGCGCGCTGCTTTCCTAGCGCCAACGCGCAGTTTCCTGACAAAGACCGGACGCTCCGCGGCCAGTCGGCGAGGCGGCACCGGGGGGAAGCGCCATTGCGCCGCCGCGCGCTTGCGCATTTCCCGGGCGGGAGCGAGAAACGGCTGGCCTTGCGAGCGGCGATCATGTGAGAGGGCGAGCCTTGAGCCGATGAACTACCGTCACGGCTTTCACGCCGGCAGTTTCGCCGATGTCGTCAAGCACGCGATCCTGGCGCGCATTCTTGTCTACCTCGAGCGCAAGGCGACGCCCTTCCGCTTCATCGACACCCACGCGGGCGCGGGGCGTTATGACCTGACGAGCGCGGAGGCGCGGCGCTCGCCGGAATGGCGCGACGGGATCGCGCGGCTCTTGAAAGCGTCGCCGCCTCAGCCGGTTGCGGACCTGCTCGCGCCCTACCTGAAAGCCGTCGGCCCGCACGACGGCGAAGGCGTTCCCGTCTCCTATCCGGGCTCGCCGGCGATCGCCCAGGCGCTGCTGCGCGCCGACGATCGGATCGCGCTTTGCGAGGCGCACCCGGAGGAACGGGAGAAGCTGATCGCCGCGCTCGGGCACGATCATCGTCTCAGCATCGTCGGCACCGACGGCTATGTCGCGCTCAACGCCTACCTGCCGCCCAAGGAGCGACGGGGGCTGGTTCTGATCGACCCGCCGTTCGAGGCGCCGGACGAGCCGGCCCGGGTCGAGGAGGCGCTCGCCCGGGCGTTGCGCAAGTGGCCGACCGGCGTCTATCTCGCCTGGCGGCCGATCCGCGAACCTGCGGCCGACCGACACTTCCTCAACAATGTCGCCGCCCTCGGCGCGCCGAACATCCTGCGGATCGAACTCGACGTCGGAATCGCTCCGGTCGGCGTCCACGGACAGCGCCCCCTGACGCGCGCCGGTCTCCTGATCGTCAACCCGCCGCACCCGCTCTTCGACGAGGCGCGGATCCTGACCCCCTGGCTCGCCCGCCTGCTCGCGCGCGACGACCGACGCGCGCATGTCTGCGAATGGCTCATCCCGCCCAAGTCGCCGGCTTGAGCAGCCTGCTTGCCGGATGGGAGCGCTTTCGTTTATCTATGAACGATAACCGACAAAGGGGGCCGGAGTGGCGCTGCCGACAGTTCTCGAAGACAAGCTGCGTCTGCCCGTCGTCGGCGCGCCGCTGTTCATCATCTCGCATCCGGCCCTGGTGATCGCCCAGTGCAAGGCCGGCATCGTCGGTTCTTTCCCGGCGCTGAACGCCCGGCCGATCAGCCAGCTCGACGAGTGGCTGCACGAGATCACGGAGGCGCTCGCGGCGCACGACAAGGCCAATCCCGAACGTCCCGCCGCGCCCTTCGCCGTCAACCAGATCGTGCACAAGTCGAACGCCCGGCTGGAGCAGGACTTGGAGCTGACCGTCAAGTGGAAGGCGCCGATCGTCATCACCTCACTCGGCGCGCGCGAAGACCTCAACCAGGCGGTGCACGCCTATGGCGGGGTCACGCTGCACGACGTGATCAACAACCGCTTCGCCCAGAAGGCGATCGAGAAGGGCGCCGATGGCTTGATCGCGGTGGCTGCCGGCGCCGGCGGACATGCCGGCTCGACTTCGCCGTTCGCGCTCGTTCAGGACATCCGGGAATGGTTCGAAGGGCCGCTGCTGCTGTCTGGCGCGATCGCCACCGGGCGCGCGATCCTGGCGGCGCAGGCGATGGGCGCAGACCTCGCCTATATCGGCTCCGCCTTCATTGCGACCGAAGAGGCGCGCGCAATCGACGACTACAAACGCGCGATCGTCGAGGGGGACGCCTCCCACGTCGTCGGTTCGAGCCTGTTCACCGGCGTTTTCGGCAACTATCTGCGGCCCTCGATCGTCAACGCCGGGCTCGACCCCGACAACTTGCCGGACGGCGAGGCTAAGGCGATGAACTTCGGTTCGGGCGGCGCGTCGGACGCCAAGGCCTGGCGCGACATCTGGGGCAGCGGCCAGGGCATCGGCGCGGTCAAGGCGGTGCATCCGGTCGCCGAACTCGTCGCGCGGTTCGAGCGCGAGTATCTCGACGCCAAGCGGCGCATTTGCGGATGACAGGCGGCGCCGTGCCGGGCGCTGCGCTGGTCGATCCTTCAGGGGCAGGCCTCGTCGAGCATCGCCTGGACGCTTGCGGCGGACGCGAGGTCGAAGGCGACAGCCCCCTTCGCGGGCGGCGGCGCCTGCGACGGCGTCGCCACGATTGAACCGTCGCGGCCGAGCGCGCAGAACCGGACGCGCGGCAAGAGACCGCTGGCCGTCGAATTGCCGGTTCCCTTCAGCGCCAGCGGCTCGCCCCCCGCGACCGCGAGGGTCCAGTCGGTCGAGGCCGACGCGGGAGGCTTGCCCGGTTCCGTCAACGCCAGCTCCACCGCGCCTCCGCCTCGACGATAGGTCAGCGCGAGGATCGCGCCCGAACCGCGCCGATCCATGACGGCCGCGTTGAGGAGGAGCGGCCGGGCGCCCTCGTCGAATCTCCGTTCGTCGAGGCCGTTCAGGCCCTCGGAAAGGATCGGATGCGCGGGATTTACCGCCGCGGTCGCCAGCCCCGCAGCCTCGATCTCTTCGAGGCTCAGCCAGCGTATGCTGGCGGCCGGCGTCTTGCGGAGAAGCGTCATCACCGGCTCGCCGACTCCGGCATTCGTCAGGTAATCCACGACGATCCTGTCGACCCAACCCTGTTCGTAGATCTTGACGGTCTTGGTCACGCCCTCGACGCCCTCGGGCTCCTTCACCATTGTGGTGATCTGGTGGACCCCGACGAGCGGCGCGGGCCCGACCAGCCGTTCGACGCCGCCTGCCAGGATCAAGGGACAGGCCGAAGCGCAGACGGCGCCGTCGGCGACCGCCTCGCCCTGCGCGTTGGGGCAATCGCGCGCCCGCTCGGGGCAGTTGGCGATCAGCGTTCGCGCGACCGCGACCGCGAGGCCTTTGGCGCGGATCAGCGCGCCCATCTCCAGGGCGTCGCGAACCGAGCCGCCGTGCGAGGAGATGAGAACCGGGAGCCGGCGGCCGCCGAGGTCGGCGATGAGCTTGGCGAAAGCGGGCCCCGAGCCCGGCGTGATCACCCCCTCGGCCGAAATCCATTCCGGGCAGTCGGGCTCGCAAGTCCTGTCCGAGCTCGTGACCCGCAGGATTCGCATCGGGGCGTCGGCGTGGGGCCGCGGCGACGGCCTGAGCTCAGGGACCGGCGAGCCCGCGGCAAGCGCGCCCGCGAGCGCGAAGCAGGCCGCGAACATGGCGAGGCCCCCCGACCGCAAGAGCCGTCCGGCAGGCGGAGTCCGGCGAGTCCTCGCCTCGCTCCCCCGCGCGCGGGCGCGCTCAGGCCGCAGCTGCGGCCTCGCCCTTCAGGCGTCGGTATTCGAAGGCGACGAGGCTTGCCCCGTGCCGTCGCTCGAGCCGCCGCACGATGAAATGGCCGCGCGCCAGCGTCTGGAAATGCGAGGCGAAGACGGCGTTGACGGCGGCGCCGCCGATCGCCCCCAGAACGGGGGCGGCCTGAGCCGCCACCTTTTCGCTGACGATCACCCCGAAACGGGCGGCGACCTGGGTGAGGAGTCGTACGATCGCCGGCGCCGACTGGGCGCCGAGCCCCTGCGCCGCGAGGAACCGGGCGCTTTCGCTGACCGACTTGGCCAGCGCGGCGCGGATCGCGAAATACCCGCTCTCGAAGGCGGCCTCCTCCGCATCGCCGCCAAGGGCGAAAACCTCGACGCAGGCGAGCGCGGCGTTGGGCGCGCTCAGGTCCTCGCCCTCCTCGCGAGCGATCTCGGCGATCGACCGCATGACGATGGCGGTCGACAGCGGCAACTCGACGGGAAGGGCCGCAAGTCCGAACGCGCCGCCGACCGCCCCGGACGCGGCGGCGGCGAGCGTGTGGGCGCGCCCGGCAGGCTTCGCGGACCGGTTCGGATCGATGGTGCGCAGGGCGAGTTTGAGGGCGGCCCCGAGCGCGGCCTCGCTGACGCGCACGACCACGTTCCGGGCGGACGCGGGCGCGCTGCGGCTCAGCGCGCCGATCGGCCGGCCGACCGCGTCGGTCAGGCGCTGCGCGAAGCTCGCGCCTTCGAGGCACGCGATCGCGCGTTTCAGATCCTCGGTTTCCTCGCGCGTGAGCCGCGCGGACATGACCTCGATGGAAGACATCTCGTCCTCGCTCCCGCCGCCGACGTTGTCCGGCTACGCCTGGTCAATATAGCGCGTCCCGCTCGCCGGCCAAGACCCCTGGCTCATCGGATCAGGTGAACGCGATGATTCCCAGAAACAGGGCGCCCGCGGCCCAGCAATAATAAGCGAACGGGCTCAACGCCTCGAACTCGTTCTTGTGGAAGTAGCGCATGAGGAACAGGAGGCTCAGGTAGGCCACGACGCCGGCGACGACGCCCGACAGGATCGCCATCGGCCCGAGCGTTGCGCCCTCCTTCAAGAGTTTCGGCGCCTCGTAGACGTTGGCGGCGAGAATGATCGGCGTGCCCATCAGGAACGAGAACCGCGCCGATTCTTCGTGCTTCAAGCCCGCGATCACGCCCGCGACGATGGTCGAGCCAGACCGGGAAATGCCGGGAATGAGGGCGAGGCACTGGGCGAACCCGACCGCGAGAGCCCCCTTCCAGTTGAGCTGATCGAGCCCTCCGGCGGTTTCGCCCGCGATGAGGTCGCCGAAGAACAGCAAAAAGCCGTTCACGATCAGGAAGACAGCGGCGATCCAGGGCGCTCCGAACGCCTCGGCGAGGGGCTTGTGGAGCGCGGCGCCGACGAGAACCGCCGGGATCGTCGCCAACACGACCAGCCAGAAGACGCGGCGGTCGACCGCCGAGCGCTCGCCGCGAAGCCCCAGGAGCGACAGAGCGAAGTTGAACCAGTCCCGAAAGAAAAAGATGAACAGGGCGATCGCCGTCCCCAGGTGCATCACCGTCAGGTAGGCCAGCCAGTCGGGGGCCTTGAGATCGACTCCCCAATCGAGCAGGCGCGGCAGAATCACCGCGTGGCCCAGGCTGCTGATCGGGAACAGTTCCGTCACGCCCTGCAGCACGGCCATGACGATCGCTTGGATGGCGGTCACTGACGAACCTCGCCTGTCGTTGGAAATGTCGCCCCACAGGCGCGCTCATCGGCCCTTGTCAGCACGAACGCTAAACGCCCCCCGGCGCAAGATGATGCGATATCGGTGAATCCTGACTCGAGATTGCTTAAAAATACGAAATTTTGCCAAAGCCCGGCGTTTGCTCGCTCAGATCCCATTCTAGCACTCGACGCGTCCGCACTTGTGAACGGAATCGATCTTGCTCTTGAGCTGATCGTAGCCGACGGCGCCGACGACGAGATCCTGACCGAGCACGAAGGTGGGCGTGCCGTTGATCTGCAAGGCGTCGGCAAGCTGCATCGTCTCGTCGAGCCCGGCCTTGACGTCAGGGCTCTCCATGTCCTTGGCGAGCTTGTCCATGTCGAGGCCGAGGTCCTTGGCGACCGCCATCGCCTCCGCCTTGCCGACCGGACCGTGGCTGCCGAGGAGTTTGTAATGAAACGCCCAGAACCTGTCGCCGGGCAATTGGTTGCGCGCCGCGGCGGCGACCTTGGCGGCCTCGACCGAGCCCGGCCCGAGCACGGGGAAGTCCTTCAGCACCACCTTGAGGTTCGGATCGTCCTTGATCAGCCTGGCGATGTCCGGCAGCGCGCCTTTGCAATAGTGGCAATTGTAGTCGAAGAACTCGACCAGCGTCGCGGAGGCTTTCGGGTTGCCGATCGTCGCCTGATATTTCGAGGTGAACAGCGGACCGGCTTGGCTGGACACGGTTTTTTGCCGCTCGGCCGCCTCGGTCGCCTTGTCGTGCTTGTCGAGCGCTTCGATGGCGTCGCGGAGGACCTCGGGATTGTTGACCAGATAGTCGCGCACGAACGCGCCGAGCTCCTGCTTCTGCGCCGCGGTGAAAGAATCGGCGCGCGCCGGCAGGGCGGACGACAGCGCGACGCCGGCGAAGGCGGCGGCGAAGCCGAGGGCGGCGATCAGTTTCATGCCAAACTCCAGAATGCGGAAGCGCGCGGTTCCTGCGCCCTCCGAGGGTCGCCGCCCAAAAAGGACAACGATTGCGACCTTGTCGTGTCCGCCCCTCGCTTTCTAGCGGATTTCGGCGATGGTGTCTTCACGAGCCAGCGAGCTGAACCGGGTCACCTCGGCGTCGAACTGCAATTCGACGGTTCCGGTCGGCCCGTGGCGCTGCTTGCCGATGATCACCTCGGCGCGGCCGTGGGCGCTCTCCATCTGCGTCATCCAGTCGATGTGCTCCTGGGTTCCTGGCCGCGGCTCCCGGTTCTTGAGGTAGTATTCTTCGCGATAGACGAACAGCACGACGTCGGCGTCCTGCTCGATCGAGCCGGATTCGCGCAGGTCCGAGAGCTGGGGCCGTTTGTCGTCGCGGGACTCGACCTGGCGCGACAGCTGGGAGAGCGCCAGGATCGGCACCGCGAGTTCCTTGGCCAGCGCCTTCAGGCCGGTGGTGATCTCGGTCAATTCCTGCACGCGGTTTTCGCTGCGCGTCTTCGAGCCCGACAGGAGCTGGAGATAGTCGATCACCAGGAGGTCGAGCCCCTTCTGGCGCTTGAGGCGACGGGCGCGGGCGGTCAGCTGCGCGATCGAGATGCCGCCGGTCTGGTCGATGTAGAAGGGGATCGACTGCATCTCGGCGACCGCGTCAGCGACCCGGCGGAAGTCGCCTTCGGTCACGTCGCCGCGGCGGATCTTGTAGGAGGCGACGTTGGATTGTTCGGCGATGATGCGGGTCGCCAACTGCTCGGCCGACATTTCCAGCGAGAAGAAGCCGACGATCCCGCCGTTGACCGTTTCGGCGACGCCGTCGGCGCGCGTCCGCCCCTCGTAGGCGCGGGCGATGTTGAAGGCGATGTTGGTGGCGAGCGCCGTCTTGCCCATGCCCGGTCGTCCCGCGAGGATGACGAGATCGGAGGCTTGCAGGCCGCCCATGTAGCGGTCGAGGTCGTGCAGCCCGGTGGCGATGCCCGACAGCGAGCCTTCGCGTTCGTAGGCCTTGGCGGCCATGTCGACCGCGATCTTCAGCGCGTTGGAGAAGCTCTGGAACCCGCCGTCGTAGCGTCCGCCCTCGGCAATCTGATAAAGCCGCCGCTCCGCCTCCTCGATCTGTTCGCGCGGGCTCGAATTGACCGGCGCGTCATAGGCGACGTTGACCACATCCTCGCCGATGGTGATCAACTCGCGCCTGAGCGCGAGGTCGTAGATGTTGCGCCCGTAGTCGTAGGCGTTGATGATGGTGGTCGCCTCGGTCGCGAGCCGCGCCAGATATTGCGGGACGGTCACGCCGCCGAGATCGTGGTCGCCGAGAAAGGTCTTCAGCGTGATCGGCGTGGCGAGCTTGCCCTGACGGATCATCGTCCCCGCGATCTCGAAGATGCGGCGATGGATCTCCTCGACGAAATGCTCGCTGCGCAGGAAGTCCGACACCCGGTCGTAGGCGTCGTTGTTGATCAGCACCGCGCCGAGCAGCGCCTGCTCGGCTTCGACATTGGCCGGGGGGACGCGATAGGTCCGCTCCGCCGGCGCCGGCTGGCGGGGAATGAGAGCTTCTATGGTCGCCATTGCGTTGAGCGCGTCTTTCAGCGGTTGGAGGAACGGGACGAACGCGACGACAAGCGAATCACGACGCGACAATAGGCCTGAGGCGCGGACGGCGACAGAGGCGCCGCGCGATCCGCAGGAGGCCATAGCGCCGACGCCCGGCGCGACCAACGACCTTCGAAGGTGTACGTCCGCATTGTCCCCGCTATCCACGCCGTCCCCGCTATCCACGCCGCGCCGTCGACGCGGGCTTGACTATCAAGGAACGACCGCCGCCGGCGACGCGCTTTGACAGCGGGCCGGCCTTGCCGGAGACGTTATGGGAGAGTTTCTGTTTTTCCGCAACAATCCGCGAGGAAGGGTTTTGGCGCTTTAGCGCGTCCCGACCTATCACGGCCTTATATGGCGCGTAGGCTCGCGCGCGACGGACGCCGCATAGGCGCGCGTCGCCTGGAGTTCCGCCATGGAACGGTCCGAGTTGACCGCCGCGACCTACGAACTCGCCCGCCCGCCCTATGGCCTGCCGTTCTTCGCCGAAGTCGCTGAGGCGATCGGCCTCGACCGAAGCCAGCGTCTGCTCGACGTCGGCACAGGACCTGGAATCCTGGCGATCGGGTTCGCCCCCTATTGCCGCTCCGTGACCGGCGTCGAGCCGGAGCCCGCGATGGTCGACGCCGCCCGCGCGGCGGCGATCCGCGGCGGCGTGAGCCTCCATGTCACGGCTGGCCGTCTCGAGGACCTGCCGGATTCGCCGGGCGCCTTCGATGTCGTCACGATCGGTCGGGCGATCCAGTGGCTCGACCCGAAGGCCGTCTATCAGAAGCTCGACCGAATCGTCGCAGCGGGCGGCCGGATCGTCGTCTGCCACGCCGACAGCGTCATCGACGGGCGCAATCCCTGGCTCGAAACCTTCATCGGCGTGCTCCGGCGGTTCGGCGGCGAACGGGCGTCCTGTGACGAGCGGTCGTTCTTCGACGGAAGCCGATTCCAGCGCCGCCGGACGATCACGGTCGAAACCACCTACCTCGTCCCGATCCTGCGCTTCGCCCAGGAGCTGCTGTCGCTCTCCGCCTCGCCGGCGGGGCCCGGCGATCGGATTTCCGAGATGCGGGAGGCGATGAGAGAGGCGATGGCGCATTTCGCGACGGAAGGCGTTATCGACGACATCGTCGCGGCCCGGGCGGACGTGTTCGAAGGCTGATTCGGGTTATTCGGACCGGCGGTCGGCGACGACGGCGCGCGAAACCGCAGCCGGTCGCGGCGCGGCTGCGCATGGCGGAACACTCGGCGAATCGCGCGACAGGCCCTCATCCGGCGGCGGCGGTCCCGCCTGCGTGGCTCCCACGGACTCTGGCCGCGCGCGCCGGCCACCAGCAGCACCGCGCGGGACGGACGGGGCGTCCACGGTCGTCGACCGGCTGGACGCCGACCATCGCTCCGGCGACGCCGACCGCCGCGACGTCGGCGCCGGTCGCCGACGCCATGATCAGGAAGGGTCGTTTAGCCGCTGATCAGCAAATGCCGGTTGCGCACGGCGAAAGATTATGCAGCGTTAGGGGCCTATGGCGACACGCGCGCGAATCTTTCCTTGCGGTGCGATCGCGTCCGTCGGGATCGACGTCGGCGCGGAGGCGGCGAACTCGGCTGAGTCTCGACGTCGCGCCGAACTTCGCGCGCGTCGCGACGATCGCGGCGGCGACCTTTCCCGGATTCTGGCGCGCCTCGACCGCTCGTCGTTAACCATCAATTCGAGCGCGGGCATGAAGCCCGGCGCATGAGGAGGGTAGGATGAAGACTTGTTTTGCATGGACGCGCGGCGGCGTCGCGTTGATCGCGCTGGCGGCCGGGCTCGCGGCCGCTCAGGCCGGCTCGCTCAAGATCGAGAGCTGGCGCAACGACGACGCCGACATCTGGAACAGCAAGATCATCCCCGCCTTCAACAAGCACTACCCCGACATTACCGTGGAATTTTCGCCTTCCGCCCCGAAGGAATACAACGCCGCGCTGAACGCCCGGCTCGACGGCGGCACGGCGGGCGATATCATCGCCTGCCGGCCGTTCGACGCCTCGCTCGACCTCTACAACAAGCATCATCTCGACAGCGTCAACGACATCAAGGGGATGGAGAACTTCTCGGACGTCGCCAAGGCCGCCTGGTCGACCGACGACGGCAAGACGACCTTCTGTGTCCCGCAGGCTTCCGTCATCCATGGGTTCATCTACAACGAGGACGCCTTCAAGAAGATCGGCGCGACGCCGCCGAAGACGATGGCCGAGTTCCACGCCATCCTCGACAAGCTGAAGGCCGACGGAACCTATACGCCGATCGATCTCGGCACGGCCGATCAGTGGGAGGCCGCGACCATGGGCTTCCAGAACATCGGACCGGACTACTGGAAGGGCGAGGCCGGGCGGCTTGCGCTGATCGCGGGCAAGGAGAAGTTCACCGACCCGGAATATATCGCGGTGTTCAAGGAGCTCGCCTCCTGGGCGCCTTATATGGGCAACGGATTCCAGGCGCAGACCTATCCGGATAGCCAGAACCTGTTCTCGCTCGGCAAAGCGGCGATCTATCCGGCTGGCTCGTGGGACATCTCGACGTTCAACGGGCAGGCTAAATTCCCAATGGGCGCCTTCCCGCCGCCGCTGCCGGCCGGCGACACGGAGTGCTACATCTCCGACCACGTCGACATCGCCATGGGCGTCAACTCGGCGTCGAAGAACAAGGAGGACGCGAAGAAGTTTCTCGAATGGCTGACGACGCCGGAGTTCGCCGCGCTCTATTCCAACGCGCTGCCCGGCTTCTTCTCGCTCAACAAGACGCCGGTGAAGATCGACGACCCGCTGGCTGCGACCATGGTCGGCTGGCGCAAGGACTGCAAATCGACGATCCGCAACTCCTATCAGATCCTGTCGCGCGGCACGCCCGAATCTGGAGAACGAGCTGTGGAACGTGTCCGCGCAGGTGATCAACGGAACACTGACCCCGGAGGCCGCCGGCAAGCAGCTCCAGGACGGTCTCGACAAGTGGTACAAGCCCGCAAAGTGATGCGCTAAGCGATCGTTACTGCGCGCTCCGTCCGACCGGCGGAGGGCCCCCTCTCCCCGCTTGCGGGGAGAGGGTTGGGTGAGGGGCCTGGCGACTGGCCGCTGCCGCTCCCCCGCCCCTCATCCTAACCTTCTCCCCGCAGGCGGGGAGAAGGAACGTGCCCTCACTTTATCCGAGGAAACAGCGCGGAAGAGATGGCCGAACCCCTGTCGCAAGTCGTCGCTTCGATGCCGAGAGCCCGGCTCATCGGCCTGACCGCGCTGTTCCTCGGGCCCGCGGTCGCCGTCTACACGCTCTTTTCCATCTATCCGCTGATCGCCACGATGGCGCTCTCGACCTACACCACCGACACGACGGGCGCCTATTCGTTCGTCGGCCTCGCCAATTTCGTCACGCTGCTCACCGACTCGTTCTGGTCGGGACCGTTCTGGAACGCGGCCTGGAACAACCTGAAGTTTTTCGCCGTGCACATGGCGGTGCAGAACCCGATCGGCATCGCGCTGGCGGGACTGCTCAGCCTGCCGGGCCTCAAGCTGAAGGCGCTCTACCGGACCGTCATTTTCCTGCCGACCATGCTGTCGGTGGTGATCGTCGGCTTCGCCTGGAACCTGATCCTGTCGCCCTTATGGGGGGTTGCGCAAGGCGCGCTGAAAGCGGTGGGCCTTGGAAGCTGGTTTGCTCCCTGGCTCGGGCTGCCCTCGACCGCGCTCATCACGCTGGCGCTGATCTCCGTGTGGCAATTCGTCGGCATCCCCCTGATGCTGATCTACGCCGCGCTCCTCAACATTCCCGACGAACTCGTGGACGCCGCCCGGGTCGATGGGCTCGGGCAGTTCCGTATCTTCTGGCACATCAAGCTGCCGCTGGTGCTGCCGACCATCGGCCTCGTGTCGATCCTGACCTTCGTCGGCAATTTCAACGCCTTCGACCTCATCTATTCGGTCAAGGGCGCGCTCGCCGGCCCGAACTTCGCCTCCGACATCCTCGGCACGTTCTTCTATCGCACCTTCTTCGGCAATCAGCTCCAGCTCGGCAACCCGACCATGGGCGCGGCGGTGGCGACGGTGATGTTCTTCATCATTCTCGTCGGCGTCTGTCTCTATCTCCTCATCGTCCAGCGCCGCGTCCGGCGCTACGCATTTTAGGGGCCCCGATGCTCAAGCAGCGCGCGGAGACGCTCGGCGTCCATGTCATCCTGATCGCCTACAGCCTGCTTGCGGTGGGGCCGATCCTGCTCGTGGTGATGAATTCGTTCAAGGCGCGCAACGCCATCTTCGGCGCGCCGCTTAGCCCCCCCAACGCCGAGACCTTTTCGCTGATCGGCTATTTCAAGGTGTTCAGGGCGTCCCACATCGGGACCTACTTCGCCAATTCCCTGATCGTCACGATGGTCAGCATGGGGCTCGTGCTGCTGTTCGGCGCCATGGCCGCCTGGGCGCTGACCGAATACAGGTTCCGCGGCTCGACGGCGCTCGCCCTCTTCCTCTCGATCGGCATCATGGTGCCGATAAGGCTCGGCTCGGTGGCGATTCTCAAGATGATGCGCGCGGCCGGCCTTAACGACACGCTGACCGGGCTCATCCTCGTCTATGTGGCGCAGGGCCTGCCGATGGCGATCTTCATCCTGAGCGAATTCATCCAGCAGATTCCCAAGGATCTGCGCGACGCCGCCCGCTGTGACGGCGTGCCCGAGACGCGCATCTTCTTCGAGGTGATCGCGCCGCTCCTCAGGCCCGCGATCGCCACCGTCGCGGTCTTCACCATCGTGCCGATCTGGAACGACCTCTGGTTTCCGCTGATCCTGACCTCGTCGGACTCGACCCACACCATCACGCTCGGGGTGCAGCAGTTCCTCGGCCAGTACATCACCGACTGGAACTCGGTGCTCGCCGCGCTATCGATGGCGATCCTGCCGGTCGTCGCGATCTACGTGATCTTCTCCCGTCAGCTGATCAGCGGCCTCACCGCCGGCGCGGTCAAATAGGGCGCCCGTTATGGCGAGACTGCATATCGACGCGCTCAACAAGAGCTACGGCGAGAGCAAGGTGCTCGTCGACATCGACTTGCGGATCGAGGACGGCGAGTTCGTCGTGCTGGTCGGCCCGTCCGGCTGCGGCAAGTCGACCCTGCTCCGGATGATCGCCGGCCTCGACGCGCCGACCTCGGGCGACATCGTCATCGCCGACCGTAAGGTCAACGCGCTTGCCCCGGCCGAGCGCAAGATCGCCATGGTGTTCCAGTCCTATGCGCTTTATCCGCACATGGACGTGCGCAAGAACATGACCTTCGGGCTCAAGTTCACCGGCGTCGCGGCCCCCGAGCGCGACCGGCGCGTCGCCGAGGCCGCCCGCATGCTGCGGCTCGAGCCCCTGCTGGCGCGCTACCCGCGCGACCTCTCGGGCGGCCAGCGTCAGCGCGTCGCCATCGGCCGGGCGATCGTGCGCGAGCCGGAGGTGTTCCTGTTCGACGAGCCGCTGTCGAACCTGGACGCGGCGCTCCGCGTCTCGACCCGGGTCGAGATCGCCCGGCTGCACCGGCTCCTCAAGGCGACCATCGTCTATGTCACCCACGACCAGATCGAGGCGATGACGCTCGCCGACCGGATCGTGGTGATGAACCAGGGACGGATCGAGCAGGTCGGCAAGCCGCTCGACCTTTATTACGAGCCGGCGAACCTGTTCGTCGCCGGGTTCATCGGCTCGCCGGCGATGAATTTCTTCCCCGTCACGGTCGAGCGCGTCGAGGGCGAAACGGCGCGCGCAACGGGCGCGTCGATCGCGCCGCTGACCCTGCCCGCAGGCGCCTTGAAGGCGGGCGACGCGCTGACGATCGGCGTCCGCCCGGAGCATCTGACGGTCGGCGGCGCCGGCGCTTTCGCCGCTCAGGGCGTCGTAGAACTCGTCGAGCGGCTCGGCGAGGCCTCCTTCGCCCATGTGCGGCGCCCCGACGACAAGATGATGGTGGCGGAGGTTCGCGGCCGCGATACGCCCGCTCCAGGCGATTCCGTCACGTTGACCGCGCCGGCGCGGGACCTCCACGCCTTCGACCCGGCCGGGCGGAGGCAGTAGCGGCAGCGAGCGACCCGCGCGATTTCGTAGCCTTTCTGCCTGCGCCCAGAACCGACAAAAAGGGCGCCCGGCCGAAACCGGGCGCCCGTCGTCAATAATCGCGGACCCCGTCGTCCGATCAATGCGCGACCGCAGTGTCCGCGCCAATTCCGGTTTGCGACCGGACGTACTGGGCCTCGAAGGCCTCCTTTTCCTCCCCGGCCGTCCTCGAGCTGTCGGTGACCGAGAACACCCAGCAGCAGAAGAAGGACAGCGGGATGGTGAACAGCGCCGGCGACACGTAGGGAAACCACGCGGATCCCTTCGGATAGCCGAACACGGCTTCCCAGATGCCAGGGCTGACAATTGTCAGCACAAGCGCGCTGATCAGCCCGACGAAGCCGCCGATGAAGGCGCCGCGGGTGGTCAGTCCCTTCCACAGCATGGAGAGCAGAAGCACCGGGAAGTTGGCGCTCGCCGCCACCGCGAAGGCGAGGCCCACCATGAAGGCGACATTGATTTTCTCGAACACGATTCCGAGAAGGACCGCCACGATGCCGAGAACGACGGTGGTAATCCGCGAGAACTCGCACTTCCGCGGCTTCGTCGACATTCCCGCGCCGGAAAACGCTGGCGTAGAGGTCGTGGCTGACGGCGCTCGCGCCCGACAGCGTCAGGCCCGAGACGACCGCCAGGATGGTCGCAAACGCCACCGCCGCGATGAAGCCCTTCATCAGGTCGCCGCCAACCGCCTGGGCGAGATGGATCGCCGGCATGTTGCCGCCGCCCAGAAGCGCGTTCTTGATGTCGTCGCCGACGTGGTAGACCGGGTTTGTCGAAACCAGAACGATCGCGCCGAAGCCCAGGATGAAGGTGAGAATATAGAAATAGCCGATGAACGTGGTCGCCCAGAACACGGACTTCCGCGCTTCCTTGGCGTTGCCGACAGTGAAGAAGCGCATCAGGATGTGCGGCAGGCCCGCGGTGCCGAACATGAGCGCCATGCCGAGCGAGATCGCGTTGATCGGGTTGGCCACCTGCGCGCCGGGCGTCAGGATCTTGTCGTGGCCCGGATGGACCTCGACCGCCTTGGCGATGAGCGCGTTGAAGTCGAAGCCGAACTGCGCAAGCACGAGCAGCGCCATCAGCGTCGAGCCGCCGAGCAGGAGGGCCGCCTTGATGATCTGCACCCATGTCGTGGCGATCATGCCGCCGAACGTGACGTAGATGATCATCAGCACGCCGACGATGACGACCGCCCAGAGGTAGGGGAGGCCGAACAGGAGTTGGATGAGCTGCCCGGCGCCGACCATCTGCGCGATCAGGTAGAACAGCACCGTGACCAGCGAGCCGGTCGCCGCCATCGCGCGGATGGGCGTGGCCTGGAGACGGTAGGACGCGACGTCGGCGAAGGTGAAGCGGCCCAGGTTGCGCAACGGCTCGGCCATCAGGAACATGATGAACGGCCAGCCGACGAGGAAGCCGATCGAGTAGATCAGGCCGTAGTAGCCGCCGGCATAGACCAGCGCCACGATGCCGAGGAACGAGGCCGCGGACATGTAGTCGCCGGCGATGGCAAGGCCATTCTGAAAGCCGGTGATGCCGCCGCCCGCCGCATAAAAGTCCTTGGTCGTCCGCGTATGTTGAGCCGCCCAGTAGGTGATGCCGAGCGTCACGACGACGAAGCCGAGGAAGATGATGATCGCGTTCCAGTTGGTCGGCTGGATCGTGCCGGCCTCGATGGGGCCGGCGGCGAGGGCCGCCCCGGCGCCGAGGCTAAGCGCGCCGGCGAGCGCGCCCGTTCTCATGGCGAACGTCCTCACTTCTTCCCCCCGAGCTTGGCGGCGTTGACAATCGCATTGGTCAGGTCGTCGTACTCGCTATTGGCGCGCAGGACGTAGATGCCGGTGAGGAGGATCGACAGCAGGATGAGCGCGACGCCCATGATGATGCCAACCGTGATGTCGCCGGCGACCTTGATCGAGATGATGCTGGGCGCGAAGGCGACGATCGCGATGAAACCATAATACAGGACGAGCGTGATGATCGCGAGCGTCCAGCCGAACGTCTTCCGATCGGCGACAAGCTTTTGGTAGTTCGGATCGGCCTCGATCCGTCTGAGCGTTGATAGATCCATTGGGTTAACCTCCCGCATCGTCCGTTGCGCTGCGACGCCGTCAAGGAGAACGGACGCCGCAAAAGAGCCAGGCGCCCGTTGAAGCGCGCCCGTTTGCGAGAGACGTTTTGTGTCGGGAGCTTCGCCCGCACGCCGATTCGTCTCGCCCACCGCTCAAACGCCGGAAAATCCGACCTTTTCGGTGGGAGAGCAAAGCGCTTTATTCGCCTCTTCCGCCCTTCCTGCCAGCCATTTTGCTTGCAATTCCAACTCGCGTCGACCCTTGCCGGACTAAACAATTTGTCTACACGATGGCGGGCGCGGCGTCTGACCGAGGGATCGTTTGTGCCAGCGCCCCCGATCGGCTAAGTTGCAGAGTGGGGCTGGCCCCCGGTCCGGACGAGACCAATGCTTGGCTTATGCGGTCCGAATCCCCATATTCCGTCCGTCCGCCGCACGTGGGCGAAGGCGGGATTTCACCAGAAAAGGCCACGCGCATGGATTTCCTCAAGCCACGGTCGCACCGCATGAACCGCCGCCGACGCATCTACGAAGGCAAAGCCAAAGTCCTTTACGAGGGCCCGGAACCGGGAACGCTCATCCAGCACTTCAAGGACGATGCGACCGCGTTCAATGCCAAGAAGCACGAGGTCATCGAGGGTAAGGGCGTTCTCAACAACCGGATATCCGAGTATATCTTTCAGCGTCTCAATGACATCGGCGTGCCGACTCATTTCATTCGCCGCATCAACATGCGCGAGCAGCTGATTCGAGAGGTCGAGATCATTCCGCTCGAAGTGGTCGTGCGCAACATCGCCGCCGGCTCACTGGCGACCCGCCTCGGCCTGGAGGAGGGGGCGCAACTGCCTCGCTCGATTATTGAGTTTTACTACAAGAATGACCAACTGAACGATCCGATGGTGTCGGAGGAGCACATCACGGCTTTCGGCTGGGCCGCGCCGCAAGAGATCGACGACGTCATGGCGCTCGCGATCCGGGTCAACGATTTCCTGACCGGGCTGTTCCTCGGCGTCGGGATTCGTCTCGTCGATTTCAAGATCGAATGCGGACGGCTATGGGAAGGCGAAAACATGCGAATCGTTCTCGCCGACGAGATCAGCCCCGATTCCTGTCGACTGTGGGACGTCAAGACCAACGACAAGCTCGACAAGGATCGCTTCCGCAAGGACCTTGGCGGCATGATCGAGGCCTATACCGAGGTCGCCCGACGTCTCGGCGTCGTGCAGGAGAACGAAGTTCCACGCGCCGGGGGCCCGCGCCTCGTCCAGTGAGAGCCCATGTCGGCGCGCGCAGGAATCGCGCGCCGTAAGGCGCATTTGCGCCGATCGAAGCGCCTTTTGCATGGATTGCGCCGGGGGGTCGGCGCTTTCGACGGCGAGGCCGCAGTCAGAAATCAGAGCGCGGCGTCGCCCGTTTCGCCGGTCCGGATGCGCATTGCGCGTTCAATCGGGGCGATGAAGATCTTGCCGTCGCCGATCAGGCCGGTGCGCGCGGCCAACTCGATCGTCTGGACCACGTCCTCGACTCGGTCGTCGCTGACAGCGACCTCGATGCGCATCTTCGGCATGAAGCTCACGACATATTCGGCGCCCCGATAGATTTCGGTCTGGCCCTTCTGGCGGCCGTAGCCCTTGACCTCCGTCGCGGTCATGCCGTGCGCCCCGATGCGATCGAGCGCATCGCGCACCTCGTCGAGCTTGAATGGCTTGATGACCGCGGTGATGAGCTTCATGTTCACTCCCTTTGCCGCATTTTCGCGCTCACGCCTCGTTACGGCGCCTAACGCGCGCGCTGTCGTGGCGACGCGTGCTTAATCCGCATTCGTCATGCATGGAAAATTGGCCGACGCAAGCGAACTGCACCGGAGTTCCCGCGCCTGCGACAATCGGCCCCGCTGGATAAAGAAGCGCGGCGGCTAGCGCGCGCGCGGCCTTACAGCGCCTCGTCGCCGGTCTCGCCGGTGCGCACGCGCAAAGCCCGCTCCATCGGCAGGACAAAAATCTTTCCGTCGCCGATCTGGCCGGTGCGGGCGGCGGCGCGAATCGCCTCGATGGTGCGATCCACCTCATGGTCGGGCACGGCCAGCTCGAGCCGCACTTTCGGCATGAAGGCCGCGGTGTATTCCGAGCCACGATAGATTTCCGTGTGGCCCTTCTGACGGCCATAGCCGTTCGCCTCGCTGACCGTCATGCCACGGACGGCGAGTTTGTCGAGCGCCGCTCGAACCTCTTCGAGCTTGAAGGGTTTGACGATCGCGAGGATCAGCTTCATGACTGCCCGCCTTCGGGTCGAAAGAGAGATTTAGTTTCTCGCTAGGACGCGAAGCGCGTTTGCGCAAGGGCTGAATTGCCTAGGCCCTGACCAGACGGGTAGAAATTGGTAGCGGGACCCAGACTCGAACTGGGGACCTACGGATTATGATTCCGCCGCTCTAACCGACTGAGCTATCCCGCCGTAATTCTCCTTCCGTCCGCGCGCGGGGCGAGCGGACGGAACGAGGCGGTCGTATAATGACGGGCTGGCGGCGCTGTCAAGGCGGCCGGCCCTGCTTTCACGCGTCGCCAGGCGCTTCCGGAAAGACGCGCGTCACGTGGCCCATCTTGCGGTCGGGGCGGATCTCCAGCTTGCCGTAAAGATGCAGGCAGAGGTCGGGCTGGGCGAGGATGTCGCGCCAATCCTCGGCGTCCTCGCCGATCAGATTGTGCATCTCCACCCGGCCGCGGCGCGTCGGGGCGCCGAGCGGCCAGCCCGCAATGGCGCGGACGTGCTGCTCGAACTGCGAGGTCTGCGCCCCGTCGAGCGTCCAGTGGCCCGAGTTGTGGACCCGCGGCGCGATCTCGTTGACCACCAGCCCCTCGCGCCCGTGCCAGTCGCGGGTGACGAACAACTCGACCGCCAGGACGCCGACATATTCGAGCGCCTCGAGAACGGTCGTCGCGATGCGCCGGGCCTCCAGCGCCGCCTCGGCGCTGACGCGAGCCGGCGCCCGGGTGCGGGCGAGAATGTGCCGCTCGTGCTCGTTCTCGCTAAGGTCATAGGCGACGATTTCGCCTTCGAGGCTGCGCGCGGCCACCACCGAGACCTCGCGCTCGAAGGCGACGAATCCTTCGAGGATCATCGGGGCGCCGCCGAGCGCCCGGTGGACCGCGGATACGTTCGAGCCCTCGCGGATCAGCGACTGGCCCTTGCCGTCGTAGCCGAACCGTCGCGTCTTCAGGATCGCCGGTCGGCCGAGCTCGGCGACCGCGCGGGCAAGCGCGCCGGCGTCGTCGACGGCCACGAACGGCGCCGTCCGCAGGCCCGCGTCGCGCAGAAAAGTCTTCTCGATCAGCCGGTCCTGGGTAAGCGCCAAGGCTCGCGCGCCTGGCCGCACCGGGACGCGCTGGTTCAGGAACTCGACCGTCTCCGTCGGGACGTTCTCGAACTCGTAGGTGACCACGTCGACCGACCGGGCGAAGCCGCCGAGCGCCTCCTCGTCGTCGAAGGGCGCGATCGTGCGGGCGGCGGCGGCGTCATAGGCCGGCGCCGCGGCCTCGGGCGCGTAGATGTGGGTGCGCAGGCCGACTTTCAGCGCTGCGATCGCGAGCATTCGTCCGAGTTGGCCCGAGCCGAGAATGCCGATCGTCGCCCCGGGGGAGAGAATCATCGGGCGCCCTCGTCGGTTGGGCGCTCCGCGACGCTGGCGGTCCGCCCGGCTCGCCAGGCTTCGAGTCGGTCGGCGAGGCCTTCGTCGGAGAGCGCCAGCACGGCGGCGGCGAGCAGCGCCGCATTGACCGCGCCGGCTTCGCCGATCGCCAGCGTCCCGACCGGCACGCCCGCCGGCATCTGCACGATCGACAGGAGGCTGTCCTGGCCCGACAGCGTTTTGGTCGGCACCGGGACGCCGAACACCGGCAGCGTGGTGAACGCCGCCGTCATCCCGGGAAGATGCGCCGCGCCCCCGGCGCCGGCGATGATCACCTTGAAACCCTCGGCTTTGGCGCCCTTGGCGAAAGCGACGAGCCGGTCCGGGGTGCGATGAGCGGAGACGATACGCGCATCATGGCCGACGCCGAGGGCCCCGAGCGTCTCGGCGGCGCGGCGCATCACCGCCCAGTCCGACTGGCTGCCCATGATGACGGCGACCGGCTTTGGCGCGTCGCTCACCGGCGCCCCCATGACTGCGAGACTCTCGTCATGGCTTCAGCGATACCCGGAACCGGCGCGGCGGCGCAAGCAATCCGGCGGGCCCGTTTGAGGGAATCCACCATTCTTGCTCTTGACGCCGCCGCTGCGGTCCCCTAGAGCAAGCGCGATTATCGGAAAAAGGCGACGCAAGTTGGCGACCCTTATTGTATCTTCGGCGCTGGAGAACGGGCAGGCATAGGACCTGCATCCGTTCGCTAGCGCATTCCAGGGCCCCTCCGAGGGCCTTTTTTGTTGCCTCCAGTTCCCCCTCTCAATCTCAAAACGACGGACGAAAGCAGAAGGACACGACAATGGCCAAGCAAATGACCGGGGCCGAAATGGTGGTGGAAGCGTTCAAGGATCAGGGCGTCGAGTTCGTTTTCGGCTACCCCGGCGGCGCGGTGCTGCCGATTTACGACGCGTTCTTCAACCAGGACAAAGTCCGTCACATCCTCGTCCGCCAGGAAGGGGGGGCGGCGCACGCCGCCGAAGGCTATGCGCGCTCGTCCGGCAAGGTCGGCGTGCTGCTGGTCACGTCGGGGCCCGGCGCCACCAACGCGATCACCGGCCTCACCGACGCATTGATGGATTCCATTCCGCTCGTCTGCATCACCGGCCAGGTGCCGACCCATCTCATCGGCTCCGACGCGTTCCAGGAATGCGACACGACCGGCATCACCCGCAACTGCACCAAGCACAATTATCTGGTGCGCCGGATCGAGGACCTGCCGCGCATCCTGCACGAGGCCTTCTACATCGCCTCGCACGGGCGGCCGGGGCCGGTCGTCATCGACATTCCCAAGGACGTCCAGTTCGCCAGCGGCAGCTATACGTTCCAGCGCAACATCCAGCACAAGACCTATCACCCGCAGCTCAAGGGCGACCTCGACCGGGTGAAGAGCGCGGTCGCCATGATGGCCGAGGCGAAGCGGCCGATCTTCTACACCGGCGGCGGCGTCATCAACTCGGGGCCGCACGCCTCGGCGCTGCTGCGAGAACTCGTGCGCACGACGGGCTTCCCGATCACCTCGACGCTGATGGGGCTCGGCGCCTATCCGGCCTCGGACAAGCAGTGGCTCGGGATGCTCGGCATGCACGGCTCGTTCGAGGCGAACAACGCCATGCACGACTGCGACCTGATGATCTGCGTCGGCGCGCGTTTCGACGACCGCATCACCGGCCGTCTCGACGCGTTTGCGCCGAAGTCGAAGAAGATCCACATCGACATCGATCCCTCGTCGATCAACAAGAACGTCAAGGTCGACCTGCCGATCATCGGCGACTGCGCCCACGTGCTCGAGGACATGGTGCGCCTGTGGCGAAACGGGCATCAGGCCGACGCCGGCGCGCTGGCCAAGTGGTGGACGACGATCGACGGCTGGCGGGCGCGCAATTCGTTCGGCTTCCGCAACTCCGACACGATCATCAAGCCGCAGCATGCGATCAAGCGCCTCTACGATCTCACCAAGGGCCGCGACCTCTACATCACCACCGAGGTCGGGCAGCACCAGATGTGGGCGGCGCAGCACTTCCACTTCGAGGAGCCGAACCGCTGGATGACCTCCGGCGGCCTCGGCACCATGGGCTACGGCCTGCCGGCGGCGATCGGGACGCAACTCGCCCATCCCAAGTCGCTGGTCATCGACATCGCCGGCGAGGCGTCGATCCTGATGAACATTCAGGAGCTTTCGACCGCGACGCAGTACCGCCTGCCGGTGAAGATCTTCATCCTCAACAACCAGTACATGGGCATGGTGCGCCAGTGGCAGGAACTGCTGCACGGCGGCCGCTATTCGGAGAGCTACACCGATTCGCTGCCGGATTTCGTCAAGCTCGCCGAGGCCTATGGCGCACACGGCATCCGCTGCTCCGACCCGGCCGATCTCGACGCGGCGATCAAGGAGATGATCGAGACGCCGAAGATGGTGATCTTCGACTGCCTGGTCGATCAGAAGGAGAACTGCTTCCCGATGATCCCCTCGGGCAAGGCGCACAACGAGATGCTGATGGCCGATCTCGAAGACGACGCCGGGATCGAACTCGGCAACGTCATCGACGAGAAAGGCAAGATGCTGGTGTGAGAAACCGATCTCCCTCCCGGAGAGGGGTGAGGGCCCGCGCGCGCCGGATTGGCGCGGGAGCCCTCATCCGGCCGGCGGACTGGAGAAAGCGCCCTGATGTTTACGCTCGCCGAGCTTCGTAACGCCCACGACATGGTGCGACAGACCCTGAATCCGACCCCGGCGTTCGCATGGCCGCTGCTGGCCGCGCGGCTCGGCGCGGAGGTGGTGGTCAAGCATGAGAACCACCAGCCGACCGGCGCCTTCAAGGTGCGCGGCGGCCTGACCTATTGCGACGCGCTCAAACGGCGCGAACCTGAGGTCAAGGGGATCGTCTCGGCCACTCGCGGCAATCATGGCCAGAGCCTCGCCTTCGCCGGCCGCCGCCTCGGCCTCGCGGCGACCATTGTCGTTCCACACGGCAACTCGCGCGAGAAGAACGCCGCCATGCGGGCGCTCGGCGCCGAACTGATCGAGCACGGGACGGACTTCCAGGCGGCGCGGGAGGAGGCGATGCGGCTTGCGCAGGCGCGCGGGCTGCACGCCGTGCCTTCGTTCCACCGCGAACTCGTTCGGGGCGTGTCGACCTACGCCCTCGAACTCTTCTCCGCGCGGCCGGACCTCGACGTGCTCTACGTCCCGATCGGGCAAGGCTCGGGAATCTGCGGCTGCATCGCGGCGCGCGACGCCTTGGGGCTCAAGACGGAAATCGTCGGCGTCCAGTCGAGCGGCGCGCCGGCCTATGCGCTCTCGTTCGCGGCCGGGCGCGCGACCGCGACCCCGAGCGCGGAGACTTTCGCCGACGGCGTGGCGACGCGCGCGCCCGACGAGGAGGCGGTCGCGACCATCGTCAAGGGCGCCGCCCGGGTCACGCTCGTCGACGACGACGAAATCGCCGAGGCGATCCGCGCCTATTGGACGGATACGCACAATCTCGCCGAGGGCGCGGGCGCTGCGGGTTTGGCGGCCGCGATCAAGGAGCGCGGGCGGCTCGTCGGGCGCAAGGTCGGGCTCGTCCTCTCGGGCGGCAACATCGACTTCGATCTCTTTCAACACTGGGTCGCGGCGGCGCCGAAAGCCGCCGCAGCCTGAGTTTCCCATCCGGACGCGCCGCATCCGCGGCGGTTCTTTCGACGAGGATTGACATGAACATGGTCAGAGCCCACTCCGCCCCGCTGTCCCCCTATTCGTCCGCGACCGTCCGGTCGCCGATCGAGACCCATACGCTGTCGGTGCTGGTCGACAACGAGCCCGGCGTGCTGGCGCGCGTGGTCGGCCTGTTCTCGGGACGCGGCTACAACATCGAGAGCCTGACGGTCGCCGAGGTCGCGCACGAGAGCCGCGAGTCGCGCATCACCATCGTCACCTCGGGCACGCCGGAGATCATCGAGCAGATCCGCCATCAGCTCGAGCGGCTCGTGCCGATCCATTCCGTGAACGACCTGACGCTGACCGTGCGCGCGATCGAGCGGGAGCTCGCCATGATCAAGGTGCGCGGCAAGGGCGAGAACCGGGTCGAAGCGATGAACCTCGCCGAGGCGTTCCGCGCCAAGGTGATCGACGCCACGGTCGAGAGCTTCATCTTCGAGCTGACCGGAAACCCGCAGAAGATCGACGACTTCGTCAACCTGATGCGGCCCCTCGGCCTCGTCGAAGTCTCCCGCACCGGCGTCGCCGCGATCTCGCGCGGGCCGGATCCGATTTGAACCGGAGACGATCGGAACGCTATTCGCCGGCTTGCGGTCGGGGCAGCGTCCGCCACCCCGCCGAAGACGTCTTCCCGCCTCACTGCTCCGTCGCCGCGCGGCGCGGCGACTTCTTGCGACCGGGCGACGTCCCTCACCGCAGTTCGGCGGTGAACTTCTGAATTGCCTTGCAGGCGCTCTCGAGCTGGGCAAGCGAAGTGGCGTAGGAGACGCGGAAGTTCGGGCCGGCGCCGAAGGCCGACCCATGCACCACCGCGACGCCCGTCTCCTCGAGCAGCTCGGTGACGAAATCCTCGTCCGTCTCGAGCACGCTTGCCTGACGGCGCCGTCCGGCCGATCGCTTCGGCGACCGAGGGGTAGACGTAGAAGGCGCCTTCGGGCTTCGGGCACTTGATGAATTTCGCCTGGTTCAGCATCGAAACGACCAGGTCGCGCCGCTCCTCGAACGCTCTTCGCCGCACGGGAATGAAGTCCTGCGGTCCGGTCAGCGCCTCGACCGAGGCCCATTGCGCGATCGTGCAGGCCCCCGATGTCTGCTGGCCCTGCACCATATCCATCGCCTTGATGAGCTCGGCGGGCCCGGCGGCGTAGCCGATGCGCCAGCCGGTCATGGCATAGGCCTTCGACACGCCGTTCATCGTGAGCGCGCGCGGCATTTCATCGACGGTTCGATCTGCACCGGCGTGGTGAAGGTGAAGTCGCCGTAGACCAGATGCTCGTACATGTCGTCCGACAGCACCCAGACATGGCGGTGCTCGACCAGCACGTCGGTCAGCGCCTTCAGTTCGTCGCGCGTATAGGCGGCGCCCGACGGGTTCGACGGCGAGTTCAGGATGATCCACTTGGTGCGCGGCGTGATCGCCTTTTCGAGCGCCTCGGGCTTCAGCTTGTAGCCGTCCTCGAGCCGGGTCGGAACGATCACCGGCTCGCCGCCGTTGATGCAGCACCATGTCCGGATAGCTCACCCAGAACGGCGCGGGAATGATGACCTCGTCGCCCCTTGTTCATCGTGACGAGGAAGGCGTTGTAGAGGATCTGCTTGCCGCCCGTGCCGACGATGACGTCGGAGGCCTTGTACTCGAGCCCGTTCTCGCGCCTGAACTTTTGGGCGATCGCTTCGCGTAAGGGCGGGATGCCGAGCACCGGAGGGTACTTGGTCTCGCCGCGCTTGATCGCGGCGATCGCCGCTTCCTTGATGTTGTCGGGCGTGTCGAAATCGGGCTCGCCAACCGAGAGCGAGATCACATCGCGTCCCTTGGCTTTCAGATCGCGCGCCTTCTGCGTCACCGTCATGGTGGCGGAAGGCTTGATGCGGGACAGCGCGTCCGAGAGGAAAGCCATGGACTCCTATACCTTTTCGGTATCGGTAAATCGGTTCAGCGCAGCATAGCCGCGGGCCGGCGTCGCGGCAACGGGCGTCAAGTCGGCGAGGGTTCCATGGGGGAGTCTATCTCTGCCACATTTGCCATAAAATCGCCGCTTTCTACCCAGGCAATATGTTTCTCGTCCCGGGTCATTGAACAGTCACTTCGGCGAAATACAGAGCTTGATACGCCGAATTTCTTGGCGTCGGGGAGTGGAGAAGCGGGGAGTGTCCTGTTCCTAGACGTGACGCTCGTTTGGGCAAAACGATGACAATTCAGGGAGGGAATGATGACCAGATTGATCCTGGCTGCGGTCGCGGCGGCGCTTGCGGCTTTTCCGGCTACAGCATTCGCGCAGGACAACGAGAATTCCGAGGGGGCCCCTGCGCCGGCGGCGATCGGCGCCGACGTCCCGCTGACCTATTTTGGCCCACCGCCGTCTTCGGTGAAGCGGGAACTCGTCGGTCCCTATCAAAACCTCAAGTCCGGCAAGGTTGATCTCGAGAACGGGACGATCACCCTGCCGCTCTATCAAGGGTCAATGAAGAGTGGAGAGAGCGTGTGGTACGTCGTGACCGACACCGACGACAAGGGGAACGCCGACCAGCTCGGACTCAACTATTCGCCAAAGCTTACTTTCGCGGACGTGGGCCGAAGCGTCCGAAAGGCCACGCTGGATAAGAATTTCAAACTGGTTTTCGAATCAGGGACGGTCGACTTTTCGCCCGAGCGAATGCTCGTTCCCGGCGATGCGCCGAACTTCTTTCCGCCCAAGAAGTTCCAGCCGAGCGGCGTTGGGGATAAAGACTATTCTCCACTGGTGAAGATCACCAACGCGGGAGATCATATCTACAACGCCCCGATGCTTGCTTACAACGTATCCGCCGATACCTTGAACCAGTTCTGCGACGGTCATCCGAACCACACCCTGGTGCATCAGAAGGTGGTCAGCATTTGCCCACGCGCCGGAACGGTGACGCTCAAGCTCACGCCCGGCTTCAGCTTCGCTAAACCGGTCCTCTACGTGTCCACCGACACGAACAACCCGCTGACCGCGACGCTCGAGGGGGCGACTTACGCGCCCGGCCTCGAGGACATCCAAGGGGGCGGAGACGACAGCCTGTTCAGCCCGGTCGAGCGCATTTTCGTCTTCGTCAACGGGCCGACCGGCAAGGACAATCCCCAGCGCCAAGGTCTGGACAGCGCGATTTCCGACGGAGGGTCGCCGCTCAACGTGCTCGGCGGCATCCCGACGGTCGCGACCGACTATAGTCCGATGTGGGACATCAACCCCTCCGTCTGGACGCAGAAGGCAGTCGACATGGGCTACCGTTCCCGCATGACCGAGGAATTCTCGATCCTGGGCATGGTCGAGAAGGGCTGGATCACCGGGCTCGACGGTAAAAAATTCGGCTCGGTCGGTCTGGTGGTCAACTGTCCCATCGTCTACCGCTTCCTCTGATCCTCGGCGGGCTTCGGGGAGCGCTGTGGCGTTCTCCAAATCTGAGGGCGAAAGGAATGGACGACACACGCGTTCCCGGTCCGGCGGCGGCAGGCATCGTTTCGCTGATGCGCCGAGGCCGAACCGCGCGGGCGCTTGCGGCGATCGCGGCGCCGCTGCTCATCGCGGCGAGCGCGGGTTCGGCCCAAGCTGCCTCGATCGTCACCGAATGGCTCGACGACGTGCTTTCCGCGGCCAACGAAGTCGCTTGGGAGCCGACCACCGGGGCGCGCTTTCTTGCGACCGTCCATACCGCCGTCTACGACGCCTGGAGCGCCTACGACCCGAAAGCTGTCGGCGCGGTGTCGGGGACAGCGCTCAAGGGCGAGGGGGGGCCCGCCAACGAGGCCAATGAAAGGGAAGCGATCAGCCACGCGGAGTACGCCGTGCTGACCGCGCTCGCGCCCCAGCGGCGGCGTGCGCTGACGGCGCGAATGGCGGCGCTCGGCTACGATCCAAACGCCACGACTCCCGCCGCTGACGTCGGCCGCCGCGCCGCGCGCATGGCGCTTGCGAAGTTCCATGCGGATGGCGCGAACGAGGCCGACGACTTCGCGGACACCACGGGCTACCGCACTCGCGACCCCGCAATCGCCGAAGCCTGGCAGCCGACCGATTCGCTTATCGGGTTAGCTGTTGGTACGGTCCGGTCCCGATAGCGCCTTTGATCCAGGTGTCTGGAGCGAGTTGGTCGCCCCAGGCTTCGAGGGCTCGACGCCATCCGAGATAGTTGGGCAGGTTTTTTGTGGCGACGCCGTTGAAGCGGTTGAGCCATTGCTTGAAGCGGCTGTGGTAGGCGTTCACGTTGTTGATGTGCAGGTGCGGCGCCTCCGGGGCCGGCTTTCCAGGCGCAGGCACAGCGTGAAACGGGATGCCGGCTTTCCGGGCGAAAGCGGCGATCGCCCGACCGCCGTCGCTGACGAGATGATTGCCCGGCGTCACGAGGCCGGCAAACGCGCTCGCCACCGAAGCGCTGTCGACCTACGGCAGAACCACGTCGAAGGTCGCTCCCTTGCGGTCGCGGGCCACCAGAACCGGAATGTTGTCCTGATGGAGCCCTGGGTGTCTGGCCTTTCCGCCCCGCTTTCGAGCCTCTCGCGGCAGATCGGAGCACCGTCCCTTGAAGGATTCGAGCAGGAAGGTTTCGTCCGCTTCGACGATCCCGCTCAAGCGCCTCGGCTTGTCGGCCGCCGGAGACCGGAGAAACCGATGCCGCCAGCGGAAGGCCGTCGTCGGATGCACGCCGCACAGTTTCGCGGTCTTGGACAGGCTCTTGCCTTCGATCATCGCTTGGGCGTGAGCTTGCCATTTCTCCTTCTTGCGCAGATGCGCCATCGGCGTCTTTGTCAGGGCGTTGAACGTGCGGCCGCAGCTCTTGCAGCGAAAGCGCAACAGCCCATGCGACCGGCCCCAGCCGACGATCTCGCGGCCCGCGCAATGCGGACAGCCTTGGCTCTCGACGCGTTCAACACCGGTCGCGCCAAGGGCGTCCTCGCGCCTGCGACGCTTGCCGGCTGCCTCTGAAGAGCCGCCGGACCTCTCGCTCCGGGTCGCGGCTTCCGCTTTCGCCAGCGCCGCCAAAGCTTCGCCGATTTGCGCCGCGCTCAAGCCGCCAATCGCCGACAGCCAGCCCGAAAAGTCCTCAGCCTTCATAGAATCAGCCCTCGATCCGACCCCAGCCTGCCCCAAAACAACAGCTAACGCTATAAGCGCCACCATTTGTTCGGAAAAACCCAGCTGCCGACGACGCCGCAGTGGAACAGAGTCATGCCCTTCGCGCTGACCCGGGCTGACGAGTTCCGGCCGCCCCCGCCGCCGAGCGCAGGCAGCCCCGAGTGGAACCGTCAGATCGCGGCGCTCATCGAGACAAGCGCCGGGCTGACGGACTTTCAGAAGGCCGCCGCAGAATTCTGGGCCGAGTGGGGCAGTTCGCCCGCGCCTCATCTCATGGAGCTGACAAAGTACGCCTCGGACGTGAACGACCTTCGCCTGGACGACGACGTGAAGCTGTTCTTCCTGGTCGGCAATACGATGCTGGACGCCTCGATTGCGGCGTGGGACGCCAAGTACGCTTACGACTACGTTCGGCCCATCACGGCAATCCATGCCCTCGGGGACACAGCAATCCGGGCGTGGCGGCCGCGCTCGCTGCCGCAGGTGCTGGCCTTCTCGACGCCCGCTGCCGCCGAGGCGAGCTATGGTCGGGTCGCTTCTCCCGCGGGCGTGACCTCTCTTCGCGCCGCCGAATGGGAACCCTACCTGCCGACGCCGGCCTTTCCCTCTTACGTCTCAGGTCACAGCGCCTTCTGTGCGGCTTGGGCCCGTGTGATGCGGCTCGCCCTCGCCAAGCCGGATTTCGGGTACCGGGTTTCGCTAGGGAAGCTTTACGTGGAGGATCGGCATCTTGGGCGTCCTGAGACGCTCGACTTCCCCACTTACGCTTCGGCCGCGGAACAATGCGGACAGTCGCGAATTTGGGCGGGGATTCATTGGCCAGCCGACAATGAGCAGGGGCTGGAGATGGGACGGAGGATCGGGGAGGCCGCCTGGCAGCGCTACCTGCAATTTACGATGGGCTTCGCATCGCCCGCGACCGCAGCGCTTTCGACCCTGCAAGCGCCCGCATGGTTTCACGAATCGGAGGGGTCAGGCCCGACCCCACGCTTCGACGACAAGCAAGGTCTTGCTGTGGACCTGGCGCCCGGCGCCGCCGGAAGGTGGACAAGCGTTACGCTCGACGCCCTGCCTGCCGGCGCCTACGAATTAAGCGTCAAGGCGTCTGTGGTCGGCAAGTCTCCGGTCGGACTGGACATCGAGATCAGGAACAGCGGTCGGGCCGAGCCTTCAGCCTCGACGACCGCGACGCTGGCTGCGACGGACCAGGTCGCCACGCTCGCGCTCGACTGGTCGAGCGTGGGAGAACAAACCTTTCAGATTTCGTTCGTTCTGCGCAGCGGAGGAAGAACGGCTCGCGCAGTCGTTTCCGCCATGGATCTCCGTCGCATTTGGCCTGTTGTCGAGGGCGCTCGGCGCTACTACGAGCCGAGCCTCGTTGGACGGGCAGACCAATAAGACCGCGCATCGCGGGCGGTCCGCCGCCGCCAAAACCGGTTAGGCGGAACCTCCGCCTTCGCCCGCCCACGCCCTGATCAGATGATGCGCGATCGCCATCGGGATCGGCGCGCGAGCCCGTCCGGATGGCGCTTCTCCAGCATCGCCCGCACCTCGTCGCGCGAGAACCAGCGCGCGTCCTCGAGTTCGACCTTGTCGACGGTGACCGTCCGGCTCTCGGCCTCGACGAAGCAGCCGATCATCAGCGACGAGGGAAACGGCCACGGCTGGGAGGCGAAATAGCGGACCTCGCCGCAGGCGATCCCGGCCTCCTCCATGATCTCGCGCCGGACCGCCTGCTCGATCGTCTCGCCGGGCTCGAGAAAGCCGGCGAGCGCCGAATACATGCCCTTCGGGAAGCGCGGCTGGCGCCCGAGCAGGCAGGTCGTCGCCGTCGATCGCCAGCATGATGACGACCGGGATCGGTGCGGGGAAAGTGCTGCATGCGGCAGGCCGGGCATTCGCGCCGCCAGCCCGCCGGCGCCGACGACGGTCTTGGCGCCGCAATTCGAGCAGAAGCTGCGCCGGGCGTGCCAGGCGAGCAGCGACTTGGCCGTCGCCAGCATGCTCGCCTCGGGCGCCGGAACGAGGCCGCCGGCGGCGAGCGATCGGATGTCGACCATCTCGAGTTCGTCGCGGCCGGGAACGACCAGCACGCGGCGATCGAGGAAGCCGTCGCTCGCGTCCGCCTGCTCGACGACCGACGTCGTCGGGCAGGAGCGCGGCGTAACACCGGCGCGCCGTCCGGGCAGCAGGCCGAGCAGCGCCTCGACCCTCGCGCCGCCGAGCGCCTCGACCTCGGCGAGCGGCAGCAGCGGCTCGAGGCCGCGCCGCGCCCTTGCGCAAGACCGGCATGTCGCGCGCGATGAGGACGAACGCGCGCGTCGGGACGGGCGCGCAACGCCGCGATCGCGGCCGCGTCGTCTCGCAGCGTCGGAGGCCCGATCGAGCGGATCGAAGGCGTAGCCCAGACCTTCGAGCGGCGGCATCAGCGTCCTTTCTGACCGCGGCTCACGGATAACGCGCCTTGAGGCTCGCGATCCGCGCGGCGTCGTTGTCGATGATGCAGCTGAGCCGCGGGTCGCCGCCCTTGGCCGTCATGCCGGCCTCGAACGGGGCGACGTCCTGGCACTCCGAGTCGCGCCAACTCACCCATTGCGCCTGCGCCTCGCCGAGCGCTCGGCGCCAGCGCGCCTTCTGCGACGACAGCAGTCCCTGGCGCGGAATCGATCGACTTGATAGGCCGCCTCGACCGTCGCCTGAAGGTCCCGGTCGGCCTTGTCGGCGGCGGCGCGCAGGCATTCGGCGAGGTCGCGCGCGCCGAGCTTGGCGGTGTCGCAGGCCGATGGCGACGGCCGCGGCGTCCGTCGGCGGCGGCCGGCGTGCGGCCGCGGCCAGAAAGCCAAGGCGGCCGCGAGAAGAACAAATCGCATGGTCCTACTGATCCCCCAAAGACGATCCCTATCCGCTCGCGTTGGCCGAAGCGGGGCGGCCGAGAAACTCGGCCATCCGCGCGAGCGCGCGTTCGATGTTCTCGAGCGAGTTGGCGTAGGAGAGGCGCAGGTAGCCCTCGCCGTATACGCCGAAATCGGGGCCGCCGATCGGTCGCGACGCCCGCTTCCTCGAGCAAGGCCGAAGCGAGCGGCTTCGCCTTCCAGCCGGTGCGGGCGATATTGGGAAAGGCGTAGAACGCGCCCTTCGGCGTGACCGCGCTGACGCCCGGAAGCCGGTTCAGCCCCGCGACGACCGCCTTGCGGCGCCGGTCGAACTCGGCCCGCATCGCCTCGACCAAATCCTGCGGGCCCTCGAGCGCCGCGATCCCCGCGAACTGCGCCGCCGAATTGACGCAGGAATAGGAATTGACCGCGAGCTTGCGCGCCACCTCCCGCCACGGCTTCGGCCACACCGAATAGCCGAGCCGCCAGCCGGTCATCGCGTAGGTCTTCGACCAGCCGTCGAGCAGGATCGAGCCGGTCGCGGAGTTCCGGATAGGCGAGCAGCGAGCGGTGGGCGAGCGCCGTCATAGGTGAGCTGGCCGTAGATCTCGTCGGACAGGATCGCGACGTCCGGCCAGGCCGCGAGGCCTGCGACCAGCCTGTCGATCTCCTCGCGCGGCGTCACCCCGCCGGTCGGGTTGGCGGGCGAATTGAGGATCAGGAGCCGGGTCCGCGGCGTGAGCAGGCTCAGCGTCTCCTCGGCCGAGAAGGCGAAGCCGTTTTTCTCGCGCATCGGCGCCGGGGCCGGGCGCGCCCCGGTGAATTCGATCATCGAGCGGTAGATCGGGAAGCCCGGGTCGGGATAGACGATCTCCGCGCCTTCCCCGCCGAACATCAGGATCGCCATATACATGGCGACTTTGCCGCCGGGCGTGATCAGCACCAGGTCGGGCGGGACCTCGACGCCGAGCCGCCGCTTCAGATCTTGCGACACGGCCTCGCGCAACGGGGCGATTCCGGTCGCGTCGGTATAGCCGTGCTCGCCGTCGCGCAGCGCCTTGACCGCCGCCTCGACGATATGCGGCGCCGTCTTGAAATCGGGCTGGCCGATGCCGAGATTGACGACGTCGTGGCCACGGCGCTGCAACTCGGCCGCCCTCGCGAGCACGGCGAAGGCGTTCTCGTCGCCCATGCGCGCGAAAGCGGGATTGATGGCGATCACCGGAGGCTCCCCGACTGACGACGCCTATTTGGCAGGGGCGAGCCCCAGGGGCAAGGGCTTGAGCGGTAAAGGTCAAGGCCGCGCTTCTTGGCAGCCGGTCGATCGCTCGTCGAAAGACGGGCGTCCTGGCGGACGCCCTTTCGGACCCGGTCCCGGCGGGGCATCGACCCCGCCCCAGGTGGCTTCAACCCAGCGCCTTCTCCAGCACCCGCCTCAGGCGCGCGGCGAACGCCGGCGGGTCCTCGACCTGGCCGCCTTCGAGCAACCGCGCCTCGTCGAGGATGAGATGCGCCGAATCCTCGACCAGCGCCTTGTCCGCCCCGGCGTGCAGCTTTCCCGCGAGCGACACGGTCAGCGGATGGGTCGGATTGACCTCGAGAATGGGCTTGGCGCGCTCCGACAGGCGCCCGTGCGCGGCGAGCATCTTTTCGAGCTGCCGGTCCGGGCCGAACTCGGGCGCGATCAGGCAGGCGACGCTGTCGGTCAGCCGGTCGGAGGCGCGCACTTCGGCGACCTCGTCCTCCAGCGTCTGCTTGATGAAGGCGAGCAGCGTCGCGACCTCGCCCGAGGCCTCGGCCGGCGCCTGGGCTCCCTCGACGAGCGCGATCGACTTGATGTCGGCCGCGCCCTGGCTCACCGACTTGAACGGCTTGCCGTCGAAGCCCGCCGCGGTCGAGACCCAGAAGGCGTCGACCGGATCGGACAGCAGCAGGACTTCGACGCCGCGGGCGCGAAAACCTTCGAGCTGCGGGCTCGCGGCGAGGCGCTTGGCGTCGTCGCCGGTGAGGTAGTAGATCGCCGTCTGGTTCTCGCGAAAGCTCGCCACATAGTCGGCGAGCGTGCGGCCGCCGTCGGGATGCGCGGTGGTGGCGAAGCGGGCGATCTTGAACAGGCCGTCGCGCCGCTCCGGGTCCTCGTACAGGCCTTCCTTGATGACTGCGCCGAAGTGCTCCCATACCTTCGCGAACTTGTCCGGCTCGCTCTCGGCGAGCTTGCCGAGCTCCTGCGACCATGCGGTTCGTCACGCCCTTGCGGATCGCCGCGAACACGTCGCTTTTCTGGATCAGCTCGCGCGACACGTTCAGCGGCAGATCGGCGCTGTCGACGACCAGGCGGACGAAGCGCAGCCAGCCGGGCAGGATGTCGGCGTCCTCGGTGATCAGGACGCGGCGCACATAGAGCTTGTTGCGGCCTTTTCGCGACGGATCGAACAGGTCGAACGGCCGCGAGCCGGGAATGAAGGCGAGCACGGTGTATTCATGCCGCCCTTCGGCGCGCCAGTGCAGGGTCAGCGCCGGTTCGTCGAACTGGCCGGAAAGGCCGCGATAGAACTCGGTGTAGTCCTCGGGCTTGACCTCGGACTTGGGCTTCGCCCAGATCGCCGCGCCGTCCGCGAGGCGCTTGGGCTCCGCGCCCGGCTTGTCGATGAAGTCGACCGGCACCGCGACCGCGCCGGAATGGTCGCGGATGATCCGCTCGACCCGCCAGGCGTCGAGGAACTCCTGCGATTCGGCGTTGAGATGGAGGATGACCCGCGTGCCGCGCGCCGGCGCGGCGTCGAGCGCGAGCGGGGCGATGGTGAAGGCGCCCTTGCCGTCGGACGACCAGCGCAAAGCCTCCTCGGCGCCGGCGCGGCGCGTCTCGACCACGACCTCGTCGGCGACCATGAAGGACGAATAGAAGCCGATGCCGAACTGGCCGATCAGCGCCTGCGCCTCGCTCTTGGCGTCCTCGGCGGCGAGCTTGTCGAGAAAGGCCTTGGTGCCGGAGCGGGCGATGGTGCCCAGGCCCGCGGTCAGGTCTTCGCGGCTCATCCCGATCCCGTTGTCGGAGACGGTCAGCGTCTTCAAGTCCTTGTCGAGCGCGACGGTGATCGCGAACGGCGCGCCGTCGGCGATCAGCTCGGGCTTGGCGAGCGCCTCGTAGCGAAGCTTCTCGCAGGCGTCGGCGGCGTTGGAGACGAGCTCGCGGACGAAGATTTCACGGTCGGAATAGACCGAGTGAACCATCAGATGCAGCAGGCGCGAAACGTCGGCCTCGAAGCTCTGCGTGGTCGCGGCCTCGGGGGTCTGGGTCGTGGCGTCGGCGGTCAAATCGGGCCTCGTAATCAATGGGTTGCGATTATCGCCACGCGCGATAGCGCGGCGACCGTGATATCGTCGCGCCGCGGAGCGGATTCAAGATCGCCCTCGCCCAAGAAAACGCCTGAGCGTCCGGGGGCGGCCGGCTGGGGCTAGCTGTCCGCCGTCGTCAGCGCCAGCGCGTGCAGTTCGCCGCCCATCTTGCCCTTGAGGGCGGCGTAAACCATCTGGTGCTGCTTGACCTTGCTCACCCCCTTGAAGGCGGCCGAGACGACGCTCGCGGAATAGTGCTCGCCGTCGCCGGCGAGGTCCTTCACCTCGACCAGCGCGCCGGGGAACGCCTCCCGGATCATCGTCTCGATCTCAACGAGGGACATGGCCATCTTTGCGGCGTCTCCTTTTTCAGCAGCGCGTCGTCTTCCTGCCGCGCCTCGTCCTCAAGCCGCGCGACGACGTCCTCCGCCGGTTCAATCGCCGAGATGGTCACGCCGTCGGTCAACAGGATCGTGCACTCGGCCGGCATCGTTCGCATTGACGGCCAGCACGCGATCCGGCCGGATATACGAAAAGCCTGTGGGGGTCCTGACGACCAGAAAGGGAATCATGCGGCAGTCCCCTTCGAGGCTCCATCAGCTCGGAGAACCAACTCTCGTAGGTTTCGACGAGCGCGGCAAGCGCGATCGGCGCCGAGCGCCCGAGCGCCAGCGCGTCGCCGCCGGTGACGCCGATGCGGACGATGGGCACGCCGGCGCGCCCGGCGTCGGCGATCACGCCGTTCGGTCGCGTCCGGCGTGGTCGTGACGACATAGCGGCCCTGATCCTCGCCGAAGAAGACGAGGTGCTCCGGTCCGTCGAGCGCGACCGTCGCCCCGACGCCGCCCGCCATCGCCATCTCGGCGAGCGCGACCGCGAGGCCGCCGTCCGACAGATCCTGGACGCCGGTGACGCGGCCGGCCGCGATCAGCGCCGCCACGCAATTCGCCGTTGCGCTTCTCGGCTTCGAGGTCGACCGGCGGCGGCGCGCCCTCGTCGCGGCCCGGCGACCACGGCGAGCCACGCCGAGCGGCCGATCCAGCCGGGCGCGCCGCCGATCAGAAGAATGTCCTGGCCCGCGGCCTTGAACGACGGCGAAGCCGTCTTCGTCACGTCGGCGACGAGCCCGACCCCGCCGATCGCCGGGGTCGGCGGAATCCCCGACGCCCATCGTCTCGTTGTAGAGCGACACGTTGCCCGACACGATCGGGAAGTCGAGCGCTTTCGCCGCCTCGGCGATTCCCGCGATGCAGCCGACCAGCTGGCCCATCGCGTGCGGCTTCTCCGGGTTGCCGAAGTTGAGATTGTCGGTCAGCGCCAGCGGCTTCGCGCCGACGGCGACGAGGTTGCGCCAGGCTTCCGCGACCGCCTGCTTCGCGCCCTCGACGCGGGTCCGCCTCGCAATAGCGCTCGGTGCAGTCGGTCGTCAGCGCCAGCCCCTTCGGCCCGTCGCCGAGGCGGATCACCGCGGCGCCGCCGCCCGGGCCCGGCGACCGTGTTGCCGAGGATCAGCGAGTCGTACTGCTCGATAGACCCAGCGCTTGGAGCTGAGATTCGGCGAGCCGAGGAGCTTTATCAGCGCCGCGTCGGTCGGCAGCGGCGGGACGACGCCGCAGCCGTCGAGCGACGGGCGAGGGCGCGGTCGGCGTCCACGGCCGGTCGTAGAGCGGCGCCTCGTCGCCGAGCTCCTTGATCGGCAGGTCGGCCTTGACCTGCCCCCCATGCCGGATGACGAAGCGCCTGGTGTCGGTGGTCTCGGCCGATGACGGCGAAGTCGAGCCCCCATTTGCGGAAGATGGCCTCGGCCTCGGCCCGATCTCGGGCTTCAGCACCATCAGCATCCGCTCCTGGCTCTCGGAGAGCAGCATCTCGTAAGCGGTCATGCCGGTCTCGCGGCAAGGGACGGCGTCGAGGTCGAGGTCGATCCCGAGATTGCCCTTGGCCCCCATCTCGACCGCCGAAGAGGTCAGGCCCGCCGCGCCCATGTCCTGGATCGCGACGACCGCGCCCGAAGCCATGAGTTCGAGGCAGGCTTCGAGCAGCAGCTTCTCGGCGAACGGGTCGCCGACCTGCACGGTCGGCCGCTTCTCCTCGGCGTCCGCCTCGAAGGCGGCCGAAGCCATGCTCGCGCCGTGGATGCCGTCGCGGCCCGGTCTTCGAGCCGAGATAAACGATCGGATTGCCGACCCCGGTCGCGGCCGAGTAGAAGAGCCCGTCCGCCCGCGCGACGCCGACCGCCATGGCGTTGACCAGAATATTGCCGTCGTAGCGGCTGTCGAAGCCGACCGAGCCGCCGACCGTCGGCACGCCGAAGGAATTGCCGTAGCCGCCGATCCCTGCGACCACGCCCGCGACCAGATGCCGGGTCTTGGGATGGTCGGGCGAGCCGAAGCGCAACAGGTTGAGGCAGGCGACCGGCCGCGCGCCCATGGTGAAGACGTCGCGCAAAATGCCGCCGACCCCGGTCGCCGCGCCCTGATAGGGCTCGATGTAGGAGGGATGGTTGTGCGACTCCATCTTGAAGACGCAGGCGCAGCCCATCGCCGATGTCGATCACCCCGGCGTTCTCGCCCGGCCCCTGGATGACCCACGGCGCCTTGGTCGGCAGGCCCTTGAGATGCAGGCGCGAGGACTTGTAGGAGCAGTGCTCGTTCCACATCGCCGAGACGATGCCGAGCTCGGTGAAGGTCGGCGTCCGGCCGATCAGCTTGACGAAGCGAGCGTATTCGTCGGCTTTCAGCCCATGCGCGATCGCTAGCGCCTCGTCGACTTTCGGCTCGTTAACGCTCAACGGGACGTCTCTCTCAAAAGTCGGAAATCCGACCCGCCCAATAGCCCCCGGCGACGGCGATCACAAGCGCCCCTTGCCCCTCGGGAGCGGGAGAGGACGCCCTCGTCCATGGCCCGAGCGCGCCGAGCGCCGTCACGACAAGATGTAAAACAGGCCGCCTGACAACGCGATCGTGGCGGGAAGCGTCAGCACCCAAGCGGTCGCAATCCGCCACAGGGTGGCGGACTGAAGGCCTGCGCCGGAGCCGACCATCGTTCCCGATATGCCCCCGGTGACGACGTGGGTGGTGCTCACCGGGAAACCGGTGAAGCCGGCCGAGCCGATGACCGCGGCCGCCGCCAGTTCGGCTGACCCTCCCTGCGCCGGCACGAGCTTTTCCTTGCCGAGGCGCTCGCCGAGCGTCGTCACGATGCGCTTGTAACCGATCATGGTGCCGAGCCCGAGACAGAGCGCGCTCAGCACGCGGACCCACCAGGGCGCATATTGGACCGAGTTCGTCATGAGCGCGTGGGTCGACTTGGCGGTTGTCTTGTCCTCCGCCGAAATGCCCCTCGCTTCCGAAACCGTCTGCAGTTCCGACAGCACCCGGTTGAGATCATTGCGGACCGCCGGACGTTCCGCCTCGCGGATCTCTGAGACCGATTTGATCGCGCCGAACGTTCCCGCGAGTTTCCGCGCCGCGGCGGCGCCGAGCGCCTTCTGGTCGTCGCCATAGCGCTCGATAAGATCGGCGGCGGCGGGCAGGGCCTTGGCGACCTCGGCGATCTTGGCCCCCTCCATGTCGAGGTTCACCGCGAAGGCGGCCGGCATCAAGCCGATGATGACGAGCATGATCAGTCCGATGCTCTTCTGCCCGTCGTTGGTTCCGTGCGCGAAGGACACGCCCGTGCAGGTCAGGATCAGGAGCGCCCGCATCCACCACACCGGCGGCTTGTCGCCTTCCGGCGGCTCGTAAAGTCGCTTGTCGTGGACTGCGAGTTTCAGCAGCCTGAACACGATCAGCGCGAGCACAAAACCGATGATCGGCGAAAACAGCAGCGCCGACAGTACGCTCCAGATCTGGCCCCAATCGACGCCATTGCCGAATCCGCGCCCACGCATGATCGAATTCGCGAACGCTATTCCGACCAGCGAGCCGATCAGCGCGTGCGAGCTCGAATTTGGAATCCCGAGCCACCACGTGCCGACGTTCCAGACCAGCGCGGAAGCAAACAGGGCGGCGAGCATCCCGACGGCGATGCCGCCGTTCGGAGGCGACAGCACCTCGGGCGGGATCAGTTCGACCAGGGCGTAAGCAACCGCGATGCCGCCGAGGAGCACGCCGAGGAAGTTCATCAACCCGGACCAGACGACCGCATACAGCGGCTTGAGGGAGTTCGTGTAGATGACGGTCGCGACCGCGTTCGCCGTGTCGTGAAATCCGTTCGAGAACTCGAAAATCAAGACCAGCGCGAAGCAGGCGAGCAGAAAGCCGATCGTCACCGGCGATCCCTGGACGAGTACGGAAAGCATCGGAAATCGCCCTGAAAATGTGAGGCGTCGCCGCACCGCCAGCGGCCCAACGGCGTTGGCCTATGGCGGTCGGTCGATGCAAAGCGCAGGTCAAACGTCCCGCCGCTTGTCACAGTTCCGACACATAACGCGGACGACGCTCGGAGGAGCATTCCGCCTTGCTCACCCGTTGACGCTTTGCTCCAGGGCGATCTCTTCGCGGAGCGAGTCCTGGTCCCGCTCGACCGTCGCGACGGCGAGATCGCGACCGGCGCGGCGGAACCGGACGAGGCCGTCGCGTTTCGCAAGATCGCCCTCGACGATGGTCTCGTCCCATGTCTCCGCATGGCCGACATAGCGGATCGAGAGGTCGAAATGTTTGGTCCAGAAGAACGGCACCATGATGAAGGGTCGATCGCGGCCCAGCATGTTCGCGGCCGCAATCTGGCCCTGGCGCTCGGCGACCGCCCAATGTTCGACGCGGATCGTGTCGCCGGTATGCGGGTCGGGCCAACGGGCGATATCGCCGGCGGCGAAAATGTCGGAATGGCTGGTCTCCAGGCGCGAATTGACCGCGACGCCGCGGTCCAGCTTGAGCCCTGCCGCTTCTGCCAGCGCGATGCGCGGCTCGACGCCGATGCCGACGATGACGAGGTCCGCGGCAATCTCCTGTCCGCCTTCGAGCCGCACGCGATCGCCCTCGACGCTCGCCACCTTCGAACCGAGGTGAAGGCGCACGCCCTTGTCGGCGTGGGCTTGGACGACGAGATCGGACAGCTGCCGCCCGAAGATCTTTTCGAGCGGATGGGCTTCCGGCGCGACGAGGTCGACGGAAAGGCCGCGGCCGCGGAGAGACGCAGCCGCTTCCAACGCGATGAAACTTCCGCCGATCACGGCGACGCGTGCGCCGGGGGTCGCCTTGGCCAGAATGCGCCGGCAGTCCTCGGCGCTTCGCAACGTCGTCACATGCGGCAAATCAGCCCCGGGAAACTTCGGTCGCCTTGGAGCCGCGCCCGTGGCGAGAAGCAGTTTCGCGTAGGCGAGCCCGTCGCCATTGGCAAAGCGTATCTGCTTGCCGGCGGCGTCGATATGGCGAACGCTGGCGCCGCCATGAAAGTCGACGCCGAGGTCGGCCAGCGAATGCTGCGCGATCGGAAGGCGGTCCTCTCCGAACGTCCCTTCGAGGAAGTCCTTTGTGAGAAGGGTTCGGTCGTAGGGCTCGCCGGCCTCATCGGAAACCATCGAAATGGCGCCAGCCCAGCCAAGCTTGCGCAGCGCATCCGCCGCCGCGAACCCGGCCGCGCCCCCGCCCACGATCGCCATGGCCCCGAGCGAGGCGTCGCCACGCCAGGAATGTCGCTCGGCGTGCTCGTCGGCCGTCCCCACCGTGAAGCGATTCCCCTCGACTGCGACCGGGTAGGGCTTCAAGGCGTCGAAAGCCGGAGCCGCAGCCGCTTCGCCGGTCTTTAGATCGAAGCAGGCGTGATGCCACGGACAGCGGATTTGTCCGTCCACGACAAGGCCCTTGTCCAACGGCCCCCCGAGATGCGGGCAGCTCGCGCCGTAGGCCTTGAGCTTGTCGCCGCGCCTCCAGACAAAGACGCGCGCTCCGGCGACGACGCCGGCAAGGACGCCGCCGTCGGCCACGGCCTCGTGGCTGGTCCATTGGGTTAAATCGAGGAGGTCGTCGTCCTGGTCGTTGCTCATGGCGTGACTCCGGTGTCGGCGTAACGCACGAGCCGTGAGCGCCGTTCCGCAGCCACAAACATGCTGCCCCTCATCGGCGGGACCGGTGATTGCAGGGTTCCGTGAGCGCTCACCGTCTCCCGAACAGCCGCTCGATGTCTGCGAGCTTCAGCTCGACATAGGTTGGGCGGCCGTGGTTGCATGTGGACGCGCCGGGGGTCGCCTCCATCTGACGCAGGAGCGCGTTCATTTCCTCGCGCCTTCAGCGGGCGTCCCGAGCGCACCGAATGGTGGCAGGCGAAGGTGCCGAGATAGGCGTCCAGCCGGCGGGCGAGGCTCTGGGCGCCGTCCTCGGCGGCGAAATCGGCGGCGAGGTCGCGCACCAGTCCGGCGAGGTCGTCCTGCGCAAGAATCGCCGGCGCCTCGCGCACCAGGATCGCGCCGGCGCCGAAGCCCTCGACGATCGAGCCCGAGCGCGGCGAGGTCCTCGGCGTGCGCCTCGATCAGCGCCGCCGCGTCCGGATCGAGGTCGACGACGACGGGGTGCAGCAGCGTCTGCCGCTCGATACCCCTGCCCTCCCGCTGGCGCCTTCAGCGTTTCGTAGACGATCCGCTCATGCGCCGCGTGCTGGTCGACGATGACGAGGCCGTCGGGCGTCTCGGCGAGGATGTAGGTCTTGTGGACCTGGGCGCGCGCCGCGCCGAGCGGCGCGGCGAGGTCGCGCTCGGCTGGCTCCTGCGCGGCGACCGCAGCCGCGGGGCGACCTCCGGGCCCGAAGCCGGGGGCGGCGAAGCGCTGTTGCGCGGGCTCCGCGAAGCGCTCGGCGACCGCCGGCCCTCGAGCGACGGCCGGCGCGGCCGGCGAGGCCCGCCAGTCCCATCCGCCCGCCGGCGCGGCGGACCGAAACGCCTGCTGCGGCGCCCGCATGGCGAGCACGGTCGCCGTCCCGCCGGTTGTCGAGGCGCGATGCAGGGCCTCGGCAAGGCGCTGCTTGACCCCGCCGACCACGAGGCCGCGCACGAGGCCCGCGTCGCGAAAGCGCACCTCCGCCTTGGCGGGATGGACGTTGACGTCCACGCCGTGCGGATCGCATTCGACGAACAGGACCGCGACCGCGTGCCGGTCGGCAGGCAGGAAATCGAGATAGGCCGCGCGCAGCGCGCCCGACAGCGTCTTGTCGCGCACCGCGCGGCCGTTGACGAACAGATATTGCGCGAGCGCGTTCGGCCGGGAGAAGGTCGGCAGGCCGATCCGGCCGGTGAGCCGCACGCCCTCCCGGTCCGCGTCGACCTCGAGCGAATTGGCGGCGAAGTCGGGCCCGAGCGCCTGCCTGAGCCGCTCGGCGAGGCCCGCCTCGCCCGGCCCGCAGGCCGGCCAGTCGAAGCCGGAGCCGATGTCGGTCGGCGAGCGAGAAGCGCACATGCGGGTCGCCGAGCGCGAGGCGCCGCACGACGTCGCTGACCGCCTGCGCCTCGGCGCGGTCGGTCTTGAGAAATTTCAGCCGCGCCGGCGTCGCGGCGAACAGGTCCCGCGCCTCGACCCGCGTGCCGACGGAGCCGGCGCAGGGCTCGAGCGCGCCCTTAGCCCCATCCTCGACGACGAGCCTCACAGCGCGTCGGCGCGCCCGAGGCGCGGGCGCGAATCTCGAGCCGCGAAACGGAAGCGATCGACGGCAGGGCCTCGCCGCGAAAGCCGAAGGTCGCGATGGCGGTCAGGTCCCCGTCGGGGATCTTCGAGGTCGCGTGGCGCTCGACGGACAGCGCAAGATCCGCCTCGTCCATGCCGCGCCCGTCGTCGGCGACGCGGATCAGCCGCCGCCCGCCGGCCTCGATCGCGACCTCGATCGCCCGCGCGCCGGCGTCGAGCGCATTCTCGACGAGTTCCTTCACCGCCGCAGCCGGCCGCTCGACGACCTCGCCCGCGGCGATGCGATCGACAAGCAGAGGATCGAGACGGCGAATTGGCATGGGCGCGGGAGACCTCGCGGAAGTTATCGCATCGCGAGCGGCGGCGGGGAAGCGCGAGGGTTGGCGCCCCGCCGTTCGCCGGTGACCAACGCGGGAATTCTGCGAAGCTTGCGGCGCGCCTCCGGAGCCCTCAAGGTCGGAACGCTCAACGACCCCGGCCGTTGCGGCGCGCCGCAGATGACGATCCACCCGGCCGACAGGCAGTCCTTTCCAGGATCCCGGAAGGGTTCGCGCGTTCGCCCGTCTGCCGCCGCGTTAGGGGGGTTGGCTTGACGCCGGAATTGAGTTGTTTAACCCAAAGCGCGAGCGGCGCGCGCGACGGAAACCCAATCCACATCGTCCACGTGGCGACAGCGTCCGCGTTCGGGCGGGGCGATCCCAAGAATCGCCTCTTTTCAAAGCGAGACGTGGTGGAGCGAGGATTGAATCTGAGACGCGGCGCGTGTCATGATCTCGCATTCAACGGCTTTCGGACGCGGGAGAAGTGACCTAAGTGATCGATCAATTCTGGCGCCGAGCGCTCGCAATCGGCACGTTGACTGCGGCGGCCCTGTGTAGCGCTCACCTGGAGGGAGCCGCGGCGTCCGTGTCCGATAACGACTCCGCGGCGCTGAGCATCGGGACCAGTCAGCCCGGGAACTATCTCGCCGGATTGATCGCGAGCGCGGATCGCGATTCGGCGGCGGCGGAGACCTATTATCGAGAAGCGCTGAGGCTCGATCCGCGCAACCCGGAACTGATCGAACGCGCCTTTTCCGCGGCGCTTTCCAATGGCGACGTCGCCAGTGCGAGCACCCTTGCGGAACGCCTGTTGGCGCGCGACCCGAACAACAGGCTCGCGCGGCTTGCGCTGTCGGTGAGCCTGACGGAGCGTGGCGACTACGCCGACGCGCGGGCGCAGCTTCAATTCAAGGACGCGCAGTCGCGAGACGTGACCTCGGCCTTGCTGACGGCCTGGAGCTACGCGGGACAGAACGACCTCCGCCACGCCCTCGAGACGCTTGATCGCATTCGTGACCCCGCGGTCGCCCCGTTTCGGGATTTTCACGCTGGACTGATCGCCGCGGAACTCGGCAACCCCGGCGAAGCGCAGCGGCGTCTGAAGTCCGCTTACGAGGCCGACAAGAGCGCGCTCCGCTTCGCGGACGGCTACGCGCAGTTTCTCGCCACGCACGGCGATCGGGACGGCGCGATCAAGGTCTACGAGGACTTCGCGGCGATTGCGCCGAATCATCCGGTCGCCGAGCGCGCCTTGTCCGACCTCAAGTCTGGCCGTACGCCGGAGCCGCTGGTCAACAATCCCAAGGAAGGCGCAGCCGAGGTGCTCTACGGCTTGGGATCGGCCAGCATCCGGCAGGGCGACGAACTGCCGGCGCTGGTGTATCTGCGCCTGTCCCTTTATCTGCGGCCCGGCGACGACCTGACCTCCGTGACGCTCGCGAACCTGTTCGAGCAGATGAAGAAGGACGAACTCGCGATCGCGGCGTACGAATCCGTGCCGACTGCGTCCCCCCTTCGCGAAGACGCGCAAATTCAGGCCGCGCTCGTCCTCGACAGCCTGGGCAAGTCGGACGAAGCGATCAAGCGCCTCGACGCGATCGTCGCCGCACGGCCGCACGATGTGGACGCGTTGAGCGCGTTGGCTGGGGTTCAGCGATCCGCCAAACAGTATAAGGAGGCTGCGGCGACCTACGACCAGGCGATCTCCGCCATCGGTATCCCTAATCGGGACAACTGGACATTGTTTTACTTTCGTGGGATTTGCTACGAGCGGGCCAAGGAGTGGCCGAAAGCTGAGGAAGATTTCAAGAAGGCGCTTGAACTGTTCCCGGATCAGCCGCTTGTCCTCAATTATTTGGGCTACTCCTGGGTCGATCAGGGGGTGAGGCTGGACGAAGCCTTCAAGATGCTTCGCCGCGCGGTCGAATTGCGCCCCAATGACGGCTATATCGTCGACAGCCTGGGGTGGGCCCACTACAAGCTTGGACAATATGCGGAAGCGGCGAAGACCCTGGAGCAGGCCGTGGACCTGAAGCCGTCCGACCCGGTTCTCAATGATCACCTCGGCGACGCCTATTGGCGCGTCAACCGGAAGGTCGAGGCGCATTTTCAGTGGAACCACGCCCGGGACATGAAGCCGGAGCCGGAGGACCTCCCCGGGATCCTCAAGAAAATCGAGGTCGGCCTGCCTGACCCAGGCCCGGATCGCCCGGGCCCGAACGACCCGGCGCCGAAGGCCAGCGGCGGGTAGGTCTTCTCATCCATGCGCTGGCATCGCGCCCCGGCGAAGGTGAACCTCACCCTCGACGTCGTCGGACGACGAACCGACGGCTTTCACGACCTCGAAAGCCTGGTCGCCTTTGCCGAGGACTCGGACTGGCTGGGTTATTCGCCCGGCCGCCGCCTCGAACTCACCGTCGAGGGGCCCGGCGCAGAAGACGCGGGACCGATTGAAGGAAATCTGGTCGCGCGCGCCGCGCGCGCGCTGGCCGCCCGCGTGCCCGATCTGCTGTTGGGGGAGTTCCGACTGATCAAACGCTTGCCGGCCGGCGCCGGGCTGGGGGGCGGATCATCCGACGCCGCGGCCTGCCTTCGCGCGCTCGCCGAGGCCAACGGTTTGTCGCTGTCGGACGAGCGTGTGCAAGCCGCCGCGCTCGAGACGGGGTCGGACGTCCCGGTTTGCGTTCCGGCTTGCGCGCGCATGATGACCGGCGTCGGCGACCGCCTCGGCGCGCCCGTTCGATTGCCGTCGCTGTTTGCCGTGCTCGTCAATCCCCGCCAGACCCTGCCGACTCGAGACGTCTTCGCGGCGCTGGGCATGGAACGGGGCTTCCGGCGCAGCGCCCGGGTCGGCGCGCCGCTCGCTCGGGACGTCTCGTTGTCCGTGACGATCGAAGCCCTATCGGCTGGCGGCAATGACCTCGAGGCCCCGGCCGTGAGCCTGCTTCCCACGGTGGGAGTCGTTCTCGACCAGTTGAAGCGCCTGTCCAACGCGCTCGTTGCGAGAATGTCCGGCTCCGGCGCGACCTGCTTTGCGCTTTTTGACTCTCCCGACGCGGCAAGAAACGCGAAGGACGTTCTGACGGCTTCGTATCCCGCATGGTGGATTACGACAACGACGCTTCGATGAGGAACGCCAAGGCCGAACGCCTCCGGACACACAATACGCTGTGACGGACGGCCCGCAGGGCGCGGAGCTACACCCGCTCGATCGCCAGCGCGACGCCCTGGCCGACGCCGACGCACATCGTGGCGAGGCCGTAGCGCCCGCCGCGACGGCGCAACTCCAGCGCCACCGTTCCGGCGAGCCGCGCGCCCGACATGCCAAGCGGGTGGCCGAGCGCGATCGCGCCGCCGTTCGGATTGACATGGCTCGCGTCGTCGGGAAGCCCGAGCCCGCGGAGGCAGGCGAGCGCTTGCGCGGCGAACGCCTCGTTGAGCTCGATCGTTTCGAAACTCGAAGGCTTGAGGCCGAGGCGATCGCATAGGCCTTTCACCGCCGGAACCGGCCCGACGCCCATCACCCGTGGCGCGACGCCCGCGGTCGCATAGCCGAGCACTCGCGCGATCGGCTCGAGCCCGTGGGCCGCGGCGGCCTTCTCCGAAGCCAGCACCAGCGCCGCTGCGCCGTCGTTGACGCCGGAGGCGTTGCCGGCGGTGACGCTGCCGTCCGGGCGGACAATGCCGCGAAGCTTGGCGAGCGCGTCGCGCGTCGTGTCCGCGCGGGGGTGTTCGTCCTTCGCCACCGCGATGACGGCGCCCTTACGGTCCTTGATTTCGACGGCGACGATCTCGGCCTCGAAGACGCCCTTGGCTTGAGCTGCGGCCGTGCGCTGCTGCGAGCGGAGCGCGAAGCCGTCCTGGTCTTCGCGCGACACCTGAAAGTCGTCGGCGACGTTCTGCGCGGTCTCCGGCATCGAGTCGACGCCGTAGAGCTTCTTCATCTGCGGATTGACGAAGCGCCAGCCGATGGTCGTGTCGTAAACCTCCGCCGACCGTTGGAAGGCGGTCTCCGCCTTGCCCATGACCAGCGGCGCGCGGGTCATCGACTCGCTTCCGCCGGCGATCGCCAGCGAAATCTCGTCCGCCTTGATCGCGCGCGCCGCGGTCGCGACCGCGTCCATGCCGGAGGCGCAGAGCCGGTTCACCGTCACGCCCGGGACCGTTTCCGGCAGGCCGGCGAGCAGGAGCGCCATGCGGGCGAGGTTGCGGTTGTCTTCGCCCGCCTGGTTGGCGGACCCGAACACCACCTCCTCGACCGTCCCGGCGAGGCCCGGGTGGCGGCGGAGCAGTTCACGGATCGGGGCCGCCGCGAGGTCGTCGGCGCGGACGCCCGCGAGCGCCCCCGCGTATCGGCCGATCGGCGTGCGGACGTAGGCGCAGAGGAAGGCTTCGGTCATGCCAGGCGCCTCACGCAGTCATGCGCCGCATCGGGGCGATGCGGAAGCGGTTGGCGACGAAGGCGCTGCTTGGGGGCGGCGGTCGTCGAAGGAGAGAGCATGCCGAACGGCGCTTCGTGACCTGCGGTGACGGCCGTCATGCCTTCCTCCCTCGACCCTGAACGAGGCGTCCTGTCATGCCCGAGAAAGCCCGCGTCGAGCCAGCCGCCCCAACGTCCTCAAGAAACGCCTCTGCGGCCGCCAGTGGACTCCGCTTTCGCGGCGCGACAGGGCGCACCTTGGGGGTCACCCGGATTTACTATTGACCGATGGGTCGGTCAATCTATAGTCCAGCCAACGAATTTATCTTAGGCGCAATCGGGAAGGACGCCATGGGAGACGCCGCCAACGCATCGCCTGAGCCGGTCTTGCTGGAGAGGCTGGAGGAGGGTGTGATGACCCTTACCCTCAACCGCCCCGACAGGATGAACGCGTTCAATGGCGCGCTGCACGAGGCGCTCGCCACGGGCTTGCAACGCGCCGCAGACGACAGGGCCTGCCGCGTCGTCGTCTTGACCGGCGCCGGCAAGGGCTTTTGCGCCGGCCAGGACCTCGCCGATCGCGCCATCGCGCCGGGCGCGGGGCGGCCCGATCTCGGCCAGTCCATCGAGAAGCACTACAACCCGCTCGTCCGTGCGCTCCGGGCGCTGCCGAAGCCGGTGGTCTGCGCGGTCAACGGCGTCGCCGCCGGCGCCGGCGCCAACGTCGCGCTCGCCTGCGACATCGTGGTCGCGGCGAAATCGGCGCGGTTCCTGCAGGCCTTCGCGCGGATCGGGCTCGTGCCGGATTCGGGCGGCACGTGGGCGCTTCCGCGACTCGTGGGCGAAGCGCGGGCGCGCGGGCTCATGCTGCTGGCCGATCCGATCGGCGCCGAACAGGCGGAGGCGTGGGGCATGATCTGGCGCGCCGTCGACGACGATCAGCTCATCGGCGTCGCGCGCGAGATCGCCATGCGTCTGGCGGCCGGGCCGACCCACGCCTATGGCCTGATGAAGCGGGCCTTTCTCGCCTCGTCGGCGAACAGCCTCGACGCGCAGCTCGACCTCGAGCGCGACCTGCAGCGCGAGGCCGGCGCGGCGGACGAATATATCGAGGGCGTGCGGGCGTTCCTCGAAAAGCGGCCGGTCGATTTCCGCGGCGGGAAGGCTTGAGCCCGTGACGCGCGAGGAGATCGCCCGCAGATCCGCCGAATCGATGTGGGCGGAGGACAGCGCGGCGCAGGGCCTCGGCATCCGGATCGATGCGATCGGCCCGGGCGAAGCGTCGCTGTCGATGGTCCTGACCAAGGCGATGACCAACGGCCACGGCATCGGCCACGGCGGCTTCATCTTCCTGCTCGCCGACACCGCCTTCGCCTATGCGTGCAACAGCCACAACCAGCGCTGCGTGGCGCAGCACTGCTCGATCACCTTCCTGAAGCCGGCCAGCGAGGGCTCGCGCCTGACGGCGACCGCGCGCGAGGTGCGCCGCGTCGATCGCAGCGGCCTCTACGACATCAGCGTCACAGACGAGACCGGAACGCCGATCGCGGAATTCCGCGGCCATAGCCGCACCGTGCCCGGCTCGTTCATCTGACGACAACCCTACAGGACCCATGAATGCTCGACCTGACGCCGAAAAAGAGCGACCTCGACGGCATCGAGATCGCGTCGCGCGACGAAATCGCGGCGCTGCAGATCGGCAGGCTGCAAAAAACCTTGCGGCACGCCTATGAAAAAGTCGCCGCATACGCGCGCGAAGTTCGACGCAGCGGGGGTGCATCCCGAGGACTGCCGCAGGCTCGAAGACCTGGCGAAATTCCCGTTCACCACCAAGACCGACCTGCGCGACACCTATCCGTTCGGCATGTTCGCAGTGCCCCACGACAGAATCGCGCGCATCCACGCTTCGTCCGGCACCACCGGCAAGCCGACCGTCGTCGGCTACACCAAGGCCGACCTCGACGTCTGGTCCGACGTGATGGCGCGCTCGATCCGCGCCGCGGGCGGGCGCCCGGGCATGAAGGTTCATGTCGCCTACGGCTACGGGCTCTTCACCGGCGGCCTCGGCGCGCATTACGGCGCCGAGCGTCTCGGTTGCGCGGTTATTCCGGTTTCGGGCGGCATGACCGAGCGCCAGGTGCAGCTGATCCACGACTTCAAGCCCGAGATCGTGATGGTGACGCCGTCCTACATGCTGGCGATTCTCGACGAATTCCGCCGGGCGAACGTCGATCCCCGCGACTGCAGCCTCGAAGTCGGCATCTTCGGCGCCGAACCGTGGACCAACGGCATGCGCGTCGAAATCGAGCGAAGCTTCGACATGCATGCCGTCGACATCTATGGCCTCTCGGAGGTCATCGGTCCCGGCGTGTCCTGCGAATGCGTCGAGACCAAGGATGGGCCGCATGTCTGGGAGGACCATTTCTATCCCGAGATCATCGATCCCGTCACCGGCGAAGTCTTGCCGGACGGGAGCCCGGCGAGCTTGTCCTGACCTCGCTGACCAAGGAGGCGATGCCGATCATCCGCTACCGGACCCGCGACCTGACGCGGCTTCTGCCCGGAACCGCCCGATCGATGCGGCGGATGGAAAGGATCACCGGCCGGTCGGACGACATGATCATCTTGCGCGGCGTCAACGTGTTCCCGTCCCAGATCGAGGAGCAGATCCTGAAATGCGACACGCTGTCGCCGCACTTCGTACTCGAGCTCAATCGCCACGACCGCATGGACGCCGTCACGGTCGTCGTCGAAGCCCGTCCGCACGCCGCCGACGAAGCCCAGCGCGAGATGGGCGCGCATGAGCTCACCCATCACGTCAAGTCCGTCATCGGCGTGACCGTCGGCGTCCGGGTCGTCGATCCCGGCGCCGTCGAGCGTTCGCAAGGCAAGGCCAAGCGGGTCGTCGACCTCAGGCCGAGGGCGTGATGCGCCATGGCGAGAACGCGGGCGCTCGACTACGATGAGAAGCGCAGGGCGCTGCTGTCGGTCGCAGCGCGCCTGTTCGCCGCCAATGGCTTCGACCGGACGTCGATCTCCGAGATCGCCGGCAGGGCGCACGTGTCCAAGTCGCTGCTCTACCACTATTATCCGAGCAAGAGCGCGCTGCTCTACGACATCGTCAATGTGCATCTCGCCTATGTCGCCGAGGCGCTCGCCGAGGCCGACGATCCGGGCGCTTCGCCCGAGGCCCATCTTTTCGGCCTCGTCCGCGCGATGCTCTTCTCCTATCGCGAGGCGGACGCGCCGCACAAAGTGCAACTGAACGAACTCGACAAGCTCGAGCCCGACCAGCAGCAGGCGCTTCGCGCGCTCGAACGCAAGATCGTCGGAACGATGGCGCGCGCGGTGACCCGGCTCAATCCCGCGCTCCTGGAAAAGAACGAGGCCCGGCTTCTCACCCCCGTGACCATGTCGCTACTGGGCATGCTCAACTGGACCTATCTCTGGCTCCGCGAAGACGGGCCGCTCGGCCGCGAGGACTATGCCCGCTTCGCGACGCGCCTGTTCGTCGAAGGCGTGGCGCGGCTGACGGTCGCGGACGGGCCCGTGGTTCAAGAAGGCTCAGCAACCGAGCGCGCAATCGCCTTGGAGGCGGAGCATTGGCCGTCTCCCGCCTCGCTGCGGGAGCGGCGGAGAAAAGGTGTATGATGATTCCATTCTGTTGTGGCGAGGTCTGAGCGATGGCCACGGATCACGCGCGCCGAATCTGCAAGGCGGCGGTGGTGCAGGCGGCTCCCGTCTCGTTCGACCGGACGCGGACCCTTGTCAAGGTCGCCGATCTTGCGGCCGACGCCCGGCGCCGCGGCGCTGAGGTGACCCTTTTCCCGGAGGCGTTTGTCTCGGCCTATCCGCGCGGCCTTGGTTTCGGGGCGGTGGTCGGCGCGCGGTCCGCGGAAGGGCGCGAGCAGTACCGGCTCTATTGGGAGAGCGCGATCGACGTTCCGGGGCCGCACGTCGACGAGCTCGGTGAAATCGCGCGGATCAACGCGACGCACCTCGTCATCGGCGTGATTGAGCGCAGCGGCGGCACGCTCTACTGCACAGCGCTCATCTTCGGACCGGACGGCCGCTTCCTCGGCAAGCATCGCAAGCTCATGCCGACCGCGAGCGAGCGGCTGATCTGGGGGTTCGGCGACGGCTCGACGCTTCCGGTCGTTGCGACCGAAGTGGGCCGGATCGGCGCGGTGATCTGCTGGGAGAACTACATGCCGCTGCTGCGCGCGGCGATGTACGCCAAGGGCGTCGAAATCTATTGCGCGCCGACGGCCGACGGGCGCGACACCTGGCTGCCGACCATGCAGCACATCGCCATGGAGGGGCGCTGCTTCGTCCTCACCGCCAACCAGTTCGCCCGCCGACGCGACTATCCGGCGGAGTACAGGACCGATTTCGGCGACGATCCGGAGACGGTGATCTCGCGCGGCGGAAGCGCGATCGTCGGGCCGCTGGGAAATGTGCTCGCCGGTCCCGACTTTTCCGGCGAGACGATCTTGACCGCCGATCTCGACCTCAGCGACATCCCCCGCTCCCGCTTCGATTTCGACGCGGTGGGTCACTACGCGCGGCCCGACGTGTTTCGCCTTGTCGTCGACGAGACGAGCCGCCGCCCCGTTTCGTTCCGCAACGAGTTGGGGGGCGATGACGCCTGAAGTCGTTTGAGCTTGCGTGGGTTCGCGCCGCCGCAGCCGGGTCGCCCTTGGTGGGAAGCGTCCCGCCGGGGAAGAGTTCGAACTGACCGATCTTTTCCGCAACGACCCGGAACTAAATCGCGTCGAAGTCGAGCCTCACCGTCGGCGTCTGCGGCCGCGACTGGCAGGCGAGAACGTAGCCGGCCTCGATCTCCCAGGGCTCGAGCGAGTAGTTGACGTCCATCGTCACGGCGCCCTCGATCACCTTGCAGCGGCAGGTGCAGCACATGCCGCCCCTGCACGAATGGGGAATCTCGAAGCCCTGCTCGTGCGCCGCCTCGATGATCAGCGCAGTCGGGCTCGACCTCGATTTGATGGGTTCGCCCGTCGAGCACGCAGGCGACATGCGCCTCGCCCTCGCGCGCGAATGCGGCGCGGGCGCCGGCGTGAGCGCTGAGCCGGGGCGCGCCGTCGGCCGAAAACAATTCGGCCTTGATCCGCGACGGCTCGACGCCCGCCGCGATCAGCGCCTTGCGGCCTTCCTCGATCATGCCGAACGGCCCGCACAGGAAGTAAGCGTCGACATCCGTCGGCGGCACGATCGTTCTCGCCAGCAGCGCGACCCGCTCGCCGTCGATCCGGCCGTTGAGCAGGTCGATCTCCTGCAACTCGCGCGACAGCACGTGGAAGACGGCGAAGCGTCCGAGATAGCGGTCCTTGAGATCGTCGAGCGCCTCGCGGAACATGATGCTCGCGGTCGTGCGGTTGCCGTAGACGAGCGTCGCGCGGGCTTCGAGCATTCGCCGCCAGCGTCGAGCGGATGATCGACATCACCGGCGTGATCCCGGAGCCCGCGGCGAAGAAGGCGTAGTGGCGGTCGGCGCCGATTTCGGCGGTGAAGCGCCCCTCGGGCGGCAGCGACCTCGAGGCGCGCGCCGGGCGCGAGCGCTTCATTGGCGAAGCGCGAAAAGCGGCCGCCTTCGACCCTCTTGACCGCGATGCGCAGTTCGCCCTCGTCCGCGCCCGAGCAGATCGAATAGGAGCGCCGGCACTCCTCGCCGTCGATGCGTGGCGCGGACGGTCAGGTACTGGCCGGGCCGATACGCGAAGTCCTCCCGCAAGGTCCGCCGGCACGGCGAAGGCGAGCGATACGCTGTCGGCGGTTTCCTGGCGGCGATCGACGATCTCGAGGGAATGGAAGCGGCTCATCGGCTGACCTCAAATGCACTTGAAATGATCGAACGGCTCGCGGCAGGCGCGGCAGCGCCAGAGCGCCTTGCAGGCGGTCGAGCCGAATTCGGCGATGCGTTCCGTCTCGCACGAGCCGCAGCGCGGACAGACGACGCCGGCCGAGGGCGCAAACAGGGCGCGCTTGCCGGCGACCCGCTCGGGCGGCGATATGCCGGAGGCCCGGAGCTTCTCGCGCGCCGCCTCGCTCATCCGGTCGGTCGACCAGGCAGGGGCGTTGGTCGAGCCTGACGCTCGCGTCGGCAAAGCCGTCCTTCGCGAGTTCGGTCTCGACGCCGAGCGCGATCACGCCCATCGCCGGACAGCCGGAATAGGTCGGCAGGATCGTGACCGTGACCGTGCCCGCCTCGTCGATGGCGACGTCGTGCAGGATCCCGAGGTCTTCGATCGTCAGGACCGGCACCTCGGGGTCGGTCACGCGCGCCGCCGCGGCGCGAGCGGCCTGAAGCCGCGCCGGTTGCGTGCGGCCGACGCGGTCGGCCTCGACAGCGGCCTCCCGATCGGCGGATTGGACCACGCTCACCACCTCGCGTCCGGATAGGCGCGTTGCAGGGCCTGCAACTCCGCCAGCATGTGGCCGAGATGCTCGCTGTGCCGCCCGCTCTTGCCGCCGCGCTGGCCGTGTCGCTCGCCGGGCCGCTTCAGGGTCGCGCGCGAAGCACGTCGTCGACCGTCGCGTCGAATTCGCCGCGCAGAGTCGAAGGGTCGACGCCGAATCCCGAGGCGGCGACCTCGCGGTCGAGGTCGTCCGGCTTCGAACAGTTCGGGGACATAGGGCCAGAGATCGTCGAGCGCGGCCTGCGCCTTGGCGTGGCTCTCCGCCGTGCCGTCGCCGAGCCGGATCATCCACTCGCCGGCGTGGCGCAGATGATAGGCCATCTCGCGCGCCGAGCGCGTCGCGATCCCGGCGGTCTCCGCGTCGTTCGGAGGCCGCGAGCCGTTCGTAGAGCGGCGTCGCATAGGCGGCGAACAGGAGATGGCGCGCCATCGTGTCGGCGAAATTGCCGTTCGGCTGCTCGACCAGCAGCGGATTGCGATAGTCCGGTTCGGCGCGGCGATAGGCGAGGTCCGTTTCGTCGCGCGTTCCGCCCTCGAGTTCGCAGGCGCGCGTGTAGAGCGCGCGCGTCTGCCCGATCAGGTCGAGGCCAAGATTGGCGAGCGCGATGTCCTCCTCGAGGGTCGGCGCGCGCGACAGCCACTCGGTCAAGCGGTGGCCGAGGATCAGGCGTCGCGTCGCCGAGACGCATCAGCCAGGCGGCGCGGGGTTCGGGAGAGGCGAGCGTCATCTGGGGCGCGCGCTCACATGTGGCCGACTTCGTCGGGCACTTCGTAGAAGGTCGGATGCCGGTAGATCTTGGTGGCGGTCGGCTCGAACATCATGTCCTTCTCGGAGGGGTCGGAGGCGACGATCGCCGACGACGGGACGACCCAGATCGACAGCGTCTCGCCGCGCCGCGTGTAGACGTCGCGCGCGGCCTGCAGCGCCATCGCCGCGTCGTGGGCGTGCAGCGAGCCGACGTGACGATGGGCGAGTCCGTTGCGCGGGCGGATGAACACTTCCCAGAGGGGGGTCGCGGCCTCGGCCATGGATGTTTTCTCGATCAGTCGATTGCGAGGGCGACGTCGCGCTGGCCGTCGCCGTGGCGCGCTCGCTTTGGCGGCGTAAGCGGCGGCGGCCTCGCGCACCCAGGCGCCGTCCGCCTCGGCCTGCCGGCGATGCTTCATGCGCTGCCGATTGCAGGGGCCGTCGCCGGCGAGCACGCGCTGGAACTCGTCCCAGTCGATCGGCCCATGCTCCCAATGGCCGGTCGCCTCGTTGAAGCGCAGCTCCGGGTCGGGAAATGTCAGGCCGAGATATTGCCCCTGCGGCACGGTCGCGTCGATGAACTTCTGCCTCAGGCCGTCGTTGGTGAAGCGCTTGATCTTCCACTTCATCGACAGTTCGGAATGGACGCTGTTGGTGTCGTGCGGGCCGAACATCATGAGCGAGGGCCACCAGAAGCGGTCGAGCGCGTCCTGGGCCATGGCGCGCTGCTCCGGCCGTCCCACGAGCCATGGCGAGCATGATGTCGTAGCCCTGCCGCTGGTGGAACGACTCCTCCTTGCAGACGAGGATCATCGCGCGGGCATAGGGGCCGTAGCTGCAGCGGCAGAGCGGAATCTGGTTCATGATCGCCGCGCCGTCGACGAGCCATCCGATCGCGCCCATGTCGGCGTAGTTCAGCGTCGGGTAATTGAAGATCGACGAATACTTTGCCCGGCCCGAAAGGAGCTGGTCATAGAGGTCCTCGCGAGAGACGCCGAGCGTCTCGGCGGCGGAATAAAGGTAAAGGCCATGGCCGGCCTCGTCCTGGATCTTGGCGAGGAGCTGCGCCTTGCGCTTGAGGGTCGGGGCGCGCGTCACCCAATTGCCCTCGGGCTGCATGCCGATGACTTCGGAATGGGCGTGCTGGGAAATCTGCCGGATCAACGTGCGGCGGTATTGCTCCGGCATCCAGTCGTTCGGCTCGATCTTCTCCTCGGCGTCGATGCGCGCCTGAAACGCGGCGAGTTTTTCCGGGTCCTCGGCCTGGACCGGAGCGAGATCCTTGGCGTTCAGCGCCTGGGCGTACATCCGTCTCCCCGCTCGAAATCGTCCGTAATTCGCGGTTTCGATCATCGCATTATGCGTCAACGCGCCAGCAAGGCAATTAAGCTCTGCAACGCAGTGTCGCAAGCTGTCGCAGGCCGGGTGTCGTCTGCGACGGCGTGAGCTTCATGCAAATAGCGCGCGTCATCTGGCCGAGACTTTCGATTTTCCCTCGCCGTTCTCAGCGTCAACACCCTTGGCGACGCGATCCGCGACGCGCTCGACCGGCGCGCTCAAGCGATTCATGGGTCCGCGAATTGACGACCACGACACGGAAGCGATGCGCCAGGTTCGCAGCGGCTCGACAGCCAGGCTCTCAAAAGTGACCGGCGCAAGGAAGTCGCACAAGATTCTAATGCGCCACCGCCATGTTTTATTATATTTACCAATTCCTCGACCTTATGAACGTCGACCGCGGCATAGTTCACGGTAATGATCCCATCCCTCTCGAGGCGCTTCAGATGAACGTTCAACGCTTGGCGCGAAATCCCGACGGATGAGGCAAGGACCTCCTGCGACAGTCGTACGCTATACCCGAGCTTGCCTCTTGTGCGTTGCGCGCGAGCGTAAAAGATCAGTCTTTGCGCGATCCGGACGCGAACTGGCAGCACGCTCAGGCTCGCAGCGTGAGCCATTGCAAGCCGATAGTGATCGCACTGGATTCGGACGAAGGCGGATAGATTTGAAATGCTGTTGTGGGTAAGTCCATGGAAGGCGCTCATACTCAAGTGCAGGAGGTCGCAGGTTCCGATCGCAAGAGCCTCGGAAAATCTGCGTTGGCCATCGAGCGGCGAGGTTTCTCCAAACCAGGCCCCGGCCGAGGCGACCAGAAGAAGGCCACGACGCCCCTCGCTGGAATTCTGCGAGATATGAACTTCGCCCTGAAGCACCGCGAACAGGCCGTTGGGTTCGTCGCCGACGGCGAACAGCATCTCATTCTTCACACGGCGGATATGCCCGAGGCGCAAGATCTCGTCCGCCAGCTCCGGCTCAAGTCCGGCGAACCACGCGTTTCCCCTAAGTACAGCGAGCGCCGTCTTCGGATTCATGCGTCCATCGTCTCCGGGCGAGGGAACCGGGGAGACTGTCAAGCACTTGACAGACTTTTGCAATCGGAGGGTCTAGGTTTCCTGCCTCGATTGACTGTCAAGCCGTGGCGCCGCAACCCGCCGCGCTGGCTGGTTTACGGCCAAAAAACGGACAATAGCGGGAGCCGACCGTCATGGTTTTCACGGCGGAGATATTCGATCAGCTTCAACAGCTGTACGACAAGAATGGATGCAACGACCATCAGATCCACTGCAAACTGGAGTTCGAACGACCGCTCGACACCGAGATATTGGCGAAAGCGGTGCTCGCTTCGATTGAGTTGATTCCGATTCTTGGCGCACGCTACGTCGACGACGCCAATCCGTGCTGGATCAGTCTTGATCCCATGTCTTTTGAGCGGGCGCTTGTCGTCGCGGCGACGCGGGCCGAGTTCGAGGCCTTCGAGGTCGCGAAAGTTGATGAAAGGAGCGGTCCGCAGATCCGTGTCTGCGTCATCAATTCCGATCGATATGCGGTCGCGTTCAAAATGAACCACATGATTTGAGACGCGGGGTGCTCATTCCACGAGAAGGAAAGCAACGCCATGAGAAAGGCTATCACATCCACATCGGTTCTCGCCTCATCTATTGAAGAGCGAGGCGCTTGCCGGCATGACGGCGAGCTTCGAGCGATTTTGCCTCGCGACGGGGATCGAGACGCTGAGCGAAATGATGGAGCAGGACGCAGAGGCGATTTGAGACCTTCGCCTTGCGCGGGGCGAAGGCCGGCTCGCGCATCGATGGGGGCGGACGAAGGGCAAGATCGGCTTTCACGGCGGCAAGGTCGATGTCGAGCGTCCGCGCGTTCGCGGCCTCGACGGCGAGGAACGCATCCTGCCGAGTTGGAAGAGCGCGGTCGGGGAGAATTGGCTCGGCGAATGGGCGATGAACCAGATGCTGATCGCCGTCTCCACGCGCAAATTCGAGCGGTCCGTGCGCCTGCCCGGGGGCGACGTGCCGGCCCCGCGGGGCGCCGTCTGTCGAAATCGGCGACCTCGCGCCGCTTCGTCGCGCTGTCTGCCGCGCGCTTCAGCAATATCTCGACCCGGCTCGACCATCTCGACCTCATGGTCATCCAGATCGACGCCGTCCACATGGCCGACGACCTTCTGCTGGTGGCGGCGATCGGCATCGACGCGACGCGGAAAAGCATCCGCTCGGCGTTGTCGAGGCGCGACGGAAAATGCGGCGACGCGCGAGCGCTGATCGCCAATCTCATCTACCGGGGGCTCTACCCGGCCGTGCCGCGCCTGTTCATCATCTACGGATCAAAGGCGCTGTCCACGGCGATCCTGCGCGCCTTCGGGCGCGATGCGCCGATCCAGCGCTGCCAGGTTCACAAGGCCCGCAACATTCTGGAGCGGTTGCCCAAATCGATGCATGCCTCCGTGCGCAGCGTGCTGCGGCAGGTCTGGGAGCTGGACGACGCCGCCAAGGCCGAGAAGCTGCTGCGCAACCTCGCCCGTCGCCTCGCGGCCCACTGGGACGGCGTCGCCTCGTCGATCCTGGAAGCGCTCCACGAAATGCTCACCGTCACGAGGCTCGGCCTGCCGCCGAATTGCGACGCTCGCTGGCTTCACAAACAATATCTCGAATTTCTCGCCTCGATCTACGAGGCTGCCGAAACGTCAATTACTGGCGCTCGCTGTCCATGGCGATGCGCGGGACAGCCGCTGCGAGATCGAGGCCAAGAAGGGCTTCCGGCCATTGAAAGCCCACAACAACTGCCCGCCTTGCGCGCTGCGCTCATCGAAAGAAACCCACCCTCGCTAAGCCATCTCTTGCTCAAATCGACGAGCCGCATAGCTCTCAACCAGCAGCGCCCGTTCCGCGAATTTCAACACAGAGCGGGACATCCCCGAAGGAAGGAGAAGGGCGCCCTTCATCGTCGCGCATAAGGTGGAACGCGCCAAGGTCGACGCTTTGAGAAGCTATTGCCGCGGCAAGGGCGCGACAGTGAACGACGCGTTGTTGACCGCCATGTACCGCGTCCTGTTTCGCATTCTGACGCTGAAAAGCGGTGAAGCGCTTCAGATCCCGATCATGGTGGACATGCGCCGATACCTTCGCGGAGCGGCCGATTTCAAGTCGCTGACCAATCTGAGTTCGATGGTCGTCACACAACTGACCTACAGGCCTGACGAAAGCTTCGAGGATACGCAGGCAAGAGTGAAGGCCGTGACGCTCGCTAAAAAAGCCGGCGACATCGGACTCAACGGATGGGTCAAGCTGAAGCTCATTTACCGGGCGTTGGGGGACAAAAACGCGACCAAACTGCTACGGTCGCGACTCCGAAATCCGCTCATTTGCATGACCAACATCGGGACCCTCGACCCCGCGCGCATGTCCTTTGCCAGCGCCTGTCCGACCGACGCTTACTTGTGCGGCTCGATAAAATACAAACCCTATTTCCAGCTGGCGGCCAGCACATACGACGGCGAGATTACCCTGACGGTGAACCAGTATGGCGACGAGCGCGACCGGGCGCGCATCGTCGCGTTTCTGCGCGACGTCGCCGAGGCGTTGCCTGAACCCGGCATCGAGGCGGACGAGCGCGCCGGCCGGGTGGATAGCTACGGCGAAATGAACGGACACGGGCGGGTCCTGCGGCTTCAAGCGCGTCGGCCATAGGGCGCGCCCGACGGCTACGGCGCACACCGACACGGCGCGACAAATCCGGCGCCCGCACAGAGGGCGTCGCCCCCGCGGGGGCCTATGCCTCCACCCGCGCGGCGCGCTGCGCCGCCTTGCGTTCGACAAAACCGAGCCCATCGTAGATCAGGATCGCGAGCAGAGCGACGATGACGCCGCCCTGCGCCACGAACGCGGTGTTCGAGCTGTTGAGGCCGGCGATGATGACTTCGCCCAAGCCCTTCGCCGCCACCGTCGAGCCGATGGTCGCAGTGCCGAGATTGATGACGACCGAAACCCGCACCCCGGCCAGGATGACCGGGAGCGCGAGCGGCAATTCGACCGAGACCAATCGCCGGAAGGGGCTCATGCCCATGCCGTCGGCCGCCTCGAGCGTCGTCTGGGGCAATTGCCTCAAGCCCGCGATCGTGTTCTCGAAGATGGGCAGGAGCCCGTAGAGGACAAGCGCGATCATTGTCGGCTTGACGCCGAAGCCGACAGCGGGAACGGCCAAAGCGAGCACCGCGACCGGCGGGAACGTCTGCCCGATGTGCGCGATGCTGCGCGACAACGGCAGGAACTCCGCCCCGGCGTCGCGGGTGACGAACACGCCGGACAGCACGGCGAGAATCGTCGCGATGAGGCTCGAGCCCGCGACGAGCGCCAGGTGGTCCAGGGTGAGATCGAACAGGCTGCCCTGATTGTAGATCGCCGGCGCGCCGTTTTCGGTCAGCGGCTCGAATATCGGCTCGAACAGGTCCGGCGTCAGGATAAGCGCAAGCAGCAGCGCCAGCGCCGCGATCCGCGCGATCAGGCCCACCCGATTCATGACGGAAGCCGAGCCCGGGCAAGGATGGCAGACAGGCCGACGCGCCCGCGCGGCGCGCCGTCCGGCGGCCGCGACCGGCAGGCTTTCGGCCCCGCGCGCCATGAGCTCGGACAGCGCCTCGCGCAACGAGGCCGTCTCGGGAATCGCCGGGCCTGCCGCCTCCCCCGGCTCGGCGGCCTCGGCGACGCTGGTCAGCGACAGCAGACGGAACGGCCGATCGCTGTCGCCGACGAGCCGCTCGACGAAGCCCGGCGCGGGCCGCATCAGGATCTCTGCCGGCGCTGCGTATTGCAACAGGCGGCCGCTATCCATGACGGCGATGCGATCGCCGAGCGCAATCGCCTCCTCCATGTCGTGGGTCACCAGGACGATCGTCACGCCGAGGCGGCGCTGCAAGCGCAAGCAGATCCTCGCGCGCCTTGGCGCGAATGATCGGGTCGAGCGCGCCGAATGGCTCGTCCATCAACAACACCGACGGCTCGGCGGCGAGCGCCCGCGCGACGCCGACCCGCTGCTGCTGGCCGCCGGAGAGCTGATGCGGGAATTTCCGGGCGTGAACGTCAGGGTCGAGCCCGAACAGGACGAGCAGCTCCTTGACGCGCCTCTCGATGCGGCCGGCGTCCCACTCCAGAAGATGCGGGACGGTCGCGATGTTGCGCGCCACCGTCCAATGCGGAAACAGGCCGTAGCCCTGAATGACATAGCCGATCGCCGCGCCTGAGTTCCTCGCCCGGAATCGTACTTGTGTCGCGGCCCTCGATCCGGATCGTCCCGCTGGTCGGCTCGATGAGCCGGTTGATCATGCGCAGGAGAGTCGACTTGCCGCTGCCCGAGGTCCCGACCAGCGTGACGATCGAGCCCCGCTCGACCGTGAGCGACAGGCTGTCCACGGCGGCGTTCGTAGCCGAAATAGCGGCTGACATCCTCGATCTCGATCATGTTCGCCGCTCCGCCAGGAACCCGATGAGCGCATCGAGGAGGATCGCAGCCACGAACGCGAGAACGACCGTCGGGACGGCGCCGAGCAACACGAGATCGGTCGCGGACTGGCCGAGCCCCTGGAACACGAACTCGCCAAATCCGCCCGCGCCGATGAGCGCGGCGACGGTGACAAGGCCGATGTTCTGTACGAGGACGATGCGAACGCCGGCGAGGATCACCGGCATGGCGAGCGGAAGCTCGACGCTGAGCAGGCGCTGGCTCGCCGTCATGCCCATGCCGCGCGCCGCCTCGACGATCGCTCGCCGGAATCTCCTGAAGGCCGACCACCACATTCGCCGCGACCGGCAGAAGCGAATAGAGGAACAGCGCGATCAGCGCCGGCGCCGCGCCGATGCCGCGGACGCCCAGATGGGCAAGAAGCGGAAATCGCGCCGCGAGCAGGCCGAGCGGCGCCATCATCAGCCCGTACATGGCGATGCTCGGGATCGTCTGGATGATGTTGAGGACCGGCAGCGTTACGGAGCGCAATGCGGGCGACCGCTGGCAGGCGACCCCGAGCGGCGCCCCGACCAGCGACCGCCGCCGCAAGCGAGCCAAACGCCAGTTCGACGTGCCTTGCGCCGTCCTCCCAGAAACTGTCGGCGTGGGTCGCGTATTCCTTCATCACCGAAAGGCCGCTCCAGCAGCCGGAGCCGAGGATCGCGCCGACGACCGCGGCCGCTGAGGCAAGCGCCGCGACGCGCGCGCCCGGCCCAAGCTCGAGCTTGGCGACGGCGTCGGTGACGAGCAAGCTGTAAGCGAAGACCAGCAGCCAGAATCCGGCTGCCGGCCCGACCCGCGCAAGCGGATTGCCGGCCTGCGTCGACATGCGCGGGCACGAATCCGATCATCACGAGGACTCCGGCCAGCGCCGCGACGCCGCCCGCCAGCCTGAGCTTGGGGCCAGTGCGCAGGAGCGCGATCAGCGCGCCCGCCACAATGAGCGCCGCGCCGGGCGCCGCGATCGCCCCCGGCAGCGCGTCGAGGAAGCCAAGCCCTTTTCCCGAGACGATGCGGTTAGGCCGCAGCGTCGCAAAAGGCTCGACGAGGAAAGCGGCCGCGGCAATCGTCGCGATCGCTGCTCCGAGCCTGTCGAAGCGCACGGCGCCAAGGGCTCCGGCGGTTACGCCCCTCGCGTCGGGCAAAGTCCCGCCGGCGGCCGTCACTTCTTCAGGAAACCCTTCGACTTGAGATAGTCGGCGGCGACGTCTTTGGCCGCTTCGCCGTTCACCTGGATGCGGCCGTTGAGCGTCTGAAGGGTCTTCAGATCGAGACTCGCGAACACCGGTTTCAGGTCGTCGGCGATCTCGGGATGGGCCTTCAGAACCGCCTCGCGAACGATCGGCGTCGGCGCATAAACCGGCTGCACCGCCTTGTCGTCGTCGAGCACGACGAGACCCGCCGCGCCAATGGCGCCGTCCGTGCCGTAGACCATCGCGGCATTGACGCCGTCGGTCTGTTCGGCCGCCGCCTTGATCGTCGCCGAAGTGTCGCCGCCCGAGAGGACCAGAAGCTGGTCCGGCTTGAGGGCGAAGCCGTAGGCCTTCTGGAACGCCGGCAGGGCCGCCGCGCTGTTGACGAACTCCGAGGACCCGGCGAGCTTGACCTTGCCGCCCCTCGACACAAACTTGCCGAAGTCGTCGAGCGTCTTCAGCTTTTCAGCCGAAGCGACCTCTTCCCGGAGCGCTATCGCCCAAGTGTTGTTGGCCGGCGCGGGCGTGAGCCAGACGATCTTGTTGGCGTCGTAGTCGAGCGTCTTGGCCTCCTGGTAACCCTTCGCCGCGTCCTTCCACACCGTATCGTCGGCCTTGTTGAAGAAGAAGGCGGCGTTGCCGGTATATTCCGGATAGATGTCGATTTGGCCGGCGGCGATCGCCTTGCGCACGATCGGGGTCGAGCCGAGCGACACCTTGTTGGTCACCGCCAGCCCGTGCGCCTGCAGCACCTGAAGTATGATATTGCCGAGGAGATTGCCCTCGGTGTCGATCTTCGACGAGACGACGATCGGGTCGGCGAGCGCCGGCGTCGCCGCGCTGACGGCGAGAGCCAGTCCGACGAGCAGAGACTTAAGCGGGTTCATTCTGTTTTCCTTTGCTCTTTGCGGAATTGCTGTCGCGCGTTGAACCCGCGGAGCCGCCTCACGAGCCGGACGTCGCAAAATTTTCGGCTAATGACGGCGATGCAGGTGGCGCGGCGCGCCGCGCAGAAAGCGTCGCCTTTCGACCCTTCAGCCGCTTCTCTGACGGACCCGCCGGGCGGCAAGTCGATGTTCAAGCGACGTAACGAAGGGGCTGCTCCGAGCGTCTCGGAGTGCAGATAGCGTCTCGAAGTGCAGACGATGTCGAGCGGCCGGCGGGGACGGCGTGTTGGAGCGAGCAACGCCGGACGGCGCCTACCGGTTCCCGGGCTTGCTCGTTCAATGATGGACATGGGGCTCCACCAGCGTCGCGGGGTCGCAGCCACAATGGCACAAGCCAAACATAAAGGCGATGAATGTACTATATTAAAGTCGACCCGTCATCGTATTCGTTCGTTCGCCCCTCATGATGGGATGTATGCCCGAATTGGCGCTCAGGCTTGCCCGATAAGGTTTCGTAGTCACACGTGGGCTCGACAAAGCATGGGCGGCCACGAAAGCGCCGCCCGCCTGCTGGTCAACGGCGCCGCCTCCTAGAGGTTCGGAGGTTCGGGCGATGCTTACGCGCGAGATTGGCGCATCGAGGAACGCATCGCTTGCCTCCCATCCAGCCGAGAACACCTCAATGGACGCCTCCGACAGAACATGAGCTTGGGCGCCCCGCAAGGCGGCGCCCTGATTGGGATCCTTCAGCAGCGGTTCAAGGGGGGCGCCTGACACAAAAAGGCCCCCGGCTTTATGGGCCGGGGGCTTGAGCGGTAAGGCTGGTTGCGGGGGCAGGATTTGAACCTGCGGCCTTCAGGTTATGAGCCTGACGAGCTACCGGGCTGCTCCACCCCGCGTCAGGGTGTCTCTTTGCGGCTTGGCGAAGGTTCGGCGACTTTGCCGGCCTTCGGGTCCGCGGGACGAGGCTTATCGCCGATCGGCTCGGCGACGGGGCCTCGGTTGGTCGGCCGCCGGTTGGGGCGGCCTTCTAAAAAAGTCGTTTGAAGAGGAAGCCTTCCGTCCTTTGCAGGCCTGGCGACGACCTACTCTCCCATGTCTTGAGACAGAGTACCATTGGCGCGAAGGCGTTTGACGGCCGAGTTCGGGATGGGATCGGGTCTGATCGCCTTGCAAGAGCCACCAGGCCGGCAAAGGACGGGTGTCGGACGACGGAGGACAGACGCCGGAGGACGGAAAGCCATGGGGCCCTCCCGTCGTCTGGCGTCGGACGTCCGTCGTCGGACAGAAGCAAAACTGGTTTGTTGTCGCTTGCGAACGGCGGAGACGAAGACAGCGGACGATCCGTCCTCTGTCGTCTGTCATCCGTCGTCTGAGCGCGCTTTGCGCGCTCACGCGCCTTGGCGACGAGAGCAATCAAGTCGAACGAGCGATTAGTACCGGTCAGCTTCACGCGTTGCCGCGCTTCCACATCCGGCCTATCAACGTGGTGGTCTTCCACGGCTCTTCAGGGAGAACTGGTTTTGAGGCTGGTTTCCCGCTTAGATGCCTTCAGCGGTTATCCATTCCGTATATAGCTACCCTGCACTGCGGCTGGCGCCACAACAGGTCCACCAGAGATACGTTCACCCCGGTCCTCTCGTACTAGGGGCAAATCCTCTCAATTCTCCAACACCCACGGCAGATAGGGACCAAACTGTCTCACGACGTTTTGAACCCAGCTCACGTACCACTTTAATCGGCGAACAGCCGAACCCTTGGGACCTTCTCCAGCCCCAGGATGTGATGAGCCGACATCGAGGTGCCAAACACTCCCGTCGATATGGACTCTTGGGGAGTATCAGCCTGTTATCCCCGGCGTACCTTTTATCCGTTGAGCGATGGCCCACCCACGCGGGACCACCGGATCACTATGACCGACTTTCGTCTCTGCTCGACTTGTTGGTCTCGCAGTCAGGCTGGCTTATGCCATTGCACTCGACGACCGATTTCCGACCGGTCTGAGCCAACCATTGCGCGCCTCCGTTACTCTTTGGGAGGCGACCGCCCCAGTCAAACTACCCACCATGCGTTGTCCCGGGCCCCGATAAGGGGTCGCGGTTAGACGTCCATCAAGTCAAGGGTGGTATTTCAAGGGTGGCTCCACCAGAGCTGGCGCCCCGGCTTCCAAGCCTACCACCTATCCTACACATGACTTAACGAACGCCAACGCAAAGTTATAGTAAAGGTGCACGGGGTCTTTCCGTCTGACCGCAGGTACCCCGCATCTTCACGGGGACTTCAATTTCACTGAGCTGACGTTGGAGACAGCGGGGAAGTCATTACGCCATTCGTGCAGGTCGGAACTTACCCGACAAGGAATTTCGCTACCTTAGGACCGTTATAGTTACGGCCGCCGTTTACCGGGGCTTCAATTCAAGGCTTGCACCTCTCCTTTTAACCTTCCGGCACCGGGCAGGCGTCAGACCCTATACGTCATCTTACGATTTCGCAGAGCCCTGTGTTTTTGTTAAACAGTTGCCACCCCCTGGACTGTGCCCCCCCAGACCGCTTGCGCGACCCGAGGGCCTCCTTATTCCGAAGTTACGGAGGTAAATTGCCGAGTTCCTTCAACGTCATTCTCTCAAGCGCCTTGGTATGCTCTACCTGTCCACCTGTGTCGGTTTCGGGTACGGTCTGATGAGGAAGCTATTTCCTGGAACCACTCCGCCGCTTGGGCCAATCCAGTAAGGCCAAACGACATACGCGATCCGTCACTTTCCTCTGGCTCACGAATATTAACGTGATTCCCATCGACTACGCCTTTCGGCCTCGCCTTAGGGACCGGCTAACCCTGCGAAGATTAACTTTACGCAGGAACCCTTGGACTTTCGGCGACACTGTCTTTCACAGTGTTTATCGTTACTCATGTCAGCATTCGCACTTCCGACGCCTCCAGGAGCCCTCACGGGTCTCCCTTCACAAGCTTACGGAACGCTCCGCTACCGCGTGCTTGCGCACGCCCAAAGCTTCGGCTCGTGGCTTGAGCCCCGTTACATCTTCGGCGCAGAAACCCTTGTTTAGACCAGTGAGCTGTTACGCTTTCTTTAAAGGATGGCTGCTTCTAAGCCAACCTCCTGGTTGTTTTGGGATTTCCACATCCTTTCCCACTTAGCCACGAATTGGGGGCCTTAGCTGTTGGTCTGGGTTGTTTCCCTCTCCACAACGGACGTTAGCACCCGCTGTGTGGCTCCCGAGAATGACTTCCAGGTATTCGGAGTTTGGTTAGGTTTGGTAGGGTTTTAGCCCCCCTAGCCCATCCAGTGCTCTACCCCCTGGAGCCTCATCTCGAGGCTATACCTAAATATATTTCGCGGAGAACCAGCTATTTCCGAGTTTGGTTGGCCTTTCACCCCTAATCACAAGTCATCCGAGCCTTTTTCAACAGACACCGGTTCGGTCCTCCAGTAGGTGTTACCCTACCTTCAACCTGCTCATGACTAGATCACTCGGTTTCGGGTCTAAAGCATCGAACTGAACCGCCCTGTTCAAACTCGCTTTCGCTGCGCCTACGCCTATCGGCTTAAGCTTGCTCGATACTTTAAGTCGCTGACCCATAATACAAAAGGTACGCCGTCACCCAGGCCTTGCGACCTAGGCTCCGACTGTTTGTAGGTATCCGGTTTCAGGAACTGTTTCACTCCCCTCGTCGGGGTGCTTTTCACCTTTCCCTCACGGTACTTGTTCGCTATCGGTCGCTGAGGAGTACTTAGGCTTGGAGGGTGGTCCCCCCGTGTTCAGACAGGATTGCACGTGTCCCGCCCTACTCAAATCTCCTGCTTCGTCCTATCCATACGGGGCTGTCACCCGCTCCGGCCCGGCTTTCCAGCCGGTTCTGGTCAACAAAAGCAAAAGCATTGGCCTGGTCCGCGTTCGCTCGCCACTACTAACGGAGTCTCGTTGATGTCCTTTCCTCCGGGTACTTAGATGTTTCAGTTCCCCGGGTTCGCTCTTATTCCCCTATGAATTCAGGGAATAAGTCCCTTCTTGTGATCTCTGTTGGTCCAAAGACCGCTCCCTTCCACTTCTCCCCTTCCAAGGCCCCCTTATCGAGGACCCCTTCCGGCAAAAACAGACGAGCCGGCCCGCATGTCCCCAAAGTCCGGCCTGTGCAGCCTCGCTTTGCAGATCGACGCGCCTCTTCGGAGCAACAGAGATCGAAGGTGGGTTTCCCCATTCGGAAATTCCCGGATCAAAGCCTGTTCGCGGCTCCCCGAGACTTATCGCAGCGTACCACGTCCTTCATCGCCTCTCAGCGCCAAGGCATCCACCAGATACCCTTATGGCACTTGATTGCTCTCATCGCCAAAGCGCGTGTTTTCTAGCGGTCCCCGACTCGGCGTCGGCGACCCACACGCTCTGGCGCGAAAAGACCAGTTTTGCTTCAAACGCATCCGGGGATCCTGAGCGGTCAAGCTTAAATCCACGACTGGTGCTCGAACAGACGGATTGACGACAGACCCACGCGAGAACAGACCTCACGGTCTCCGTCCGACGGCGTCTCGCCCCTCCGGCTCCTCGACCGAATGCGCTTCCTCTTCACAATGTCAGATATCGAAAGGTCTCGGCCGAAAGCGGCCAAACACCTCTTGACAACGCTCCCAACAGTCCCGCCCGACGGCTTGCGCCGCTCGAAGCGTCCCTCAAGGGAACGAACTGATAAATCTCATCGGAACGGATCAGGATCTCGGCTCTGCGGTCCTTGCCGGAACGCGTCCTAGCCGCCGCCCCGCCAAAAGACTGGTGGAGCCAGACGGGATCGAACCGACGACCTCATGCTTGCAAAGCACGCGCTCTCCCAACTGAGCTATGGCCCCGTCAGACGACAGCCGACCGACGCCAGACGACAAGCACGCAAATCTCCGTCGTCCGTTCTCACGTCTCCCGTCGTCCGACAATGGTGGGCCTGGGAGGACTTGAACCTCCGACCTCACGCTTATCAAGCGCGCGCTCTAACCAACTGAGCTACAAGCCCGGTAACGAAAGGACGGAGGACCGCCCACCGACGACAGACCGCAATGCTGTCGTCCGTCCTAGCCGTCCGGTGTCCGATAGAAAGAGAGACGAAGGCGGCGCAATCCCGCAAATGCGGCCTTTGACAAGGCCGCTTGATTCTGAACGGACGACAAACCGTTCTTCGGGCGAACCCTGAAACAGTTGATGAAGTCCATGATCCAGAAAGGAGGTGATCCAGCCGCAGGTTCCCCTACGGCTACCTTGTTACGACTTCACCCCAGTCGCTGACCCTACCGTGGCCGGCTGCCTCCTTGCGGTTAGCGCGCCGTCTTCGGGTAAAACCAACTCCCATGGTGTGACGGGCGGTGTGTACAAGGCCCGGGAACGTATTCACCGCGGCGTGCTGATCCGCGATTACTAGCGATTCCAACTTCATGCACTCGAGTTGCAGAGTGCAATCCGAACTGAGACGGCTTTTTGAGATTTGCCAGGGGTCGCCCCTTCGCATCCCTCTGTCACCGCCATTGTAGCACGTGTGTAGCCCAGCCTGTAAGGGCCATGAGGACTTGACGTCATCCCCACCTTCCTCCGGCTTATCACCGGCAGTCCCCCTGGAGTGCCCAACTGAATGATGGCAACTAAGGGCGAGGGTTGCGCTCGTTGCGGGACTTAACCCAACATCTCACGACACGAGCTGACGACAGCCATGCAGCACCTGTGTTCCCGGCCCCGAAGGGAAGATCGCATCTCTGCAATCCGTCCAGGACATGTCAAAAGCTGGTAAGGTTCTGCGCGTTGCTTCGAATTAAACCACATGCTCCACCGCTTGTGCGGGCCCCCGTCAATTCCTTTGAGTTTTAATCTTGCGACCGTACTCCCCAGGCGGGATGCTTAAAGCGTTAGCTGCGCCACTGAAGAGCAAGCTCCCCAACGGCTAGCATCCATCGTTTACAGCGTGGACTACCAGGGTATCTAATCCTGTTTGCTCCCCACGCTTTCGCGTCTCAGCGTCAGTTCCGGGCCAGTGAGCCGCCTTCGCCACTGGTGTTCTTGCGAATATCTACGAATTTCACCTCTACACTCGCAGTTCCACTCACCTCTCCCGGACTCAAGATCTCCAGTATCAAAGGCAGTTCCAAGGTTGAGCCTTGGCATTTCACCCCTGACTTAAAGACCCGCCTACACGCGCTTTACGCCCAGTAATTCCGAACAACGCTAGCCCCCTTCGTATTACCGCGGCTGCTGGCACGAAGTTAGCCGGGGCTTCTTATCCAGGTACCGTCATTATCGTCCCTGGCGAAAGAGCTTTACAACCCTAAGGCCGTCATCACTCACGCGGCATGGCTGGATCAGGCTTGCGCCCATTGTCCAATATTCCCCACTGCTGCCTCCCGTAGGAGTTTGGGCCGTGTCTCAGTCCCAATGTGGCTGATCATCCTCTCAGACCAGCTACCGATCGTCGCCTTGGTGCGCCGTTACCACACCAACTAGCTAATCGGACGCGGGCCAATCCTCCGGCGATAAATCTTTCGCCGCTAAGCCGTATCCGGTATTAGCTCAAGTTTCCCTGAGTTATTCCGAACCGGAGGGTATGTTCCCACGCGTTACTCACCCGTCTGCCGCTCCCCATTGCGGGGCGCTCGACTTGCATGTGTTAAGCCTGCCGCCAGCGTTCGTTCTGAGCCAGGATCAAACTCTCAAGTTGAACTTGAAGATCTCAATCCCGACTGGTCACTCTGGCTCGGGACGCCTCACGACGCCCCGCGCTACTCTTGACGAGTTCCATACACTCGCGCTCCAAACGCCCCTAAACCCCAGGACCCGTCTCACGACGTTCCAAAAGCCCAATACGGCTCAAAAAACGCGATGGTGTTTGAAACGTGACCGTCGTTAAGTCTCTTCTCCGAGCCCATCCCCGCCAAATCAGGCCTCAAGCTCTCAGCCAAACCCAAACCCAACAAAAACCGAAGCCCAGACGCAAGGACTACGCCGCCCACGTCTCTCTTCCTTCCGATGAAATTGTCAAACAGCACAGGAAACCAAAGCCCGAAGCCGAGCCCAGCCCCCCACAAGCCCCAGTCGAAGCAAACGAGCAACCCGCCCGCCAAGCCCTAACCGAAACCCGAAAACCTTCAACCTATGGCCGCCCGACCGAAGGCGACCGAAAAACGACCAAAACCTCTCTCACCCGCCTCTCAGCAGATGGGAGGTTCGATCGTTCGCATCTGAAACCAGATAACGAGCCGGCCGCAGGTCGCGGCAGCGCCGTCGGTGGTGCGCGATATAGGGGGATCGATTTTGGCTGTCAAACACTTTTTTGAAAAATTTGTCACAGCGTTGATGACGGCTATCGAAAGTCCCGAGAAAATCAAGGCGCGCCGCGCATTCGCCACGGTTGAGGGCGATAGCCGCGCCGAACGACTCCGCCCCCGGCAGTGCGATTGCGCTCGCGCCGGACGCGGCGCTAACACTCGCAGGATCGCTCGCCTGGGCGGTCTCGAGGCGACGGGAGCGAGCGGAAAGACACGTTTTGACGACAGCAACCGCTGCTTTTCCTCGTCTTGTCGCGCGCGGCGACCGCGCCGTCGTCGGCGTCGAGCTTGGCGTCGAGCCGCCGATCCGCCTCGGCGACGACCGGCTCGACCGCGCCGAGCGCCGCCGCGCGTCGCTGCGCTGGCTCGCCGGCGCGGCGCTGACCGGCCTGAGCGGCGTGGCGCTGATCGGCGCCGCGCTCTATTTCGATCTCGACAGCCAGTCCAATTTCGCCGACGCGCCGGAATTCGTCGACCGGCGCCGCCCCGACGGATGCGCAGGAGGAAGGCGTCAGCCCCGGCAAGGGCGACCGGCTGCTGCGTCCGGTCGACATCGTCTCCGACAAGCAGACCTACAGCGTTCCGACGACCATCAAGGTCGGCGACAAGGAGGTGGTGAAGGCGCGCGCCTTCACGCGGCTGCAGACGACCCTGACCCTGACGCCGACCGGTTTCGCCGACGCGGTCCCGCCCTTCAATCCGCTCAAGCTCACCAACAGGGCCGAGACCGCGGACGCCGCGCCCGATCCCGGCCCGGTGCAGGACGACGCCGAAGTGACGTTTCGCACGACGGACCTGACCGCCGAGGACGCGAGCCTCGCGACCGGCGAACTGTCGGCGACCGAAGCGCAGGCGCAGGTCGTCGAGACGCTGAAGGCCCAGCCCGAGACGCCGAAGAGCGCCCGCCCAGCCGCTTGCCGCCCCAGCTCATGCTGATGCGCACGAGCCAGGCCGCGGGCGATCCGCTCGCGTCCGCGCTCGCCTATGCGACCGTCGGCAGCGTCAGCCCGAGCGCGCCGTTCGCCTCGATCGAAGTGCGCATGATCCCGGAGAACGTGACGAACGTCGCCAAGTCCGCCGGAGCCGAGGACGCCTCGCCGACCGAGAAGCTGGTCCAGATGCGGCACGGCGAAACGCTTCGAGGACGTCCTGAAGGCCAACGGCGCGACGCCCGAGGCGGCCGCCGCGATCCTCGCGGCCTTCGGCGTGAAGCGCGGCGAATCGCCGGTCGGCGAGGGCCAGAAGATCATCCTGCTTCCCGAGGAGCCGAGCGTGCGCGGAGACAAGCCGAGGATCGCCCGCGTCTCGGTCTATGCCGACGACCAGCTCAAGGCGACGGTCGCGATCAACGACGCCGGGAGCCTACGCGCCGGTCTCGACCAAGGCCGCCGCGGGGCCGCGCAAGCCGCAGGCCGACGACGGCGATTCCGGCGGCATGAGCCTCTACCAGAGCCTCTACGAGACGGCGCTGAAGCAGGGCCTGCCCAAGCCGATGATCGACCTCCTGACCCGGGTTTTCGCCAACGACGTCGACTTCCAGCGCTCGACGTCGCCGGGCGACTCGATCGAGGCCTTCTTTTCCGACCCCGACGACATCGATCCGCGGCCCGAGCTTCTCTACGCCACGATCACGGTCCACGATCAGACCTACAAATACTACCGTTTCCAGGCGCCGGACGACAACAGCGTCGACTATTACGACGAGAGCGGCCGTTCGAACCGAAAGTTCCTGCTGCGCAAGCCCATCGCCGAAGGCGAGATCACCTCGCCGTTCGGCATGCGCTTTCACCCGATCCTGGGCTTCACGCGCATGCACACCGGCGTCGACTGGGGCGCGCCGATCGGCACGCCGATCTTCGCCGCCGGCAACGGCGTCGTCATCAAGGCGGGGTGGGACTCCGGCTACGGCCGCCGGGTCGAGATCCAGCACGCCAACGGCTACGTGACGACCTACAACCACATGTCGGGCTTCGGCCGCGGGCGTCGCGGAGGGCGCCCACGTCACCCAGGGCCAGGTGGTCGGCTATCTCGGGCAGACCGGCCTCGCGACCGGGCCGCATCTGCACTACGAGGTCATCATCAACGGCAACTTCGTCGACCCGATGGCGATCAAGCTCGCCCGCACGCGCGAGTTCGACGGCAAGATGCTGGCGGCGTTCAGGCGCGAGCGCGACCGGATCGACCAGCTCCGATCGCAGGCGCCCTCGGCCGACGCGGAGGCGGTCGAAAAGCCGGCCGCCGGCGTGACCGCCAAGCTCAACTGAACGATCAGCGACGACCACTGCGAAGGCCGGCGTCGCCCGTCGGCCGCCGAAGCCCAGCGCCGCGCGAATGGCCTCCGCCGTCACGCCCTCCGCCCGCAGCGCGGCGAGCGTCGGCGAACCGCGGCTTTTCGACAGCTTGCCGCCGTCGGAGTCGAGCACGAGGCGGTGGTGACGATAGCGCGGCGCGGGCAGGCCGAGCAGCGTCCTGCAGAAGGCGATGAACGGAGGTCGCGGCGAGGAGGTCCCGGCCGCGCACGACGTCGGTGACCCCCTGGAGCGCGTCGTCGACCGTCACCGCCAGATGATAGCTCGCGGCCAGGTCGCGGCCCCGCAGAACGACGTCGCCCCAGGCCGCCGGATCGGCCGGCCGCTCCTCGGCCGCGATCCCCTCGCCATACTCGAGCCAGACGATCCGCGGCGGCGCGACGCCGACGGCGCGCTGCCATGTCGAGCCGCCAGGCCGCTTTGTCGCCCGCGCGCGAGGCGCGCCCGCCTCTCCGCCGGCGACAAGGCGCGGCAGGCGCCCCGATAGAGCGGCGCGCCGTCGGGATCGCGCCCCTGCGGCGGCGCGCGCGACCTCCGCCCGGCTGCAGAAGCACGGATAGACGAGACCGCGCGACTCGAGGCGCGCGAAGCGCCGCCGCATAGTCGTCGCCGTGCTCGCTCTGCCGCCGCGGCGACGCCGTCGAACCGCACGCCGAGCCAGGCGAGGTCGTCGAGAATCGCCGCCTCGAAGGCCGGCTTGCAGCGCGTCCGGTCGAGGTCTTCAATGCGCAGCAGCAGGCGTCCGCCGGTCTCCTCGGCGAGGCGCTGGTTGCAGAGCGCGGAATAGGCGTGTCCGAGGTGCAGCGCGCCGTTCGGCGACGGCGCGAACCGCAGGACGGGCGAAACGGGAATGGGCGTCGGGCGCATGGCGGAGAAGCGGATGCATGAAGCGGCGCCGCGCGCAAGGCGGACGAAGCCGCCGGCGACGACGGCGGATCTATCACCCCGGCCCGCCGATCGCCGACGAAGCGACCCTGGCCGCGGCGGCCGAGGCGCTGCGGCGGAAGGATCCCGAATTCGTCGGGCGGCTGCTCGCCATCGGCGGGCCGCCGCCGCTCAGGCGCCGCGAGCCGGGATTCGCCGGGCTCGCGGCGATCATCGTGTCGCAGCAGGTCTCGGTCGCGAGCGCCAGCGCGATTTTCGGCCGGCTCGAGGCCCGGATCGCGCCGCTCGAAGCGGCGCGACTGGCCGCGGCGACCGACGAGGACTCTGCGCGGCTGCGGCCTGTCGGCGCGCCAAGATCCGCGCGCTGAGGGCGGTCGCAGAGGCGATCGCCGCAGGCCGCCTCGACCTCGAGGGCCTGTCGGCGCTCGACGCCGAGGACGCCCATCGCGCGCTTGTCGCGGTGAAGGGGATCGGCCCGTGGACCGCGGACATCTTCCTGCTTGTTCTGCCTCGGCCATCCGGACGCCTTCCCGGCCGGCGATCTCGCCCTGCAGGAGGCGGCGAAACTGGCGCTGGCGCTGAAATCGCGGCCCGACGCCGCGCGGCTCGAGCGGATCGCGGAGCGCTGGCGCCCCTGGCGCGGCGTCGCCGCGCGCATGCTGTGGGCCTACTACCGCGCGGTGAAGACGCGTTCCGGGATGGCCCTCGCCGACGGATCGGGCTAAGTCCGGCGTTCCGAAGAGGCTCGGATTGGAGCAAGCATGATGAGCGTCGCCCTGGACGGACCCCGGATACAGGCGAGCAGCGGCCGGGCGACCGCGCTGGTGGTTTTCCTGCACGGCTACGGCGCGGACGGGAACGACCTGATCGAGATCGGCCGCCAATGGCGCCAGCTGCTGCCGAACGCCGCCTTCGTCTCGCCCAACGCGCCCGAGCGCTGCGCCGCCTCGCCGACAGGCCGGCAATGGTTCGCCCTGGCCAACCGGCCGCCGGACGATCCCGCCGGCGCGGAGGAGCGCTGGAACGGCGTGGTCAAGGCGCGCGGGGCGATCGACGCGTTCCTCGACGCGGAGCTTGCGCGCCTCGGCCTCGACGAATTGCGGCTGGCGCTGGTCGGCTTCAGCCAGGGCACGATGATGGCGCTGCATGTCGCCTTGCGCCGCCGGCTCGCTCCGGCGGCGATCGTCGGCTATTCGGGCATGCTGGTCGGGCCGGAGAAGCTGAGCGAGGCCACAGCGCGCGACGCGCGCGGCGCGCCGCCGCCGGTGCTGCTCGATCCACGGCGACCAGGACCCGCTCATTCCGATCGACGCGATGTTCATGGCCGCCGAAGCCCTGGCGGGCGCCGAGATCCCGACCCAGTGGCATATTTCCTTCGGCGTCGGCCACGGCATCGACGCGGGCGGCCTGCGCCACGGCGGCCAGTTCCTCGCCAAGGCGTTCGCCGGTCGGCGACGCTAACGGTCGTGAGCGGCCAGGCTGCGCTGCTGCGCCGCTGGGAGGGACGGCTCCAAGGGGATCACTGATCTGCGTCTTTATTTCGAGGAGTCGACCCAGCGGCTCATTCGCGAGGCGCTCCATTCGGAGGCCCGGCGAGCCGAAGGCTCCCGACCCGGTCGCATCGGCTGGGTCGCGCGCCGTTCTGACAGTCGCGCAGGGCGCAGGGGAACGCTCGTGGGCCGGCCCATAAAAAAGGAGGCCGCCTTTCGGCGGCCTTCAAGTCTAGGGAGGAAACGCCCAAGGAGGGCATGTGCGGGCAAACCTGCACCGCACAGAGCAGAAGTTAGTGCTGCGCCGCAACAAATGCAAGAACTTTCGTATCTTTGGTCGAGCAAAAGTTGCGGTCGTGAACAAAAGTCCGACGAATGCCGCACTGAAAAACAAAAAAGACGTCCGCGTGAGCGAGCGACTTTCCCGATTTTCGAATGATTTTGCGCCGGCGCCAGAGCTGAGCGGCGATTTCAGCGCGTCGCCTCGCTCTCGATGATCAGGTCGACCTTGTCGCCGATGTAGGGGATGAAGGTCTTCATGCCGAAGTCCGAGCGGTTCAGCGAGCCGCGGGCGGAGAACCCGACGGTGTCGGCCTTGTCGGTCGGACGCACGCCGGCCTTGTTGAAGGTGACCTCGAGCGTGACGGGCTTGGTGACGCCGAGCAGGGTCAGGTCGCCGGTGACGTCGCCGGTCTTGTCGCCCTTCTTCGTGTAGCGTCTTGCCGACGAAGGTCATATCGGGGAACTCGGCGACGTTGAACCAGTCGGCGCCCTTGAGGTCGGCGTCGCGCGGGCCGAACTGCGTCTGAAGGCTCGCGGTCTTGACGTCGACGTTGAGCTTGCTCGCCGCGACATTGGCCGGGTCGAACGCGATCGTGCCGGTCGTGTCGGAGAACAGGCCGATCATGTTCGAGAAGCCGAGGTGGTTGACCAGGAACAGGACGTGGGTATGGGCCGGGTCGATCTTGTAGTCGGCGGCGAGAGGCGGGCGCGGCGACGCCGAGCGGCGGCGAACGAGGCGAAGGCGAGCGTGGCGAGTAGAGCGCATGGTTTGAGGATCCTCAGCTTCCAAGGGGATTGTCGTGGCGCAGCAGCAGAAGCGCCACGATCACCGGCAGCGGTGACAGGACGGCCAGCCCGGAGACGATCCACGCGACGGCGGGACGGCTCTTGCAGGGCGGGCGGCAACAGGCGAACGGCCCAGGGGCCGAGAAAGGGCGCAAGCGCAATCAGCGCGAGGGCGAAGGGGTCGGCGCGCCGGGTGACGAGCGCGAGCGTGTCGAGGCTGGCGAGCAGGCCGCCGCCGGCGCCCAGCATGGCGGCGGACCCGAGAATGCGGCCGACGCCGAGATTTTCCGCCGACAGCAGCGCCGCCCCGGCCGCAAGCCCGAGGCAGACGCCGACGCCGGTCGACGAGCCGCCGAACAGCACCGTCGGCGCCGCGAGCGACGGAAACCGCGGCGAGGCCGGCCAGCGCCGCCGCGCCGCCGCCGAACGGCGCCGACAGGGTCGCGAGGCGGTCGAGGCCCCAGAGCGCCACGCCGCCGCCGACGACCAGCGCCACGAAAATCGCAAGCGGTCACGGCGTCCGGATCGGCGAGCTTGGTCCAGCCGACCCAGGCCGCGGCGAGCAGCGATGCGGCGCCCGCCAGCGCCGGGCGCGGAATGCCGGCCGACCGCGTCGAGCGCCGCGGCGGCGAGCGCCGCAGCGAGCGCGACATAGAACACCTTGTTGGCGGCCCCGACCGGCGGGAAGGGCGGGATCTTCTGATAGGTCGCGACGTAGCCGGCCAGAAACACGACGGGCGCGGCCAGCGTCGCCACTTCGAGCGACCCGTCAGCCGGGCGGCGACCGCAAAGACCAGAGCCGCTGCGACGCAGGCCGCAAGGACCGGCGCGAAGGGATTGTTGAGATCAGATCCATGCGCATCCCAATGGGCGGACGCCGGCAAGGACGCGTGCGATGCGCCGCTCCGACCGAGTGGCACCGGACCCGCAATCGGTTATCCTTGCGCGCGCCTCGCGAAACAATTTACATTTCTGGGCACATGACTGTTGCTGATGGAGCAACAATATGGACCGGTTCGCCGCCCTCGGACGCGTTCGTCAGGGTCGCCGAGACCCAGTCGTTCTCGGAGGCCGCGCGCCGGCTCCGGTCGTCGAAATCCGCGGTCAGCCGAAGCGTCGGGGCGCTCGAGGCCGAGCTCGGCGCGCGGCTGTTCAACCGCACCACGCGCTCGCTCAATCTCACCGAGGCGGGCCGCGCCTATTTCGAGCGCGTGAGCCGCATTCTCGCCGATCTCGACGACGCGGACCGGGCGCTCGGCCAGCACCAGGCGAGCCCGCGCGGAAGGCTGATGGTCAGCGCGCCGATGAGCTTCGGCTTTCTGCATCTCGCGCCGGCCCTGCCGGAATTCCTCGCCCGCTTTCCCGAGGTCGACGTCGAGCTCTCGCTCAACGATCGTTTCGTCGACCTGGTCGACGACGGCTTCGATCGTCGCGCTGCGAATCGGCGCCTTGCCGGATTCGAGCCTGATGGCGCGGCGGATCGCGCCCGATCCGCCGGACGCTGTGCGCCAGCCCCGACTATTTCCGCCAGCCGCGGGACGCCGCAGGCGCCCGGACGACCTGAAAGCGCACGAATGCCTGCGCAACAGCAATGTCTCGCGCACGCAGGAATGGCGATTCGTCGACGCGGACGGCAAGCCGCCGCTCGTCCCGGTGTCCGGCCGGGTCAGCGCCAACAACGGCGACGCGCTGAGAATCATGGCGCTCGCCGGCTTCGGGATCGCCATGCTGCCGACCTTCATCGTCGGCGCGGACCTCGCGCGAGGCGCGCTCGTCGCCGGCGCTCGACCGCTTCATTCCGCAGGACCTGGCGATGAGCGCGGTCTATCCGCATTCCCGCCACCTGTCGCCGAAAGTGCGCGCGTTCGTCGACTTCCTGGTCGAGCGGTTCGGCAAGCGGCCCTATTGGGATTCCGACGAGCCCGGACCCTGAACGCGTTCAGGCGGAGATCAAAAAAATGCGGCAGGCCGCCCCCGTTCGGGAATTGGCCTGCCGCATGACCCGGCGAGGGGGGCGAAGGGGTGACACCCCCTCCGCCGGATCTCCCCGCCTCCCGGTTACGACACGGCTTCCGTCGGCAGGGCGACGAAATGCGTGCCGTTGTCGTTCTTGACCTGCATCAGCACCGACTTCTTGCCGTCGGACCTTGGCGGAGTCGATCGCCGAGGCGACCTCGGAAGGCTGCGACACCGACTTGCCGCCGACCGTCAGGATCACGTCGCCGGTCTGGAGGCCCTTCTGCGCGGCCGCGCCTTCGGGGTCGATCTCCGGCCACCACGACGCCGGTCTTGCCGGCGCCCTCGACCGCGGTCGCGGGCTCGAGCGCCATGCCGACTTCGCCATGGCGTCCTTGCCGCGCTGCTCGCGGTTCGTCCGCCTTGGCCTGATGGTCGTCCGACATCGAGCCCGAGCATGACCTTGACGGTCTGCGGCGAGCCGTTGCGGACGATGGTCAGTTCGGCCTCCTTCTTCGGCCCCAGCGCCGCGATCTTGCGGGCGAGGTCGTGCGAGTTGGCGACGGCTTCGCCGTTGACCGAGGTGATCACGTCGCCGTCCTTGAGGCCGGCGGCGGCGGCGGGCGAGTCCTTCTCGGCCTTGTCGACGATCGCGCCCTTGGCGTCCTTCAGGCCGAGGCTGTCGGCGATGTCCTGCGACACCGGCTGGATCTGCACGCCGAGCCAGCCGCGCGCGACCTTGCCGTTGTCCTTGAGCTGCTGCGACGACGGTCTTGGCCACGTCGCTGGCGATGGCGAAGCCGATGCCGACGCTGCCGCCCGACGGCGAGAAGATCGCGGTGTTGACGCCGACCACGTCGCCCTGGGCGTTGAAGGTCGGGCCGCCCGAGTTGCCGTGGTTGACCGGCGCGTCGATCTGCAGGAAGTCGTCATAGGGGCCGGCGCCGATGTCGCGGCCGCGCGCCGAGACGATGCCCGCCGTCACGGTGCCGCCGAGGCCGAACGGATTGCCGACCGCGATCACCCAGTCGCCGACCCGCGGCGATTGCGAGGCGAACGACACATACGGGATAGTCGGAGCCTTCCTTGACCTTCAACAGGGCGAGGTCGGTCTTGGCGTCCGTTCCGACGACGCGCGCGGGGATCGTCTTGCCGTCGGTCGTGGTGATGGTGACGTCGGTCGCGTGCTCGACCACGTGGTTGTTGGTCACGATGTAGCCGTCGGAGGAGATGAAGAAGCCCGAACCCTGGGCCATGCCGCTGTGGTGGCGCTGCGCTCATCGTCGCCGAACCGGCTCGCCCATGCCGGGCGCGCCGAACTGGCGGAAGAACTTCTCGAGCGGCCCGCCCTTCGGGATATTGGGCATCGGCTGGGCGTCGCCCTCGTCGCGAGGCGTTGGTTTCATCGATCTTGACCTTGACCGACACGACCGCGCCTTTGACGTGGTCGACGACGTCGGCGAAGGACGCCGGGCCGGCGGAGGTCATGGCGGTGGCGGCGACGGCGGAATAGCTGGAAAGCGGCAGCGCCTCGATCGTCACCGCGCCGATCGCGGTGATCGCGGCCGCCCCAAGCAACGCCGCGCGCACGGACTTCGGCCGGCTCGGACGAATGGAAAACAGGTTGCCCACTTTGGAGACTCCATACTTTATGTTTTCGCCGGACTGTTGTCGTCCAGCGCCATGGAGCCCTTATGCTGGAGCGTCGTTTACGCTGCGATGGCGACGACATGAACAGTTGGTAAGCTAGACTTGGATGTTTGTGGCGCAATCTTGTCAAGACTGTGAGGCGTTACGCCAAAAGCCACTCTGCACGGCGACCCGGGCCGACCCGCAGATTCCGTGGCGACGCGCTCCGTGGGCGGCGAGACGCCGCCCCTCCGATTGACAGCGTCGTCCTAACGCGTCGCCATCCGGACGACGTGGCCGCCCGGCCCGGGACGGGGCTTTGCCGGAAGATGCGGCAGACTGCGCTCGACCAGCGCGGCGCGGTCGAGATCCTCGATGTCGACGAAACCCAGCGCGCGGGCGCGTTGGTGCAGCGCGTCGGTTTCGAAATAGCAGCGGAACGGCTCGCCGCTCGCCGCCACATGCGCCGCCATCGCATGGTGGTAGTCGCGCACGTCCTCGTCTTCGATGTTGTGCGGCGGGTTGGCGTAGTCGAACACGACTTCCGCCCCACCGGGAAAGCAGGCGAGCGCGCCGAGGGTCTCAAACACCGCTTCCTCGGTGAGGTATGGCGTGACCCCGAGCCAGAGGACAAAAGTCCGGCGACCGACGTCGAGACCGCCGGCGGCCAGCGCCTGGGTCATGCCGCCGTGCTCGAAGTCGTGCGCGACGAAGGCGAGATGCGCCGGCTCGGCAATGCCGGCCGCGGCGAGACGGGCGCGCTTGTCGCGCTGGGTCGCGGGATGATCGAGCTCGAAAACGGCGAGGCCCTCACGGGGCTCGAGACGGTAGGCGAAGGTGTCGAACCCCGCGCCGAGCACCAGAATCTGCCGCACGCCGGCCTCGATCGCGCGCCGCGCCTGGTCCTCGGCGAAGCGGCTCCGCATCGCGACGAAGAACCTTAAGGCCCGCCGCTGCGGCTGGGCCTTCGAAAAGGCGATCGCTTCGTCAGCGTCGCGGCCGAGAATGCGGACCGCCAGCGGATCAGCGAACACGAGTCCTCCCTCGATCGCCTGATGAGCCGCCCTGTGCCCCGCCGCGCTGAGCGCGGTACGGCTCGCCTGTCCGTGTTGCATGGGCGGACTATTTAAGGCGGATGGCGCCGACTGTCACCGGGCGCGACCAGCGAAGGGCGGCTCAATCCACCTGTCGGTCCAAAGATCGCCGACGGCCGCGACGCCTCGAGTGGGGCGGTCGGGACGGAAGCGGTCGAAGGCGGCTCTTTGCGCTCCGACCGTCCCCGGCGCCCGCGTCCGCTGACAGCCGGCTGACGTTGCGATGTTGACGCCGTCGGGTTTCGTCGAGCGCGACTTGACCGCTTTGGCCGTTTCTGGGCCTTTGCCGCAACGTCCGCTCAAACCGCGTTTCAACCGGGGAGCGAAGAAACGTTCCCCCTCCAACGCGCCGAGCGAACAGGAACCATGATGGAGACGTTGTCTTTTTCCGCTGACCACCCGGCGCTCCGCACCACGGTGGGCAAGCGGCGTCAGGGAATGATCGAGGTCAATTCCTCGTCGGGATGCGGCGTCTACGGCCCATATGTGAATCTGCCCGCCGGTCCTTGCGTGGCCCGGGTGACCTTTAACGGTCCAAAGCGCGGTCGGGCGTATGTCGACCTCGCGGTGGAGGAGGGCACGCGCGTATTGGCCGTGCGCGAAGTCGATCTGGGCCTCCTCGGCAATCGACCCGTCGAGCTTGCGACCAGTCTTTCTGAGCCGCTGTCGCAGTGCGAGGTTCGTTTCTATTGCCGACAGGACGTCGAGGCGGCGATCTCAGCAGTCGAATTCGACCTTGGCGACTACGCCGGCGTCGAACGGCTCCTGCGCGCTGACCTTCAGAGAAGCGAGCGCGGGCGAGAAGGGATTAAGAACCGGCGGGACATTGAAGCCGGCTACATAAGAGGTAGTGGAATTGAATTTGGGTACTTTACCCAAGTTATTCTCGATGACCCCGATTGGATCGCCGCCATCAAGGCGGCGCGCGGCCGGAGCATCGTAACGGTCGAAAAGCTTATGAATTTATTTTTGATCGTTAAATATTCGGAGATTAGAGAGGCTAACATTATCGAGTACGGATCCTTTCAGGGCGGCGGCGCGCTTTTTCTTGCCGCGCTGGCCAAGCGTCTCCGCACCGATTGCAAGGTCTTCGCGCTCGACACCTTCGAGGGAATGCCCGACACGCACGAGGAACTCGATCGCCACAGGGCGGGCGGCTTCTCCGACGTCGATCTTCAAGGTTTTGAACAAGCGCGTGAGGAGGAGGGATTGGACAATCTCATCATCCTGCGCGGCCTGTTCCAGGACACTGTCGGACTGATCGCGCCGGAGGACCGCAGGTTCTTTCTCTCCCATGTCGACTGTGACGTCTACAACTCGGCAGTGTTCTCCATCGAATTCTCCAAGCGCCACGCCGTTCCGGGGTCGTATATCACGCTTGACGACCCGCTGGCGTCCGATTGCATCGGCGCGATGCAGGCGGCCGAGGAACGCCTGGTCCAGCAGGGCTTGTTCGTCGAGCAGGTCTATCCCCACTTCGTCTATCGCTATCCGCCCCTCTAAACGAGCGAGGGCGAAGCGCGGCGGCGGCGCGTTCGCCTGCGCTTCGGCAACGGTCCGGCCGTCAGCGGCGGTCGGCCTCGCTCCCGCCCGCGGCGATCTCCTTGAGACGGCGACGCCATTCGGCCTCGTCTCGCGCCGCGAGCGCGAACTGGACGCGAGCCGCCTCCCCGCCGGCGGCGAGGTCCAGGCCCTCGGCGTCGAGCCCGACCGCTCGCCAGATCTGCCGGCCGGCCGACTTCCGCCCGACGAGGCGGCCGACCGCATCATCGCCGAGCCCGTTGACGCCCTCGATCAGAGCCGCTTCCGCATCGGCCAGCGCCGTCTCGGCGTCGCGCGCGATCAGAATGTCGGCCGGCGTCAAGGCGTCGGCGCGGCCGAAACCGCCGTTGAAATGCACAGCCTCGATGTCGAGCCGGAAGAAGGCGAAGTCGGCGAAGTCGACGTACAGCTTCGCCTTGGGATTGCGCTGGAGATAGCGGGTGCGAACGCGCGGGCCGGCCGCCTTTTCGATGCGGCCGTTCAGGGTCAGGCGCGGATGGTTCAGCGGATCGCCCCGCCGCGGCTCGTCGGTCAGAAGGAGCGAGGCGCGCGGATCGGCGGCGAGGCGCCGGGTGTGGCGGGCGAGCGTCGACATCAGAAACAACGGCGCCCCATCGAAATCGCTGGCCACGCCGACCAGCGTCGTCAACGGCGCGCCCGAGGCGGGATCGACCGTCGCCAGCGCCCCGGTGCGGGCGAGGCGCATGAGCCGTTTGGCGTCGGCGACGGCCTCGACATGCGCCGCCTGGGGATCAACAGGAGATTTCACGCTGGCGACCTTTGGGACTGGAGACGGGCGCAAGAGAAGACTGCCGTCGAAGCCGGGTCAAGCGCGACGGACCGCGCGAGGCCTGGCCGGAGCCGGCAATTTGCCATACGGTCATAAGCCTTTGAAAAGATTGGCGAGGCAACTCGATCAACGCCTGTTTCCGTGCCTAAAGCCTTGAAAACAATGGCGTTGTTAGCAAAAACCGCGCTCGCCGCGGTCCGCCGCCTCCGGACCGCTGACGACGACGCCCGCAAATGCGGCCGCAAATCTCTGAAAAGGCACAAAACCGACGCGGAAGGGCGAAGCGCGGCCAGCGGCGGAAGCCATACGCCGGGACTGTGGGGCTGCGGCCCGCCGGCCTCTTCGCCCGGCTGGGGCTTGTCGTTTTGGCCCACCGATCCTACCTCAAGCCATCGTGTGGCCTATTTCCCAAAAATGGAACACATTTCAGCCGCGAACGGTTATGATGGTGCGGCCGCGCCGCGTCGCCCGGGCGGCGGCGCGATTCGAAAAGACGACGGGAGCCTTATGCCCACAATCGCCCTGGTCGATGACGACCGCAACATCCTCACCTCCGTATCGCTATCGCTGGAAGCGGAGGGATACCGGATCCAGACCTATACCGACGGCGCGACCGCGCTCGAGGGGCTGAAGGCCAATCCCCCGGATCTCGCGATCTTCGACATCAAGATGCCGCGCATGGACGGGATGGAGCTGCTCCGCCGACTGCGGCAGAAGTCGGACCTGCCGGTCATCTTCCTGACCTCGAAGGACGAGGAGATCGACGAGCTGTTCGGCCTCAAGATGGGCGCCGACGATTTCATCCGGAAGCCGTTCTCCCAGCGCCTGCTGGTCGAACGGGTGAAGGCGATCCTGCGGCGGTCCAGTCCGAAGGACGCGGGCGCCCAGAAGGAGACCGAAGCCAAGATCCTCGAGCGCGGCCGCCTGAAGATGGATCCCGAGCGCCATACCTGCACCTGGGACGGAACGCCGGTCACGCTGACCGTGACCGAGTTCCTGATCCTGCAGGCGCTCGCGACCCGGCCCGGGCGTGGTCAAGAGCCGCAACGCGCTGATGGACGCGGCCTATGACGACCAAGTGTACGTCGACGACCGCACGATCGACAGCCACATCAAGCGGCTGCGCAAGAAGTTCAAGGTCGTCGAACCGGAGTTCGAGATGATCGAGACGCTCTATGGCGTCGGCTACCGGTTCAAGGAAGGCTAGGCGGCTCGGACGAGCCCATGACAGCAGGAGTTGAACGCGAACGGATCGTGGCCGGGACGTCGCAGCGAACCCGGCGGCAATGGCTGCGCGCCCGGCTTCGCTTCGCCTGGCGGTTTCTGACCGCCCGCTTTTCGTCGTCGCTGACGCGCCGGATCGTGGTTCTGAACCTCGGCGGCCTTGTCGTCCTGATGATCGGCTTCCTGCTGCTGAACCAGTTCCGGGCCGACATCATCGCGGCCCGGGAGCAGAGCCTGACGACCCAGGCGGACATCATCGCGGCGGCGGTCGCCGCTTCGGCCGGGGTCGACACCGACGCGATCACGATCGACCCGGACAAGCTTCTGCAGCTTGCGCCCGGCCAGACGGCCGCGCCCTCCCAGAGCGACGAGGAGGCGATCCAGTTCTCCATCAATCCGGAGCGGGTCGGGCCGGTCCTTCATCGCCTCGTCACGCCGACCCATACCAGGGCGCGCATTTACGACAGCGACGGCCGACTGCTGCTCGACTCGCGATCGCTCTCCGCGCATGGCGTCGTGGTGCGGTCCGACCTGCCCGATTCCGCCGAGCGGCGCGGCCTTTTCGACCGGCTCGCCGGCGTTGTCCGCAACTTTCTTCGCAACCCCTTCGGCGCCCCGACCGGAAAATCCGTGGCTCGTCGACGGAATGACGGTGCCCGAGGTCAAATCGGCGCTGCTCGGCAAGACGGAAGTCGCCGCCCGGATCAACAATGAAGGCGAAACGATTGTATCGGTCGCGGTTCCGATCCAATATATGATGGCTACGCGCGGCGCGCTCCAGCTTTCGACGCAGGGCGGCGATATCGATCGCGTCATCGCCTCGGAACGCTGGGCGATCTTCCGCTTCTTTGTCGTCCTGGCCTCCGTCATGCTGGTGCTCTCGTTGTCGCTTGCCAACACCATCGCCGAGCCGGTGAGGCGTCTGGCGACGGCGGCCGAGCGGGTGAGGCGCGGCATACGGTCGCGCGAACAGATCCCCGACTTCACCTCCCGCACCGACGAGATCGGGCATCTGTCGCGGGCGCTGCGCGAAATGACCATGGCGCTCTACAGCCGTCTCGACGCGATCGAGAGCTTCGCCGCCGACGTCGCCCATGAACTGAAGAATCCGTTGACCTCGCTGCGCAGCGCGCTCGAGACCCTGCCGCGCGTCCATGCCGACCATTCCCGCGACCGCCTGATCGCCGTCATGCAGCACGACGTCCGGCAGGCTCGACCGGCTGATCTCTGACATTTCCGACGCTTCGCGCCTCGACGCCGAGCTTGCGCGCGGCGAAGCGAGCCAGGTCGACGTCGCGCGCTCTGCTGCGAGCCGTCGTGGTCGATGGCCCAGGATTCGCCGCGCGCCAACGGCACGCGGATCGAGCTCTCGATCGAGAAGCAGGCGCGGCCGCCATCCGGAGGCCGACTTCCTGGTGGTCGGACACGATTCGCGCCTGGCGCAAGTCGTCACCAACCTGATCGACAACGCCTGCTCGTTCTCCGAGCCGGGCGGAACCGTCCGCGTTTCGGCTCGCAAGAGCGGCGACGGTCCTCGGAGAACGAGCCGCCGGAGAAGTGGGTCGTGATCACGGTCGACGACGACGGTCCCGGCATTCCTCCGCATGCGCTCGAACGGATCTTCGAGCGTTTCTACACCGATCGCCCGAGTCAGGGATTTGGGCAGAACTCCGGACTCGGGCTTTCGATCTCGCGACAGATCGTCGAAGCCCACGGCGGAAGGATCTGGGCGACGAACCGGCAAGCGACGGCGGACGCCGAACAAGGCTTGATCGTTCGGCAGGAGCCGGCGCGCCATGGCGCCGGAGCGCGATTCGTGGTCGAATTGCCGGCGTTTATCGCATGAGTTCGGCGGCGAACCTCGGAACAGGACTTCATGCCACGGCGGTGGTCTACGGCGAAAGCGGCGTGATCATCCTTGGAGCGTCAGGGTCGGGCAAGAGCGCGCTGGCCCTCGCATTGCTGGCCCAGGCGAAAATGACAGGCCGATTCGGAGCTTTGATCGGCGACGATCGGGTCTGGGTTCGCGCCGCCTGCGGCAGACTCGTCGCGTCCGGCGCGCCTCATATGGCCGGGCTCATCGAACGCCGCGCCGCCGGCCTGCAGTCGGCGCCGAGCGAACCCGCCATGGTGGTCAGGCTCGTTGTCGAGCTGAGCGGCCCGAATCGCAGCTGGCCCCGTTGGCCTGCCCGATCCGGACGTGTCGACTGTCGAGGGCGTCGCTGTGCCGCGGCTCGCGCTGAATTCCGCCGCCAGCGCTGTTGACAACGCAATTTCCGTCGGCGACCGGCTGGAGCTTGTCGCGAATAGAGGCGGTGGGCGCGGAATTTCGCTTGAACAATGCGCCGCAGTGCACAAAAATAGGAAGCTTGCGACTTCGCGGACGGTTTCAACGTCGGAAGCTCGAGCCGGACGATTGATGGATATTTGATGATCGGAATGGTCCTGGTGACCCATGGCCAGCTCGCCACTGGCTTTCGGGCGGCTCTCGAACATGTCGTGGGACCGCAGTCTCAGCTTGAGACGATCACGATCGGTCCCGACGACGACATGGAGCAGCGGCGCTCCGATATCATCAATGCGGCAGCCCGGGTTCAGGACGGCGGCGGCGTCGTGATCCTGACGGACATGTTCGGCGGCACGCCGTCCAATCTCGCGATTTCCGTCATGGACGGCGGCCGGATCGAAGTGATCTGCGGCGTCAACCTTCCGATGCTGATCAAATTGGCGACGATGCGGGAGTCCAGCAATCTCGATCATGCGGTCGTCGAGGCGCGCGAGGCGGGACGAAAGTACATCACGGTCGCAAGCAAAGTTCTCTCGGGAAAATGACCGATCTCGATTCCGACGAAGGCGGCCAGGCCGCGCCTGAATTCGCCAGTCGAACTGTCGAGGGACATGCAGATCGTGAATCGCAAGGGCCTGCACGCCCGCGCGACCGCGAAATTCGTTCAATGCGTCGACCGGTTCCTTGCCGACATCAAGGTCACGCGCTGCGGCGAGACCGTCGGCGGCGATTCGATCATGGGCATCCTGACCCTCGGCGCCGGCATGGGCTCGACCATCACAGTTTCCGCGTCTGGGACCGGACGCGAGGGAAGCGCTTGACGCGCTTGTCGGAATTGGTCGCCAATCGCTTCGGCGAGGACGAGTGACGGACAGGCCCGCCTCACATGCGAAAGTCTTCGCCGAGGTAGAAGCGGCGAACGTCCGGATGGCTGATGATGGCGTCCGGCGGACCCTCCGTCAGCACGTGGCCGCTGTGAATGATATAGGCTCTGTCGATCAGGCCGAGGGTTTCGCGGACGTTGTGATCGGTGATCAGCACTCCGATGCCGCGTCCTTTCAGGTGGCGCACCAGGTCCTGAATGTCGCCGACCGCGATCGGATCGATGCCCGCGAACGGCTCGTCGAGCAGCATGAAGGACGGCTTGCCGGCGAGCGCACGGGCGATTTCGCAGCGGCGGCGCTCGCCGCCGGATAGCGCAATCGACGGCGACTTCCTGCAGCCGCGCGATATCGAATTCCTCGAGGAGGGATTCCAGCGTCGCCTCGCGCGCCGCGCGATCGGGCTCGTTGACCTCCAGCACCGCGCGAATGTTGTCCTCGACGTTCAGGCCGCGAAAGATCGACGCTTCCTGAGGCAAGTAGCCGACCCCGAGGCGCGCCCTCTGGAACATGGGCAAGGCGGTGACATCGTGTCCGTCGAGTTCGATCGTCCCCTTGTCCGGCGCTGACCAGTCCCATGATCATGTAGAAGACGGTGGTCTTTCCGGCGCCGTTCGGACCCAGCAGGCCGACGGCCTCGCCTCGCCGAACGGAAATGCTGACGTCCTGAACGACCATCCGGCCCTTGTACCCCTTGCCGAGATTATGGACTGCGAGCAGCCCCTGCCCGCCGGTAGCGTCCCATCGGGCGTCGTTCCGACGCCGCCGATTCGACTCGGCCCCGAACCGACGCGACCGACGGCCGGAGGCGTTCTCGCGCACCAGGTCTTCACTCACGGCAAGGCGCTCGCCACGACCTCATTTGACGGCGCACGCGGACCCAACATGCGCGGCTCCTATTTGGGCTTCGCCGGTTCGGCGCCGTTGTTGTTCGGCGCGAACTGGCCGTGCACCCGCCCGGCCTTGCCGCCGTTGGTGTCGATCGTGGCCTGGCCGGTTTTCAGGTCGTAGGTCAGCTTGTCGCCCTTCGTGACGTTCTGGCCGTCGCTCAATGTGACGTGGCCGATCAGAAACACCTTGTCCTGAAGCTTATCGTAGGTCCCACTGTCGCCGGTGGCGACCTGAGTCTTGGAGACGACCGTCACTGGCCCAGCGGCTTCGAGCCGCTTGATGCCCGAATTCTGCGATGGGCCCTGCTGGCCGTCCGCAGTGCGCAGGCGCCCCTTCGGCTGTTCGCGGGCGCGACCGGCGACGGCGAGCGGTCAAGATAGACTGTCATCACCGAGCAAGTCATTTTCGTGTCGCCCTGGATCACGACGACGTTGCCGGAATAGATGGCCTTCTGCTCCTTGTCGAAATAGACGAGTTTGTCGGCGTCGATCGAGATCGGCTCCTTAGAATTGGTTCCCGGCAGAATCTGGATCGGGCTCGAGGCGGGCGTCGGCGGACCGGACGGCTTGGTCGCCGCCTCGGCGCCCGCGGAGCCGAGCGCCAGAGCGAGCGCCAGAACACGCGTCCCGATCAGGAGGGCGCGGGAATCGATCATGGATTGGTCCTCTTCGCCTGATCCTCGACGGAAGCGTCGCCCTGAGGCACGACAGTCGTCCTGACCCGCCCTTCGAAGATCAGCTCCTGCCCGTTGTTCTGCGCCGTCGCCCGGTCGGCGAACACGGTCGTTCCCGCGCCGACGTGAACCTCGACCGGTTCGTCGCTGCGGTATAGCCCGGTCTTGAAATCGATGTCCACGCTGCGCAACCGCACTTGGAAACGAGCGCTGTCGATTTTCACGTTCCCGGTCAGCTTCATCCGCTCGCCGACGTTGTCGTAGACGCCGGCGTCGGCGGTAAGGCGCGTCGTTTCGCCCCCGGCCATTCCCATGTCCCCGACGAGGTCCTGCAGTTCGGCGACGGTCGGATGCTTCACGTCCTGCAACGCGCGCGCCGCGGTGAGCACGTAGGGCTGTCCATCGCTGCGAAAGCCCGCCAGCCTCGGCTTGGCCATAGCAATCTTGGTCCCATCCACCGATAGGTTCGAGAAGCTCAGCCCGGCCAGCTTCGGGACCGAAGGGGTCAAGGACGGCGATCGCGACCATGGCGACAACGACCACGAAAACGCTGATCAGGATCATCCTGCGCAGAAGGCGCACCCGGCCGGAGCGGCGTCTGGCGGTTGCGAAGATGCGTTCGCGCTCTTGCTGCGGCGCGGTCGCCATGCGCCGCGCCTCGGCCTGCGCTTGACCGATCACCGCGCGTTCCCTGCTCTCGGCGCCCGCCGTCGTCGTCACGTCTTTGAGCCCCATTGGCCGCAACTAGCACAGGAAGCCGAAGAAAACGACTTCGGTGGCAAAGTTAGGGCTGACCGCGCTTGAGGCAAAAGACGGACCGCGCTTCCCTGTCAATCTGGACGGAATCCGTGCTGCGCCGCCTACGCCCGCCGTTGCACGACGCCCGTGATAGGGCCGTTCCTCGATCATCAACGCAAAGGGACCGCGTCCTGCTTGTCCGGAGGCCTGCTGATGCAATCGAACAATAGGCGGGCCAGAAAATGTTCAGCCGCCGCGAAACGCAGCTTGGCGTGATCTTCCGGGTGAACGCACTGGGACCATCGTCTGGCCGCCCGCATCGGCGTCGGCCGACAGGCCGCCCGTTTCCGCCGCTCTCTTTGACAGGGCATGGTAGTAATCCATCAGCATCACGCAGCCGACGAAGACAAAAACAAGGGTATGGTTTTCTCTCTGCGTGAGAACGGTTCTATAGGTAAGGTATGCAACCAGCGCGCAGGCAAGACCTCCAGCGAGCGCCCCATACCAAGACGAGTCAAGAACGTATCTCCGGAGGCCGCGCCAAATTGCAAGAGCAAGCATCCCAAAGAAGAAAACCGTCGAGGGAACTCCAGTCTCAACAAGTGTTGTCAATACATAACTATCAACGGATGGAAATGACGCGCCCGGCGCAAAGTAGCCAACGATATCGCCCCCCATTCCGAATCCGTGACCGGTAATTGGGTTCGAGAGGATCTTCGGTATTCCCAGCGCCCACTGGATCTTTCTTGAATCGTCACTAAAGGCCTCACTACCGCCGCCGAGCACGATATTATGCGCTCTCCCCCAGAAACTGACCACCAAGACCGCCGCCACCAGGATCCCGCCGCCGACCAAGAGACCGACCGCCGGCGACATACTTAGCGGCTTGAAGCGGCGGGTTCGCAGCAGCCATGCGGCGAGCAGCACCACGAAGGCGCAAAAAACGGAGATGTAGCCCCCTCGTGAACCCGAAACGAATATGCCCAGGAGGGTCGCCATAAGCAGGGCGCCTCCGAACGCCCGATCCCTGGCTGTCGTCGCATGAACAAGAAACAGCAAAGCAAATGGCGCCATCATGGCGTTGAATTCGGCAAAGGAGAGGCCCACAACATACACTGATGATGCCCGATACAGGCCATTTCGCAGTACGGTCGGAGCGTTGAGCATATTGGCGAAACCCACACTGTTCGCCGCAAGCGCGGCCAACATGCTCTTGGGTAAGATACGTAAAAATATATTGAAATGGACAACGAATTCTATAATTCCCATCAGACAAACAAATAAAGAACACCACGCAATAATACGGATCGACAAATCTATGTCCGCTTCACTCCTGATCACATAAAGAACTGCTAGAAATGGAACATACCATTCCAAAATTACCTGTGAGCATTGAGAGAGGCTCGTCTCTGGCGAAATAGATGTAAATATTGATACAAATATCATAACCACAAAACCAAAGACGCAGACTGAGAGCAACCTATCGCTACTTATTATATCCGCGATTCTTCGCCTAACTTCACCAGAGCCTGAAATCGCAATAGCACAGAGAATGATTAGCGGAAGCGTAAACAAACGACGAATTGAGATGAATGGCAGGCCTTCAATCAAGATAGCGTAATAATAGGGAACGCAAAGGTTAACGACCAACGAAGCGAACAACAGACGTCGAACAATGCGGTCTGGAACGGCGGCCAAATCCGGCATTACCCACAAAAGCACCAGACCCACAGCGGCGACGATCCCCAACGCCCCCATCGGAGGCAGAAGGACCGCTGCAAGGCCAACGACCGAACCCAAAAAGATGGCAAGCGCGGCCCACCCTAGGATCATCAGCGCCCGCCATATGAATTCCGGCGCTCTGGCGAAAGCCAACCGCGCCTCGCCGCGGGCGACTAAGGTGAGTTGCGCAAAGTCGAGGCGGAGAAGGCTCATAGCCCCAATTTCCTGTCGTCAGTAAGGAAATCCACAGTGAAGGACGCCCCTATAAAGCCCACAGTTCAATTCTTCCATAATTGCGGCGCGCAACGCGACCGATGAACCCTATAGAGGAATCCAGTCGATTTCCCAACTCGCATCGAAAGCATGGAGTCGGGGCGACCGTCGCTAGCGTCGGCCGCGTTGCATCGGACGACGACTTGCTGACAGCAGGACCGGCCGAGCGAGGGACGGTGGGCGAATGCGGCCCCGCCGGGCTATCCTCCGCCTCCGCCGTGCGTGTAAGCTCAGCGCCATGAGCCTTTCGAGCGAAGAAGTCGAGCGATACGCGCGCCAGATCGTGCTTCGCGGCGTCGGCGGGCCCGGACAGAACAGACTGAAGGCGGCGAGGGTCGCTCGTGGTTGGCGCCGGCGGTCTCGGTTCGCCCGCGCTGCAATATCTGGCCGGCGCGGGCGTGGGAACGCTGGGGATCGTCGACGATGACGACGTCGCGCTGTCAAACCTGCATCGCCAGATCATCCACCGAACGGACGACGTCGGCCGGCCGAAAACGGCGAGCGCGACGGAGGCGATCCGTCGTCTCAACCCGCACGTGTCGGTCGAACCGATCAGTCTGCGGCTCGAGGCGGCGAACGCGCGCTGCGGTCGTTCAGCGGTTCGACGTCGTGCTCGACGGCTCGGACAATTTCGCAACGCGCTATGCGCTCTCCGACGCCTGCTACTGGGAGCGCCGGCCGCTGGTCACAGGCGCGCTCGGCGAATTCGACGGCACGCTGACGGTCCTGAAGCCTTACGAAACCGGGTCGGACGGAAAGCCGAACCCCACCTACCGTTGCCTTTTCCCGCAGCCGCCCGAGCCGGGAACGATCCCGACTTGTGCGGAGGCCGGCGTGCTCGGCGCGGCTGGCGGCGTGCTCGGCTCGCTGATGGCGCTCGAGGCCATCCGCGAGATCGTCGGGGGATTCGGCGACGGCGACGAAGGCCTCGTCGGGCGTCTGTTGATGATCGACCTCAAGGCGATGCGCTTCGAAACCCTGCGCTACAGCTGGGACGAAACCAACCCGCTGAGCGGGACGTTTCCGGCGACCGCCACCTCCCCCAACAGCGTCTGAGCCACCAAGCCTTCAGGCGTGGCCCGAGGGGCCCCACCGCCAGCTTCTTACGAGGCGGGCGGGCGTGACTTGTTTGACCTCACCTGGCGTCCAAAGAACGAAACCGCCAATCGGGCTTAGGCGCCAGAGTGGTGGCGACCGGCCAACCTAAGCTCGTGCGCGTCCGCCCCTACCCGGACGCCGGTCCCAAAATTGAAGGGCGCGGCCCCGGGACCGCGCCCTCGCTGGCTTACGCGTCGTCGAAGCCGCCGCCCGAATTGTCGTCGAACGACGAATCGTCGAGGAAGCCGGCGTCGTCCGGCATGCTCGGGTCGAACTAGCCCCGTCGTCCTTGCCGGGCGACGATTCGAAGATGTTGACTGTCTCGTTCCCGCCGGGCTGGCCGCCGCCGAGGAAGCCGGCGTTCGAGCCGCCGCCAAACAGGCCGCCGCCCGAGTGCCCGGAGAACAGGCCGCCGAGCAGGTTGCCGATCGCGACGCCGCCGGCGACGCCGGCCGCGGTCGACATGGCGTTCTGCAGGAAGCCGCCGCCTCCGCCGCCCTGCTGCGGGAAAGGCGCGGGACCGGGCGCGGGCGCGCCGCCGCCCCACGGGCCCGGCCGCGGGGTGGCGTAGCCCGACGGCGGCGGCGGCGCGTAGCCCGGCGCCTGCGGGGGCTGCTGCGGATAGGCCGGATCGTAGCCCGGCCGGGGTTGCGAGGGCGCAGACGGCGGGCCGCCGAAAATCGACCGGCCGAGATTGCCGAGGAAGCTGCCCTGTTCCTGAGCCGGCTGGGCCGCGTGCTGCGCGGCGGCCTCGAGTTCGGCGATGCGCTGCGCTGCGACTTCGAGCGCGTGCTGCTGGACGAGCACGGTCTGCGCCAGAACGTAAGGCGCGAACGGCGCTGCGCGAACGGCGTCGTTGATGAAAGTCTCGGCCTGCGGATCGCGCGGGGCCGCGCCGGCCGCGTTGATGCGCTCGAACAGACCAGCGAGCATCTGACGTTCTTCGGGGGTCATAACGGTCTCCGATTCGGGCCTTAACCGCCCGCGCCGCGCATATGGACATTGCCAATGGCCAATCCAAGACGGGTTCGCGCCGATTTTCCCGGCGGCGCTCGCAGGTCGGGCGGCGCGAACGTTTGCGCCCCGCCCTTCGGGGACGCCCGTTCTTTCGTCCCGAAGTGCGGCGCGCCCTGACCGCCCCTGCCTGAAAGCGTGGCTTTACTCGGCAACCCCGATCGTCTAGGCCATTTTCGCAATAAGCCCCGGCCTCAGCTTATTGTCTGGCGCCGGGGTTTCACGCTTTTTAAGAGGCATGGAGGGCGAACGTCGGTGGCCAATGTCGTCGTGGTCGGCGCCCAGTGGGGCGACGAAGGAAAAGGCAAGATCGTCGATTGGCTGTCGGTCGGCGCCGACGTCGTCGTCCGCTTCCAGGGCGGCCACAACGCCGGTCACACGCTGGTGATCGACGGCAAGGTGTTCAAGCTCGCGCTGCTTCCCTCGGGCATCGTCCGCCCGGGCAAACTCTCGGTCATCGGCAACGGCGTCGTGCTCGACCCCTATCACCTTATCGACGAAATCGAGAAGATTCGCGGTCAGGGCGTCGCTGGTGACGCCCGACAATCTCAAGATCGCCGAGAACGTCCCGCTGATCCTGTCGCTCCACCGCGAACTCGACGCCCATCGCGAATCGGCCTCTGTCGCGCGGCACCAAGATCGGCACGACCAAGCGCGGCATCGGACCGGCCTACGAAGACAAGGTCGCCCGCCGCGCGATCCGGCTGATGGACCTCGCCGAGCCCGGACGCGCTCGACGACAAGATCGAGCGGCTGCTCGCCCATCACGACCCGCTTGCGCGCGGTCTCGGCCTGCCCGCCGCCGAGCGCGAGCGCGATCCGCGACGAACTGCTCGCGGTCGCGCCGAAAGTCCTGCCGTTCATGGCGCCGACCTTCGACCTGCTCGACCGCGAGCGGCGGGCGGGCAAGCGCATCCTGTTCGAGGGCGCGCAAGGCGCGCTGCTCGACGTCGATCACGGCACCTATCCGTTCGTCACCTCGTCGAATACGGTCGCCGCCAACGCGGCGACCGGATCGGGCATGGGGCCCCGCGCGATCGGCTACGTGCTCGGCATCGCCAAGGCCTATGTCACCCGTGTCGGCGCCGGGCCCTTCCCGACCGAGCAGGACAACGACATCGGCCGGCTGATCGGCCGGCGCGGCAACGAATTCGGCACCAACACCGGCCGGCCCCGGCGCTGCGGCTGGTTCGACGCCGTGCTGGCGCGCCAATCGGCGCGAATCTGCGGCATCGACGGCATCGCTCTGACAAAGCTCGACATTCTCGACGGCTTCGACGAGATCAAGGTCGCCACCGGCTACCGGCTGGACGGCAAGGAGATCGACTATCTGCCGGCCTCCCAATCCGCGCAGGCGCGGATCGAGCCGATCTACGAGACGATCGAGGGCTGGAAGGGCGTCACCAGCAAGGCGCGCTCCTGGGCCGATCTGCCGGCGCAGGCGATCAAATACGTGCGCCGGATCGAGGAATTGGTTGGCGTTCCGGTCGCGCTCCTGTCTACAAGTCCGGAGCGGGACGACACGATTCTCGTTCACGATCCCTTCCAGGATTGACCGGCCGGAGATCCTTCGAGCGGATGTTGCATGGCTGACTATCAATCGCTGCTCACGCGCGCCGTCGCCAACCTGCCGCCCTCCAGCACGCCCGCGGCCCGGCAGGCGATCTACGAGCGCGCGCGCAAGGCGCTGGTGACGCAACTTCGATCGCTGCGCCCGCCGTTGCCGGAGAGCGACATCGCGCGCGAGGAGACCGCGCTCGACAAGGCCATCGAGGCGGTCGAGGCGAAATTCGCTGTAACCGGCGCTCCGCAGGCGGGCGCGCCGCCGGTCGCGGAAGCCGCGCCGCAGAGCCCTCAGCCGCCGCATGCGCGAACGGCTCAGCCGCGTCCCGCCGCCGCGCCAGCGCGAGCGCCACGGTCGAAAAGCCAGCGGTCGTCCCTTCGCCTTCGGCGCTGACGCCCTCCGCCCGGCGCGAGCCTCAGCCTGCAGCCGCGTGCGCCGCCGTCGTCGGCTCGTCCGCCCGAGCTCCGTCCCATCCCGGCTCGCCCTTCCGCTCCGGCCGCGCCTTCACGTCCGGCAGCGCCGCCGGTCTCGGCGCGACCCGCGGTTCCGCGCGCACGGCGAAACTCCGAAGCCGCCGCCGGTTCAGGTTTCGGCGTCGCCGAGCGCCGACGGCGCCGACGCGCCGCCGGTGATCGCCGCGCAAGAGGCAGACGACGCCCCCGCCTCCGCCGACCTTGGCGCGGTTGTTCCGAGCCATCAGGCGCGGCGCAGTCGAGGCGCCGGACGCCCCGCCGATCGTCGCCGGCCGCGCGGACGACGACGAGTCGCTGGCGGTTGCGCCCGAAGTCGCCGCTCGACGGCGAACGCGTCGGCCTCGGGCGTCCGGAGGCGGAAGGATTGCGGCCTGTCGCGCCGTCGGCTCCGGTCGAGAAAGCGGCGATCATGGCCATGGGCGGCGCTCGCGGTGGTGCTCGGCATCGTGCTGTCGGTCGCCGTCGCCGCGATCCTCATGCGGCAGAAGCCTCAGGATCTGGCGATCAATCCGCCGCGGCGCCGGCGCCGGAAGCCGCCCAGGGTCCGGCCAAGATCGCCCAGCGCGCGCAGTCGTCGCCGGCCGAGGGCGTCCCCGCCCCGTCGCCGTCGCGCCGACGGCGAGCCAGCCGCAGACGGCGCAACCCCCCGCCGAGGGCGCCGCGCCGGCCAATGCTCCCCAGGAGACCCAGACCGAGCCGCAACTGCCGAGCGCGGCGCGCGCGGCGATGCTGATCGCCTCGGCCGACAACCCGCAAAAGCCGGTCGTCAACCTCGGCTCGACCGTCTGGTCGACCATCCCAGCGCCGCAGGGGCAGCCGAGCGGCGTGGCGGTCGAGGCCGACGCCGATATTCCCGACCTCAAGATGCACGCCTCGATGATCTTGCGGAAGAACGCCGATCCGACGCTTCAGGCCACGCATACGATCGACCTGAAGTTCACCTTCCAGGACGGCGCGCCGTTCAACGGCTTCAAGGACGTCGGCCTGCCGCAGATGCGCAAGCTCGAACTCGACCGCCTCGGAGGCGCTGAGCAGCGTCAAGGTCAAGATCGGCGACGACTACTTCCTGTTCGCCCTGGCCAAAGGCGACCAGGACGCCGCACGCAACCTCGACCTCATTCAGACCCGCGCCTGGTTCGATTTCCCGCTGCTGCTCAACGACAATCGTATCGCCAAGCTCGTCTTCCAGAAGTCGTCCGAGGGCGAGGCGATGCTCGAAAAGGCGCTCGACGCCTGGAAGTAGCGTCTATGCCTTCAGGTTGAACACGCGGGTCGAAACGAAATAGCCGCCCTCGATCACGCCGAAGGCGATCGGCGCGCCGAAGCAGGACGCCCAGGCCGGGCCCTCGGAGGCCTGCGCCCCGCGCACCAGCAGCGACTGCCCGCGCCTCAGGATCGCCGCGCCGCTGCGGTCGACGGGAAGCGCGGCGAGTTCGGAAGAGACCGGCCTGAAGCGGAAGCATGGCCCGCGCCATCAGTTCGGAATCGTCGGGCAGTCGGTCGAGCGGAACGCCCTCGTCGGCCGAAAAGGGCCCGACCCGCGTGCGCCGCAGTTCGATGACGTGGCCGTAGCAGCCGAGCGCCCGGCCGAGGTCGCGGGCGATCGCCCGCACATAAGCGCCCTTGCCGCATTCCGCCTCGAGCACGGCGGTATCGACCTCGGCCTCGACCAGCGCGAGGCGATAGACGTGGATCGGCCGGGCGGCGATCTCGAAGGTCTCGCCTTCGCGCGCCAGATCGTAGGCGCGCGCGCCGTCGATCTTGATCGCCGAAAAGGTCGGCGGCGTCTGCTCGATCAGGCCGATGAAGCGCGGAAGCGCCGCCTCGATCTCGGCCGGGCTCGGGCGCCTGTCGGAGCGGGCGACGATCGCCGCCTTCGGCGTCGTCGGTTGCGCTCTCCTCGCCCCAGCGCACCCGGAACCGATAGGCCTTGGCGCCCTCCTGGACGATCGGCACCGTCTTGGTCGCCTCGCCGAACGCCACCGGCAGGACGCCGGAGGCGAGCGGGTCGAGCGTGCCCGCGTGGCCCGCCTTCTTGGCGTTGAACAGGAACTTGAGACGGCCGACCGCCTGGGTCGACGAGACGCCGACCGGCTTGTCGAGATTGATCCAGCCGTTGACCTCGACCCGGGTCGAACGCCTCTGCGGCGACTTGCCCCGCCTGCGGTCGCCGGGCTCGGGCGCGGCCGGCGCCTCGTTCGCCGCTTCGTCGATCATGGCTCGTCCCCTCTCCGTCGGCGACGTCGCGCGGCGCGAGATCGCGCGCCACCTCCGGCGACTTCAGGAGCGCGTCGATGCGCTCCTGCGCGTCGAAGCTCGAAATCGAGGGTGAAGCGAAGGTCGGGCGCGAACTTGAGATTGATCTTGCGCGCGACCAGGGTCCTCAGTTCCTTCTTGTGGCGATTCAGGGCGTCGATCGTCGCGGCCGCGTCCCGGCCGCCGAGCGGCATCACGGAAACGATCGCGACCTTGAGGTCCGGCGACATCCGCACGACGGGAACCGTGACCGGATGGCGCTCCAGCGCGTCGTCGAGCACGTCGCCGCGCGCGAGAATCTCGGCCATGGCGTGGCGGATCAGTTCGCCGACCCGTTCGAGGCGATGGGTCGGCGTAGTGGGACTTCGGAGAGGACCGGGACATCGGATGCAACCTGGCGCTTTCTGCGCACGGAACGGAGGAGTTGGGTCGCGCGGGCGAACCGAAGGGAGGGGTCAGACCGCCGCCAGTCGCGCCGAGAAGCCGGGCAAGGCGGCGAACGCGAGCGCATCGCTCGGCCCCCGCTCGACGATTGACCGCCAGCGATCGCCATCAGGGCCGCTGTGGACGTAGGTCGTCCTGCGCGCGGCGTCGACAACCCAGAGTTCGTTGACGCCGTGGCGGGCGTAGAGCCGCGCCTTGAGGCCGCGGTCGTAGGCGAGGCTCGTCAGCGGCGACCTCGATCGCCAGCAGGATGTCGGCGCCCTTCACGGCCTCCAGCTTCAGGCCTTTCGGATAGACGACGAGGTCCGGCTCCACGAAGGTGTTCGGGCTCAGATAAATCGTCGTTTCGACGCCCAACCCACAGATGGTCCGGCAAGCGCGCGAGCGATCGCCCAACGTCAGCGCCGACTTGATCAGCTCGTGAACATGGGTTTTGGCCTGCATCGGGACGATCTCGCCTTCGATCAGCTCGAAATTTTCGTCCTCCGAGATGATCCCGGCGTCCTGCATGCGCAGGATCTCGGCCACCGTGAACGAACGGCGGTCGAAACCCTCGGCGGCGCGCGTGACGTTCGCCCTCATGTTCCGCCCTTCCCGGCCGCACGCCCTCACAGCGTGCGGCGGATTTCCTCGACGTTGTAGCACTCGATGACGTCGCCGGCGCGCATGTCCTGATAGTTCTCGAACGCCATGCCGCATTCCTGGCCGGCCTGGACCTGCGCCGACCTCGTCCTTGAAGCGCTTGAGCGTCGACAGCTTGCCTTCGTGGACGACGACGTTGTCGCGGATGAGCCGCACATGCGCGCCGCGCTGGACGACGCCGTCGGTGACGCGGCAGCCCGCGACGTTGCCGACCTTCGAGATGTGGAAGATCTCGAGGATCTGCGCGTTGCCGAGCATGGTCTCGCGCAGCGTCGGCGACAGCATGCCCGAGAGGGCCGCCTTCACGTCATCCACCAGGTTGTAGATGATGTTGTAGTAGCGGATCTCGATGCCGGCCTGCTCGGCGAGTTCGCGCGCCTCCTTGTGAGCGCGCACGTTGAAGCCGAGAATGACCGCCTTCGAGGCCTCCGCCAGCGTGACGTCCAATTCGGTGACGCCGCCGACGCCGCCGTGGATGACGCGCGCCATGACCTCGTCGTTGCCGAGCTTCTCGACCGCGGCGGTGATCGCCTCGACCGAGCCCTGCACGTCGCCCTTGACCACGACCGGCATCTCCTTGCGCCCGGCGGCCTTGAGGTTGCTCATCATGTCGGAGAGCGAGGTGCGCACCGCAGGGCCGCGCGCCGCCGCCTTCTCGCGCTTCATGCGCTCGCGATACTCGGTGATCTCGCGCGCGCGGCCTTCCGATCTCGACGACGGCGACGCGGTCGCCCGCCTCGGGCGCGCCCGAGAAGCCGAGCACCTCGACCGGCATGGCCGGCGGCGCCTCGCTGAGGGTCACGCCCTTGTCGTTGATGAGCGCGCGAACGCGGCCCCAGTTCGAGCCCGCGACCACGAGGTCGCCGACCCGCAAGGTGCCGCGCTGCACGAGCACGGTGGCGACCGGGCCGCGGCCGCGGTCGAGCCTGGCCTCGATGACCGTGCCTTCGGCGCTGCGCGCCGGGTCGGCCACGAGGTCGAGCAGCTCGGCCTGCAGGGCGATCGCCTCGAGCAGCTTGTCGAGGTTGATCTGCTTGGTCGCCGAAACCTCGACGGCCAGCGTGTCGCCGCCGAACGCCTCGACCTGCACGTCGTGCTGCAGCAGTTCCTGCATGACGCGCTGCGGATTGGCGTCCGGCTTGTCGATCTTGTTGACCGCGACGATGATCGGGGCGCCGGCCGCCTTGGCGTGACGGATCGCCTCGATCGTCTGCGGCATGACGCCGTCGTCCGCCGCCACCACCAGAACGACGATGTCCGTCACCTTGGCGCCGCGCGCGCGCATGGCGGTGAAGGCCGCGTGGCCGGGCGTGTCGATGAAGGTGATCGCCTCGCCGCCCGGCGCGACGACCTGATAGGCGCCGATGTGCTGGGTGATGCCGCCGGCTTCGCCCGCCACCACGTTGGCGTGGCGGATGGCGTCGAGCAGCGAGGTCTTGCCGTGGTCGACGTGGCCCATGATCGTCACGATCGGCGGGCGCGGGACCGACGCGCCTTCCTCGTCCGGACGGTCGAACAGACCTTCCTCGACGTCGGAATCGGCGACGCGCTTGACCGTGTGGCCCATTTCCTCGGCGATCAGCTCGGCGGTGTCGGCGTCGAGCACGTCGGTCAGCGTGACCATGCGCCCCTGGCGCATCAGGAGCTTGATGACGTCGACCGCGCGCTCCGACATGCGGGCGGCGAGTTCCTGGATGGTGATCGCCTCCGGAAGCACGATCTCGCGCGCGATCTTCTCCTTGTGGTCCTGCATCCCGCCGCCCTTGAGGCGCTGGGTGCGGCGTCGGAACGAGGCGACCGAACGCGTGCGCTCCTCCTCGGCCGAGGTGGCGGTTGTGACCGTCAGGCGGCCGCGGTTTCGCTGCTCGGCGCCGCGCGTCGGGCGCGGCGTCGGCATCATCACCTTCTGCGGCAGGATCGGACCGAGGGCCGGGCGCTTGACGACGCGGGCGGCCTCTTCGGCCCCGGCGCTGGGCGCCGCGGGCGGAGCAGCCGGCGGCGGCGCCGCCGCGAGCCGCAGGCTGCTGGGGCAGCGGCTGGGCTTGGGGCTGCGGCGGCCTGCGCGGCGTCGTGGGCGGCGGGGCGGGCTCGCCGCCGGCGAGGCGACGGCGCGCCTCCTCTTCGACCTGACGCTTGAGACTGGCTTCCTGGGCGCGACGAAGCCTCCTCTTCGCGCTTGCGCGTATCGGCCGCGTCGCGTTCGGCGCGTTCGCGGGTCTCGCGCTCGCGGCGCACCTCGGCCTCGGCCTCCTGGCGGCGGCGGTCCTCCTCCTCGCGGGCCCTCGCGTCGAGCAACGCCCTGGCGCGCGCCTCCCGCTGCTCGGCGGTGCAGCGTCGGCAGCACCACGCCGGTCTTGGGCGGCGGCGCGCTCGGGCGCGCCGGCGCGCCCTTGCCCGGGGCGAGCGATACCGTCGGCTTCGGCGGCGACGCGGCGCTGGGGGCGGCGGGCGGCGGCGTCTCGCCGGGGCCGAGGACGCGGCGCTTGACCTTCTCGACCACGACAGCCTTGCTGCGGCCGTGCGAAAAGCTCTGGCGCACCGTGCCCTGTTCGACCGGCCGCTTCAGGTGCAGAGTCGCTTTCGGCGGCGCGGCGCCGGACGGCTTGTCGCTATTGCTCGTTTCGTTCATGCCCATTCCTAATCGGTTGGCCTTTCAGCCAATTCGTCCGCTCGGCCAAGCGCCGCCGCATTCCCGGCCGGCGCGTCGCCGCCGCCGGTGTTCGGATCCGCGTCCGCCGCGCTCGCGCGAAAACGGCGCAGCCGCTCGGCCCGCGCCAGGAAGGCCGAGGTCGCCGCGCCGGATTTGAGCGCAGCATGTATCACATTTGCCTTCCCCAATGCCAAATCCAATTGACGTGAAGAGAAGAGATTGATCCGGGCGACCGCGTCGGACGCCGCGCCGAGCCGGGCCCGCAGCGCCTGCTCGCGTTTGGCCGCGCCGTCCGCCGCGCCGTCGGACGCCTGGATCAGGGCGGCCACCGCGCCGTTTTCGATCGCCGCGTCGACCTTGAACGCGCCCGCGACCACGAGACCCGCCTTGTTGGCCATCGCCAGCGACTGCAGCGCGTCCCGCTCGAGAAGCGCGTCCACGGCGTCGGCGAGATCGGCGCGGGCGTCCGGCCTTGGCGCGAAAGGCGCGCGCGAACGCGCCCTTGGCCGACAGCGCGTCGGACCGCCTCGGCGCTGAGGCTCGTCCAGACGCCGCGGCCAGGCAGCTTGCGGCGAATGTCGGGCACGACCGAGCCGTCCGGGGCGAGGGCGAAGCGCAGCATCGCTTCCGGCGGCCCCTTGGCCCCCGTCGCAATGCAGGTCCGCTCCGACCCGCCGCTCATCGGTTCGCTCGCGCGTTCGGCAATCCGAAGTCCCCGAGCCGCCGTCAGGCGGCCTCGCCTTCTTCGTTGCCCGCCTCGCCTTCCGGCGCGGGCTCGGGCGCCTCGATCCAGCCGGCGCGGACGCGCGCGTCCAGGATCATCGCGTCGGCCTGCGCCCGGGTGACGTCGAAGCCGCTGAGATAGCCGGACTTGGCGGAGTCGCCCTCCGTCCAGCCGACGAGATCGTCGCTGGCGCAGTCGGCGAGATCCTCGAGCGTCTTGACGCCGTTTTCGCCGAGCTTGACCAGCATCGCCGTGGTCAAGCCTTCGATGTCCTTCAGTTCGTCGGCCACGCCCAGCGCCTTTCGCTTGTCGTCGAGTTCGGCCTCGATCGCGGCCAGATGCATTCTGCGCGCGCGTCTGGATCTCGGCCGCCGTTTCCTCGTCGAATCCCTCGATCGTGGCCAGTTCGCGAGGCTCGACATAGGCGATTTCCTCGACGGTGCGGAAGCCCTCCGAGGCGAGCAGCTGCGCGACCGTCTCGTCGACGTCGAGCGCGTCCATGAACTGGGCTGGTGCGCTCGGCGAATTCCTTCTGGCGGCGCTCCGATTCCTCGGCTTCCGTCAGGATGTCGATGTCCCACCCGGTGAGCTGCGAAGCGAGGCGGACGTTCTGGCCGCGCCGGCCGATCGCCAGCGAAAGCTGATCGTCGGGAACGACGACCTCGATCCGGGTCGAAGTCCTCGTCGAGCACCACCTTCATCACCTCGGCCGGCTGCAGCGCGTTGACGATGAAGGTCGCGGCGTCGGGCGACCAGGGAATGATGTCGATCTTCTCGCCCTGCAGTTCGTTGACCACCGCCTGCACGCGCGAACCGCGCATGCCGACGCAGGCGCCGACCGGATCGATCGAGGAATCGTTTGAGGTCACGGCGATCTTGGCGCGGGAGCCCGGGTCGCGCGCGACCGCCCGCACCTCGACGATGCCGTCGTAAATCTCCGGCACCTCCTGGGTGAACAGCTTCGCGGTGAACTGCGGATGGGTTCGCGACAGAAAGATCTGCGGCCCGCGCGCCTCGCGGCGCACGTCGTAGACATAGGCGCGGATGCGGTCGCCCGGCCGGAACATCTCGCGCGGGATCAGTTCGTCGCGGCGCACCACCGCTTCGCCGCCGGCGCCGCCGAGGTCGACCACGACGTTGCCGTATTCGACCCGCTTGACCGCCCCGTTGATGATCTCGCCGATCCGGTCCTTGAACACTTCGTACTGCTTGTCGCGCTCGGCTTCGCGGATCTTCTGCACCAGCACCTGCTTCGAGGCCTGGGCGGGAATGCGTCCGTAGTCGAACGGCGGCAGAGACTCGGAGATCATGTCGCCGATCTGCGCGGACGGGTTCTTGCGCTGCGCGTCGGAGAGCGAAATTTCGATCGCGTCGTTCTCGACCCGGTCGACCACCAGCAGGTGCCGCGTGAAGCGGATCTCGCCGGTCTTCGGGTTGATCTCGGCGTGAACGTCGGTCTCCTGGCCGTAGCGCGATCGCGCGGCCTTTTGCATCGCGTCCTCCATGGAGGCGAGCACGATCGAACGGTCGATCGACTTCTCGCGCGCGACCGCGTCGACGATCTGCAAGAGTTCGAGTCGGTTGGCGCTAACGGCCATTGCTGTCTCCTTCGTCAGGCCCTAGCGGCGCGTCGGCCGCGCCGCGGGCCGCGGCTTTGCGTTTCACCTTCGTCGTTGGCCTGGGCTCGACGCCCGGGCGGCGTTTTGCTTCCTTGAGCGCCGCCTTCTCCCGCCGCAGCGTCGCGCGGATCAGGTCCTCGGTCAGAACAAGCCGGGCGTCGCCCATCGCGGCGACCGGGAGGTCGACGGCGCTCTCGCTCTCGTCGTCGCCGGTAACGACGAGCCGCACCGAAGGGCCGTTGGAGCCGGCGGCGACCGCATCGATCCGGCCACGAAACCGCTTGCGGCCATCGACCGGCGTCGCCATTTCGAACTTCGCCTCGTGCCCGGCCGCGCGCTCGAAATCGGTTCGGCGCACGAGCGGACGGTCGATGCCGGGCGACGAAAGCTCGAGCCGATACGCCTGCGTCATAATATCCTCGGCGTCGAACACCGGCGACAGCGCCTCGCTCGCCCGTTCGCAATCGTCGATCGTCATCGTGCCGTCGGGCCGCTCCGCCATGACCTGCACCGTCGAGCCGGCGGCCGCGGAGATTTTCACCCGCACGAGCCGCAGGCCGAGATCGCGCAGCACCGGCGCGGCGATCCGGCCGATGCGCATGGCCGCGCCGGCGTCCTCGATCAGGCGCGGCTCATCGAGCGCCTCTGCGGCGCCGTCGGCTTCAAGGGGCGTCAACGCGGCCATGGACCTCGCGGCAAATAAAAAAGAGCGGGTCCCGGCCGGGCCCACTCTCAAAATCACCTTCCATCAAGCTGATGCAAGGTTATGAGACGTTGTTGATCGCCATATAGTACAAGCTTTCCGCCGGCGCAAGGACAAAGCGTCAGGCTCATTCCCAATCCGCGCGGGGGGTCCGGAAAGACGGGCCTCCAGTTGGAGGCGCAGCGACCCAGGTCGGACGAGACCGAAATCCTTCACTTCGCAGAGGAATGCGGCGGATCCTCGCCGGCTGTCCACGCGAGTGGCGACGCGCCGCGACGCCGCCAGCCGCGCTCGACATGGAGGCGAAGCCTTCGGCCGGCCCCCAAATCCCAGTCGATCTCCGCCCGCGCCTGCAGTTGAAGCGCGTCGCCGTTCTCGAAATCGAGGAAAAGCAGACCGGCGCGCGGCTCGCCGAGAAGATTGCCGAGGGTGTTCATGTATCGGTTGCCGGGATAATCGGGGATCGCGAGCCAGTCGCCCGCCTCGCCCACGAAGCCCGGCGGTCCGCCGCGGTGGGAGACGTCGAAGCCTCCCGCCGACCCTACGCCTTCGCGCGAGCGGCTCGCGACGAATAGCGTGTCGGACGTTCGGATAAGGCTTCGGGCCCCAGCGTCAAGACCGCCTAGACGCTCGATGGGGGACGCCGACCGGGGCGACGGCCGCGCTTCGCGACGTCGGATGTATTTCGGGCAATTGCCGAAGCTTTGCATGACCGCGATGCTCGCGCCGTCGGCGGCGATCGCGGAGAAGACGCCGCCGACGCGATTGCGCCGCCGCGTCGCGAGATCGAGACCGAGCAGGCCGACCCCGCCTCCGACCCGCCAGCCGCCGAACGCGGGATCGTCGGGCGACGGCGCCGCGGCGACAACGAGACGCATCGGGTCGGGCGCCGAGACGAACCCCGGCCGGCCGGTCAGGATCGTCGCGACGGGCCAGCCGCCGTCGTCGGCGACGCCGGCGAACAGATAGGACAATCCGGCGAAGAAGACCCGGTGCGGATCGGGCATGAAGCTGCGGATCGCCGCGCCCGGCGAGCCGAAGCCCGCGAGACGCTGCGCAGCCCGCTCGTCGTCATGGAACGGGCCGATGAACTCAGCGGCGACGCTCACGCGGCCCTCGGAGCGGACGACGCCATGGGAATAAATCGCGGCAGCGCCTCGACCCGCGCGAGCCACCCGCGAAGCGCCGGGTAGGGCGTGAGCGCAATCCCGCCCTCCGGCGCTCGCGCCGTATAAGCATAGCAGGCGAGATCGGCGAGGGTCGGCCGATCCGCCGCAAGGAACGGCCCGCCCTGGGCGAGGTGATGGTCCATGAAGCGGAACAGCCTTTCAGCAATGGCGGCCGCCAGCTTCGGGTCGGCGTCGATCTTGAACAGGGCGATCAGGCGCGCCTGGCACGGGCCGGACCGCAGTTCGCCGGATGCGATCGAGAGCCAGCGCTGGACATTCGCTTCGCCGACAGGATCGAGGGGCAGCCATTCGCCCGCGGACCCGTAGCGGCGGGCGAGGTAGACCAGGATGGCATTGCTGTCGGCCAGCGTGATGTCGCCGTCCTGCAGCACCGGGACCTGCCCGAACGCGCTCATCGCGCGAAACTCCGCGGCCGCGCGGCTCTCGCGGGTGGTCTCCACGTATCGATAAGGCAACCGCAGCATCTCCAGCAGGAGCTGGACGCGGTGGACGTGGCCGGAAAGCTTCATCCCGTGAAGCACGATCTCACGCTCAGCCATGGACAAATCCTCCTCTCGTTTAACTGGGCGAATGTATCATTGCAAAAACTGGAGGAAATCCATATTTATGCAAGATACTCTTTCATTTCGAGGAACAACTGCCCGACCGGCTGGAAGAACTGGTGATCCTGCGCGCCATCGCCGACGAAGGCAGCCTGGCCGGCGCGTCGCGACGGTTGCGGATCTCGCCGCCGGCGACCACCCGCGCCCTGATCGCGCTGGAGGATCGGGCCGGCGTTCGTTTGGTCGAACGCACGACCCGGAAGCTTGCGCTGACGGAGGCCGGACGCCGCCTCGCGGAGCGCGCCCGCGCGCTGCTGTCGGACTACCAGGAGGCGGTTCACGGCGACCCGGCCGCGCCGCCGCGCGGGCTCCTGCGCGTCACAGCGCCGATCCAGTTTGGCCGGTGGCACATGGCGCCGATCGTCTCGCGCTTTCTCGACCTCTACCCGGAGGTCCGTGTCGAGTTGATCCTCAACGATCGCAACCTCGACCTGATCGAGGAGGGTCTCGACGTGGCGCTGCGCATTGGGCCGCTTCGCAATTCGAGCCTGGTCGCGCGTCATGTCGGCGACGTCCGGCGCATTGTCGTTGCGAGCCCCGCCTATCTCAGCCGGCGCGGCGAACCGCGCGCGCCCGAAGAGCTGAGCGCACACGAAACGATCTTCGGATCTCTATGGGTCGGCGCCACCGAATGGCGCTTTGGTCGGGAGGAAACCCCGATTGTCGTCCGGTTGAACCCGAGGCTGATGGCCAACGACACCGAGACCGTATTGACGGCCGCCCGGGACGGCCGGGGCGTTGCGCGCCCGCTTTCCTACCAGGCGGCGCCGGATCTGAAATCCGGCGCGCTGAAGCGCCTCCTGACGCGCTATGAGCCGGAGACGCTCCCCGTCAATCTCGTCACGGCGAGCGCCGGATTGCGCAGCGCACGGTCGCAGGCCTTTCTCGACCATGCAGCCAAAGCGCTGCGCGCGCTTGCCGTCTTGCGCGAGGGACCGCGCTGAGCCCGGGGCCTATCGGGCGGCTCATTCGGTCGGCAGCTTGTAGCCCTTGAAGGTCTCGCGCAGCTTCAGCTTGTTGATCTTGCCGGTCGCGGTGTGCGGGATCTCGCGCACGACCTGCATGTCGTCGGGCATCCACCACTTGGCGATCTTCGGCTTGAGGAACTCGAGGACCTCCTCGGTCTTGGGCTCGCAGCCCTCCTTGGGCACGACGACGAGCAGCGGCCGTTCGTCCCACTTGGCGTGATGGACGCCGATGACCGCCGCCTCGGCGACGTCGGGATGGCCGACGGCGAGATTCTCGATGTCGATGGTCGAGATCCATTCGCCGCCCGACTTGATGACGTCCTTGGCCCGGTCGGTGATCTGCATGAAGCCGTTCGGGTCGATGGTGGCGACGTCGCCGGTGTCGAAGAAGCCTTCGTCGTCGAGGATCTTGCCGCCCTCGTCGCGGAAATAGGTCTCGGCGACCGCGAAGCCGCGCACCTTCAGCCGGCCGAACCGCTTGCCGTCCCAGGGCAGTTCGTTGTTCTCCTCGTCGACGATCTTCATCTCGACGCCGAACGGCGCCCAGCCCTGCTTGGCCTGGATCGCGAGCTTCTCCTCATGCGACAGCCCGATCTGGCTCGGCTTGATCGCGCCGGCCGAGCCGATCGGGCTCATCTCGGTCATGCCCCAGGCATGGCGCACCTCGATGCCGTAGTCGTCCTCGAAGGCGCGGATCATCTCGGGCGGGCAGGCCGAGCCGCCGATGCCGACGAACTTCAGGGTCGTCAGCCGCTTGCCCTCCTTGCGCAGGTACTGCAGCAGGCCGAGCCAGACGGTCGGCACGGCCGCGGTCATCGTCACCTTCTCGGTTTCGAGGATGTCGTAGACCGAGGCGCCGTCGAGCTTCGCGCCCGGCATCACCATGCGCGCGCCGCGCATCAGGCAGGAGAGCGCCAGGCCCCAGGAATTGGCGTGGAACATCGGCACGACCGGCAGAACCGAATCGTAGGCGTTCAGCGTCAGAACCTCCGGCCCGGTCGCCATCATCGAGTGCAGGACGTTCGAGCGGTGCGAGTAGAGCACGCCCTTCGGGTTGCCGGTGGTGCCCGAGGTGTAGCAGAGGCCCGCCGCCGTCCGCTCGTCGAATTCGGCCCAGCGGAAGTCGGCGTCCGCCTCGGCGAGCCAGTCCTCGTAGGCGACGGCGTTCTTGAGCTTCGTCGCCGGCATGTGCGCGGCGTCGGTCAGGATGACGTAGCGCTCGACGCTCGGCAGGTGGTCGGCGATCGCCTCGAGCAGCGGCACGAAGGTCAGATCGGTCATGACGATCCGGTCCTCGGCGTGGTTGATGATCCAGGCGATCTGTTCGGGAAAGAGACGCGGGATTGACGGTGTGGTAGACCGCGCCGAGGCCGGTGATGCCGTACCAGGCCTCGAGGTGCCGGTAGCCGTTCCAGGCCAGGGTCGCGACCCGGTCGCCGAGCTTGATCCCGTCGCGCTCGAGCCGCTTGGCGACCTTGAGCGTCCGCTCGCGGATCTCTGCATAGTTCGTCCGGTGCATCGGCCCCTCGACCATGCGCGACGCCACTTCCTGGTTCGGAAACTGGATGGCGGCGAAGTCGACGATCTTGTGCATCAGCAGGGGCCATTCCTGCATCCGTCCGAACATTTCGCATCCTCCCGGAATAACGAGCGCGGCGGCTTGATCGCGGCGCTCAGATTGTTCATGTCTATACTATGACGCGCGCAGAACGCCAATTCAATCGAATCGCCGGACGGCCCTGCGTCGCAAGGCCCCTGGCTCAGCCGCAGAACATAGACAAAGAAGGTCCCGATGCCCAACCCCCCGACATCCGAGCGCGCCATGCGGGTCTGGCTTCGCCTCATCCGTCTCGAGGCGCGCATGCAGGCCGCCGTCGGCGATCGGCTGCGCATGATCGGCGTCTCCATTCCGCAATGCGACGTGCTGACGACGCTGAGCGAGCAGGAAGGGGTCAACCAGCAGGAACTCGCCAAGCGGCTCTATGTGACGAAGGGCAATATCTCCGGCCTGCTCGATCGGCTGGAGGCCGCCGGCTTCGTCGAGCGCCGCTCGCTCGCCTCGGACCGGCGCCAGCATTCGATCCATCTCACTGAAGCTGGCCGGGCGATGGCCGAGAAGGCGATCGCGGCGCAGCACAAGTGGCTCGCCTCGACCCTCGGGCGGCTCGACGAGACCGAGCTCGACGCCCTCGAGACGCAGCTCGTCCGGCTGCGCGACCTCATGCGCGAGCAGGAGGCGCCGCTGGCGGCGCGCGCGGCGGGCGCCTGAGTCGCGCCGGATCGTCCCGGCGGGCCGGTTACCGCCCCCGGCTTGACGGGAGGCGCTCACATCTTTTGGCGCTCAACGAGGCGGACACTCGCGCCAAGCCGATCGACCGGGCGTTGAGATGCCCGAAGACAGGACGCTCGCAACCCCTCTCCTGGAGGGAGAGGTGCAGGGGGTGAGGGGACCGACGCCGGGCGCTTCGAACCGGCGGCCGCGGCAAGCGACGGCCGCCCGGCCGCCCGGACAAGAGTCTGAAAACGTTCAATTCGCGCCCGGGCGATCCGGTCGGGCCAAAGACGGGTCAACGCTCCCGCATCGCGCTCGAGGCGACTTCGACGAGAGGCGAGAAGAGATATTCCATCAGGCGGCGCGAGCCGGTCTTGATTTCGACCGTCGCCGCCATGCCCGAGGTCAGCGGGCGTTCGACGCCGTCGACCAGGATCGTGGACCCCAGCGGCGCGAGCTCGACCGCGAACACCAGGTTCTGCGTCCGCTCGCCGCCGGCGAAGCCGGACGCGTTCGAGCCGCGGGCGGGGTCGCCCTCCATGGCGCTTGCGTCCGGCGACGGAATCGCGTCCTTGGCGATGCGCACGACATGGGCCGTGACCGACCCATATCGGGTAAAGGGGAAGGACTTCGACCTTCACCACCGCATCCTGGCCGACATGGACGAAGCCGATGTCCCGGTTGAGCACATAGGCCTCGATCTCCAGCTGCGAGTCCTGCGGCACGATGCGCATGACCTCCTGCCCGCTCGTCAAGACCTGGCCGACATTGGTGACGATCGACGACTGGACGCGGCCGTCGATGGGCGCCTTGAGCGTGAGGTTGTCGACCAGAGCCTCGGCCTTGGCGAGCCGCTGCCGGTGTTCCTCGGCCTGCCGTTCCGCGGTCTCGAGCTTCTGCGCCTGATCGGAGAGAAACGACTGCACCGCCTTTTCCGAGTCGCGCGTGATGACGTCGAGCCCGGTCGAGGCGGAAGCGAGCTGGGCCTGCTGCATGGCGAGCTGGGTCTGCTGGTATTGCAGCGTCTCGGTCGCGTCGATGACGGCGGATTTTGCGCCCGACTGGGACTCGACCAGCTTGGTGCGCATGTCGACGCGCTCCTGCAGAGTGGCGACCAGATTCTTCTGCGTCGCGATCGTCTTGGTCAGCATGTCGCGCTCTGCGATCTTCTGAGTCTTCTGGGCGTCGAACGAAGCGACAGTCGCCGCAAGCTGGCCCAGATCCGCAGCCAGCACGCGCTCTTCTCGCGCGCGAAGGCTCTGGTCGACCTCCTCGGGCCAGGCGACCACGCGCGACGGCGCATACCTGCCGGCGCGCGCCGCCGCGAGCGCCTCGCGACGCCGTACGCCCTCGGCCTCGGCGGCGGCGAGATCGGCGCGGGCCTCCTTGGCGTCCGCCTCCGCGGCCGACGGGTCGAGCTCGATCAGAGTGTCGCCGGCCTTCACCGCGCTGTCGTTAGCGACATGGACGGCGACGACGCGGCCAGTCTCGACCGGTTCGATCACCTTGACGCGGCCGGTCGGCTGGAACTTGCCCTGCGCCGAGGCGATGATGTCGATGCGCCCGAAATAAGCGAGGATCAGGACCGCGACGACGAGCGCGCAGATCGTCCAGAGGAACGCCACCCGCACGGGCGAGGCGGGCGTTTCGAGAATCTCCAGGACGGGCGCAAGAAATTCCCGGTCGGACGCCTCGCTTCGCCGCGTTTCGCGAAGCGCGAGCGCCGACTGCGGTCGGCGTCGCCGGCGGCCCAGGAGATCCTGTCGGGACGATCGAACGCGCAGCCTCATTCATGCCGCGACCTCCACCGGGACTCGTCTGCAGGCCCCACAGATAGGCGTAGAGCCCGCCCGGGCGGCGGATCAGCTCCTCGTGCGAGCCGATTTCGACGATGCGCCCGTCGGCCATGCCGACGATGCGGTCGCAGGCGCGCACCGCAGCCAGCCGATGGGCGACGATGATCACCGTCCGGTCCCTGACGATGCGGCGCATGTTGCGCTGGATGATGCGTTCGCTCTCGTAGTCCAGCGCCGATGTCGCCTCGTCGAGGATGAGTATGCGCGGATTGGTGGCGAGCGCGCGCGCGATCGCGATCCGCTGGCGCTGTCCGCCGGAGAGGTTGGCGCCGCGTTCTTCGACCATTGTGTCGTAGCCTTCGGCGAGCTTGTCGATGAACTCGTCCGCGCCGGCGAGACGGGCGATCTCGATGACCTTGGCCCGCGGCATGGCGGGATCGGCGAAGGCGATGTTCTCGTGGATGGTGCGGTTGAACAGCAGGTTCTCCTGAAGCACCACGCCGATGTGGCTGCGCAGCCACGCCGGATCGACCTGACTGAGATCCGCGCCGTCGAGGAACACCTGTCCCTCGGTCGGGAGGTAAAGCCGCTGCACGAGTTTCGTCAGGGTGGACTTGCCGGAGCCCGATGGGCCGACGACGCCAATCGTCTCGCCCGACGTAATCTTGAGCGACACGTTTTTCAAAACGTCCGCGGCGCCGGGGCGATATCGGAAGGTGACGTTGCGGAACTCGATCGCTCCGCGGGGGGTCGGCGGCGCAAGCCGCATCAGCGGCGCCGGCTCGGGCGGCGCGTTGAGGATGTCGCCCAGCCGCTCGATCGAGATCTGGACCTGCTGGAAGTCCTGCCAGATCTGCGAGAGGCGCAAGATCGGCTGCACCGCCTGCGAAGCGATCATGTTGAAGGCGACGAGCGCGCCGACGCTGAGTTCGCCGTCGATCACCGCCTTGGCCCCGAACAGCAGGATCGCCGCGGTCGTCAGCTTGCTGACGTATTGGATTGCGAGCTGGCCGCCGGTCCCGAGCATGGTGGCGGAAAAGCTCGTCTTGACGTAGGCGGCGAGCTTCTCCTCCCATTGCGCGCGCATGATCGGCTCGACCGCGGCGGCCTTGATCGTCCCGACGCCGACCACCGTCTCGACCAGGAACTGCTGGCTCGCCGCGCCGCGATTGAACTTCTCGTTGATGAGGTCGCGCAGCGTCGGCCGCACGGCGAAGCCGATCACAAGATAGACGGGCAGCGCGACCAGCGTGATCAGCGTGAGCGGAACGGAATAGGCGAACATCACCGCGATGAAGACGACGGTGAAGAGGAGATCAATCACCGAGAACAGCCCCTGTCCGGTGAGGAAGGCCCGTATCGTCTCGAGCTCCCGCACCCGGGCGACGGTCTGGCCGGCCGAACGGGTCTCGAAATAAGCTCATCGGCAGACGCAGGAGATGGGCGAACAGGCGCTGGCCGAGTTCGACATCGATCCGATTGGTCGTGTGCGACAGCGCGTAGGCGCGCAGGTATTGCAGCACCGCGTCGAACAGCGAGACAACTACGAGGCACGCGATCATGACGAACAGGGTCTCGTACCCGCGATGGGTGAGGACCTTGTCGACGATGACCTGGAAGATGAGCGGCGTCGTCAGCGCGAAGATCTGAACGAACAACGACGCCGCAAGCACGTGGCCGAGCGGCTTGCGATAGCGCCACAGCGTCGGGAGAAACCAGCGAAGACCGAACAGCTTCGGACTGATCCCGGCGCCGCCCACGCGCCGCGCGATCAGCAGCACTCGACCGTCCGTCTCGCGCGTCAACTCGTCAAGCGGGATATCGGTCGCGGCGTGGCTGATCGGATCGACCAGCCGGCACGGGCCGGAAGCCGCCCGCCCGCCATAGACGTAAAGCGCTCCGTTCCTGAGGCGAACGATCGCGGGCGTCGGGATTTTTCCCATTCGCTTTTCGTCTACGCCGGTTACCAGCCGGGCCTTCAGGCCGATCATCTGCGCTGCTCGGATGAGATCGAAATCGTCGGCGGCGCGATCGCCAAGGTTCAGTTCGCGGCGAATCTGCTTCGGATCGGCGCCAATTCTATAGTAGGCGGCGATTCCGCTCAGTGCGCGCAGGCCTGCGTCAAGCGCGCATGACCTCGCCGGACGGGGGGGCGGGCTGCTCCATGTGCCAGTACTTTCTCGCGACATCGCGATGCGCTGTGGACGCGCCTCGCAACATGAGGGTCGTAGACTCGCCGGGCAGCCCCCGCGCCCTTGCAAGCAAGTCAAATATGCAATGCGACTGCCCAGAAAACAAGAGCGACAGTACAACAGAAATACTGGAATATTGCTCGCAGCTCTGGCGAGCTCCAATACATGGGGAACGCGGCCAACATTCAGAATGTGCGCATACCTGACGCCGGTCACAACCCAACTCAACCAGAAAGACGTAATCGTAACACCAACCGTGGCGCCGCTCCGTCAAAGGGCGCGTTTTTGTTCGGAATTCGGGCGGAGGCTTTCAGATTTTCCGGCAAAGCCCGCTGAGCACGGCCTATGCTTCGCGTTCTCCGACGCCGGACCGCGGCCCGTCCCGCCGCGGCGGCCGTGCAAGCTGCCGCAGCATTTTTGTGGCGATCGTCTTCTGCGTCACCCAATGGCCGCCTCTCCCCTCCCATTGCGACGGTTTGTCGCGCGGCGGCAGGGCAAAGGCGGCTTGGAATTTCCTCGCGGATCGCTTCAGGCGCCGTGGGCGGTTACCTTGACCTCGACATTGCCTCGCGTGGCGTGGCTATACGGACAAATCTTTTCGTGCGCTTCCGCGGCAAGCGCCTGGAGTTCGGCCTGCGGCAAGCTGGTGTCCGTGACGTCGAGTGCGACGGCCAGGCCAAAGCCGCCTTTCTCGCGCGGACCGATCGACACCGCGCATTTGATCGTCGCGCCGGTCGCGTCCTTCTTGTGCTGCTTGGCGACATAGTCGAGCGCGCCGCCGAAGCAGGCGGCGTAGCCGGCTGCAAACAGGTGCTCGGGCGTCGCGGTTCCAGGCTTCCCGGGGCCGCCCATCTCCTTCGGTACCGAGAGATTGATCTCGACCGTGCCGTCGTCGGCGCGCGTGTGGCCGTTGCGGCCGCCGGTCGCTGTCGCGTGTGCGGTGTAGAGAGACTTGATCGCGTCTGTCATGTGTCCGTCCTCCTTCTGCGGCTGGCCAAGTCGGCATTCTTTCGGCATTCGGCGCCGAATCTCCGAGGTAAATTCCGTGGGTCGGGTAAACAGACCGCGTTCAACCGGCTTCCTTCTCCCGAACAATCGCGGCCATCGCCAGCGCCTCTTCGTCGCCAAGCGCCTCGAGGCCCTCGACGACCCCCGCGCGATCGGCCGCGTTGCGGTTCTGGCTCGTCTTCCACTTTCCCCGGATGTCGGCAATCTCGATCTCGATCCCGACGATCGCCTTGCGCTGGAGCGCGATGAAGTCTGCGGGGGCGTCGGATACGGCCCACGGGGCCTCCCGTGCGGCCTCCTGCCTCGCCGTGAGCGCCGCAATCTGGCGTTCGAGCCATGCGTCGTCCTCGATCACCCGGACCGGTCCGCGCGCCTGGACCATGACATAGTTCCAGGTCGGCACGACCTTGTGCGTCTCTTGCTTTGTCGCGTACCACGAGGGCGAGACGTAATGGTCGACGCCCTGGAACACGACGAGCGCCTCATTGATGACGGCAAGATCGCGCCACTGCGGATTGGCCCGCGCCACATGAGCCTGAAGGACGCCGTACTTCGAGAGCGGCCGGATCGAGGCGGAACGGAACCGCATTGGCGATCAGCCCCTGCGGCCCATGGCTGACCAGAAGCCCAAGCGGACGCGCCTTGATCAGCGCATGCTGCCGGACGAGGTCGCCTTCGCGATGGAGCGGCGGCTCGTACATGAGCGCTACTCCGCCGCCTGCTCGACGCCGCCGAAACGCCGCGCGACATACGCCTCGACCAGCGCCTCGAATTCCGCAGCGATGCGTGGCCCTCGCAGAGTCACCGTCTTGACGCCGTCGACGAACACCGGGGCGGCGGGCGCCTCGCCCGTGCCGGGCAGCGAGATGCCGATGTCGGCGTGCTTGCTCTCGCCGGGGCCGTTGACGATGCAGCCCATCACCGCGACGTTGAGCCGCTCGACCCCCGGATAGCGGGCGCGCCATTCCGGCATCGACGCCGACAGGTGGGCCTGGATATCGCGCGCGAGTTCCTGAAACACCGTCGATGTCGTCCGCCCGCAACCCGGGCATGCGGCGACCTGCGGCGCGAAGATCCGGAACCCCATGGTCTGCAGGAGTTCCTGGGCGACCCGCACCTCCTGCGTGCGGTCGCCGCCCGGCTCCGGGGTCAGCGAAATGCGGATCGTGTCGCCGATGCCTTCCTGCAGCAGCACGCCGAGGGCGGCGGACGAGGCGACGATCCCCTTCGAGCCCATGCCGGCTTCGGTGAGGCCGAGATGCAGCGCGTAGTCCGACCGCTCCGCCAGCATGCGATAGACCGTGATCAGGTCCTGCACCGCCGAAACCTTGGCCGACAGGATGATCTTCGAGCGCGGCTGGCCGATCGCCTCGGCGCGCTCTGCCGACAGCAGCGCGGAGCGCACCATCGCCTCGCGCGTCACCGCGCGGGTGTCGAGGGGCGCGGCGCTGGCGGCGTTTTCGTCCATCAGATGCGTCAGCAGCTCCTGGTCGAGCGAACCCCAGTTCGCCCCGATCCGCACCGCCTTGCCGTTGCGGATCGCGATCTCGACGATCTGGCCGAATTGCAGGTCGCGCTTGTTCTTGAAGCCGACGTTGCCCGGGTTGATGCGGTATTTGTCGAGCGCCTCGGCGCAGGCCGGATGCTCGGCGAGCAGCTTGTGGCCGATATAATGGAAGTCGCCGATCAGCGGAACCGATACGCCCATCGCCGCGAGCCGGTCGCGGATATAGGGAACGGCCGCCGCCGCCTCTTCGCGATCGACGGTCAAGCGGACGAGTTCCGAACCGGCGCGAGCGAGCGCGGCGATCTGCCGAGCCGTCGCCTCGACGTCGGCGGTGTCGGTGTTGGTCATCGACTGGACGACGACGGGAGCGCCGCCGCCGACTTTGACCGCGGAGGCCCCATCGCCGATGACGGCTGCGACGGTGGCGCGGCGCGGGCGTGGACCAAATGCCGGTTCGGCGGCCGGATAAGCGTTCATCAAGACACACCTCGGGCGGCGCTCTAAGGCGCCGCGGCTGATCGGCGATGTTTTAGGTCGCGACGGCGGAAATGTCACCCGCGACGCTTCGCCCTCTCGCAAGCTTCATTGCAATGCAATATGACCATTTTACGCAAGCAGCGTCCGTCAGGCGCCTGGTCGCCCATGGCGGCATTTCCCGGAGGATCGCCATAATGTCGCTCTCCAACCATCATGCCGTGGTCACCGGCTCAACCAGCGGAATCGGCCTCGCCATCGCGCGCGCGCTCGCCAAGGAAGGCGCGGACGTGATGATCAACGGTTTTGGCGACCCGAAGGCGATCGAAGACGAGCGGGCCACGATCGAAAGCGAATTCAAGGTCAAGTGCGTCTACAACGGCGCGGATATGGCGAAGGGCGCCGAGGTCGAGGCGATGATCGCCGACGCGGCCGCCAAACTCGGAACGGTCGACATCGTCGTCAACAACGCCGGCATCCAGTTCGTCTCGCCGATCGAGGAGTTTCCGGCGGAGAAATGGAACGCGATCATCGCGATCAACCTCGTGTCGGCCTACCATACGATCCACGCCTCCGTCCCAGGCATGAAGGCGCAGAAATGGGGCCGGATCATCAACACCGCCTCGGCCCATTCGCTGACCGCCTCGCCGTTCAAGTCCGCCTACGTCTCGGCCAAGCACGGCATCGCCGGCCTCACCAAGACGGTGGCGCTCGAACTCGCCACCTTCGGGGTCACCTGCAACTGCATCTCGCCAGGCTATGTCTGGACGCCGCTGGTCGCCAACCAGATCCCCGACACGATGAAGGCGCGCAACATGACGCGCGAGCAGGTGATCAACGAGGTCATGCTGGACAGGCAGCCGACCAAGCAGTTCGTCACCGTCGACCAGATCGCCGCCATGGCCGTCTACCTCTGCTCCGACGCGGCGTCCCAGATCACCGGCGCGAACATCTCGATCGACGGCGGCTGGACGGCGCAGTGAGCGACGGCGCAGGCCTCGACCGGGACGACGGCAAGGCGGTCAACCTCGCCCTCCAGGGCGGCGGATCGCATGGGGCCTATGCCTGGGGCGTCCTCGACGCGCTGACCGAGGACGATCGGATCGAGATCGGCGCGATCAGCGGCGCGAGCGCCGGGGCGTTCAACGCCGTGGTCTACGCGGCAGGCCTCGCCGAAGGCGGACGCGAAGGGCGCGCGGGAGAAACTGGAAAAGTTCTGGCTGTCCGTCTCGACGGAGGGGTCGCTTGGGCCGGCCCAGCGCAAGCTTCTCGACGCCTGGCTCCGGCCATGGGGCGTCGTCTGGCCGGGCACTGGGCTTTGTCGGCGCGTGGGCGGAGTGCGCTGACGCAATTTTTCAGCCCCTATGCGCTGAACCCGTTCAACATCAATCCGCTGCGCGACCATCTGGCGGCGACCGTAGACTTCGACCGCCTGCGGGCGTTCGACACGCCGAAGCTGTTCGTGGCGGCGACCAACGTGAGGACCGGCCGCGGCGAGATTTTTCGCCGCGACGTGCTGACGGCCGACCACGTCATGGCCTCGGGCTGCCTGCCGCAGCTCTTCCAGGCGGTGCAGATCGGCCAAGACTTCTATTGGGACGGCGGCTACGCCGGCAATCCGCCGCTCTGGCCGCTTTTCTACGAAACGGCGTGTCGCGACGTGGTCATCGTCCAGATCAACCCGATCGAGCGCGCGGACATCCCGCGAACGCCCGAAGACATCATCAACCGTCTGAACGAGATCACCTTCAACGCACCCCTTCTCGGCGAATTGCGCGCGGCCGATTTCGTGGCGCGCCTGATCCGCTCGGGGGTACTGCAAAGCGACAGCTACCGGCTCGAGCGACTGCACCGGATCGGCGGCGCGGGAAGGCTCGAGGCCTTCCCCGCCTCGACCAAGTTCGACGTTTCGTGGCCGTTTCTTCTGCGGCTGCGCGACCTTGGCAGCGCCGACGCCAAGGCCTGGCTGGCAAGTCATTACGATGCGATCGGCGTCGAGGGCACCCTCGACATCGATGAGACGCTGAAGCGCGAGCCGGCGAAGCCGCCGATCAAGGGCGCGGCGGCGGCGACGTCGTAGACTTGTTGCCCGGCCCGCGACGGCGTGTTCGGGCCGGCGGGTCCCTCACTCTTCCGGCGCCGTATGGCGCCATCGGAATTCCGGGCACGGATTTAATCTTTTCAAGGCGTTGCGGCAAGTTTTCCGGGCGATTGAAACGGCCAGCCGCCCCTCGCGGCGCGGCTTGTGCTCGCGCTGCTGAGATAGGCCCGAGATTCCGGGTCCATCGCAATTCCGGGCGCGGATTTAATCTTCTCAAGGCGTTGCAGCAGGTTTTCCGGGCGATCGTAACTGCCAAGCCGGCGGCCTGAAGGGCGTCGGCTGCGTGGGGGGCAATGCCGTTTCGAATGGAGGCGGGGGAGGTCGCGCTCGCGGCTCAGAGCTTCAGTTCGACGGCGAGTTGCTCGGGACCGAGGGTCAGGGCTTTTGTGATGTTGAAGCCCTGCTTTCGGGCCGACGAGATCACCGAGCGCAGGCTTGCGAAGTCGGCGGCGCCTCGCGGGGTTCGGAAGCCTCCGGAGATTTTGGTTTTCACCTTCATCATCCTCAAATCCTGTTCGGCGAGGTTGTTGGTGAAGGGAACGGCAAAATCGGTGAGGAACCGGAGGGTCGCCTCCTTGAAGGTCTTGAACCGAATGAGGAGATTGTGAGCGGGCCGCTGCTTCTTGCGTTTTTTCGGGTTCATCGACGGATCGAAGGCCGGCAAGCTCCTGTGAAGGGCGAGGCCTTCCCGGACAGCCGCCCAATATCGCTCTTCGAACGCCTTGATCGATTCGGGCGGGAGCGCCTCGGCGCCCTGCGCCTTGGCCGTTCCGACAGCCTCGTTGGCGTCCAGAAGGGTCGTGCGCAGGGCCTCGGCCCAGGGCTCCTTGTCCAGTTCGCAGACCGCCTGAAGCTCGCGCAGGAGATGGGCGTTGCAGTAGGCGTGATCGACGTCTTCGAGGCCGTAATAGGCGCGCCAATGGTCGTGGACCACGACGCCACCCTGCACCTCGGGCACGGCCGAGCGGGGCTCGTCGGCGCGATAGAACGTGTGGGTCGTCGTCGAGGCGGTGTGCAGCCAACGGGTCGTCCCGGCGATGCGAAAGCCCGTCTCGTCGAGGCAGCGCACCGGCGCCGTCGCGACGCATGCGCCGATGCCGCGATAGACGGGCGCCAGCGCTTCGGCCTTGCGGCGAACCCATCCGGCCACGCTCGCGCCGCAGGCCGCCGCCGCCCCGAACAGGTCCTGCAAGATCTGCGCGGTTCGCTCTTCTGGCACGAGTTGCTGGGCGTTGAGATAGACGGCCGCCGCTCTGACGTGCTCGCCATACTGGGCCGGCGAAACGACGCCCTTGGGGAAGTCGGCGCGGGTCCGCCGGCCGCAGGACGGGCAGTCGTGGACCGCCGCGCGGTGCTCGGTCACGATCAGCGGCTTCTTGGGAAGATCGAAGACCTGGCGCTTCTCCTCTCCGATCTTCGAATCCGCCAGAAGCAGCCCCCGGCAATGCTCGCACGCCAGGGCCGCGTGCTCGACGACCGCGTCGGGTTCGGCGACCTGGCGCAGCGTGTCGCCGCGATGGCCTTTCTGGCCCCCGCTCCGCTTGCCGCTGCGCGTGCGCAAGCTCTTCAATATGCGCGGCTTCTTTCTCAGCCCGTCGCTCGAGGGCGGCTTGGAGCTGTTGGAGCTGTCGAGGTCCAGACGTCGCCGAAGCTCGGCGTTCTCGGCCCGAAGCGCCTCGATCTCGCGTTTGAGCGAATTGATCAACTCCACGACTTCGGGCGGAAGAACCATTCCACCCTTGAGTCAGAAGTCCGCGCCCCTGTCCCGAAAAATCGTAGCGCCGAAATCGATCGCCTCCCTGATGTGACTTTTTGGACTCACCCCGGCTTGGCAGTTACGGGCGATCACAACGGCAAGGCGGCCTCCGGCGAGCGGCGACGTTCGCGTGGCTGGAGCGTGCTACGACAAAGACGAGGCGCAATCAGCAAACGCAGAGCGGGCGAAGACGCTCCTCCCGGATCGTCGCCCTATATCGCGAGAAGATGACGCGGCGAGCGTCCGAGTCCCATCACATCTTCGGTTTTCATACAGCCAGTTTACGTGTTTCGATTGCCGGCTGTCTCGCCGCCAAGTTTTGAAGCGTACCACGAATTCCGGTAATTCGAAAGTATTTTGCTCAGAGTCCTGACTTACGCAACGCGGGGGAGCGCAGCGCCGTTCGCCCGCGCCGGCGAGGCGCCTCACGCCGCGGCGAGCCCGCCCTTCTCGCGCAGGAAGGCGATCACTTCGTCCACCCCCTCGCCCGTCTTCATGTTGGACATCACGAACGGCCGAGCCTTGCGCTGGACCTTCGCGTCGCGGGCCATAACGTCGAGGCTGGCGCCGACGTAGGGGGCGAGGTCGGTCTTGTTGATGACCAGCAGGTCGGAGCGGGTGATGCCCGGACCGCCTTTCCGGGGAATCTTCTCGCCGCCCGAGACGTCGATGACATAGATGGTGAGGTCGGCGAGTTCGGGCGAGAATGTCGCGGCGAGGTTGTCGCCGCCCAATTCGATCAGGATCACGTCGAGATCGGGGAAGCGCTTGCGCATGTCGGCGACCGCGGCGAGGTTGATCGAGGCGTCCTCGCGAATCGCAGTGTGCGGGCAACCGCCCGTCTCGACCCCCATGATGCGCTCGGGCGGCAGCGCGCCCGCCTCGACCAGAATGCGCGCGTCCTCCTTGGTGTAGATGTCGTTGGTGATCGCCGCGACCTCGACTTTGTCCCGCAGCCGCTTGCAAAGCTGCTCCATCAGCGCCGTCTTGCCGGAGCCGACCGGGCCGCCGACGCCGACGCGAAGAGGTTGGTTGGGTTGGGTCATAGGGGACTTGGATCTCCTGGACAGTGCGGTTTTCGCCCCCCCACAATCCTAGCGTCCGTTCAAGCCGACAAGGGGGAACTTGCCGAGCTCGGCCGCAAGGCTCGCTGCTGACGGCGGCGAGCTTAGCCGATACGTCGGCGCGGCGCGTCCGCTCGTCGGGAAGATGGGCTTTGGACCGCGAGGCGTCCGGTAGGCGCCTAGATTCAATTCCCCATGCTGATCAGCTCCCCTATGCTGATCAGCGCCAGCAACCGGAACGAGCCAACGTTCTCGCCGGCCTACCCACAACTCGTAAGCGGGGTCGAGGCCTGACGGCGCATCATCGAGCGTCCCTGCTCGAATCTCGATTTCGTCGGCGCCATCGACAATCCCAAACACGGAAGACCCACACCTGGGGCAAAAGTGACGATTGTCGGTCGATTGCCTCCAGCTTCGGGTTTCGCCCGTGACCGATACTTTGTCCGAGCGCCAAACCGCGAACAGGTTGCCGAGGGATCCCGTTTCTTTCCGGCAGACCTGGCAGTGGCAGATGCCGACGCGCACCGGATCCCCCTCGACCTCAAACCTGACTTGGCCGCAGTTGCAGCCGCCCGTTCGTATTCCCATCAAATATCCTCGGTGATCATAGCCTTGACCTGACGAGGTCGGCGCGAGCTACGTTCCGCCCATCGACCTTACCGCCATCACCTCAATCGAGGATTGCGGGATCCGCAGATGCGGGTGATTTTTGAACATCTCCGCGGCCGTCTCATGGGTGTCCGCCTCGACAAACGAATACAACATGATCTCGTTCCTGGCGTCGGCAACTCCGCTCGGGGTTATGCGCTTTGTGGCGCCGCCCGCTTCGGTGTTCAGAATTGCCTGGGCGTGGTCGTTCATCCACTGCGTCCAATCGGCGCGCATAGCCTGCTCCGCCGGCTGTCGCGTGGCGGGATCGGTTTTTCTCCACTCTTCAATAACCGCTACCGGAACAAGATAAAGAACAAGGAATTTCTGACGTACAGCCTCAGTCATGGCGTCTCTCCTCCACTTGCGCTTGACTTCGCCCACTATACTCGACTCGCCTCGATGAGTTTATCTCCTTGCGAAGAGACCGACCTCGCTGGCCGACGCGCGCGCCATTCGAAAACGCCCCCGGGCCTCCGCTGCGGCCTCTATGTCCTGAACAGCCGCGAATATTGCGTCTCGTGGCGCATGGCGGCGATGTCGGCGCGGAAGGCGCAGGCGCCGAGGTCGGCGAGCGTCGAACCCGCCGCCTCGCGGGCGAGCGCGCGGATGCGCGGGACGAGCGTCGCCAGAATCTTCTGGCCGTCGGTCTGGCCGATCGGCCCGAGGCGCACCACGGCCGAGACCGCCGCGGCGACCTGCGCCAGAACGAAGGCCTGAAGGCTTGCCTCGAGCGGCAGGCCGTGTCCGGCGCACGCCGCTGCGACGGCGACCGGATAGGCGACGCGCTCCTCTTCGGCCAGCGCGCGAAGCGGCGCGCAGTCCCAGGCGGCCCGCGCGGCCGTGACGAAGGCCGAGCCTTGCGCCGTCGTCTCGAGCCGCCGCTCGGCGGAACCCGCGAGCGCGATGGCGAGTTCGTTGGTCCCGGCGAGCGCCGGCGCGTCCTCCGCTTCGACGGCGCGGAAGCTTTCGGCGAACAGGATGGCGTCGGCGCGCGGCGCGCCGAAGGTCGAGACAGTCGACCAGCCAGCCGCCGAGCGAGCGCGCGTCGCTGACGTCGCCATTCTCCACCGCCCATTCGAGCCCCTGCGAATAGGCGAAGGAGCCCACCGGGAAGGCCGGCGACAGCCACAGCATCAGCGGCAGAAGGGCGGCCTCGGCCTCGGGGCTGGCGGGCACGGGATCAGCCGCGCGATGCGCGAGAGAGTCCCTTCTCCCCGCTCGCGGGGAGAAGGTTAGGATGAGGGGCGCAGGCGAGTGGCCGCAGCGGCCAATCGCCAAGGCCCCTCACCCCAGCCCTCTCCCCGCAAGCGGGGCGAGGGGGCCAGTTTGCGCAGAACCTGCTTCGATCAGTGGCCGTGGCGGTGTGTCGTGGTCATGGTCAGGATGATCGCAGGCCTCGTGATCGTGGTCATGCTCATGGTCGTGGTCGTGATGCTCGTGCGCGTGATCATGACGAGCGTGAGCGTGGCCGTGGTCATGCCCGTGATCGTGCTCGCCGTGTCCGTGCGCGTGCGCCTCCGCCTGGACGTAGGCGCCGCCCTCCGGGTTGAACGGCGCCTCGACCGGGGTGACGCGCGCGCCCAGGCCCTTGGCCATCTCCTCGATGACCGGGTCACGCCGGATTCGCAGCGCCTTCGGGGTCATCTCGATGGCCAGGTGGCGGTTGCCGAGGTGCCAGGCGACCCGCATCAGCGCCAGCGCGTCGGCGGCTCGGATCTCGGAGAGCGGCTCGGGCGCGGCGACCACCTCGACGATGCGGCCGTCCTCGAGCCGCAAGCCGTCGCCGCCGCGCAGCATCGCGGCCTCGGCGAGGTCGAGCAGGAAGGCGAAACCGCTGACGCCGGTCATGACGAACCGGCGGCGATAGCGTTCGTCGAATTCGAGCACCACGGTGTCGACGGGCGTCCCCGCCCAGTCGCCCGCCGATAGAACCTTGTCAGCCCGAAGCATTGCATCGTCTCCCAAAATTCAAACGCGCGCCCGCCACCATGGACGAGCGCCGCCGTGAACGCCAGCCGGCCTGTAAGCCGGGTTCTGTATGGCCGGAGCTCATCGCCCCGACGTGACGGCCATTCCTCTGGGACGCCCGTCGCCGGGCGCCTCGAGCAACCAACCCGAGCGACAGGGGCTACGGACAAGCCCTGCGGCGTGAGCCGCGCATCGCTCCTATTCGGTTTTGCTCCCGGCGGGGCTTGCCGTGCCGCCGACGTTGCCGCCGGCGCGGTGCGCTCTTACCGCACCCTTTCACCCTTGCCCCGCCGGACCTTTCAGCCCGCTCGGGGTGGTTTGCTTTCTGTGGCGCTTTCCCTGGGGTCGCCCCCGCCGGACGTTATCCGGCGCCGCGTCCGTATGGAGCCCGGACTTTCCTCCGCTTCATGCGGCGGCCGTCCGGCCGACTGGCGCGCTCGGCATAGGAGGGGCGCATGGCGGCGGTCAAGGAGAAAAGCGGCGCGCGCTTTCGCCGTCTTCGCGCGCGAGCCTGAGCGCCCGACGGTTGGGCGCGGGGCCCCGGCCTTTGAGGGTCCGGAAGGCCCGACGGACGGCAATGAGGCGAAATCGAAGCGGAGGCGAGGAACCAAGGCCACATTCCGGCCGTTTCACGCTGTGATGCGGGCGGCCCTCGTTCATTGCAGCTTCATCCGGTTTATGGGAATGTGCGGCCCCACGGGCTTGGGGCCCGCTTGGCGGCGCGCGCGCCGCAATCCGGGGGGCGCCCAATTCGTTTCGAGATTATCGAACGGGAGATGGTTACCCATGAAGAGAATGTTGGCTCTTTCGCTGGCGCTCGCCGCCGCCGTCTCGGTGTCGGCCTGCCAGACGCCGCAGCAGAATAACGCGCTCGTCGGCGGCGCGCTCGGCGGGGGCGCGGGCGCGCTGGTCGGTTCGGCCGTGTCGGGCGGCAGCGCAGGGGGCACGCTTGCCGGCGCGGCGATCGGCGCGGCCTCGGGCGCGATGATCGGCGCCGCCGCCACCCCGCAGCCGCAGGGCCAGTGCGCGCGCTGGGGTTACGACTACAACGGCAATCGCGTCTGCGTCGCCTTCTACTGATCAAGCCCTGACCCGTAACCCGTAACGAAGGACGAGAGATCAATCCCATGAAAAAGTTTCTGGCTCTTTCCCTGGCGCTCGCCGCCGCCGTCTCGGTATCGGCCTGTCAGACGCCCCAGCAGTCGAACGCTCTGACCGGCGGCGTGATTGGCGGCGGCGCGGGCGCGCTGATCGGTTCCGCCGTTTCGGGCGGCAGCGCAGGAGGCACGCTTGCCGGCGCGGCGATCGGCGCAGCCTCGGGCGCGATGATCGGCTCCGCCGCCACGCCGCAGCCGACCGGTCAGTGCGCGCGCTGGGGCTACGACTACAACGGCAACCACGTCTGCGTCGCTTATTATTGACAAACGAGAAGGCCTTAAGCGGCGCCGCTCGCGGAAGCGGCGCGGAAAGTGGAAGCATGACGAAGAAAATGATCGCCATCGCGCTGGCGTTCGCCGGCGCGGTCTCCCTGTCAGCCTGCCAGACGCAGCAGCAGCAGACGGGCACGCTGGTCGGCGGGGCGCTCGGCGCGGGCACGGGCGCGCTGGTCGGCTCCGCCGTGTCGGGGGGCAGCGCGGGCGGCGCCATCGCGGGCGCAGTCGTCGGCGGGGTCGGCGGCGCCCTCATCGGCAACGCCGTGACGCGTCCGCGCCACTGCGCGCGGCATGGATACGATGTCTATGGCAACCGCATTTGCGTCGCCTGGTACAACTGAGCTCGGTGTGAAACAGGACGGGGCGGGCGGGCGTCGCCTGTCGATAGACGGGCCATGAACTCCGGTCCCGCCTGCGACAGCCCGCTCGCCTCCGCGTTCGTCCCCTCGCCGAATTTCGGCGAGCGGCGTGGCGGAAGCGCGGCCGAACGCCCTCATCCTCCATTACACCGGCATGCCGACGGCCGAGGCGGCGCTGAAGCTGCTCGTCGACCCGGCGTCGGAAGTGTCGGCGCATTATTTCGTCTTCGAGGACGGGCGGATCGTTCAGCTCGTGCCCGAGCGCGGGCGCGCCTGGCACGCCGGCAAGGCGCATTGGAAAGGCGAGAGCGACCTCAACTCGGCCTCGATCGGGATCGAGATCGCCAATCCTGGCCACGACGGCGACGCGCCGCCCTTTCCGGACAGTCAGATCGCCGCGACCCTCGCGCTCGCGCGCGACGTTCTTTCGCGCTGGAAGATTCCGCCCGAACGGGTGCTCGCCCATTCCGATGTCGCCCCCGATCGCAAGCGCGATCCCGGCGAGGTTTTCCCTGGGCGCGACTCCATAAGGGCGGGGTCGGCCATTGGGTCGAGCCCGCCCCGGTTTCCGGCGGACCGCTGTTTCGCCACGAGGAGGAAGGCCCGCCCGTGCGCGCGCTGCAGGCGATGTTCGCGCTCTACGGTTACGGGCTCGAGCTTTCCGGCGTCTACGACCGTCGCACCCGCGCAGTCGTCACCGCTTTCCAGCGCCATTTCCGTCCCGAGCGGGTCGACGGCGAAGCGGACGCTTCGACCGTCGCGACGTTGAAGGCGCTGATCGAGAGGCTCGGGAACAGCGCGCCTTCGTGATCCTTTGTATCCTTGGTGGCACCAAAAGACACGAATTCTGCAGGTCTGTCGTTGGCGGCCTCACCCCTGCACAATCCCCTCGTACGCCTCGCGCACCTTTCTTCGCGCCTCGTCCAGCGCGGCGACGAACGCCTCGAAATCGGGGAAGCCGGCCGAGGCGGCGATGCGGCGCTTGACGCCCGAGGCGGCGGTCTTCGGATCGAACGGGCCCGCGATGGCGAGCCGCATGAACTGGGTCGCGTCGGTGTAGAGCCGGTGCGCCTCGATCAGCGTCTCGACGGGGCCGCGGAGGGCATTAGCCCGGCCCGGCCCGCCTTGTCGATCGTCCGGCGCGTCGAGACGTCGAGGATGTCCGGCCTCGCATGGGCGAAGGCGAGCGTCGCGTACTGGGCGACGAACTCGATGTCCATCAGGCCGCCCCGGACGAGCTTCAGGTCCCAGGGGTCGCGGTCGCCCTTCTCCTGAGCGATCAGCGCGCGCATCTTCGCCACCTCGCGCGCGACCGCCGCCGGATCGCGCCGGCGCGTCAGCGTGTCGCGGATCGCGCGCGCGACGTCGGCCGCAAGGCTGGCGTCGCCGGCGATCACGCGCGCGCGGGTCAGCGCCATGTGCTCCCAGGTCTCGGCCTCGTCGCGCTGGTAGAGGACGAAGGCGGAGAACTGGGTGGCGAGCGGCCCCTTGCGGCCCGAGGGCCGCAGCCGCATGTCGACCTCGTACAGCGTTCCCCGCCGGGTCGGCGCGGTCAGCGCGGCGAGCAGGCGCTGGGTGAAGCGCGAATAATAGACGGAGGCGCCGAGCGGCTTCGCGCCGTCCGATTCGCCGGCGTCGGCGGGAAAGTCGTAGATCAGGATCAGGTCGAGGTCGGAGGCCGCCGTCATCTCGCGCGAGCCGAGCTTGCCCATCGCCAGCACCGCGACGCGGCCGCCGCGCACGGTCCCATGGTCGGCGGCGAAAGCCGCCTCGACCCGGCTGCAGCATCGCCACGACCAGAGCCTGCGCCAGCGCGCTATAGGCCTGCCCGGCGCGGTCCGGGTCGAGCCGGCCCGAGAGCAGATGAAGGCCGATCAGGAACATTTCCTCGGCGGCGAAGTCGCGCGCGCGGTCGAGCGCGTCCTCGAAGCTGCGCGCCTGATCGACGTAGGTCGAGGCGCGCAGCCGCGTCGCCTCCTCGTGAAAGCTGTCCTCGAAATCGGTTGTCCGGTCGGGGTCGATCGCCGCGTCGAGCACGTGCGGCCGGCTCGCGATCACCTGGGCGAGCCGCGGCGCCGAGCCGAGCACGTCGCCGAACAATTCGCGCACCTTGTCGTTGGAGCGCAGGATCGACAGGAGCTCGACCGAGGCGTTCATCCGCGCCATGGCCTCGTCGAAGGCGGCGAGCGCCGCATCGGCGTCGCCGGAGCCGGCGAAGGCTTCGAGCAGCGCCGGCGTCAGCTCCGTCAGCACCTCGCGGGCGCGGGCGCTGCGCACCGCGGCCCTGCGGCCGAAATGCCAGCCGCGGATCGTCTCGGCCGCCGCCTCCGGATGCTGGAAGCCGAGGCGGGCGAGCGTCGCGAGCGTCTCGGGATCGTCGGCGACGCCGGTGAAGACGAGACTGCCGGCGGCGGCGCTGAGCGTCGGCGCGTTCTCGAACAGGCGCGCGTAGTGCTTCTCGACCTGGGTCAGATGGAAGGTGAGGTCCTTCGCGAACGACTCCAGCCGCGCATAGCCGCAGAACCGGGCGAAGCGGGAGAGCTCGGCGCGCTCGAACGGCAGCCGCTGCGTCTGCTCGTCGGCGATCATCTGAAGCCGGTGCTCGACCTTGCGCAGGAAGAGATAGGCGGCGGTGAGGTCCTTCACCGCCTCGGCCGTCACCCATTCTTCGGCGTGGAGCTCGCAGCAGCATGTCGAGGGTGCGCGAGCCGCGCATCCTCGGCCTGCGGCCGCCGAAAATCGAGCTGCTGCGTCTGGACGAAGAACTCGACCTCGCGGATGCCGCCGCGGCCGAGCTTGACGTCGTGCCCCGCCACGACCACCCGCTCGTGCCCGCGCACCGCGTGGATCTGGCGCTTCATCGCGTGGATGTCGGCGATGGCGGCGTAATCGAAATACTTGCGCCAGATGAACGGGGCGAGGTCGGCGAGAAAGCGCCGGCCGAGGTCGAGGTCGCCCGCGGCCGGGCGCGCCTTGATCATCGCCGCACGCTCCCAGTTCTGCCCGAGCGTCTCGTAATAGGCGTAGGCGCTGAGGGTCGAGAGCGCGACCGGGGTCGAGGCCGGGTCGGGCCTGAGCCTCAGATCGACCCGGAGCACGTAGCCGTCGGGGGTGCGCTCCTGCAGGAGGCGGGCGAGCGCCTTGGTGATCCGCACGAACAGCGGCGCCGGCTCCGTCCCCTCGGGGATCGCCGCGGCGGCGGCGTCGTAGAGCACGATCAGGTCGATGTCGCTCGAGTAGTTGAGCTCGCGCGCGCCATGCTTGCCGAGCGCCAGCACGACCATGCCGCAGCCGGCGGCAAGATCGGGCGCGTCCGGATCGAGGGTCAAGCCGGCCGTTCACGCGCGTTCTGGCGCAGAAGGAATGCGAGCGCGGCGCCGACGGCGGCGTCGGCGAAGCGGGTCAGCGCCTCCGTCGTCTCGACCACGTCCCATGACGCCGCCGATGTCGGCGAGCGCGATCAGCGAGCGCCGATTCGCGCTTGGCGAGCCGGAGCGCGCGCATCAGCGCCGCTTCGTCGTCGTCGCGGCGGGCGCCGAGCGCGGCGACAAGCGCGTCGAGCGCCTCTTTCGGCGGGCGCGACGAGAAGGCGCGCGAGCCGGGCCGGATCCTCGGTCGCCAGCGTCCACAGATAGGGCGAATGGTCGGCGAGGCCGAGGAGGAGATCGCGGGTCCTGCCTGCGGCGAGGAGCGGCGCGAGCGCCCTCGGCCTGCGGCTCGGCGATCAGCGCCTCGAGCCGGCGGCGCGCGGCGGCGGAAGCGAGAAAGGCGCGGGGCGGAGCGAGATCGTTTCGGCCAGAGACCGCGTTTCAGCCGGAGATCGGTTCATCGACGCCCCCCAGCGCCGGGACCGGCAGGGCGGGCGGCGCCGGCTCGGCGGGCAGGATCACGCGCACGCGCAAGCCCGGCGCGTTGTCCTCGAGCTCGACCCTGCCGCCGTGCATCCGCGCCACCGCGGCGGCGAGCGACAGTCCGAGCCCCGAGCCCGGCCGCGAGCGCGAGCCCTCGAGCCGCACGAAGCGCGCAAGCACCCGCTCCCGGTCCTCGGGCGCGATGCCCGGGCCGCGGTCGGCGACGGTCAGCTCGACCCAATCGCCCTTCCGGCGCGCGGCGACGACGATCTCGGGCTTGACGGCGCCGTCGTCGCACTCGCTCGAGCGCGCCGTATTTCAGCGCATTGTCGACCAGATTGGCGATCGTCTGGCCGATCAGCTCGCGATTGCCGCGCACGTACAAAGGGCCGTTGACGTCGACGGTCAGCGCCAGGCCCTGCCTCTTCGGCGACCGGCTCGTAGAGCTCGGCCACCGTCGCGGGCGGCCTCGCCGAGATCGAACGCAGGTCTGTCCGTCGACGCCGCCGCCGGCCTCGGCGCGCGCGATCAAGAGCAGCGCGTTGAAGATCCTGATCAGCGCGTCGGACTCCTCGATCGTCTTTTCGAGCGCGATCCGGTAGGCGGCGGCGTCGTCGCCGAAGGCCAGCGCCGCCTCGGCGTGGTTGCGCAGGCGGGTGAGCGGCGTGCGCAGATCGTGAGCGATGTTGTCGCTGACCTCGCGCAGGCCCTGCATCAGCACGCCGATGCGCTTGAGCATGGCGTTGAGGCTCTCGGCCAGTCGGTCGAGTTCGTCGCCTGAGCCGGAGACCGGCAATCGACCGGTCAGGTCGCCCGCCATGATGCCGTGCGCCGAGGTGTTGATGTCGTCGATGCGCTTGAGCACGTTGCGGGCGACGAACAGCGCCCCCACCGCGGCGAGCGCGGCGAAGAACACCAGCGACATCGCCAGCGCGCGGACCAGCACCCCCTCGATCCGGGCGCGATCGCCGAGATCGTGGCCGACCAGGAGCAGAAACCCGGGCGGCAGCTTGTAGATGCGGACGAGCGCCTGACGGACACGGTCGCCCGGGCCGTTGGTCCGGTAGTCGACGACGATGAAGCCGTGCCGCTCCAGCACCTCGAGCGGGATCTGCTCGACGTTGCCGGCGAGCGACTTGCCGGCCGGGTCGGTCAGCAGATAAAGCGACGCGCCAGGCTGGCGCTTGCGCGCCTCGATCGAGGAATAAAGGCCGACGAGGCCGTCGTGGTTGTAGGCGTCCGTCAGGCCCTTGGCCTCGGCGTCGATGGTGCGGGCGATCTCCTCGTCGACGACCGCGACCACCTGCCAGGCGATCACCGCGAGCACCACGCCAGCGCCGACGGCGCTGACGGCCAGGATCGCCAACGCAAGACGAAAAGCGGTGGCGCGGAAGATCTTAGCGAGCGCCGTCACGTATCATGTATCCGGCGCCGCGCACGGTGTTGAGCAGGGGCGCGTCGAAATCCCGGTCGATCTTGGCCCTGAGCCGCGAGACATGGACGTCGATCACGTTGGTCTGGGGGTCGAAATGATAGTCCCAGACATGCTCCAGCAGCATCGTGCGGGTGACGACCTTGCCGGCGTTCTGCATCAGATATTCGAGCAGGCGGAACTCGCGCGGCTGCAGCACGATCTCCTCGCCGCGACGGGTCACCTTGTGCGACAGCCGGTCGAGCACGAGGTCGCCAACCCTGTACACCGTCTCCTCGGGAGCGCCGGCGGGCCGACGGCGCGCCAGCGTCTCGACCCGGGCGAGCAGCTCCGAAAAGGCGTAGGGCTTGGCGAGATAGTCGTCGCCGCCCGCCCTGAGGCCCTTGACCCGGTCGTCGACCTGCCCGAGCGCCGAGAGGATGAGAATCGGGCGTTTCGTTCTTCTGGCCGCGCAGCGCGCCGATCAGCGTCAGCCCGTCCATTTTCGGCAGCATCCGGTCGACGATGGCGACGTCGTAACCGCCCTCGAGCGCCATGTCGTAGCCGCTCACGCCGTCGTAGGCGGCGTCGACCATGTGCCCGGCCTCGCGGAACGCCTTCGTCACATAGGCGGCGGCGTCGCGGTCGTCTTCGATGATCAGGATTCGCATGAACCGCCATATAACAAGACTGCGCCGCTTGGCCAGAGGCGCGAACGGCGGCAGGTCCTTGGGGGGCTGTGTAGGACCTGCCGCCGCCTTGCCGGCGTCGCGCGGGCGGGGATTGTGCGATCGCCGACTGAACGAAGGAGCGCGCCTAAGCGCCGGGCCGGGGACATGCCCATTAAAGCCCCTCCGTCCATTTGTTGCCGGCGCGCCGCCTTTATGGGGCGGCGCGCCGGATTTCTAGGAAGCGCGCGTCGGCAGAGCGAGAAATCGCTCGCCGTCGTCCGACTGCACGCGAAAAAGCACGCTCTTCTTGCCGCCGCTCTTGGCGGCGTCGATCTCGTCGGCCACCTGAGACGGTCGGTTGACCGCCTTGCCGCCGACCTCGAGGATCACGTCGCCGCGCCGAAGCCCTTCGTCCGCAGCCGGGCTGTCCGGCTGGACGTCGGCCACCACGACGCCGTCCGTCGCCGCGGTTGGCGCGCAGCGTCAGGCCAAGCTTGGCGAGAGCGGTCGCATCGCCTTCCGCGCCGAAATCGGCTTTCGCCTGTTTGTCCGCCGGCATCGTCGCGACCGTCACTTCGAGGCTCATCGGCGCGCCATTGCGAATGAGCGCGACCGTGACGGTCTTCTCCGCACCGGTCGCCGCAATCCGACGGGCGAGATCGTGCGGGTCGGCCGACCGTCTCGCCGTCGATCGCCGTGATCACGTCGCCGCTCTTGAGCCCGGCAGAGGCGGCAGGCGAATTCTTCTCGACTTCGGCGACCAGCGCGCCGCCCGCGCTCTTCAAACCAAGGCTGTCGGCGATGTCCTGCGACACCGACTGGATCTGCACGCCGATCCAGCCGCGCGTGACGACGCCCTTGGCCTTGAGTTGATCGACCACGCTCTTGACGACGTCGCTGGCGATGGCGAATCCGATGCCGACGCTGCCGCCCGACGGCGAGAAGATCGCGGTATTGACGCCGACCACTTCGCCTTGAGCAGTTGAAAGTCGGGCCGCCCGAGTTGCCGTGGTTCACCGGCGCGTCGATCTGCAGGAAATCGTCATAAGGTCCGGAGCCGATGTCCCGGCCGCGCGCCGAGACGATGCCCGCCGTGACCGTGCCGCCGAGGCCGAACGGATTGCCGACGGCGATCACCCAGTCGCCGACCCGCGGCGGCCGGGTCGCGAACGTGACGAAGGCGAAATTATCGCCCTGGGCCTTCAGCAACGCCAGATCGGTCTTCTTGTCGACCCCGATCACCTTGGCCGGCATGGTCCTGCCGCTCGCCAGCGTGATGGTGACGTCGCTCGCGTGGTCGACCACATGATTGTTGGTGACGATGTAGCCGTCCCCGGAGATGAAGAAACCTGATCCCTGCGCCATCGTCGTATGACTGCGCGGACCGAGGTCGCCGTCGCCCGGCAGTCCGAAGTGACGGAAGAAACGATAGAACGGGCTGTCCGGCGGGAAATCGGGGGCGCCTTGCGAAGTCCTGATCGTCCGGCTCTTCGCTGTCGGCGATCTTCACCTTGACCGACACGACCGCCGGCTCCACCCGGTCGACGATGTCGGCGAACGAGGCTGGTCCCGGGGACGGCGGCGTAACGATCGCCGAATCCGACGAACTCGCCACGGACGAACTCGCCACGACGGCGTGGGCCGGATCCAACGCCCTCTCCAGCGCTACGCCGGCGATCGCGGCGCACGCGCCGGCGCCGAGCAGCGCACGACGCAGGGAGGAGGATCGACCGATAAAACGCATCGCTGTCCCCAAACAGCCGCCCGCCGGCGGCAATCGACGGCTCTCCCGGAGGATTGTCGCTCGAAGGCCCTAACCTCAGCATGTTCGCGGACATGAAACCTTGGTAATGTTGACGGCCGGCGATGTGCGCCCCTCTCGCGCGCGCCCAGGCACGCGCTTCCCATGCCCTCGCGCCCCTGATAGCAGCGCGGTCCATGACCCAAACGGCCGTCGCCCCGCGCGCCACGCTTTCCGCGACCCTGATCGGCTTCGGCGCGATCGTGCTGTGGTCGGCGCTCGCGCTCCTGACCGCGCTGTCGGGCGCGGCGCCGCCCTTCGAGCTGGCGGCGCTCACCTTTGCGGTCGGCGGCCTGTGCGGCCTTGTCTACGCAGCCGCGCGCGGACGGCTTGCCGCGCTCATCCAGCCGTGGCGCGTCTGGGCGGTCGGGATCGGCGGCCTGTTCGGCTATCACGCGCTCTATTTCGCGGCGCTCCGCCGCGCCCCGCCGGCCGACGCGAGCCTGATCGCCTATCTCTGGCCGTTGCTGATCGTGCTGTTTTCCGCCGCCCTGCCGGGCGAGCGGCTCAAAGCCCGCCACGTGATCGGGGCGGCGCTCGGCTTTGCCGGCGCGGCGACGCTGTTCCTTTCCAAGGGCGCGAGCTTCGCCGCGGCGGGCGGAGCCGCCCTCGGCGGCTACGGCCTCGCGCTCTGCTGCGCCTTCGTCTGGTCCGGCTATTCCCTGCTTTCGCGACGGCTGAAGGGCGCGCCGACCGAGGCGGTCGCCGGCTTCTGCCTCGCGACGGCGGCGCTCGCGGCGATCTGCCACGCGGCGTTCGAAACGACCGTGGTTCCGGCGACCGCCGGGCAATGGCTTGCGATCCTCGGCCTCGGTCTCGGACCGGTCGGCCTCGCCTTCTATGTCTGGGACTACGGGGTCAAGCACGGCGATATCCGGCTGCTCGGCGTCGCGGCCTACGCCGCGCCGGTGCTTTCGACGCTGATCCTGGTCGCGGCCGGCGTCGCGCCCGCGACCTCTGCGCTCGCGTTCGCCTGCGCGCTGATCGTCGGCGGCGCCATCGTCGCGTCGCGCGCCGGCTGACCAGGCCCGATGCTGACAAATCCCCCTCGCCGTCAGGGCCGGTTGCGGCCCGCCCGCTCTCGGCCTTGCCGGAGTCGAGCGTTCGCCGCGTGTTTCAACCACCGGCCCGAGAACGCCGCCGGGCTTGGTTAGACGTCAAAAAGCCGGCCCGGGGGCCGGCTCCGTGAGGCTGCGGAGACTGCGAAGCGCTCAGGCTTCCGCCGTCGAGTTCTTCGGTTTCAGGACCTGACGGCCGCGATACATGCCGCTCTTCAGGTCGATGTGGTGCGGGCGGCGCAGCTCGCCCGAGTCCTTGTCCTCGACATAGGCCGGCGCCTTGATGGCGTCGGCGGAGCGGCGCATGCCGCGGCGGGAGGGCGACGTTTTGCGTCTCGGAACGGCCATGGTTACGACTCCAAACAGGTCGCGCGCCAGCATGTCCTCGCGCGCGGGAAAACGGGAAGGCGGGCTCTTACACGCAAACGCGCCGAAACGCCAGCCCTCCCGGCGACGAATCGACGCCTGCCGCGCACCTCATGCTTTGGGTCGTCGCCACGTGGGTGTGCGTGCCAGTCGCAGTCGCAGTCGCAGCAAACAAAACAGATACAATGACGATAATCAGTCGTAGACTGAGAATTCATCCTCTCGCTCATTTTCATCTGGCCCGTCACTTTCCCCCTCGTAGTCCGAGTGACTTGCTGATCTCGTGAGTAACATTCTAAGGAAATCGGAGCCAATTCCTGCCCTCGCCTGTTTTTTCGGGTCATAGAAAGATATATCCATTTCGTCAAATATACCAAAGTGTGGGTGATGTTTTATGAAAGAATTGGACCTAGCTTTGGTCCACCAGCCCTTCCGACTTACTTCGTAGGCGGCTAACCACATTTCAGACCGCAGACCGTCACCACTCGCAAACTGCGACCAAAACTCTTCGTTTATTGCCCCCGTCAATAACCCTCTATCCCTTAAGTCAAGTGTAAGTAGCGCTAATACACTGCTACGGAGTTGAGTTACCGGACCAAGTGCCTCAGCCGGGATTGCTAGCCGCAACTCACGTGCCCAGAATAGTAGCCAACAGACCTCGTAAGTTTGGGTCGCCTCAGACTTTGCGCCGACATTTTCCAGGATAAAATTGCGTATTTCTTCAAGCGGGAGTGTTTTTCCTTTATTTTCGGATGGATATCGTGTACTCCACAACAATTTCAAGTGATGATGGCCCTCTCCGCACAGCGTAGAGAAGGCAACGTACGAAGTGATTTCGGTTCGTGGGATGGATGTTAAAGCTAGTTGCACGCCTAACGGCGTATCGTACAACATTGTCTCTTGGATTTTCGTCAGCAAGGTAAAATGACTGCTCGAAGAATGAGTCGATATCATCTCTCTGACCATCAGATGTTGTTGATAAGGAAAAACGCTTAATAAAGCTTCGCCAGTCAGGGGAATGACTAATACCCGCACCGTGTATTGCCGTTTTCTCCCCGTTCAGTTCCAGCTGATAATCGTACAATGAAGCGGAAATTGCAGACAACACGGTCTCAGGTGTCTCAGCGTCCTTCAAGTCAACAATCATATCATCAATGTAACGAACGCATTTACTGTCTCAATTAGGTCAATAATCTCTAATGCCATTATCGATAGCGCACGCAACTATCTCTGATACTATCCTAGATGTGTCAGGCCCTATCGGAATGCCCGCTGTCTGGCCGCTATTGCCAGCACTAAGCGCCTTATCAAGTTTATGTGAATAGTGCTCTTTCAAAACATTGGTCTTGATATTAGCTTTTACCCGTTCTTTGCCTAAGATAGTCCATGGAATGGAATGAGTATATAGAGAGGCGTAAAACCTTGCTTGCCTATCCGGTTGACACAGACACCCACCACGGCTAGCGTTGGCCGTCATGGCAGGGATGGACATCCGCCAGCCTGACGATCTGGCTTTTCCCCAGTCGCTCCCTGAGTTTCAGCGGCTGTTTCCCGATGACGCGGCATGTACTGCCTATCTTGAGCGCGCCCGTTGGCCTGACGGCTTTGTCTGCCCGCATTGCGGCCAGATCGCCGAGCCTTTCCGCATTGTCACCCGACCCGGCGTTTTGGAGTGCCGTGCGTGTCGCCGCCAAGCCGGCCTCCTGGTCGGCACGGTCATGGAACGCAGTCATACGCCGCTCAGCGTCTGGTTCTGGGCCGCCTACCTCGTCGCCAGCCAGACGCCGGGGATGTCGGCGGTGCAGTTTCAGCGGCAACTTGGGCTGACACGATATGAAACCGCCTTCGGCATCCTGCACAAACTGCGCGCGGGTATGGTGCGGCCGGACCAGGACCGTATCGGGGGTCGGCCGAAAGAGCATGTCGAGGTCGATGAGGCGTGGATCGGCGGAAGGACGCGCGGCGAAGGCCGGGGCATCCACCACAAAACGCTGGTGACCGCCGCTGTCGAGGTTCGCCATCGGAAGCCGGGCACGGCGCAAGACAAGCGGAAAGATGGCCGCTATGCCGGTCGCGTGCGACTGGCCATCGCCGCTGACCGCAGCGCCGATTCCTTGTGCGGCTTTGTCGAGAATGCCGTCATGCCAGGCTCGCTGATCGTCACTGACGATTGGAGCGGCTATGCCAGCTTACGCAAGCGGGGCTACGACCACCATGCCATTGCCGAAAGCGGCGACCCCGAAATTGCCGAACAGTTCATGCCGATGATCCACCTCGTGTTCGCCAATCTGAAGACCTGGCTCAACGGCATCCATCACGGCGTGAGCGCCAAGCATCTGCAAGCCTACCTCAATGAGTTCACGTTCCGCTTCAACAGGCGCTTCTACCCGTTCAACGCGTTCCGCTCCCTGCTCGGCATCGCGGGCGGCGTTGAGGCGACGACCTATGCTGACCTTTATTCCGGCGCGTGGACCCACCCTACATCTAGTGGGTGTCTGCGTTAACCGGATAGGCAAGAAACCTTGTAATATCTGCTTTAACTGATCTTCGACAGTTGAGGCATGTGTGCGGCTCGTAAGCTTTTGATATGACTATGAGCGAGGGGTAGCGGACGCAGGAATGTAGTGCCACGTATTCGGTATATGTGTCTTGATTTCTTTGGAGTGCTGGAGGAGTTTGTGCGGGCCACGATCGAGTTGGCGTCGAGCTCCCCGCCATGTATTTCCGCAAGAAGACCTCCGGCGGCCGCGCCTATCTCCAGATCGTGGAGAGCCGGCGCGAGGGCGCCGCGGTGCGCCAGCATGGCGTGGCTGGGCGAGGAGCTTCTCGAGGACCAGCAGGATGGCGCGACGCCGTTTGCGCGGCGCTGCGTGAAGGACGTCCTGGAGGAGGACCTGTTCGATGCCCGGCGCGACCTACTGACCACGCTCGACATCGTGTTCATGGACACCACCAGCCTCTATTTCGAGGGCGGCGGCGGCCAGACGCTCGGGCGGCGCGGCTTCTCCAAGGACCACCGGCCCGACCTCAACCAGATGATTTTGGCCGTGCTGCTCGACGGCGACGGCCGGCCGGTGTGCACGCAGATGTGGCCGGGCTGCCGGGCAACACCGCCGACGTGGCCAGCCTCATCCCGGCGATCGACCGCCTGCAGCGCCGCTTCCGCATCAACCGCGTCTGCGTCGTCGCCGACCGCGGCATGATCAGCGCCGAGACGATCGCCGAGCTCGAAGCGCGCAAGCTCCTCTATGTGCTGGGCGTGCGCGAGCGGACCGACAGGCTCGTGCGCGACCTCGTCCTCGACGATCCCGCGCCATTCGTTCCCTTCGTCCTGAGGAAAGAAAGGCGCGAGGTCGAATACGAGGCCAAGGCGGTCGCGCTCGCCGGGCGGCGCTATATCGTGTGCCGCAACCTCAACGAGATGAAGAAGGACGCCGCCAATCGCGGAACAATCGTCGCCGCGCTGGAGCGGCAGTTGAAGAGGGGCGACAAGAGCCTCGTTGGCAACAAGGGATACCGCCGTTTCCTCAAGAACCCGGAGGGCGACGGTTTCGCCATCGACCGCGCCAGGGTCGAGGAGGATGCGAAGTTCGACGGCGTGTTCGTATTGCAGACCAACGCGCATCTCTCGGCCCCCGAGGCGATGCTCGTCTACAAGCAACTCTGGACCGTGGAAAGAACCTTCCGCACGACAAAAAGTCTGCTCGAGACGCGGCCGATCTATCACAAGCTGGACGAAACGATCCGCGGCCACGTCGCCTGCAGCTTCCTCGCCCTCGTTCTGAAGAAGGAGCTGGAGGACCGCCTCACATCGGCCGCTAATAGCGCCCGCGCCTCCTGGGCCGCCGTGATCGCCGACCTCGACTTGCTCACCGAGACCGAGGTCGAGCAGGACGGCAAGCGCATCCTCATGCGCTCGGCCCCGCGCCCCGGAGCCAGCCTCGCCCTCTCCGCCCTCGGCGTCACCTTGCCGCCCACGCTGAGGCCGATCGCGGACGCCTGATTTACATCATTCTCCCGTTTTGTAGTGCCACGCCCGCGTCGCCGCACGCTTTTTGTGCGCAGGATCAAAAACTTGGCTCCGCGGACTGTTGAAGA
>CAVRWC010000023.1:0-91327 GCA_963724785.1 uncultured Alphaproteobacteria bacterium | reverse complement strand
CGCCCGGCTCGCCAGAATCTCGGCGATGTCAGGCGTCGCGCGAACTCTTGCGCTCATCGCCCGAATGTTGGGCAGACGCTGGGCGATCGACTCCGAAGTCCAGCGCTCCGCCGCCTTGGCGAGCGCCCTGCGCGCTTCCGGCGGCAGCCGGACGAACAAGTCTGGCACGCGGCGTCGAAGGACTGTCCCGCCTCCATTTCGAGGCGCAGCCGATGCAGCAGCGTCAGCCGCGCGACCAGCCGGGCGATCAGCGGGTCGGCGTCGCCGCCTTCGCCGAAGTAGCGGGCGGCGGAGTCGACCGCCCTCGGCAGGTCGCCGACCAGCGCCTGATCGATCAGACCGTCCAGCGGCGAGGGCGCGGCGTCCGAAACGATTGCGCGCACGTCGGCGAGTTCGATGCGTCGATTTCCCCCGCGCGAACAGAAGGAGCTTGGCGATCTCGGCCCGGCTCGTCTGCCGGTCGGCGCCGAGCTCGTCCACCAGCGCCGCCCGGGCGTCGGGCGCGATCGCGAGCCCGGCGTTGCGAATTTCGCCGTCGATCAGGGCGCCGAGCGCCTTCGGCTCGTCCCCGTAGCATTCGATCGCGGCGGCGTTCGCCGCCTTCTCGAACGCCGCGCGCAGGGCATGCCCCTTTTCAGTTGCCCCGCCTTGATCACGATCGCGCATTCGGCGGGCGGGCGGGCGAACAGCGGCTCGAGCGCGGGCAGGAGATCGCGCCCCTGCGCGTCGATCCAGATCGCCCGGCTGCCGCCGAACATCGACACCGCATAGGCCTCGTCGGACAGGCTCTCGGGACGGCGCGCGAGCGCCTCGCCTTCGAGCCGGACGAGGCGGAGCGGGTCGGGGTCGGCGCCGACCAGTTTCCGGACGATGGCTTTCGACGCGCTCGTGGGCCAGTCCCTCGTCGATCCCGTGGACGAGGAAGAACTGGACGTCCGACGGCAGGCGCTCGATGTAGCCGTCGGCGGCGAAGGTGTCGATGGCGGTCATGTGCGGTTCTCGTCCGCCTGGCGTCTGTGCGTTCTGCCGGCAGAGCGACGCCTCCTCCCTCCTTGCGCCTCGGCCCGTCGCCGCCACGATTTTCCGACCGGCGTTCGGCTTTCATCGCCCGCGAAATCGTCTAGCAGTTCGTCTCTCTCCTTCCGCCCCATCAACAAGAAACGGCAATGACCTCCTATCATCTCTTCCTTCTTCCCGGCGACGGCATCGGCCCCGAAGTCATGGCCGAAGTCGAGAAGGTCATCGCAGCTAGTTCCAAGCCGAGGGCCTCGCCAAATTCGAGATCGAAAAGGGCCTCGTCGGCGGCTGCGCCTATGACGCGCATGGCGCAGGCGATCAGCGACGCCGACATGGCGCGCGCGCGAGGCCGCCGACGCCGTGCTGCTGGCGCGGTCGGCGGCCCGAAATGGGCGAGCGTGCCTTATGAGGTGCGGCCCGAAGCCGGCCTCCTGCGGCTGCGCAAGGATCTCGGCGCTCTTCGCCAACCTGCGGCCGGCGATCTGCTATCCGGCGCTCGCCGACGCCTCGTCGCTGAAGCGCGAGGTGGTCGAGGGGCTCGACATCATGATCGTCCGCGAGCTGACCGGCGGCGTCTATTTCGGCGAGCCGAAGCAGATCATCGACCTCGGCAACGGCCAGAAGCGCGGCATCGACACCCAGGTCTACGACACCTACGAGATCGAGCGGATCGGCCGCGTCGCCTTCGACCTCGCGCGCAAGCGCGGCAACAAGGTGACCTCGTCCGAGAAGCGCAATGTGATGAAGTCCGGCGTGCTGTGGAACGAGGTCGATCACCGCGCTGCACAAGCGCGAATATCCCGGACGTCGACGCTCGAGCATCAGCTCGCCGACGCGCTCGGCATGCAGCTCGTGCGCCAGCCGAAGCAATTCGACGTGATCGTCACCGACAACCTGTTCGGCGACATGCTCTCCGACGTGGCGGCGATGCTGACCGGCTCGCTCGGCATGCTGCCGTCGGCCTCGCTCGGCGACGTCGAACCCGAAGACCGGCAAGCGCAAGGCGCTCTACGAGCCGGTGCACGGCTCGGCCCCCGACATCGCCGGCAAGGGCCTCGCCAATCCGATCGCGATGATCGCCTCGTTCGGCATGGCGCTGCGCTATTCGTTCGGCGCCGGCGAAGCCGCCGACCGGCTCGACGCGGCGATCGCCGCGTGCTGGCCGACGGACTGCGCACCGCCGACATCAAGAGCGACGGCTGCGACGCGTCGTCTCGACCGCGCGAGATGGGCGACGCGATCGTCGCGGCGCTGGCGAAGACTGCGGAATGATTAAAGCGGCACAAGGCCACCTGTGCGCTCCGACACCGATTCCTGTTCAAAAATGCGTTCATCGCCAGTCGAGCGCGATTGACCGAACAGCACATGTTCCCACGTGTGAGTGCGGGGCATGCTGGGGAACACACAAACAATTTCTATCATGACGATGCCACGACTCTGGACGATAAGTCTCGCAAGATTCAAAGAGTAAGGGATTCGCTTTTAGGGAGGCTTGAATGCTAGCCGCAATTCCAGCCGACGAAGCCCGCATTCTAGAAATGTTTCGGTTGGCGTTAATGGTTGCGAACTCGAGGGCCGCAGTCTCAGAAGCGCTATCCGAATATTTCAGCAAGGTTCTGTCGCAAGCGCGCAACCTGGACCGGGATCCTGGGGCCAGGATTCGCCCTGTCCTACCAGAAGCAATTCAGTTAGCTTTAGATTTTCGCGACGAGAAGGGCTGAGAGAAGCTGTCGAAGGTATCAATTCACTCGGCACGATAACACCTGATCAGGCGGCGGAATTGCTCCGGCGCTTGGAGGCGTGAGTGAGACCCGAAATCGACCTAATACTTCTGCGGGATGGACTAGTTCAGCTGACGAAATCGACGTATTTTGGGGCCGAACTTCATAAATTTACGGCAATGTTAGTAGGTGTCATTGATCATGTAACGAATAACAGCCAATCCTACGCGGAGCCGATTATTAGAGCGTTCGAGTACAATATCTCTCAGACATTTCAGTATCTTTCGGGAGCACTACTCAAGCAAGCTCCATACGAAATGAGTTACTGTCTAGAGCAGGCCGTGAAGCCGTGGACAAGTAGAGACATAGTCATTACTACCGGCCTGACGTACGGGCAAGATTTTCATTTTCATCCGAACGATCCGTGGAACTTTATCAAGCTCAATATAACAGGGTTTAACACCAATAGTTACGACCCACGGCTAATATTTATTGGCGTTCCTCGTTTATATATACACAAACCTATATACTGTATCCCACTTTTTCATGAATTAGGTCACTTTGTAGATATTACTTACGGAATATCGAACAGGTCCCTACTCCTTGCGCCGGCGCTTCCTTATTCCACGATGAGCGTATTTCCAGTAATCTCCCGTCATCGGATGGAGCATTTCGCTGACCTGTTTGCTGCGTGCTACGTTGGCCGCTCCAGCATTGAGACACTTCTGACCCTCGCTCCAGGCGGCCCTGCATCAACCACTCATCCAGCGACGGATGAGAGGGTTCGTTTGGTTGACGATTTCTTGAGTGGATCGCCATCCGTTCTAGTTGACCTGTTCCAAAGCGCTCTAGCCTCTCTTGGCGTGCCGCCCTTGGCGCGGCAGTTTTCCGCGCCCGAAGTCAGCGCAAGTTTTGACGATATAAGGCCGTATGAAATCCGCGACACGCGGGAATTGTTTGGTCTCTTTGAAAGTGGATGGATTTACCTTGCAGGAGTGTTGGACCACAAGCAATCACCTTGGGCATCATCCACCACTAAATTGAGGAGCGAAAAAATTATAAACGATCTTGTAGAAAATTCTATAAGGAGCTTCGCCATAGTTGAGCGGTGGAATCGTGGAACTCCTTAGTCGAGAGAAGTTAACGTCGCGCTTTACGATGACGGGAGATCGGCGTCTCTACATATATCCAATCTTAGAGCTAACCCAATTTGGGGATGTTTCCTTTGATCTGCGTCTTGGGTTAGATTTCGCAGTATCAATTCTTACTAGAAAGTCGTATATTAGTATCGTTCGTTCAGACACCGACTTCCGAGGGGTAGATTCGTATTTCCGCGTTACCAGACGAGAGCTTGGCGATAGATTTATTCTGTATCCAGGGCAGCTTGTAATTGCCTGCACCTTAGAATATATATATCGCTCTCCCCACAGACGTGTACGCAGATGTAATATCACGAAGTAGCTACACAAGATTGGGTATGCACATAAACACAATGGTGCAGCCGGGGTTTCGTGGGTGCTTTCCCCTAGAGCTGTTCAATCACGGGAATAATCCTGTCGAGCTAGTGATAGGTGCCCGAATATGTCAGGCTCGCTTCTTGGAATTGGGCTCGGATTCGGCAGTTCAGACGCCACGAAGAAAATACTTTGGCGACGTCCGCCCAGTTACTTCGAGAGCGCAAGACGATCCTGACATAAAAAAACTAGAAGAGGTGCGGGAGTTGAGGTAGAGCGCTCTGCGTACTGCTCGGGCTCACAATTTCACTGCTGCCTGGAACATTCCTGCTCTTGCGAAATCAAAGCTTGATCTCCGGTCCGAGCGGCACGATGCCGGTCGGATTGATGCCGCGGTGGCTCATGTAATAGTGGCGCTTGATGTGGTCGAAATCGACCGTCTCGGCCACGCCCGGCCAGCGATAGAGTTCCCGCAGATAGCGGCTGAGCGCCGGGTAATCCGCGATCCGCCTCAGATTGCATTTGAAATGGCCGAAATAGACAGGATCGAAGCGGATGAGGGTGGTGAACAGCCGCCAGTCGGCCTCGGTCAGCCGCTCGCCGCATAGGAAACGCCGGCCGCGAGCCGCGCCTCCAGCAGTCCAGCGTTTCGAACAGAGCCCGAAACGCCTCCTCGTAGGCCGCCTGCGAGGTGGCGAAGCCTGCGCGATAGACGCCGTTGTTGACGGTCGCGTAGATGCGGGCGTTGAGGGCGTCGATCTCGGGCCGCAAGTCCTCCGGATAATAGTCGCCCGTCCGTCGCGCCGACGCCTCGAAGGCGGAATTGAACATCCTGATGATTTCCGACGATTCGTTGCTGACGATCGTGTTCGAGTCCTTGTCCCACAGCACCGGCACCGTGACGCGGCCGGTAAAGTCGGGCCGCGCCTTGACGTAGAACGGACTCAGCGTCTCGAAGCCGAAGATCGGGTCGGGGATGACTCCCGGCCCGGCGTCGAACGTCCAGCCGCGCTCGGCCATCAGCCAGTTGACGACCGAGAGCGAGATCATGCTCTCGAGCCCCTTGAGCTTGCGGAAGATCAGCGTCCGGTGCGCCCAGGGGCAGGCGAGCGACACGATCAGGTGATAGCGCCCGGCCGCGGCATGAAAGCCGCCCACGCCGGTCGGTCCGGGAGCGCCGTCGGCCGTGACCCAGTTGCGGAACGGCGAGTCGGGTCGGACGAAATGGCCGGTCGCATCGCGGGGAAAATCGGCGTCCGCCCGCCACGCGCCGTTGACCAGAATGCCCATCGCCGCGTCTCCGCCAGAGGACCGGGAGCGCCTATAGCACGCCCTCCCCGGCGCCGAAAACGAGGCGGCGCCCGCGGCGCGGGGTGTCGCGTCCGTCCTCAATTCCTGATAAACATGGTCCCGAAATGAACCTCGCCTTGCGCCAACCTGTGACGCTCGCCGAATTCCTCGCGTGGGAGGAGCGGCAGCCTCTGCGCTACGAGTTCGACGGGATCGCACCCGTTGCGAGGACCGGTGGGACGTTTGCCCACGCAGCAATTCAACGAAACCTTGCGGTATCCATCGGCGGGCGCCTTCGCGGCAAACCCTGCCAGTTCCTTGGCAGCGACCTCAAGATTTAGGTCGCTGACGGACATATCCGCTATCCAGACGGCATGATCGTGTGCTCGCCGGTCGATCGCAGAGCGACTGTCGTGCACGACCCCGTCGTCGTCTTCGAGGTTCTGAGCCCAAGCACCGCGGCGAACGACCGGATCGTCAAGGCTCGCGAATATCAGGCGACGCCGTCGATCCGGCGTTACGTCATGATCGAACAGGACGGGGTCGGCGCGACCGTGTATGCACGCGCCGGCGGCGCATGGACTGACGACATCCTGATTGCGGACTCCCTTCTCGTCCTTTCCGAAGTCGGCGTCGAACTCCCTCTCGCCGAACTCTACGAAGGGGTCGTGTTCGGCGAGGAACCGGTGTCCGATAACCTGGCTCCAGGCGAACCGTCCTGAGCCTCGCAGCGCCCCACGCGCCGTCGGTCACGACGACGCGACGGAAGACGGGACATTGCCGATCGCTCAGACTCGCGGACCCCTAGTCGTATCCCCTTGAACCCCGGATGAACTTCGGCCGGGTTTGCGCTACTGAACGCGGCATGTCGCGCCGCCCGCACGGCGCCGAACAGCGGGTAGGTCGATGGACGCCAATTTTCCGCGCTACTGGATGTGGTCCGAGGCCTTCGAGATGCTGGCGCGCGCCGAGCGCATGCACCAGCAGTTCGTCCGCCCCGCCGGCGCGCGCTCCCAGGTCGCCTGGGAGCCGCCGGTGGACGTCCTCGAGACCGAGCGGATGGTGCTGGTGCTCGTCGCCCTGCCCGGCGTCGACCTCGACGCGGTGGACGCCCGCATCGAGGCGGACGATCTCGTCGTCTCCGGGGCGCGCGTCTATCCGCCGGAGATGCGCACCGCGGTCATCCACCGGCTCGAACTGCCGCAGGGCCGGTTCGAGCGGCGGGTGCGTCTGCCGGCGGGGCGCTACGCCGCCATCGAACGGTCGGCGGCGCACGGCTGCCTCGCCTATCACGCTGAGGAAAGCGGAGGCGCGCAATGGCTGACGCCGACGCCGCGGCCCGGACGAGAACGCGGGCGCCGGAGACGCCAACGAGCCTTCGCCGCCCCTGCCGCCGGACGGGCTCGATCATCGTGCCGGTGCGCGGCATGGTGCTGTTTCCCGGCGTCGCCCTGCCGATCGCGCTCGGCCGGCCAGCGCTCGATCCTCGCCGCGCAGCGCGCGGTGCGCGAGCAGAAGCCGATCGGCGTCGTCATGCAGCGCAACGCCGAGACGGCCGACCCGACTCCGGCCGACATGCATCGGATGGGCACGGTCGCCAACATCGTCCGCTACATCACCGCGCCGGACGGCTCGCATCATATCGTCTGCCAGGGCGAGCAGCGCTTCCGCGTGGTCGACTACCTCAACGGCTGGCCCTTCCTCGTCGCCGACGCCGTCCGGATCCCCGAGCCGACCGACGCTCTCCAACGAGATCGAGGCGCGCTTCCTCCATCTCAAGGGGCAGGCGCTCGAGGCGCTGCAGCTCCTGCCGCAGGCGCCGGAGGAGCTGGTCGCGACGATCCAGGGCGTCGAGCAGCCCGGCGCGCTCGCCGACATGGTCGCGACCTTCATGGACGCGACGCCGGACGAAAAGCAGGAGATTCTCGAGACGATCGACATCGGCGCCCGGCTCGACCGCGTCTCGCGGCTGCTCGCGCACCGGATCGAGGTCCTGCGCCTGTCGCAGGAGATCGGGCGGGAGACCAAGGCCTCGCTCGACTCGCGCAACCGCGAGGTCCTGCTGCGCGAGCAGATGGCGGCGATCCAGCGCCAGCTCGGCGAGGCGGACGAGGGCAAGGCGGCCGAGATCGCCGAGCTCGAGAAGGCGATCGCCGAGGCCAAGATGCCGAAGGAGGTCGACGACCAGGCGCGCAAGGAGCTTCGCCGCCTGCAGCGGATGCCCGAGGCCGCCGGCGAATACGGCATGGTCCGGACCTATCTCGACTGGCTGGTCGAACTGCCCTGGGCGCTGCCCGAGGAGAAGCCGATCGACATCGCCGAGGCGCGGCGAATCCTCGACGCCGACCACTTACGGCCTCGAGAAGATCAAGCGCCGCATCATCGAATATCTCGCGGTGCGCAAGCTCGCGCCGAACGGCAAGGCGCCGATCCTGTGCTTCGCCGGTCCCCCCGGCGTCGGCAAGACCTCGCTCGGCCAGTCGATCGCGCGCGCCATGGGCCGCAAGTTCGTGCGCGTGAGCCTCGGCGGCGTGCACGACGAGGCCGAGATCCGCGGCCACCGGCGCACCTACATCGGCGCCCTGCCCGGCAACATCATCCAGGCGATCCGCAAGGCCGGCTCGCGCGACTGCGTGATGATGCTCGACGAGATCGACAAGCTCGGCGCAGAGCATCCAGGGCGACCCGGGCGCGGCGCTGCTCGAAGTGCTCGACCCCGAGCAGAACAACACCTTTCGCGACAACTACCTCGGCGTTCCGTTCGATCTCTCCCGCGTCGTCTTCATCACCACCGCCAACATGCTCGACACGGTCCCCGGCCCGTTGCGCGACCGCATGGAGATCATCAGCCTGCCCGGCTACACGGCCGGACGAGAAGTTCCAGATCGCCCGGCGCTATCTCGTTCCGCGCCAGATGGAGGCGAACGGGCTGAAGGCCGACCAGGCCTCGATCGACGACGCGGCGCTCCGCGCGATCATCGAGCACTACACCCGCGAAGCGGGGGTGCGGAGCCTCGAGCGGGAGATCGGGCGGGCGCTGCGACAGGCCGCGATGCGGATCGCCGAGGGCGAGACGGGCCCGATCGTCATCGCGGCGCCCGACCTCGGCGCCATCCTCGGTCCGCCGATCTTCGAGGACGAGGTCGCCATGCGCATCAGCGTGCCGGGCGTCGCGACCGGGCTCGCCTGGACGCCGGTCGGCGGCGACATCCTGTTCATCGAGGCGACCGCGACGCCGGGCGCCGGCCGGCTGATCCTCACCGGCCAGCTCGGCGACGTGATGAAGGAGAGCGCGCAGGCGGCGCTCAGCATCGTCAAGAACCGCGCGGCGCGCTTACGGGATCGACGCCGGCCCGGTTCGAGAAGACCGACATCCACATCCACGTGCCGGCCGGCGCGACGCCGAAGGACGGGCCGAGCGCCGGCGTCGCCATGTTCATGGCGCTGGTGTCGCTGCTCACCGACCGCACGATCCGCAGCGACACGGCGATGACCGGCGAGATTTCTCTGCGCGGCCTCGTGCTTCCCGTGGGCGGCGATCAAGGAGAAGGTCGTCGCCGCGCACCGGGCGGGCATCAAGCGCGTCATGCTGCCGGCGCGCAACCGCAAGGACTTCGAGGACATTCCCGAGGAGGTCCGCGAGGCGCTCGCCTTCGTCTGGCTCGAACGGGTCGACGAGGCCGTCGAGGCGGCGCTGGAGCGGGCGAAGGCGGCGACTTCGGCCGTAACCCCTTGAAAACAAACGATCGCTCGTCGCGCTATGGGGCGGTTTGGACCATAAGCGGTTGAAATTGCTTGGGTTTGGTCGGAAAACCGCGCTCCGCCGGCTCCACCCCTCAGGCGCCGTCCGGCTTCGTCAGCGCCGCCAGCCGCGCCTCTTCCTCCGGCGTCAGCGCCTCGGTCGCGCGCGGCGCGCGGCGGCGGGCGATCAGCGACGGCGGCGAGGCCGGCCGCAGCGTCAGCGGGGCGGAGAGCCACAGCAGCAGCGTCTCGGGCTTCAGCGGCGGCTTCAACAGGATGAAGTCGCCGTAGCGGGACACGAGATAGCTCCGGACCGCGTCGTTGCTCTCCCCCTCGCCGATCCGCTGGCGGATCAGGAGGCGGATGTCGCGGGCGAGCGGCGCGTCGGAATCGTCGATCGACTGGTTCTGGCAGACCATGCAGCGCAGTTCGCCCGACAGCGCCCGGGCGCGCGCCTCGAGCGCCGGATCCTTCATCACCTCGTCCGGCTGCACCGCGAGGGCGGGGCCCGCGAGGGCGGCTAGGAGGACGAGGAGGAACAGACGGATGCGGCGCATCGCGCTCAACTCCGCCGCCGCGGCGAGCGCCGCGCGCGACCTTTGGGCGACGCCGAAGCGCAGCCGCCGGTCGGCGAGCGACAGCGCGCCGCCGAGCGCCATGGCGCAGCCGCCGAGCCAGATCAGGGTCACGAGCGGCTTCCAGTAGAGCCGCGCCGGAACGGCGCCGTCGGGCGTCGGGTCGGCGATCGACACGTAGATCTGGCCGAAATGGAGCGTCGCCATGCCGGATTGGGTCGTGGTCATGGTGCGCGCGGCGAACTGCCGCCGCGCCGGCTCGATGGTCGTCACGACGGCGTCGCCCGAGCGGACCGTCATCGTCGCGACGGTCTCCTTGTAGTTCGGCCCGACCCGCTCGCCGACCGAATTCGAGGGTGATCGCATAGGGCCCGACCGTCTGCGGAACGCCCTTGTGCAGCGTGGTGATCGCCTCGGCGCCGAAGCCGACCCCGGCGAGCCCGAGCAGCGTCACCCCGACCCCGATATGGGCGAGCGCCGCGCCCCAGAACGACAGCGGGAAACCCGCCGCGCGGCTGAGCGCCACGCCAGCCGAGAGGCCTGGCCGCCAGGCGCGCATGACCACCTCGATCAGCGAGCCGAGGATGACGAAGATCGCCAGGCCCATCGCGATCGGAGCGAGGATCGAGCCGCCGCGGAGCCACGCCGTCGCCGACGATCGCGGTCAGCGCGCCCGCGACGATGGCGACGGCGAGCCGCTGGATCACCCCGAGAAGATCGCCGCGCTTCCAGGCGAGCCCGAAGCCGACCGGCATGACGGCGGCGGCGGCGAGCAGGAGGACGCCGCAGGTCATGTTGAAGAACGGCGCGCCGACCGTGATCTTCTCGCCGGTGAACTGCTCGAGCGCCAGCGGATAGAGCGTGCCGAAGAACACCGTCGCGCAAGACGTGGTGAGGAGCAGGTTGTTCAGCACCAGCGCGCCCTCGCGCGAGATCGGCGCGAACAGCCCGCCCTGCTTCAGCATCGGCGCGCGCCAGGCGAACAGGACGAACGAGCCGAAGATGAACAGGATCAGGATCGCGAGAATGAACACGCCGCGGCGCGGGTCGCTGGCGAAGGCATGCACCGAGGTCAGCACGCCCGAGCGGACGAGGAAGGTGCCGAGCAGCGAGAACGAGAAGGCGAGGATGGCGAGGAAGATCGTCCAGACCTTAAGGGCGTCGCGCTTCTCCATCACCGCGACCGAATGAATGAAGGCGGTGCCCGCCAGCCACGGCATGAGCGATGCGTTCTCGACCGGATCCCAGAACCAGAAGCCTCCCCAGCCGAGCGTGTAATAGGCCCAGAACGAACCGGCGGCGATGCCGATCGTCAGAAATCCCCAGGCGACGAGGGCGAACGGCCTGACGAATCGCGCCCAGGCGGCGTCGATCCGGCCCTCGATCAGGGCGGCGGCGGCGAAGGAATAGACGATGGAGAAGCCGACATAGCCGAGGTAGAGGATCGGCGGATGGATGGCGAGACCGGGGTCCTGAAGGATCGGGTTGAGGTCGCGGCCCTCGAAGGGGGCAGGCGCGAGGCGCTCGAACGGGTTGGAGGTCAGCAGGATGAACAGCAGGAAGGCGACGCTGATCAGCCCCTGCATGGCGAGCGCGTTGGCCCTCAGCGTGCGCGGCAGCGAGCGGCCGAACACGGCGACCAGTCCGCCGAAGATCGCCAGGATCAGCACCCACAGCAGCATCGAGCCTTCATGGTTCCCCCAGACGCCGGAGAACTTGTAGATCGCCGGCGCCGCGCTGTGCGAATTCTCCGCGACGTTGAGGACGGAGAAGTCGGAGGCGAGGTGAGCGTTGACCAGCGCCGCGAACGCCACCGCCAGGCAGGCGAGCTGGCTCAGCGCCGCGCTCCGTCCAACCGCCATCAGCTCCGGGTCGCCGATCCGCGCGCCCCAGGCCGGCACGATGGTCTGCGCAAGCGCGGCGGCGAGCGCGAGCACGAGGGCGAAATGGCCGATCTCGACGATCACTTTGCGTTCGCTCCTTCCTGCCAGCGGCCCTGCTTCTTCAGGGATTCGACGACCTCGCGCGGCATGTAGCGCTCGTCGTGCTTGGCGAGGATCTGGTCGCCGCCGAGCCGGCCCTGAGCGCCGAGCGCGCCCTCGACCACGACGCCCTGACCTTCGCGGAACAGGTCCGGAATATTGGCGAAGCATGCGCCGAAGCAGTCGACCCCGACGCTCTTCGTCCCATCGGTCACGTTGAAGGTCAACTTGTCGGCGCCGCGAACGACGGAACCGGTCTCGACCAGCCCGCCGACCCTCAGCCGGGTCCCCGGCTGAATGGCCTTCTCGGCGATTTCCGCCGGCGTCAGGAACAGCGACAGGCTGTCCCTCATCGCGTAGAGCCCGAGGCCGACCGCGCAGCCGACAACCGCGAGGGCTGCGGCGATCAGCGCGAGGCGGCGGCTTTTCCGGGTCAATTGGCGTCTCCGAGGCCGAGGTCGTGCGCCAGCGCGTCGAGGCTCGCGACCGCGCCGGCGTCGGGGGCGAGCGCCTTGCGAGCTTCGACGAGGGCGGCCTTGGCCTTGTCGTCCTGATGCAGGACCGTGTAGGCGCGAATAAGGCGCGACCATTCGTCGATGCTGCCGCCGTTGGCCGCCAGGCGGTCGGCGAGGCGGCTCACCATGCCTTCGATCATCGCCTTCTGCTCGGGCGAGCCGAGCGCTGGCGAGGCCGGTGGCGAGGATTCCGCGGCGGAGGGTCGCGGCTCCCCTTTGAGGACGGCGAGCCGCGTGTTGACGGCGATGAGCCACGGCGCGTTCGGCGGCGCGTCAGCGGCGAGCGCCTCGTAGGCGCGGATGGCGTCGGCTTTCCTGCCATCCTGCTCTGCGGCGAGCGCCAGATAGAATCGCGCCTGCGGCTGGCCGGGCTCGACCGCGAGCGCCTTGCCGAACGCCTCGCGCGCTTTGTCGGTGACGACGCCGCCTGCTGCCGCGACCAGCGCCTCGCCGTAGGCCGAGCGACGCGCCGGGTCTTCGCCCAGAAGACGCAAGGCCTCCGAATAGGCGTGCGCTGCGTCCTCGTAGCGTTCCATCCGCAAGTAGACGGGCGCGAGCACGGCCCAGCCCTTGCCGTCCTCGGGCTCCGCGAGCAGGTGCTTTTCAACGCCGGCGACCGCCGCCTCGATGTCTCCCGCGGTTTGGGTCGCGGGCGGGCGGCTGGCGAGCGGCTCGTCGCGCATCTGCGGCTGGCCGAGCATAGCGTAGAGGGGGAAGGCGACGGCGGGGATACCGATGACGACCAGCGCCGCGGCGGCCAGCCGGTTGCGGGCGCGGGGCGCGGTCGCGGGACCGGAGGCCTCGTCGCCGATAGCGAGCAGCCGGCGCGCGGCCTCAGCGCGCGCGTTCGCCGCCTCGCTCTGCGGCAATTGGCCGCGCTCGACGTCGCGTTGGATCTCGTCGAGTTGCGCCTTGTAGAAGGCCGCCTCGCTCGAGGCCGGAGCGTCGCCCGCAGGTTCGGACGACGAGCGCAGAAGCGGCCATATCGCGGCGAGAACCGCAAAAGCGGTCAATCCCGCCAAGACAAACCACAGCATGGCAATCCTCAGGGCGCGGTCCCGGCGGAACCGCGGCAAAGTCGGCGCTCCGTTATCGCAAAACGCTGGCCCGGTCTTGTCAAAAACGCTAGCTCGTCATCTTCCAGCCGCCGTCCGGCTGTTTGCAGGCGACCCCCTGCCCGTGGTTCGGCCGTCCGGCGACGTAGATCGTCTGCGTGTAAGATCGGCAACCCGCGCCCGCCTCCGCGCCGGGCTCGACAAAGCCGAACACGCCATGCGCGCCGCGCCATGAGCGGCGCTGCCCCGAATCGAGCGCGGCGACCTGCGCGTTCCAGGCCGCTTGCCGGTCGGCGTCGGCGAGCGAAGCGCCGACCAGGCCGCCGAGAACGCCGCCGAGCGCCGCGCCGGTCGGAATCGCGGGGCGGCGGGGGCGGCGGCTGCGGCCGTCTGCTGCGGCCCCGCGGCCGCGGATGTGGGCGAAAGCGAGCCGACCGTCGCCGGCGAAGCGGCCCCCGCCGCGGGCGGCGACATGGCGGCGACCGGGGCCGCGCCGTCGCCGAAACCGAACCCGCCGCAGCCGGCCAGCGTCGGCGCGGTCAGCGCCGCAATCAACACCATTCTGCCCCTCATCGTGCTCGGGTCCTCATCGAAATTCCTGGCGGCCCCTTATAGCCGCGGCGCGCGCCGAAAGCCATGGCGAGGCCCGCGACCCGACGTCTCACAGGCAAGGCAGACGCAGGATGGCTCTCAAGCCCCCGAGCGGACTTTCGTCGAGCTGCAGCGAACCGCCGTAGATCGAGGCGAGGTCGACGACGATCGACAGCCCGAGGCCCGATCCGGGCCGCGATTCGTCGAGCCGCTTGCCGCGCTCGATCGCCTCCGCCCGGGCGACAGGGCCGAGGCCCGGGACCGTCGTCGTCGATCTCCGCGATCAGGAACGCGGCGGCGTCCTTGCCCGCGGGCGGAGCGCGCCGCGCGCGGATCGAGACCGTCTCGTCCGCCCATTTACCCGCGTTGTCGAGCAGGTTGCCGATCAGATCGGTCAGGTCCTGCGCCTCGCCGCGGAACTTCAGGCCCTCCTGGAGGTCGGACGTGAAGGCCGGACCCCTTTCGGCGTGCAGTTTCTCGAACGTGCGGACCAGCCCCTCGACGACCGGCTTGACCTCGGTCGAAAGGCCCGCGGTGCGCGCCCGCGCCGCCGCCCGCGCCCGGTCGAGATAGAATGTCACCTGCTCGCCGCATGATCTCGGTCTGCTCGCGGACCTTCTCCGGCAGATTGGGGCTCGCCGAGTCCGCCTCGTTGATCAGCACGCTGAGCGGGGTCTTGATCGCGTGCGCGAGGTTGCCGACCTGGGTGCGGGCCCGTTCGACGATCTCGCGATTGGAGTCGATCAGCTGATTCACCTCGGCTGCGAGCGGCGCGACGTCCTGCGGAAACTCGCCTTCGATGTGCTGGGCCTCGCCGCGGCGGATCGCGGCGACGCCCTCTCGAAGGACCCGCACCGGGCGGAGCCCGTAGCGGACGGCGAGCGCCGTCGAGCCGATCAGGGCCAACGCCAGCGTCAGGAAGGTGCCGGCCAGCGCCCATTCGAAGCTGCTCTCCTGCGCCTGGATCACGTCGGCGTTGGCGGCCACCTGGACGAGGAAACGTCCTTCCTCGCCGGCGTCGATCTCGCGCTCCACCATGCGCAATTGACGGCCGCCGGGTCCGATCACATAGCCGCTGAGGATCTCGCCATGGTCCGGCGACACGGCGATGAGATGGGGAGCTGCGTGGCGAACAGCGACTTCGAGGCGCGGATTTCCGGCGGCTCGACGTCGAGACGCGTGATCTGCCAGTACCAGCCGGAGAAGGCGAGCTCGAACTGCGGCGCGATCGCCGGCCGGCCCGCCGCCCTTGGTCTCCTCGTTGGAGACGGCCAGATTGGCGACCAGCGCCTTCAGATAGACGCCCAGCTCGTCGTCGAAATTGGCCTCCGTCCAGCGGGCGTTGAGCGCGCTGAGGCCCAGGCCCGCCAAGGCCAAGGATGAGCGTGCTCCAGAACGCCGCCGAAAGGAAGAGCCGAACGGCGATCGAACGGGCGCCGAACCTGACCGCCATCGGCGATTACGGGACCTCGCGCACGGCGCCGCGCGCCGCGCTGGTGGCGAACGCCGCATAAGCGCGCAACGCCTGCGAGACCTTTCGCGCGCGTGGCTTCGCCGGCTTCCAGGCGGCCTTGCCCTTGGCCTCCATCGCGCGGCGGCGCCGCGGCGAGCGTCGCGTCGTCGACCGCGAGCCGGATCGAGCGGGCGGGAATGTCGATCTCGATCCGGTCGCCCTCCTCGACGAGCCCGATCGCGCCGCCCTCGGCGGCTTCGGGCGAGACATGGCCGATGGAGAGGCCGGAGGTGCCGCCCGAGAACCGTCCGTCGGTGATCAGGGCGCAGGCTTTGCCGAGGCCGCGCGACTTCAGGTAGCTCGTCGGATAGAGCATCTCCTGCATGCCGGGCCCGCCGCGCGGGCCCTCGTAGCGGATCACCACGATGTCGCCGGCGCCGACCTTGCCGCTGAGAATCCCCTGCACGGCGTCGTCCTGGCTCTCGAAGATCCGCGCCGGGCCGGCGAATTTGTGGACGCTCTCGTCGACGCCCGCAGTTTTCACGATGCAGCCGTCGAGGGCGATGTTGCCCTTGAGCACCGCGAGCCCGCCGTCCTTCAGGAAGGCGTGCTCGAAGTTCGCGGATGACGCCCTTCTCCCGGTCGTCGTCGAGCGAGGGGTAACGGGCCGACTGGCTGAAGGCGACCTGGGTCGGGACGCCGCCGGGCGCCGCGGAGAAGAACTCGCGGGTCGCGTTGCTCGACGTGCGTTTGATGTCGTGGCGGGAGAGCGCGTGTTCGAGCGACTCGGCATGGACCATGCGGACGTCGCGGTTGAGGAGCCCGGCGCGATCGAGCTCGCCCGAGGATGCCCATGATACCGCCGGCGCGATGGACATCCTCGATGTGAACGTCGGCGACCGAGGGCGCGACCTTGCACAACACCGGCGCGCGGCGGGACAGGCGGTCGATGTCCTCCATGGTGAAGTCGATCTCGGCCTCGTGGGCGGCGGCGAGCAGGTGCAGGACGGTGTTGGTCGACCCGCCCATCGAGATGTCGAGGGTCATCGCGTTTTCGAACGCCTTGAAACTTGCGATCGGCGCGCGGCAGGACGCCCTCGTCGTTCTCCTCGTAATACCGGCGGGCGAGATCGACGATCAGATGGCCGGCTTCGACGAACAGCCGCCGGCGGTCGGCGTGGGTCGCTAAGACTGTGCCGTTGCCCGGCAGGGACAGGCCGAGCGCTTCGGTCAGGCAGTTCATCGAGTTGGCTGTGAACATGCCCGAGCAGGAGCCGCAGGTCGGACAGGCTGAGCGTTCGATGATCGCGACGTCGGCGTCGCTCACCTTGTCGTCCCCCGCCGCCACCATCGCGTCGATGAGATCGACCTTGCGTTCGCCGGTCGACAGTTTGACCTTGCCGGCCTCCATCGGGCCGCCGGAGACGAAGACCGCGGGAATATTGAGCCGCAGCGCCGCCATCAGCATGCCCGGCGTGATCTTGTCGCAGTTCGAGATGCACACGATCGCATCGGCGCAATGGGCGTTGACCATGTATTCGACGCTGTCGGCGATGACTTCGCGCGACGGCAGGGAATAGAGCATGCCGTCGTGGCCCATCGCGATGCCGTCGTCGACGGCGATGGTGTTGAACTCCTTGGCGACGCCGCCGGCCGCCTCGACCTCGCGCGCCACGAGCTGGCCGAGGTCCTTGAGATGCACGTGGCCCGGGACGAACTGCGTGAACGAATTGGCGATGGCGATGATCGGCTTGCCGAAATCGCCGTCCTTCATGCCGGTGGCGCGCCAGAGTCCGCGCGCTCCGGCCATGTTGCGGCCGTGCGTTGAGGTGCGGGAGCGATAGGAGGGCATGTCGAGCCTGCAGCAGGAAAGAGTGCGCGCCGCACGCGGCGGCGGAAACCCGCCTTCTCGCATTTTCGGGCGCGAGCCAGCAAGGGTCAGCGCGACAATTCGCGCAAGATGAGGCAAAACAATGGTTTCGCAGCGCGTCGACAGCGCCGCCATTCGGCGTTAGCTTGCCGCGCGTCGACGCGCGTTCATCCGGATCTCCAGGGTGCGGAGAGCGTGTGCGGCGGGCAACGGACCACGCGGGAGGAGGTTACATGACCGCTGCGCTAGCCCGGTCGGAGGCCTCGCTCGAGGACCGCTGGACCGTGCCCGAAGGGCTGGTTCTACATGACCGGCATGCAGGCGTTGGTGCGCCTGCCGATTCAGCAACGTCTGCGCGACGTCGCGGCCGGCCTCAACACCGGCGGCTACATTTCCGGCTATCGCGGCTCGCCGATGGGCCGCTTCGACATCGAACTCTGGCGCGCAGAGCCGATCCTGAAGAGCCTGAACGTCGTCTTCCGCCCCGGCCTCAACGAGGAGCTCGCCGCGACCGCGATCTGGGGAGCGCAGCATGTCGCGAGCTTCCCCGGCGCGACGGTCGAGGGCGTGTTCGGGATCTGGTACGGCAAGGGCCCCGGGGTCGATCGCTCGGGCGACGCGCTCCGTCACGCCAACTTCACCGGGACCTCGCCGAAGGGCGGCGCGCTCGCGCTCGCCGGCGACGACCATGGCGCCAGGTCCTCGACCGCGGTCAATTTCTCCGACACCTCCTTCATCGCCGTCGGCATGCCGGTCCTTTATCCGTCGAACACCCAGGAGCTGATCGACTTCGGCCTGCACGGCATTGCGATGTCGCGCTTCTCCGGCTGCTGGGTCGGCATGAAGGTGGTCACCGACGTCGCCGAGGGCGGCGGCACGGTCTATGTCGGCCCGGAATCGCCGGCGATCGTCACGCCCGACCGACCGAGCAGTCCGCCGGGCGGCGTCGGCGCGCGGGTGCTCGATGCGCCGCTTGCGCAAGAGGAGCGGCTCTACGCTCACAAGCTCCCCGCCGCGCTCGCCTATGCGCGCGCCAACGGCCTCAACCGGATCGTCTCGGCCCCGTCGGGCGCTCGGGTTGGCGTGGTCGCGGCCGGCAAGGCGTGGCAGGACCTGCTGCAGGCGCTCGGAAACCTCGGGCTCGGCGCTCCCGCGACTGACAAGGCGGGCGCAGGACCGGCGCTGCGGCTCCTCAAGGTCGGCATGGTGTGGCCGCTCGACCCGGTCGTCGTTCGCGAATTCGCCGAGGGGCTCGACCTCATCGTCGTGATCGAGGAGAAGCGCCCCCTGCTCGAGGACCAGATCCGGACGATCCTCTACGGGACGGCGAACCCGCCTCGCCTCGTCGGCAAGTTCTTTCGACGGCGCGGCGTTCGACCCGGCCCGCGGCGCGCCCGCCATCCCGAACTTCGGCGAGACCACGCCGGAACTCGTCGCCGACACGCTCGTCAAGGCGCTCAGCCGGCGCGATCCGGCTTGCGGGTTGAGCGCCCCGGCCGCGCCGGCGAAAAAACTCAGCAATCGGCCGCCGCCCCTTCGAAGTCCCGGATTTTGCGCCGGCTGTCCGCACAACCGCTCGACCCGCGTGCCCGAGGGCAGCCGCGCGCTCGCCGGCATCGGCTGCCACACCATGGCGATGTTCGTGAACCCGATGCAGACGACGACCGTCTCGCATATGGGCGGCGAGGGCGCGATGTGGCTTGGCCAGCAGCCCTTCACCACGCAAGAGCCATGTGTTCGCCAATCTCGGCGACGGCACCTACGCCCATTCCGGCGTGCTGGCGATCCGGCAGGCGGTCGCGGCGGGCGTGCCGATCACCTACAAGATCCTCTACAACGGCTTCGTCTCGATGACCGGCGGCCAGCCGGTCGAAGGCGGCATGACGCCGGCGCAGATCCTCGCCGAGCTCGCCGCCGAGGGCGTCAGGAAGATGGCGCTGGTCGTCGACGATCCCGGCCGCTATCTCGGCGTCGCGCTGCCTCCCGGCGTCAGCCTTCGCCATCGCGACGCGATGGACGAGACGCAGCGCGATTTCCGCGAGTACAAGGGCGTCTCGGTCATCCTCTACGACCAGCCCTGCGCGACCGAGCGCCGGCGGCTCAGGAAGCGCGGCAAGTTGGCCGATCCGAAAATCCGCACCTACATCCACCCCGAGGTCTGCGAAGGGCTGCGGCGACTGCGGCAAGGTCTCCAACTGCATGGCGATCGAGCCGCTCGAGACCGAATGGGGCCGCAAGCGGCGCATCAACCAGTCGAGCTGCAACAAGGACTTCACCTGCGCCGAGGGGTTCTGCCCGAGCTTCGTGACGGTCCGGGGCGGGGAGGCGCGCAGGCTCGAAAGCGTCGCGCCCTTCGACCTGCCGCCGGTCCCCGAGCCGGCTCTGCCGGAGCTCGGCGAGCGATACAGCGTGCTCGTCGCCGGCATCGGCGGCGCGGGCGTGGTGACGGTGAGCCAGACGCTGGCGGTCGCCGCCTATCTCGACGGGCTCTACAGCTCCAACCTCGACCTGACCGGCCTCAGCCAGAAATACGGCGCGGTCGTCCGCCCATGTGCGGTTCGCGCGCGAAGCCCGAGGCGCTGCACGCGACGCGGATCGCCTCGGGCGAAGCGGACGCGCTGATCGGCTGCGACCTGATCGTCGCGGCGGGAGACGAGTGCCTGTCGAAGTTGAAACCGGCGACGCGGGCCGTGATCGACGCCGACCTGATCCCGACCTCGGAGTTCGCCCGCAACCCCGACTGGAGCGTCGACCGCGAGGCGATGATCGAGCGCCTGACGTCAGGCCTCGGGGATCACGCGCTCGTCCTCGACGCGCAGCGGCTCGCGCGCGATCTGCTCGGCGACTCGATCGCCGCCAACACCTTCATGCTCGGCGCCGCCTGGCAGCGCGGCCTCCTCCCGATCACCCACGCCGCGATCGAGCGGGCGATCGAGCTCAACGGCGTGGCGATCGACGGCAACAAGCTGGCGTTCGAATGGGGCCGGCGCGCGGCGCACGATCTGGCGGGCGTCGAGGCGCTGATCGCCGGCGGCGAGCCGAAACCCGAGCCGCCCGCGACGCTCGAGGCCCTGATCGAGCGGCGGTCCGACCATCTGAGCGAGGCCTACGGCGCAGCGCGGGCGCGCCGCTATCGGGCGCTGGTCGACAGGGTTCGCGCCGCCGAGCGGAGCGTCGGGCTCGGCGAAGACGCTGACCGCGGCGGCCGCGCGGTCCTATCACCGGCTCCTCGCCGTCAAGGACGAATGGGAGGTCTCGCGCCTGCTCTCGTCGCGCGAGTTCCGCGCAGACGCTCGCGCGCGAGTTCGACGGCGACTACAAGGTCCACTTCCACATCGGCGCCTGGCCGTTCGGCCGAACCGATCCCCGCACCGGCGTGATGCGCAAGGGCGACGTCGGGCCCTGGGCGATGACGGCCTTCCGCGTCGTGGCGAGCCTGAGAGGCCTGCGCGGCACGTGGCTCGATCCGTTCCGCAACAACGACGAGCGCAAGCTCGAGCAGCGGCTCCTCGCCGAGTTCGAGGCCGACGTCGACGACGTGCTGGCGAAGCTCGACGCCGGCGAACCACGCCGCGGCGGTCCGGCTTCTCGAGCGTGGCCGAGACGGTCAAGGGCTACGGGCGGGTGAAGGAGGCGAGCGCGGTCGAGGCGGCGAAGGCGCGCGCGGCGGCGCAGCGGCAATTCAACGCGCAGAAGGCTCCGATGGAGATGGCGGCATGACGGTGAAGGGCAAGACCGATCGTCGTGACCGGCGCGTTCGGCGCGCTCGGCGGCGCCGTCGCCGAGGCGGCGGCCCGCGCAGGGGGCGTCGGTCGCCGCGCTCGACTACGCCGCCGCGCCGCCCGCCGGGCTCGGCGACGCGGCTCGGGCCGGACGCGCTGCTCGCTCGGCGGGATCGACCTGGCCTCCCCGGAGGCGGCCGAGCAGGCGATGGCCGAGGTCCAGCAGAAATTCGGGCGGATCGACGCGCTCCTCAATATCGCCGGCGGCTTCCGCTGGGAAACGATCGCCGACGCGCAGGACGACGGGACCTGGGACCGGATGTTCGCCATGAACCTGAAGACGGCGCTCAACGCCTCGCGCGCCGCGCATTCCCCATCTGCTCGAGTCCGGCGCCGGGCGGATCGTCAACGTCGGCGCCGAGGCCGCCAACCGCGCCGCCGAGGGCATGGGCGCTTACGCCGCGAGCAAGGCGGCCGTCCATCGGCTGACCGAGAGCCTGGCCGAGGAGCTGAAGCTCAAGGGCGTGACGGTCAACGCCGTCCTGCCGTCCACGATCGACACGCCGCTGAACCGCAAGGAGATGCCGAACGCGGACTTCAGCCGCTGGGTCGCGCCCGCCGACCTCGCGGCCGTGATGCTGTTCCTGGCTTCCGACGAGGCCAGGGCGGTGACCGGGGCGCTGATCCCGGTCTCTGGCCGGGTGTGAAGGGGCCTGCGGTGACGAAAGGGAGGCCCGCGCGCCGGCAAGGCGCAAGCTTCGCTATTTCGACCTGACCGTCGGATCGTCCCCGGCCTGGCGCTCGATCTCCGCATTCAGCTGGGCGCCGACCAGAATGAGGACCATGGAGATCCACATCCACATCATCATGCCGACCGCTGCGCCGAGCGAGCCGTAGGTCGCGTTGTAGGTTCCGAAACTGGCGACGTACCAGGAAAACGCCAGGGAACTCACCAGCCAGGCGACCCCGGCGAATACGCTGCCGACGCTCAACCACTGCCAGCGCGGCTGGCGCCGGCATGGCAGGTATCGATAGATCACGCCCAGTCCGACGACGACCAGAACGAGCAGCGCCGGCCAGCGCAGGATTTCGAGGAGACGCCCGGCGAACGAGCCGAAGCCAAGCGAGCCGAGAACGATCGGGACGACGACCACGGCGCCGACCATCACGGTCAGCGCAACCATGCCGGCGAGGGCGTAGCCGAGCGCGACCAGATTCAGTCGGATCAAGCTTCGCTTCTCCTTCTCGTCGTAGGCGACGTTGAGCGCGTCGATGATGGCTTTGACCCCCGAACTGGCGCTCCAGAAAGCGGCGAGAAGGCCAACAAGGAAGCCTACGCCATTCGCGCTCTTATGGGCTGTGAGCCGTCCCAGCTCTTCATGCAGCAGGTCAAGCCCGCCGCTCGGCAGAACGCCCGACAGCGCGGACACCTGAGCGTCGATCGTCGAAGGATTGGCGAACAGGCCATAAAGCGCCACGAACACGGCGATCGCCGGAAAAAGAGCGAGCAGGCTGTAGAAGACGACGCCGGCTGCGACCGACAGCAGACGGTTATCGTTGATCTTCGTGTAGGTCCGCCACAATATGTCCTTCCACCCGCTCCACGGAATGTCCGTTGGCGCCGCGGCGGGAGGTCCGCGCCCTTGCTCCTCGAGGTCGCGCCTCGCGGGAGGCCCTGTCCTCTGGAATTCGCCCGTCGGTTCCGGCGAACGCCCCGAACCGACCCGCGCCGGCCCAGCCTGCCGGGCTGCCGCCATGATGCCAAGGGCTCCATAGGCCAGCAGCGTCCAGAGCAAGCGTCGTTCCGTCACAATGGGCTCGCTTGGTTCGGACGCGGCGCGGACGCGCCAACCCGCGGAAGCGTTTCGGTCATCGGCCGATCCGGCGCCCTCGGCGAATTTGCGGGGTCGGCGGTCGGATTCCTTCGACCAACCCTGCCCCTGTCGGAGGCGATGGCCATGCGGCGTCTCCTTGGTCGAACACTAGCGGTCAATCCGACGGCAGGGCTGTTGTTCCCTCGGAACTCCGATTTTCGCCGAGCCGCTGTCTCGCCACTAACTCGCGGCCGCGCGCACCGTCCCTAACTGGGGATTGGGAATGCGGATGGCGCCCTCGCGCAGGCGGCGCAGGATGTCGAAATTCATCTCGCTCTGCGTCCGCGCGGCCGTCTCGACGTCGTCGACGAAGCAGACGAGATTGAACTTGAACGCCCAGTCGCCGAAATCGGCGAACTGGACGGACGGCGCGGGAATCTTCAGCACGAGGTCCTGCGCCCTGGCGGCCTCGATCAGGATCTCGCGCACCTGCTCGACGTCGCTGTCGTAGTCGACGTTGATCGCGATCGATGATTCGCCCGACCCGGTCGGGATTCACCCAGTTCTTGACCACGTTGGTGACGAGGCTCGAGTTCGGCACGATCAGGGTCGCGCGGTCGAAGCGTCTCGATCTCGGTGGCGCGGGCGTTGATCCGGCGCACGAATCCCTGGTCGGCCCCGACCATCACCCAGTCGCCGACCCGGATGCCGCGCTCCCACAGGAGAATCAGGCCGGAGACGAAGTTGTTGGCGATCGACTGCAAGCCGAAGCCGATGCCGACCGACAGCGCGCCGGCGACGATGGCGAGCTTCTGGACGTCGAGGCCGACCTGGCGCCGCGCCGAGCAGCACCGCGACCGCCCCGCCGACATAGCCGAAGATCGTGCTGATCGAGTTGCTGACGCCGGCGTCGAGGCTCGTCTGCGGCAGCAGGCGCTCGCTGAGCCAGGCTCTGAATGAGCCGCGTCACGAACAGCGCGACGGCGAACACGACGACCGCCATCAGCATCGACGACAGCGACAGGGTGACGCCGCCGACGCCGAACCCGAAATAGGCGGCGCGCAGCGGAGCTGAACCAGTCCTGCGACTGCACGCCCCAGGGCTCGAGCACCGCCGCCGCGGCGATCACGATGATCACGAGCCGCGCGAGCCCCTGCACGACGACCACGATCTGCGCCAGCGCGTTGCGGCGCAGGCCGAGCATGGTCCTGAGGCGGGCCCCGATCGCGGCGTCCGGGCTGAGCAGCGCCTCGACCCCGTCCTGGACGATCGACGTCGACTCAGGTAGAGAAAGCACGCCGAGAATGGAGAGAAAGATCGCCTGATTGACCAGGAATGTGGCGAAGGCGACGTAGCCGGCGGCGGCGGCGGCGAAAATGAGCAGAGCCGCGATCCAGCCGAGCCCTCGCGCCGGCGCCCAGCGGTCGGCCTGGGCGCGCGCTCGCGGCGGCTTGATGGCAGCGGCGTGAGCCGCCGGCAGGTATGGGCGATGGCCAGGGCGACCAGCGCGGCGCCGAGCGCGCGGCCGGCGACGGCGATGTTGAGCGAGGCCGCGGCGTCGGCGGCGGGCTCGACCAGCCGCTCGGCCCCCCAGATCGCCGCGACCGCCATGGCGCCGTGAAAGACGCGCCGCGCCGCCTGATCGCTGACCGGGACGACCCGCCACGCCTCGGCGCGGGGCGCGAGCATGCCGCGCTGCCGACCGCGTTGATCAGGATCATGAGGCGCGCCGCGTCGAACACCGCGTTCGAGCGCGTCCTGCATGCGCGGATCGCTGAGGTCGAAGGCGTCGAGCGCCAGCGCCAGCGCCCACAGGCCGAGAAGCGGCAGGACGGCGAGCACGAGCATGGTCCAGGCGGCGGCGAGCGCGCGGCGCAAGGCGGCTCGGCGACCGGGCGTTCGGGTCGCGATAGATGACGCGGCGCGCCATCCAATGGATCGGGACCGCGGCCAGCGCGAGCAAAAGGACGGCGCCCGGCCATGCCGAGCGCCTGCGCCGCCGTCATGCGGCCGCGCAAGCCCGAGAACCAGTCCCCGACGACCATCGAGATCGCTCGAGCGTCGGCCGGAACTTCGCGCGATACGCTCAGCCACAGTTGCGGATTGAACACCGAGGAGGAGCGCGCGAAGGTCTGGCGCGCGAACAGGTCGCGCCGCTTCGCCCCGATCCGGGTCGCGTTGTCGTCGACTTTAAGCAGCAGCGCGCGCGCGGTGCGCAGATTGGCGTCGAGCGCGTCGTGCTTCTGCTTCTCGCTTGCGAGTTCCGCCGCCGCCGCGTCGGTCTCCGGAACCGGCGCGGCGGCGTTGTCCTTGGTCTTGGGCGTGAGTTCGGCCAGGCGCTTCGCCGACGCCGCCAGACGCGGCGACATGTCGGCGATCGCCGCCTGCAGGGCGACGCCGAGCGGATCGTTCTCCGCCCGCAGGCGCTGAAGGTCGGCGTCGGCGAGATTCGGCTGCCTCAGCGCGTTCTCGATGACGCTCAGCGCGTTGCTGGTCGCTTCGAGATCGAGCGGCCGCAAGTCGTCGGCCGAAGCGCGACCGACCGACGCCAGCACGAGGGCGAGGGCGAGCAACCGCAGGATTCGCAAAACAGTCTGAAATGTCGGCGCGGACAAAGGGAACGACCTGATGATTCGAGGGAGGCGGCCCCTGTTTGCATCCGACCATGGCCGTGACGTGACCGCATTCGGCGGCCGGAGCAGGTCAGGCGCCCGGCCAAGGCGTCATTCACCTTCGGATCGGAAAAGGGCTGCGCCCTGCGCCCGGCTTTGTTAAAGGAGCCCGCCCACATTGAGGACGGACCGGTGAACGCGACCCTGCTCGACGCCACGCTTCCCATCGCCCGCAGCGCCGGCGAGCGGGCGCTCGAGCATTTTCTGGCGGCGGGCTTCAGGCGCATCGAGCCGGCGATCCTGCATCCGGCCTCGATCTTCCTCGACATGTCGGGCGAGGAGATCCGCGGCCGGCTGTTCCTGACCGCCGACGCGGCCGGCGAGGAGCTTTGCCTCAGGCCCGAATACACCATCCCCGTCTGCCGCGCCTATCTCGCCTCCGACAAGGCCGGCGCGGTCGCCGAATACTCCTATCTCGGGCCGGTCTTCCGGGCGCAGGCCGAGGGCGGCGGCGAACGCGCCCAGACCGGCCTCGAAAGTTTTGGCCGCAAGGACGCCGAAGCGGCCGACGCCGAGATCTTCTCGCTGGCGATGGAGGCCGCGGCCGCGGCGGGCGGAAAGCTCGCGGCGCGGCATCGGCGACGCCGGCCTGTTCGACGCCCTGCTCGTCGGCGCTCGCGCTGCCCGAGGTCTGGCGCCGCCGCCTCAGGCGCGGGCTGGCGCAAGGCCGCGACCTTGCCGCCATCCTCGACGGCCGCGGCCAGAGCGCGTTGGCGCAGCCGGGCGTGCTGGCCGCGATGGAAAGCGCCGACCACGAGGGCGCCCGCGCGCTGGTCGAGGACCTGCTGGCGATCGCCGGCATCGATGCGGTCGGCGGACGCAGCGCCGAGCGAGATCGCCGACCGGTTCCTCGAACAGGCGGCGCTCCGCTCCGGCGACGCGATCGGGGTGGAGAAGCGGCAGGTTCTGGAGTCCTATCTCGCCGTCTCCGGCGATCCGGACGTCGCCGCCGACAAGCTCGCGCGACCTCGCCGACGTCGGCCGGGCTCGACCTCGGCCGGGCGCTCGACGCCTTCGAGCGGCGCAACGGCTTCATCGCCGCTCGCGGCGTCGCGATCGAGGAGACCCGCTTCTCCGCCGCCTTCGTGCGCGACTTCGACTATTACACCGGCTTCGTGTTCGAGGCCCGCGACCCAGCGCGGCCGGAGGCGAAACCCGCGCTCGCCGGCGGCCGCTACGACGGCCTTGCGCGCAAGCTCGGCGCGCAGGGCGGACATTCCCGCGGTCGGCGCGGCGATCACGCTCGACCGCCTGCCGACCGAGGGCAGCGCGCTGATGGCCCTCGACCTCGCGAGCGCCGAGGCGCCGTTCGTCCTCGCCGTGCCGTCGAAGGGCCGGCTGCAGGAGAACGCCTCGGCTTTCTTCGCCCGCGCCGGCCTCGAACTCACGCAAGGCCGCGGCGCGCGCGACTATCGCGGCGCGGTCGCGGGGCTGCCCGGCGTCGAGGTCGCCTTTCTGTCGGCCTCCGAGATCGTCGGCCAGCTCGCCGCCGGCGCCGCCCATTTCGGCGTGACCGGCGAGGACCTGGTGCGCGAGAAGGTTCCCGACGCCGACGCGCGGCTCGAGCTCATCGCGCCGCTCGGCTTCGGCCGGGCCGACGTCGTGGTCGCCGCGCCGCAGGCCTGGATCGACGTGCGCACGCATGGCCGACCTCGAGGACGTCGCCTCGGCCTATCGCGCAAGGCGCGGCGAGCGGATGCGGGTCGCGACCAAATACGTCAACCTGACCCGCCGCTATTTCGCCGAGCATGGCGTCGGCGACTACCGGATCGTCGAGAGCCTCGGGGCGACCGAGGGCGCGCCGGCCGCGGGCGCGGCGGAGCTGATCGTCGACATCACCACGACCGGCGCGACGCTCGCGGCCAATGCGCTGAAACCGCTGGACGACGGGCCGATCCTGCGCTCGCAGGCGATGCTGGTCGCCTCGCTCGGCGCGCCATGGGGGCCGGCGGCGCGCAGAAGCGCCCGCATCATCCTCGACCGGATCGCGGCTTCCGAGGAGGCGCGCAAGTCGCGCGAGGTGCGCGCCCGCCTGCCGGGCCCGGCGAACGGGGCTTTCGACGAGGCGCGCGACGCTTCGGCGCCGTCCCCGCCTTCGGCGAGGCGCCCGACCCGAAGGGTTTCGTGGCGCTCCACTGCGCCAAGAGCGCCGCGGCCGATCTCGCCAGCTATCTCCTCGACAAGGGCGCCGAGCGCGTCAGCGTCGTCGCGCTCGAACACGTGTTCGACGCGAGGAACCCGCTGTACGAGGCGCTGGAGAAGCGGATCGGGCCGGGCGAAGGTTAGACGCGCACAGGCGTAAACACATTACTGTAATGCTTATATGCGTGCGCGTCGCAAGTTGGGGACGCTTTTCGCGGCCGCCGCTAAGCGGGGTTGCAAGCCTCTGACCTCGTTGGGCCTCGCCGATAAGGGGCGGCAAAGCGAGGCTCGCAGCATTTGGGCCTACGCCATCCACTCGCCGCCGTCGTAGCGGCGGGAGGGCGTTCGCATCGTCACCAGTTCCTCGGCCGCGGTCGGATGGACCGCCATGGTCGCGTCGAAGTCGGCCTTGGTCGCCCCCATCGTCATCGCCACCGCGACGAGCTGGATCATCTCGCCCGCGTCGGCGGCGAGGATATGCGCGCCGAGCACCTTCTGGGTCGTGCCGTCGACGATCAGCTTCATGATCGCCCGCTCGCCGCTGCCCGAAAGCGTCGCCTTCATCGGCCGGAAATTGGCCTCGTAGACGTCGAACTTCTGGAGGCGCGCCATCGCCTCGGCCTCGGTCATGCCGACCGCGCCGAGCTCCGGCGTGCCGAACACGACGCTGGCCGTGGTGTCGTAGCGGATCGGCCGCGGGTCCCTTGCCGAACAGGCGGTCGGCCAGCGCATGGCCCTCGCGGATCGCGACCGGCGTCAGGTTGACGTGGTCGGTCACGTCGCCGACCGCATGGAGCCAGGGCACGCTGCTGGTCAGCCCCGCGTCGACGAGAACCGCGCCGTGCGGCGTGAGTTCGACCCCGACGGTCTCGAGGCCGAGCCCCTTGGTGTAGGGATGGCGGCCGGTCGCCACGAGGACCTGGTCGACCTCGAGCGTCGCTCCGTCCGACGAGCGAGACGCTGAGCGCGCCGTCGCCGAGCTTCTCGATCCGCTTCGGCAAAGCGCCGAACCGGAACGCCACCCCGGCGCGGACCATCGCGTCGCGGAAGCCGGCGCGCATGTCCTCGTCGAAGCCGCGCAGCACGTTCGTCCCGCGCAGGACCTCGGTCACCTTCGCGCCCGAGTCGCTGGAACAGCGAGGCGAATTCGACCGCGATGTAGCCGCCGCCGACCACCAGGAGCCGCTTCGGGAAACACGGCCAGGTCGAAGATCTCGTTGGAGGTGATGGCGTGCTCGAGCCCCTCGACGCTCGGCGGCAGCGTCGGACGCGAGCCGGTCGCGATCAGGACATGCCGCGCCGAGACTTCGCGCCCGCCAGCGAGCCGCACCCGCTGCGGGGCGACGATCGTCGCCCGCTCCTCGATCAGTTCCGCGCCGGACGCCTTGAGATTGGCGCGATAGGCGGCCGAGAGGCGGGTGATCTCCTTCTCCTTGGCTGCGACCAGGCTCGGCCAGTCGAAGGTCGTCTCGCCGACGCGCCAGCCGAACCCGGCGGCGTCGGCGAACTCGTCGGCGAAGCGGCTCGCGTAGACGTAGAGCTTCTTCGGCACGCAGCCGCGAATGACGCAGGTTCCGCCGATCCGGCTCTCCTCGGCCACGATCGTCTTCGCGCCGTGCCCGGCGGCGATGCGCGCCGCCCGCACGCCGCCGGAGCCGGCGCCGATGACGAAGAAGTCGACGTCGAACGCCATCGCGCGGACCGCCCTAGAAGTCGACGCCCTTCTTCTTCATCTCCTCGCGCGCCTTCGTCACGATGTCGGTGGAAAGCGTCTGCCGCCAGGGCCCGAGCACGCTCCTGAAGCTGCTGGAAGAACATCGGCTGCGATGGCGAGATACTTCTTGCCGGTCGGGCTAGTGAAGAAGGCGGCGACCTCGACGATCTCCTTTTCGTTGAGGGCGAGCGCGAGCAGCGCCTCGACCTTCTCGTAGGTCAGCTGCGCGGACTTGTCGAACTCGGGCTTGATCGCGGTCAGGGTCTGCCTGAGGCTGTCGCGAATCTCAGGGTGCGTGGTCGTGACGTTGGTCTCGAGTTCGGCCATCATCGACGGCACGGTCTTGGCGATGCTCTCCTTGACGCCCATGTCGATCAGAAGCTGGTCCGCGGCGGCGATCGCGGCCGGCGAAGGCGGCGCGGGAAGCCGAGCGTGGGGTCGCGGCGGGCGTTCGTCTCGGCGGCGTGAGCCGCCGGGCCCGGCGACAATCGCGCAGCCAAGGATGAGGGCGGCAAGCGTTCGCGTAGCGAACATGCATGGAAGCTCCTGTGTGAGATCAGATCCGGCCGAGCGTCTCGACCGCCTCTGCGCCGGCGACGAAGGCGACCCGGGCGTAGCCGATGAACAATCCGTGCTCGACGACGCCGGGAATCGCGCGACAGCGCCGCACCGAGCCCTTCCGGGTCCGGGATCGCGCCGAGCGAGCAATCGAGGATGTAATGTTGCCGCCGTCGGTGACGAAGGGCGTCGCGTCGCCGCGCAGGCGGAGCGCGACCGGCGAGACCGAGGCTGGAGAGCGCCGCCTCGATGTGGCGGCGCGTCGCCGCGAGACCGAAGGGCACCACCTCGACCGGGCAGCGGAAACGCGCCGAGACGCTGCACCAGCTTTGAAGCGTCGGCGATCACCGCCATGCGCGCCGAGGCGGCCGCGACGATCTTCTCCCGCAGAAGGGCGCCGCCGCCGCCCTTGATCAGCCTGAGTTCCGGATCGATCTCGTCCGCGCCGTCGACCGTCAGATCGAGCTCGGGCATCTCGTCGAGCGTCGTCATCGGGATGCCGAGGCCGTTCGCCTGCGCGAGCGTCGCCTCCGAGGTCGCGACACAGCGAACCTTCAGTCCGCCCGCGACCTTCTCGCCCAGGAGATCGACGAAATGGCGCGCGGTCGTGCCGGTGCCGAGGCCGAGCCGCATGCCGGGCTCGACGAGATCGAGCGCCCGTCTGGCGGCCTCGCGTTTCAGGCGTTCGCTGTCCTCATTCGCGCCCATGTCTTCCCGTCCGTCGCCAGGCTTTGCGGACGCGCGCGGCGCCGGTGAAATGGCCCCGCGACCGCAACAGACAAAGCCGCACGCCGGTTCGGGCGCACGCCGCCGCTTTACCGGGTCGGGGAGTCGAAGGCAATCGCGGCGCGACCCGGCTATCGCCCGGCGCGCGCCGGACCGCTCACGTCTTCCGGCCGGCCTCGAGCACGTCCTCGAATGAACGCAGGCCGGTGGTCGGCGCGTTGACCAGCACCGCCATGTTGCCGGGCGCGTGCAGGTTCTTCCACATCTTGGTGTGGGCGAGCGGAATCTCCGCCCAGGGGAACACCTCCGACATGCACGGGTCGATGCGCCGGTCGAGCACGAACTTGTTGGCCGACGAGGCCTGCTTGAGGTTGGCGAAATGCGAGCCCTGGATGCGCTTCTGCCGCATCCAGACGAAACGCGCGTCGAAGGTGATGTTGAAACCGCTGGTGCCGGCGCAGAAAACCACCATGCCGCCGCGCTTGACCACGAAGCACGAGGTCGGGAAGGTCGCCTCGCCGGGATGCTCGAACACCACGTCGACATCCTTCTTGCCGGTGATGTCCCAGATCGCCTTGCCGAATTTGCGGGCCTCCGCCATGTAGGCGCTGTATTCGGGCGTGTTCACCTTGGGCAGCTGGCCCCAGCACTTGAAGTCCTTGCGGTTGATGACGCCCTTGGCGCCGAGCGACATCACGTAGTCGCGCTTGCTCTCGTCCGAGATGACGCCGATCGCGTTGGCGCCGGCGGCGGCGCAGAGCTGGACGCCGAACACGCCGAGGCCGCCCGGACGCGCCCCAGACGAGCACGTTGTCGCTCGGCCGCAGCCGGTGGGGCTCGTGGCCGAACAGCATGCGGTAGGCGGTTGCGAGCGTCAGCGTGTACGACGCCGACTCCTCCCAGGTCAGGTGCTTCGGCCGCTCCATCAGCTGGCGGTCCTGCACCCGGCAGAACTGGGCGAACGAGCCGTCGGGCGTCTCGTAGCCCCAGATGCGCTGCGAGGCCGAGAACATCGGATCGCCGCCGTTGCATTCCTCGTCGTCGCCGTCGTCCTGGTTGCAGTGGACGACGACCTCGTCGCCGACCTTCCAGCGCTTGACCTTGGAGCCGACCGCCCAGACGATGCCCGAGGCGTCCGAGCCGGCGATGTGGTAGGGGTTCTTGTGCACGTCGAGCACCGAGACCGGCTCGCCGAGCGCCGCCCAGACGCCGTTGTAGTTGACGCCCGCCGCCATCACGAGAACGAGCACGTCGTGGCTGTCGAGCGTCCAGGTCGGCACGACCTCGATCTTCATCGCGTCTTCCGGCGGCCCGTGGCGTTCCTTGCGCACGGCCCAGGCGTACATCGACTTCGGCACATGGCCGAGCGGGGGGATTTCGCCGATTTCGTAGAGATCCTTGACCGGAGCTTCGGCCGACAGGTCCTTGTCGGCAGGGCGAGTGTTCATGGGCTTCCTCAAAACGCGACGTTCTGGCGACGGAGCGCAAACCGGCCGGCCCCGATATTGCGCCGCACAATCAAGCATTGCGCGTCGACCCGCGAAAATCAATCCCTCTTTCAGCCGCACTCCGGGCGCTTGCCGCCGCGTCGACGGGCTTTCCGCATGCGACGATTTGCCGACCGCGGCCGATCGGCCGGGCGGGATCAAGATTGTGGCGTGCGCGGCGCTTTTCTGCGATTGTGCTGCGCACAAAACACGGGCGCCGCGCGCGCAGCATCCCTTGCAAAGGCCGGCGCAAGAAGGTGACGCGATGGCGGAGACGGACGGGCAGGCTCAGACGGCGCGGCGGGACAAACCCTGGATCTTCCGCACCTATGCCGGGCACTCGACGGCGCGCGAGTTGAACAAGCTCTATCGCCAGAACCTCGCCAAGGGCCAGACCGGCCTCTCGATCGCCTTCGACCTGCCGACCCAGACCGGGTACGACAGCGACCACATCCTGGCGCGCGGCGAGGTCGGCAAGGTCGGCGTCGCGATCTCCCACATCGGCGACATGCGGGCGCTGTTCGAGGAGATTCCGATCGCCTCGATGAACACCTCGATGACCATCAACGCCACCGCGCCGTGGCTGCTGGCCCTCTATATCGCGGTCGCCGACGAGCAGGGCGCCCCGCGCGCGCAGCTTCAGGGCACGACCCAGAACGACATCATCAAGGAATATCTGGCGCGCGGCTCCTACGTCTTCCCGCCCGACCCCTCGCTGAGGCTGACCAAGGACATGATCCTGTTCTGCGCCCGCGAGACGCCGAAATGGAACCCGATGAACGTCTGCTCCTACCATCTGCAGGAGGCGGGCGCGACGCCGGTGCAGGAGCTCTCCTACGCGCTCGCCACCGCCATCGCCGTGCTCGAGCGCGTCCGGCAGTCGGGCGAGGTCGACGAGAAGGGCTTCGCCAACGTGGTCGGCAGCATGTCGTTCTTCGTCAACGCCGGCATGCGCTTCGTCACCGAACTCGCCAAGATGCGGGCGTTCGTCGAACTGTGGGACGAGATCACCCGCGACCGGTTCGGCGTGCACCGACCCGTCGAAGCGCCGCTTCCGCTACGGCGTGCAGGTCAACTCGCTCGGCCTCACCGAGCAGCAGCCGGAGAACAACGCCTATCGCATCCTGATCGAGATGCTGTCGGTGGTGCTGTCGAAGAACGCGCGCGCCCGCGCCGTCCAGCTGCCGGCGTGGAACGAGGCGCTCGGCCTGCCGCGCCCGTTCGACCAGCAATGGTCGCTGCGCCTCCAGCAGATCATGGCCTACGAGACCGACCTTCTGGAGTTCGGCGACATCTTCGACGGCAGCAAGGAGGTCGCGGCGCTGGTCGCCAAGCTGAAGAGCGAGGCGCTCGCCGAGATCGCCGCGATCGACGCGATGGGCGGCGCGGTCAAGGCGATCGAGACGGGCGCGCTGAAGGCGAAGCTCGTCGAATCCAACACCCGCCGTCTCGAGGCGATCGAGCGCGGCGAGCAGATCGTCGTCGGCGTCAACGCCTTCACCAATTCCGAGCCGTCGCCGCTGACGGCGGGCAAGAATTCGATCATGGTCCCGTCCGCCGAAGCGGAGGCCGAGCAGGTCGCACGGCTCAAGGCCTGGCGGGCCGAGCGCGACGAAGCGCGCGTGCGCGAGGCGCTCAAGGCGCTGCGCGTCGGCCGCGGCGACCGGCGCGAACATCATGCCGCGCGTCGATCGAGGCGGCCAAGGCCGGCGCCACCACCGGCGAATGGGGCGACGCGCTCCGGGCGGAGTTCGGCGAATTCCGCGCCCCGACCGGCGTCTCGCCGCAGCGCGCGGCAGGAGGCGGCGGGCCTCGACGCGCTGCGCGGCAGAGGTCGAGCGCGTCTCGCTCAAGCTCGGCCGCCGGATCAAGTTCCTGCTCGGCAAGCCCGGCCTCGACGGCCATTCCAACGGCGCCGAGCAGATCGCCGCGCGCGCCACCGACGCCGGCATGGAGGCGGTCTACGACGGCATCCGCCTCACGCCCGCCGACATCGTCGAGCGCGCCAAGGACGGGCGTCCATTGCGTCGGGCTGTCGATCCTGTCGGGCTCGCACATCGCGCTCACCGAAGAGGTGCTGGCGCTGATGCGCGCGGCCGGCCTCGAGCGCGTGCCGCTGATCGTCGGCGGCATCATTCCGCCGGCCGACGCCGAGCGGCTGCGCGCGGCGGGCGTTGCGGCCGTCTACACGCCCAAGGATTTCGAGATCAACACGATGCTCGGCGCGATCGTCTCGGAGATCGAGCGGCGTCACGACCAGGCGCAGACGGCCGAAGCCGGCTGAGATCGCTCGCCGAGGCGCTTGCGCGCCGCTTCGCGCGGACGGGCTCAGTCGCGGGCGACGAACAGCAGGACGCCGGCGACCGACGAGCGAGGCCATCGACGCGACGTAGGCCATCTGCAGCGTGATGTTCTTCCACCACAGGATGCGCGAGAACATCGCGCATCGCTCGGGCAGCGCAGCGACCTCGGCTTTCCGTGTCCGTCGAGGAATGTCGAAATCCTCCGGGAGCGATCCTGCGCCGGATCGGGAAGCGGCTCGCGCCCTGTGCCGCGGAAAGCGCGGATAGACCGAAACCAGCAGGTTCACGAAGATGAACATGAACGGCAGCGAGCAGGATCGGCAGCGTCAGGTAATGCGGATAGATGTCCTTGTACTGGATGACGGTGCCCATCATGATCGCGACGAACAGCACGCCGATGTTCGCCTTGACGTCGCTCAGGCGGATCGAGTCGCTGTAGCCGGCCAGCAGGTTTCGGAGCTTGGCGTTTTGGTCGGCCGGCCATGCGCGCCTCGAGCTCTCGGTTCACATGTACCAGACATAGAACAGCAGGCCGACCGTGATGAAGATGCACACGATCGACAAGCATGAAGCTGATGTTGATGTAAAGCGTCTTCCACCACAGGAGCTCGGACAGGACGGCGCAGCGGAGCCTCAGCTGCTCGAGCTCGTCCTCGGTCTCGGACGTCGTCGATGAAGTCCTCGGCGACGGCGGTGCGCGACACGATGAAGTGCTTCGACCCGCGCTTCGGGTAGCGCGGGATGAGCACCATGAACAGGCAGAAATAGACGATCAGGAACGGCAGAAGGACGAACGGGATCGGCAGATAGGTCGGGAATTTCGGATAGTTGTAGAGGATCGGGCCCATCATGAAGGCGACGAACAGGATGGCGATGTTCGCCTTGAAATCCTGGGCGCGGATGGCGTCGGTGTAGCCGGCGATCAGGCCGCGGTAGGGCTGGGCGGGATCAGGGCGGGCGTCGTTCATCCGGACGGTCGGACGCTCCAGACGGCTGGCGAACGCTGTGGCGCGGACTCAAGGTCCGAAGAGGACGGTGTCCCCGCAAATTTAAACGAACAATTCGCGTGAACAGGGACGGCCTGTCAAGTCGCTGCGGACCGCTTTAGACCTCGCTGTCGACCGGCGGCGGCCAGGCCCGAGCTCGTAATCGACGTTGCGGATCGCCAGCACCGCAGAGCAGCATCACGACGCTCGCGGCCATGACGTAATAGGTCGAGGCGAGCGGGTCGCCGGTCGCGCCGACGAGCCAGGTGACGACATAGGTCGCCGTGCCGCCGAAGATCGCGACGCCGAGCGAATAGCAGATCGCCATCCCGGTCGAGCGAACCGCTGGCGGAAAGATCAGCGGGATCAGCATGATGCCGACGGCGACGCTCGCCGCGTGCAGCAGGCCGAGCACGGCGATCGGCCAGAACCAGCGTCGCTCCGCTCGGGTTGGCGACCAGAAGCTTCATCATCGGAAACAGGAGGAGCATGAAAAGAAGCCGCGGAACGATCGTGACCAGCGCGGATGCCGAAACGGTCGGCGAGCACGCCGCCGGCGAGCGCGCCGAGGCCGCCGCTGACCCGCCGAGCGCCACCGTGCCGAGCATCGCGGTCGAACTCCGGCAGGTGCAGCGTCCGGATGGCGTAGGGCGTCATGGTGATGAGGAAATACTGGGTGATCGTGCTCGCCGCTGATCAGGGCGAGGCCGAGTAGGAGACCTGTCCAGTTCTCCCGCAGGACCCTCGTCGACGATCGCCCCGGTGCCAGCGCGCCGCTCGTGCTCCGGGCTCTCGAGCGTCTCGACCAGCTGGCTGCGGATGTAGACGCCGACCGGCGCGACGAGGACGCCGAGGGCGAACGGCACGCGCCAGCCCCAGTCGTTGTAGCTCGACTTGGTCAGGAGCAGCGCCAGCACGACGCCGATGAAGCCGCTGGCGAGGCTGCCGAGGTTCTGGCTGGCGATTTGCCAGCTGGCGAAGAACATCCGCCGCTCGGGCGGCGCCGCCTCGAGCATGAACATGGTCGCCGGCCCGACCTCGCCGCCGACCGCGAAGCCCTGCATCAGACGGGCGAGGATCAGCAGGATCGGCGCCCAGACGCCGATCGCGCGATAGCCGGGCGTCACCGCGATGAGCGCGCTGCCGATCGCCATCAGGCGATCGACAGGGTCATCGCCGGCTTGCGGCCGGCGCGGTCGCCATAGGCCCCGATCACCGCGCCGCCGAGCGGGCGGGCGACGAAGCCGACCCCGAAGGTCGCCGCCGCCGCGAGATCGCTGACGAAAGCGTTATCGGAGGGAAAGAACGCCTGGCCGATCAGGCCGAGATAGGTGGCATAGACGGTGAAGTCGAAAAACTCGAAGCCGTTGCCGAGCACCGCGGCGAAGACGCCTTTCGCGCCGAGCTTCGGCCGCACGTCCGCCGGCGCGCTCGACCGACTGAGCCAACAGCGACACTCCTTCTTCTTGTTGTGACGCGGCGCTTAGCGTTTCAAGCCGAGACCCGTCTGTCAACGGGCTCGGTTGGACAGGTCATCGCGGACGCCGACCGCCCCGTCGTTGCCGCGCCTTCGCGGTCGCAGCAGCCTGCAGGGTCGCCGCCGTGTCGACCACGGTCGCATACTCGCGGTGAAGATGGGCGAGCGAAAGCGCGTGCACGTCCTCCGCCGGCCAGCGCCTGCCATTGAGGTCGACCTTGTCGACCGCCCAGCATGCGTCGCCGACCACGAACGTCTGGTAGCCGAGGCCCCCGGCGTGGCGCGCCGTCGCCTCGACCGAGTTCGAGGTCAGCACGCCGCAGATCACCAGCGTCGTCGCTCCGATGTCGTCGAGCGCCGCCTCGAGGTCCGGACGGATGAAGCCGCTGTTGGCGGATTTGCCGACCACCCGCTCGCCCTTTGAGGGCGCGGCGCAGGACTTGAAGCGATGGCCGGGCGCGCCGGGCGCGTAGGGCGACCCAGGCTCGACCGAGTCGTGACGGATGTGGATGAGCGGCAGCCCTTCCGTTCGCCAGCGGGCGATCAGCCGGGCGATATTGTCTTCTGCGCCGGGGTTGTTGCGCGGGCCCCAGCGCGGATCGTCGATCGCCTCCTGCACGTCGACGACGAGCAGACGTGCGTCGGCCGGCAGGCGCATGTCACGGCCTGCGCGGCGCGAGCGCCCAATAGTCGAGATCGAGGATGACGTTCGGCTCGTAGCCGTCGCCCTCGCGCAGCGGGAAGTCGGCGCAGGGGCGGTTCTTGGTCGCGATCGTGCGGACGCGCAGCGCGCCGACGTCGTCGCGGCCCGGCAGAACCGAGGTCTCGAGGATCTCGCTCCAGGCGAACACGGTGTCGCCGGCGAACAGCGGCGCGACATGCCGCCCGCCGTTGATCGCAGCGATGTGGAAGGCGTTGGCGAGCCCGTTGAAGCTCAGCGCGCGGGCGAGCGAGATCACATGGCCGCCATAGATCAGGCGCCGGCCGAACCGGCCCTGCCCCTCGCTGTGCTGGTTGAAATGGACCTTGGCGGTGTTCTGGTAGAGGCGCGTCGCGATCATGTGCTCGGCCTCCTCGACGGTGACCCCGTCGACATGGTCGATCCGCTCGCCGGCGCCATAATCCTCGAACAGGTGCGGCGAGCCGCTGAGCGCGATGTCGAAGGCCGCCCGGTCGATCGCCGGGCAGGCCGAGCCGAGATCGGCCACGGCGACCGCCTCGGGCAGCTCGGGCACGACCGCCTCGGGCGCCGGCGCGTGGTGGTCGCGCTTGCGCACCATCACCCAGCGGACATAGTCGATCACCGTCTCGCCGCGCTGGTTGAAGCCGCGCGAGCGCACGTAGACGACGCCGCTCTGCTTGTTCGAATTCTCCTTGAGGCCGATCACCTCCGAGGTCGAGGACAGCGTGTCGCCCGGATAGACCGCCTTCAGGAACCGGCAGTCGGCGTAGCCGAGATTGGCGACGGCGTTGAGCGAGACGTCCGGCACGGTCTTGCCGAACACGACGTGAAAGGCGAGCAGGTCGTCGATCGGGCTTCGCGGATAGCCGATGCCTCTGCGCGAAGGTGTCGGCGCTCTGGGGCGCGAAGCGCGTGCCGTAGAGCGCCGAATAGAGCGAGGCGTCGCCGTCGCGCAGCGTGCGCGGCGTGGCGTGGCGGATGGTGTCGCCGATGCGGAAGTCCTCGAAGAACCGGCCGGCGGCGGTCTTGGATGCGGAAGCGTGGGTCATGGCGCTCAGAACACGTTCGGGTAGATGTAATAGACGATGATCCGCTCGACCAGCATGACTCCGAGCAGCAGGACGATCGGCGACAGGTCGATGCCGCCGGTGCTGGGCAGGAAGTTGCGGATCGGCCGCAGGAACGGCTCGGTCAGCGCGAGGAACAGGTTCCAGGCGGAACGCACGAGATCGTTGCGGATGTTGACGACGCCGAAGGCGATCAGCCACGACAGGATGGCGCCGAGGATGACGACCCAGGTGTAGAGGTTCAGGACGATGAGGATGATGTCGAGGATGGCGCGCATGAATTCCCCTGAAGCTCCGCGACCCCGCCGCTCGTCATGAACGTCGAAAACGCGCCTCGCCCCGACGCCGTTGACACGACCGGGGCGCGCAAGTAAAGAGCCGCGCGACGGGGCTGTAGCTCAGTTGGGAGAGCGCTGCAATCGCACTGCAGAGGTCAGGGGTTCGAATCCCCTCAGCTCCACCAAAAGCGCGCGATCGTCCACTGGAAGATAAGAACAATGTCCGTCCCAGGCGATCGCTATCGCCGGCGCGTTGACGTTGCGCGGTCCTCCGCCGACAAGTCTGCGCCCAATCAGGAGATCGTAGTGACAGACCCGCGAGAGACCATGCGCGCGGTCGTGGCGGTCCGCCCCGGCGGCCCGGAGGTTCTCGCGATCGAGACGCGCCCGCTTCCCGTCCCCGCAGGCCGGGGAGATCCTGATCAAGGTCGAGGCGGCGGGCGTCAACCGGCCGGACGTGCTGCAGCGCATGGGCTTCTACGCGCCGCCGCCGGGCGCGAGCGACATCCTCGGCCTCGAGGTCGCGGGGACCGTCGTCGCGCGCGGCGCCGGACGCGTCCCGGCACGCCGAGGGCGCGCGGGTGACGGCGCTCGTTCCCGGCGGCGGCTACGCGGAATATTGCGTCGCGCACGAATCGAACGCCCTGCCGCTGCCCGCCGGACTGACGGCGGTCGAGGCGGCGGCGATCCCGGAGACCTATTTCACCGTCTGGACCAACGTTTTCGACCGCGGCGCGCTGAAGGCGGGCGAGACCCTGCTCGTCCACGGCGGGACGTCCGGGCATCGGCACGACGGCGATCCAGCTCGCCAAGGCGTTCGGCGCGACGGTGATCGCGACGGCGGGCAGCGACGAAAAGGTCGCCGAATGCGTGCGGCTCGGGGCCGACGTCGGCGTCAACTACCGCACCGACGATTTTGTCGCGCAAACGCTCGCCGCGACCGGCGGGCGCGGCGCGGACGTCATCCTCGACATGGTCGGCGGGCGACTATGTTGCGCGCAATTACGCCGCCGCGGCCGTGGACGGCCGGATCGTCCAGATCGCCTTCCTGCGCGGCCCGAAGGCCGAGGTCGACCTCAGGCCGCTGATGCAGAAGCGGCTCGTCCACACCGGCTCGACGCTGCGTCCGCGCTCCGCCGGCGGAGAAGGCCGTCATCGCCGAGGCCCTGCGGACGAAAGTCTGGCCGCTCCTCGAGGCCGGCCGCTGCAAGCCGGTGATCGATTCGGTCTTTCCGCTCGGGACGAGGCCGCCAAGGCGCATGCGCGAATGGACAGCGGCGCGCATGTCGGCAAGATCGTTTTGACGGTCTGAAGCCGGTTCGAGGCTTGAAAGCCCTGCGCGCTTCGCCTAATCTAGGAGCGCGGAGCGCGGACGAATGGACGCCGCGCCGAGAGGAATGCGACGCTGACACTCACGCCTCACTTGAACGCCACGCGCAGGGCCGACAGGCCTGCGGCAGGCGCGCCGACGCTCGATCCGCTGGCTCGAGGCCATCCTCACCAGCCTCGAGGACGCCAAAGCGGAAAACATCGTCTCGATCGATCTCGATCGGGCAAGACGACGATCGCCGATCGGATGATCATCGCCTCCGGCCGATCGACGACCCATGTCGGGGCGATCGCCGACCGGGTGATGAAGGCCTGCCGCGACGCCGGATTCCCGACGCCGAAGGTCGAGGGCATGCCGCTCTGCGACTGGGTCCTCCTGGACGCCCGCGACGCGATCGTCCATATTTTCCGTCCGGACGTGCGCCAGTTCTACAATCTCGAAAAGATCTGGAGCGCCGACCGGCCCGGCGAGGCCGAGAGCGGCTGATGCGAGCGGGGCGAGGCGGCGGTTGCGCATCACGCTGATTTGCGTCGGCCGCCTGAAGTCCGGACCGGAACGCGAGCTGTTCGAGCGGTATTTCACGCGAATGAAGGGGATGGCGCGGTCGGTGGGCGTCGCCGACGTCGAGCTCCGCGAAATCGACGAGTTGCGCGCGCGGCGGCCCGAGGACCGGCGCGAGGAGGAAGCCGCCGCCATCCTCAAGTCGCTCGGGCCGCGCGACGCGCTTGTCGCGCTCGACGAGCGCGGCGCCTCGCCGAGCGAGCGAGGCTTGGGCGGCCGACATCGCTCGGGTCCGCGACGCGGCGCAAAACGCCTATGTCGTGGTCGATCGGCGGTCCGGACGGGCTTGTCGCCGTCCCTGCGGGCGAAGGCGCAGAGGGTGATCAGCTTCGGGGCGATGACCTGGCCGCACCAGCTCGTGCGGGTCATGGCCGGCGAGCAACTCTATCGTGCCCTGTCGATTTTGTCCGGCCATCCCTATCATCGCGCATAATCGCCGCGATTCGGGCCAGATTTAATGATTGTGGACGCGCCCATGCGGGTGAACCGAAGCAGAGCTGCGCGATCCGCGCTTTGCGCCGCGGCCTTGGGCGCCGCGGTCGGCGGCGCGTCCGCACTCGCGGACCCGGCCGGCCCAGCGGCGCCGTCCGAGCCGCCAAAGGCCGAGCAAGAGAAGTCGGACAGGGAAACAGAGCTGCGCGGCGTCGAGGACACGATCCGAGGCGTCCGAGGAGCAGCGCCGCAGCATTCAGTCGGAGATCGAATCGATCCGGATGGACAAGGCGCGACTGATGGATGCGCTGATCGCGACGACCGCGCGCGTGCAGGAGGCCGAGCGCGGCGTCGCCGCCGCCGACCAGCGCGTGACCAGCCTCAACGACAAGGCGGCGGCGCTCAGCCGCTCGCTGCAGACCCGGCGCGGCGCCATCGTCGAGGTTCTGGCCGCCATCCAGCGAATGGGCGCAAATCCGCCGCCGGCGATCCTGGTGCGCTCGGGCGACATGGCGGAGGCGGTGCGCGCGGCGACCCTCCTCAGCGCGATGACCGCCAATCTGAAGGCCGAGACCGAGCGGCTCGGCTCACGACGTCGACGACCTTTCGCGCGACCCGCGCGTCGATCGCCGAGGAGCGCGAACGGTCTCGCCAAGGCCGTCGCCTCTCTGACGAGCGAGAAGGCGCGCCTGTCGGCGCTGGTCGACGCGCGCAAGGAGTCCCTGTCCACGGCCGAGTCGGCGCTCGGCTCCCAGCAGAAGCGGGCCGCCGACCTCGCCAACCAGGCCGCGACGCTCAAGGACCTGATCGCCCGGATCGACGCCGAGGAAGCGCAGCGCAAGGCGCGGGAGCAGGCGGCGCGTGCGGCCGACGAGCATGCGGCGCGCGAGATCGAGGCCAAGGCGGAAAAGGCGCAGGACGTTCAGCCCGTTCGGCTGCGCCCGGAGGTCGCCTTCTCCGGCGTCAAGGGACGCCTGCCGCTTCCGGTCGCGGGCGCAATTCTGAAGGCCTTCGGTTCTTCCGACGGGCTCGGCGGGCACGGAGCATGGTATTCTGGTCGCGACCCTCGCGGGCGCGGTCGTTTCGGCGCCGGCCGATGGCTCGGTCCTCTATTCAGGACCCTATAGAAGCTATGGACGACTCTTGATAATCGACGCCGGCGAAGGATATTATGTCCTGCTGGCGGGTATGGAGCGCACTTATGTATCCCGCGGCGAAGCTGTCCTATCCGGAGAGCCTGTCGGCGTGGTGGGCGACGGGTCGTTGAAGATGGCGGCCGCCGCTGGAGTTGGCGTCGCTCAACCCGTTCTCTATATCGAACTGCAGAAAAGACGGAACGGCGATCGATCCGGGGCCGTGGTGGGCGAAGGCAGACATCGAAAAGGCGCGCGGATGAATCGGAATGCAGGTCTCTTGGGTTTGGGCGTCGTTCTGGGCGCGGCGGTGACGTTCGCGGCGCCGCAGACGCTCGCCTACCTCAGCCCCGCCGCCAACGCGGCCGCCGCCGACACCTATCGCCAGCTCAACCTGTTCGGCGACGTGTTCGACAAGATCCGCAACGACTATGTCGAGAAGCCCGACGAGGCCAAGCTGATCGAGGCCGCGATCAACGGCATGCTCTCGTCCCTCGACCCGCATTCGAGCTACATGGACGCGAAGGCGTTCCAGGATATGCAGGTCCAGACCAAGGGCGAATTTGGCGGCCTGGGAATCGAGGTGACCCAGGAGGACGGCCTGATCAAGGTCGTCACGCCGATCGACGACACGCCGGCGGCCAAGGCCGGGATCCTGTCCGGCGACATCATCACCGCCATCGACGACACGCCGACGCAGGGGCTGACCCTAGACCAGGCGGTCGAGAAGATGCGCGGCGCGATCAACTCGCCCGTCAAGCTCAAGATCGTCCGCGGTCCGAAGAAGGACGTCAAGGACTACAGCGTTGTGCGGGACCTCATCCGCGTCCAGTCCGTGCGCTCGCATGTCGAGGACGGCGATGTCGGCTACATCCGCATCACGCAGTTCACCGAGCAGACGGCGGACGGCCTGAAGGAGGCGATGGACAAGCTGAAGACCGAGATCCCGGCGGACAAGTTCAAGGGCTACATCCTCGACCTGCGCAACAATCCGGGCGGCCTGCTCGACCAGTCGATCGCAGTGGTCAATTCGTTCATCGACCGGGGCGAGATCGTCTCGACCCGCGGGCGGACGCCCGACGAGACGCAAAGGTTCGACGCCCGTCCGGGCGGCGATCTCTCCGGCGGCAAGCCGCTGGTGGTGCTGATAAACGGCGGCTCGGCGTCGGCGTCCGAGATCGTCTCGGGCGCCTTGCAGGATCACAAGCGCGCGTCCCTGATCGGAACGCGCTCGTTCGGCAAGGGGTCGGTGCAGACCATCATGCCGCTCGGCCAGGACGGCGCGCTGCGTCTGACGACTGCGCGCTACTACACGCCTTCGGGCCGGTCGATCCAGGCCAAGGGCATCGAGCCCGACTACAAGGTGCTCGAGGACGTCCCCGCCGACCTCAAGGGCAAGGACGACATGAAGGGCGAGGCCTCGCTCAAGGGGCACCTCGCCAATGGCGAGGAGGACACCTCGGCGTCGCAAGCCTATGTGCCGCCGGAAGAGAAGGACGACAAGCAGTTGAAGGCGGCGATCGGCCTGCTGCACGGCGAGAAGCCCGCCCAGGCGGCGTCGGTCGACACGGACGCCGCCAAGCCCAACGTCGAGGCCGGCAAGACCGATGGGTCGACGCCGCCGGCGCCCGCCGACCCGGCCAAGCCCAACTGAAGGGGTCCGACATGCGTCGGGGAGCGAAGTGAAAGCCATGCCGAGAGGCGTCTCATACCTCGTCGTCGGAATTCTCGCCGGCGCTGCGCTCACCGGTGTTTCGCACGGCGTCGCTCAAGGCGGCGACCGCCAACGGCAACAGCGGCGTGCCGCTGTTCGCCGAGGTTTTCGACAAGGTCCGCAGTAACTACGCCGAGAAACCGGACGACGACAAACTCGTCCGGGGCGCCATCGACGGCATGCTCGCCTCGCTCGATCCGCATTCGACCTATTTCGATCCCAAGGCGCTGCAGGATTTCCAGACCAGCATGAAGGGCGAAGAGTTCGGCGGGCTCGGACTCGAGGTCATGATGGAGGACGGGCTCGTCAAGGTCGTCAGCCCCATCGACGAGACGCCGGCCGCTCGGGCCGGGCTCATGTCCGGCGACCTGATCACACGGATCGACGAGACGCCGGTCAAGGGCCTGACCCTCAAGGAAGCCGTCGACAAGATGCGCGGCCCGGCGAAATCGAGCGTCCGGCTCCTCATCCAGCGCGGCTCGAACAAGGACGTCAAAGGAATACGCGATCGTCCGCGAGATCATCCACGTCCAGTCGGTCCGCTCGCATATCGAGAGCGGAGACATCGGCTATATCCGCATCACCCAGTTCAATCAGGAAGCATACGACGGGTTGCGCAGGGCCTTCGATCATTTCCGCACCGACCCCGGCGACGCCAAGCTCAAGGGCTACATCCTCGATTTGCGCAACAATCCCGGCGGCCTGCTCAATCAGGCGGTGGAAATCACCAACGCCTTCGTCGACGCGCGGCCCGATCGTCACCACGCGGGGCCGCAACGCCGAGGAGCAGCAGGGCTACAGCGCCCGGCCGGGCGTGAACCTGTCGGAGGGCAAGCCGCTGGTGGTCCTGATCAACGGCGGATCGGCCTCGGCCTCAGAAATCGTCTCGGGCGCGCTCCAGGATCTCAAGCGGGCGACCCTTATCGGCACGCGCTCGTTCGGCAAGGGATCGGTGCAGACGATCCTGCCGCTCGGCGACGAGGGCGCGCTGAAACTGACGACGGCTCGGTATTATACCCCATCAGGCCGCTCGATTCAGGCCAAGGGCATCGAGCCGGACGTCCTGGTGATCGAGAACATTCCCGACGATCTGAAGGGCAAGGTTTCGAGCCTCGGCGAAGCCTCGCTGCTCGGCCATCTAAAGAACGGCACGGACGAGGAGAAGGGGTCGGACGCCTACGTGCCGCCGGACAAGACGAAGGACACGCAATTGCAGGCCGCCATCAGCCTGTTGCACGGCGCCAAGCCCGAGTCGCTGAGGAGCCCGCCCACGACGGTCACCTCGCAATGACGTTGAGAGCGCCTCGTTCTCGCGGCGGCGTTGCTGGCGGCGCCGGGCCTTGCCGCGAGCCGACGAGCCGACTGGCTGCGGGGCGTTCCGGTGGCCGATTGAACGCGAGCGCGCCGCGCTTGCCGAAGTGTCGAAGGCTGTCGTCGCCGACGGCGGGCGCGCTCCGCTACGACGCGGCGCTGACCCTTGAACTCGCGCCGTTTACGGAGACCAGCCTGCCGCACGCGCCCGAGCGCGCGCCGAAGATCACGCCCTCGTTCGCCGGGCACTTCACCCTCGCCGCCCCGGCCAAGCCGGGCAGTGTACAAGCTGACAATCGCCTCCGAGGGCTGGATCGACGTGATCGACAATGGGGCCTTCCTCCACCCGAAGGCGGTTTTCCGGCGCGCTCGGATGCGAGGGCGCCCGCAAGAGCGTGAAGTTTGATCTGCCGGGGCGTCCGGTCGGTGTGCAGCTCAGCAACGTCAGGGACGCGAACATCGCGGTAATTGTCACGCCGGCTGAGTGAAGGCTTGACGGTCCCCTGGTTTTACGGCGCTCCCGCTCCACGCAAACGTCGGCGCTTGCAACGTGCTTAACTAGATCGACGCGTTGCGCCGCCCTAGTATCAAGGCCGGGGGTTCCCGATGACAATCGCCGCTCGCCCGGAAAATCTGCCGCAACGCCTTGAGAATATTGATTTCGCGCCCGGAAATGCGGGGGCTTTGGTTTGAGCTGCATCCATGCGCCGCAAGACCAAGGCCGCGCGGCACGGCGCTTCTGAGTTGGGATGACAGCCGCGGGCGCGCTTATGGCCCCGAGCCCTCGACGCGCGAGGACGCCGTAGGACTTGCGGGGACTTGGTCGGCCACATTGCCTGGCGCTGCGGACGCATCGTTGGCGGCGGGATCGGGTTCGATCGCCTTGAATTTCGCCAATTGGTCAACCGCGGCCGCCAACGCGTCAGGATCCATCTTGGCGGCGACTTCGTCGCGCTTCCGCACAGCTTCAGGGTCTCCCTGAGCGGCGGCAAGCGAGAACCACATCCACGATTGGCGAAGATCCTGTTCGACGCCGAGGCCGCGGGCATAAAGGACAGCGAGATTGAACTGGCTGTCCCGTACGCCCATCTCGGCGGCCCGGCGGAACCACTTCGCCGCTTCGCCATAGTCGGCTTTCTCGCCGGCCGTCTCCGCATCCATCACGCCGAGGTTGTGCGCCGCACGGGCATTGCCCGCTCGCGCCGCCGCAGTATACCAGCGCTTGGCCGCGGCCGCATCAGACTGGACGCCGACACCTTTCTGATAGAGTGCGCCCACCCGGAATTCGGCCGGGGCGAAGCCCGCCGACGCTGCCCGGTCGAACCAGAACGCGGCCGCCGGCTGATCCTGGGGCAATCCGCGCCCTTCGAGGAGGCGCTGGGCCAAGTCGTATTGCGCCGCAGGGGAGCCGGCCAGGACCGCCTCGCGCAAGGACGGCGTCGCGCCGCTGGGGATCGCGGCCGAGAGGTCCGGCGTCGTCGGGGCGCTTCGGGAACTGTTGTCGCTATTCGCCTGAACCCGCCCGATCGACCCGATGGGCGTGGCGTCGACGGGGACGAGTTGCGCTCCTGCCGCGCCGACGACGCCTGAGGGCAAGCGGGGAAGGACCTGCGTGGCGGCAGGCTTCGCCGCCGGCCCATCAAGCTCGGACTTTTGTGCGAGCGGCGCGTGCGCGTCCAACAGTCGGGCAAGCGCGGTCACCGCCAGGATCAGGACTGCGGCGAGCAGAAGCGAACGCTTGTGCTGGGCGCAGAAGCGTCTCGCGTATTGCACATTCTCTTCGACGCGGGGCCAGGCGGCCGAAGGCTTTGCGTCGTTTGTCTCGGCGACCGCCGATTGCGCGGCGCGGCGAGCCGCCGCGATATGGGCCGAAATCGCGGGATTGGTGCGCGAGGCGATCGTGTGAGCAAGTTCGGTTGCAGCCTGAAGATGCTGCGGCGCGTCGGCGCCCGGCTCGAGCAGGAACTCGTCGTCGAGTTCGCCCGACGTCGCGGCCTGGTCACCGCCCGCCATCGGTTCGCGCCAAGTCGTCGGGGGAGGCGGAGCTATGTCGTCGAGACCGGCGAGCCGAGCGGAGTGGACAACGCGCGCGGCGGAGCCCCGACCGCCGTCCCCAAGGTTCATCGAGGCTCGCGGTGGCCGCCTGCCGTCGTCTTGGGAAAGTCGGTCGATGAGCCTGTCGAGGACGTCCTGTATACCTTGCAGGAGCGCTTCCGTCCGCCGCTCGGCTTGCGCGCGTTCCCGTCGAAAGACGGATAGGTCTTCGGCGACTTCGACGTTCACCTTCGCCGACTCGGACGTCTGATCGCCGTCCTGAAGTTTCTTCATCAGATCCCGCGCCGCGCGCTCAAGCGTTCCCACCTCGCCGAGACGATCAGAGATGACGTCGAGTTCGGCCGTTGAGCCCTGCAAACTGTTCGAGAATCACGGCGCCTGACGCTTGGGGGGCGAGGTAGCCTTCGAGCCTTTGTGCGACATCCGCGGCGAGCCCAGCGAAGGTCGGCGTCGCGCCTCCCTCGAGGGTCGCTCTTAGCGACCTAAGCTCGTGATCGATGGACCGGAGCGCGCCAATGTCTCTCTCCCCATCGAGCCCCACCAGCCGATCGAGTTTTTCAACGATTTCGGACAGGACCGGTTCGAGGCGCGGGGCCGCGTCCAGCGATTGCTGCAAGGCGGGGGCGATATGCCGCAACGTCGCGTCGAATTCCTGAAGCTCCGGACGGGCCCGCGATAATGCCGCAACCTCATGCTCCAGTCGGCCGGCCACGTCCCCCAGGCGTCCTTCGATCGACTCAAGCGCTTGCGGCGTCGCCGCGCTCTCAGTCTGCCGGCGCAGCGCCGCGAGCAGATCGGCCATCGGCGCGTTTTCCGAGCCGTTCGAAGGGCTCGCAGTCAGACGTTCCACCCGATCGACAAGTCTCGAGATCTGGCCCTCGATGCGTTCGATGGGAATGCTGCGTCGTGCGGCGGAGAGGAGGAGGTCGTGCACCTCCTGCATCTGGCGCCGAACGCTCTCCACAACCTCCGGGCGGACGATCGCGTCAGCCAAGGCGTCGACTTTGGCGCCGACGAGCTCGATTTGGCGCTCGAGTTCAGCCGTGGGGCCCTTTGGATCGTAAACGCGGAGGGGCTGGCGGAGTTCGTCGGCGATGCTGCCCAGCGGGGCCACGAGGCGGAGCTCGCCGCGTTCCTCCCGACCCTGTGCAACGCTCCGCGCGAGGTCCGCTAATGAACCCTCGAGGGCGGCGACAGTCTCGCGCGGTGCGAGATCCGTGAGGCTGCGTCTCATGTCAGCCATCTGCTTTTGCAATGATTCCAGGTCCAGCTCGGTCGCCCTTCCGGCGGACCATTCGCTGCGCAGCGCTTCCAGCTTTTCCGACAGGGAGTGAAGGCCGAGCCGCAGCGTGTCGGACGGCGAAGTCGGCGCCTCGTCGGCGACGCCTTCATCTGTGTCAACCGGCCGCGAGGGCGAATCTTTTTCATCTTGGACCGGCAAACCTCCGACATTGCGCGGCTGCGACTCGAGGCCGGCGTGCGCCAGATGAGCGTCGAGCGCCCGCCGGCGCGACGCGATCTGGGAGAGCGCGAATTCCAGGTCGAAGGCGCCCGGCGCTGCGAGATGGTTGCGGAAAGCTCGCGCGTCCGCGAAGGACGCACGTGCACGACCGGCCTCGCCGATGGCGGTCGGCACGCGGACTCGCGGTTCGGAACCTGCCCACGACTTCAGGGGAGTCCTCTGATTTGGGAACGGAGGTTGCTGAACTCGGGCCGACGGCAGGGTCCTTCGGAGGATGGCCGCTTCTACCGACGCGCGTCGATTCAAGAACCGAATCGGGCACATCAAGCGAGCCGAGTGTCTTTGCGGCGCCCAGGCCATGAGGCGTCACGCCCCGTTCCACGATTCCAGCGGTCGCTCTCAGTCGTTCCTGAAGGTCCCTTGCAGACGCGCCCTCGGCTCGAAACATCGGCGGTTCCTGCCGGGCGCGCGGGCCTCCGTCGGCATGGTCGGCGATCGCCTTGTCGAGCCATTCTTCGAGCGTGACGCCGGCGCGGCTGGCGGCCTGTTCGGCAAGGCGCCGGGCGGTCGGGCTGACGCTTGCTAGACCCCACGCCGTGCTCTTGCTCATGCCCTCGACCGATGCAGGCGTTTTCGATGTGGCCGCGCCGGACACGCCGCCTCTGCGGCGATCATTCTATCGTCACGGTGAAGAAATGATTAAGGGGCCGGTTTGACGCCGGGTTCCCGCAACCGGGCAAAGTGGGAAAAGAAGGTTGTAGGATGCAACTTCTAGTTGCAACTCGTCCTCGATGTGGCATAGTCGGGCGCGTCGCGCAGAGGCGCGAATCGACGCGGCGCGAACGCAACGGCGCCAACCAAAGGAGAGGTCATGAGCCGGTTGTCATCCTTGAGCTATTCGGCCAGCGCATTCTCGGGTGAGGCGGTAAGCAATGGCGGCCCCGCGCCCGATTCGCGACAGGAGGAAATGACGATCAGCCTGATGTCCAGGTTGTATGGAGTCAGCCTGCGGACCCTCCGGTTCTACGAGGATCGAGGGCTCATCAAGCCCCGCCGCGAGGGAAACGCCCGGTATTACCGCGCTGCCGACCGGGTCCGCTTGGAGATGATCCTCAGGGGCAAAAAACTTGGCTTCACCCTCTCCGAAATCAGCGATCTGATCGGAGGCAAGGGCGCGAACGAATCGTCCGACCTCGAGGAGCGGTTGCAACCGCAGCAGATCGTCAACCAGATCGGCCACCTCGAGCGGCAGCGCGAGGAAATCGATAACGCGATTGTGCGGCTGCGCGCGACGCACAGCCGTCTGTCCGGAGCCGCCGCCTGAGCCACGCCGCCCGCCGCCCGCGCGCGCTAAGCCCCGACCCGCGCGGCCTCGACGATCCGCTCCGCTTCGGCGACTGCGGCCTCGACGCCGAGGTGGGTCGTGTCGAGCTGGACGGCGTCCTCCGCCGCGCGCAGCGGCGCCGCCGATCGCCCGGAATCGCGGGCGTCGCGCTTGAGGATGTCCGCCAGGATGGCGTCGTAATCGGCCCGCTCGTCCGCGTTGCGCGAGCTCCAGGGCGCGCCGCTGGGCGCGTGCGGGGGCGCTGGCGGTGACGAAAATCTTCACGTCTGCGCGAGGGGCCACGACGGTGCCGATGTCGCGTCCGTCCAGAACGGCGCCGCCTGGCCGGGCGGCGAAGGCGCGCTGCGTCTCGAGCAAGGCCTCGCGCACGCCCGGCATGGCGGCGACGACCGACGCCGCCTCGCCCATCTCGCGGCTGCGCAGCACCGTCTCGTCGAAATCGGTGAGGCCGAGCCCGCGCGCCGCCGCGACCGCGGCGCCTTCGTCGTAGAGGTCGCGGTCGGCGCCGATCAGCGCCGCCGCGGTGGCGCGATAAAGGAGCCCGGTGTCGAGATGCGGCAGGCCGTAGCGCATGGCGAGGCGCCGGGCGATGGTGCCCTTGCCTGACGCCGCCGGGCCGTCGATGGCGATGATCATTCCGCGCGCTCGATCTCCTGTTGGGCCGATCGCCCGAATCCGGGCTCTTAAAACCCCACCGCGCCTCTGTCGAGCCGCCTGCTGTCGAACGGCCAGCTTGGCGGCCGCCGATCCCTCGCGCTAAGATGACGAAAATTTGACGGCGTCCGGTTCGCGGGCCGCCGCGGGAGGCGGTCATGAACCTGACAGGGCCACAGATCCGCACGATCTTCGCGGCCTATCTTGGCTGGACGCTCGACGCGTTCGACTTCTTCGTGCTGACTTTCGTCATCAGGGACATCGCCAAGGAGTTCGGCGTCGAGGTGTCGGCCGTCGCCTATGCGCTGTTCCTGACGCTGGCGATGCGCTTCGTCGGCGCCTTCATCTTCGGCCGGATCGGCGACAAGTGGGGACGAAAGCCCGCGCTGATGCTGGATATCCTGTGCTATTCGATCATCGGCGCCGCCGCGGCCTTCTCGCCCAACCTGACCGTCTTCCTGATCCTGCGCGCGCTGTTCGGCATCGCCATGGGCGGCGAATGGGGCCTCGGCAGCTCGCTCGCGATGGAGTTGATCCCGCCGAACATGCGCGGCACGGTGTCGGGCGTCCTGCAATGCGGCTATCCGAGCGGGTTCCTGCTGGCGGCGATCGCCTACGGCCTCCTCTACGGCAAGACCTTCGGCGACTACACGTTCGGCTGGCGGGCGATGTTCCTGCTCAGCGTCCTGCCGGCCTTCGTCGTCCTGTTCATCCGGGCCGCGGTGCCCGAGTTGCCGGCCTTCGAGGCGTCGCAGAAACACGTCAAAGCCCCACGCTTTGGGCGACCGTCACCCAGCACAAGGGTCTCGTCCTCTACATGATCGTGCTGATGATGTGCCTTCAACCTGTTCAGCCACGGCACGCAGGACCTCTACCCGACTTTCCTGCAGAAGCAGCACCATTTCGATCCGGCGACGGTCAGCTGGATCGCCATCGTCGCCAACCTCGGCGCGATCGTCGGCGGCCTGACCTTCGGCCATATCTCCGAACGGATCGGGCGGGTGAACGCGATCACCATCGCCGCCCTGCTCGCCCTGCCGGCGTTGCCGTTCTGGGCCTATTCCGACGACGCCGGCGATGCTGGCGCTCGGCGCCTTCGTCATGCAGATCGCGGTGCAGGGCGCCTGGGGCGTCATTCCCGCCCATCTCAACGAACTCGCGCCGGGCGCGGCCCGCGCCACCATCCCGGCCTTCGTCTATCAGGCCGGCAACTTCCTCGCCTCCTACAACGGCCCGTTCCAGGCCAGGATCGCCGAGGCCAACGACGGGAACTACGCCTATGCGCTGGCGCTGATTGCGGGGATGATCGCGGTCGCCATCGTCATCGTCATCCGCTTCAGCCCGGAGCGGCGCGGCGAGCTTCTGACTGGCGCATTGAGGGGGCGCCGATTTTGGCGTCGGTTTTGAGCCATATCAAAGGCTTCCGGCGCCATTTGCGACCGTCCATCGGGCCGCCGCGCTGGCGGCGCCGGTCTGTGCGCAATGCGCAGGAATGATTTGGCGCAGGAATGATTTGACGCAGGCGATTCCGGAGGGTCGGATTTGGGCCTCAAAACCTGCAGCCCTTGCGTCAGTGTGAGCGAGGGGACCGAAATTCTCGTGTTTGATCTCTCGGTCTTACGAGAATCGAACTGCCAGGCGCGGTAGAATTCGGCTCGGCCGCCGCTCGATCTCGCGCATTGTGTCTCGACGTCTCGCATCCGTTCGCTCCGAAAAGCGATTGCGCCCCGAGCGGGAGCATCCCGAACGCGGCCTCTTTCGATCCTTCAGAGAGCCTATCGAACAATTCTGATTTTGGGAAGTTTTTGTTTTTGTGCGTTGTCCCCGCGCGGCCCGGCGAGCATGACCGGCGCGCCAAGCACTGGGCCCTCGACGCGCGTTCCCTCACCCGGTTCCTATCCCTTTTCGGAGAGGGGTCGAGAGCGCGTTGCTCATAGCCCGTGCGGCGAGGTCGGGACGCAGTCTTCAACACACTCGGCTGACATAGGCCGCATGTTTTATATCAGCGGCCCGACCGGTCCAGTTTGCGAAGCGAGTCTATTGAGGTTGCCCGAAAGCGCAGGCGCGTCCATTCCGCCCAAGGCGGGACCAACGATAGGGCCAAGATTTTCTCAGGCGCCTCGCACACGCTCTCGGAAGACGACCATCGCCGAAGTGAGGCGAACTACCCCGCGTGGGTCGCCACCCACCGCATGATTTCGTCTTTGGGAACAACCCCGCCGTTCGGTCCTTCGATTCTGTAGATTTCAGCGCGCTGTCTGCGATGAAGGTTCCTTGCTTGAGCGAGCGCGGCTTCCCGGCTTGAAATACTCGGCGACGTTCTGTCCTGATCGAGGGTGTCTCGATAGTACACTTTCCAGTCAGACATCTCGCAATTCCTCCCGATGTAAGCTCATGGACGCGGCGATTGCGCCGTGTCGGTTCGCAACTTCGGATGTCGGCGCCATCGCATGTCCCCCGAGAGGGGGCCACGAGCATCGCTCTGCAACTTCTCTGAAAACATCAGACATGGCGCGCCAACCGACCGATTGGAGCTCGACTAAACTTGGGTAACCCATAACGTGACTTAGCTCAGAAGAGCGTTAAAATCAGTGGAAGGCGCCCGCTCAACCGCGCCGCCTCAGCAATTGATCAATACGGCGCTCTCGAAAACGAGACAACCATGCAGGATAATTAAATCCGAGCGCAGAAGGCCGCGCATCCGAACCTGCATTGTAGCTCGGGCTTGACCACAAGTTAACCGGTATTGGTCTCTTGTCTATTTCCAGCGAAGCCTCGAGGCAGGTCCGCTGCCTAAGAATTTTTTGCCAGCGGCGCTCTGGACCTAACCCTCCGGGCCAGGGGCCTTCGCCAGTGCGGCGGCGAGCGCGCGCATGTCGGCCCAGGCGGCGCGCTTCTGGGACGGCTGGCGCAGCAAGTAGGCGGGATGCAGCATGGCGACCGCCAGGATCGGGCGGTGTCCCCGCATGTGTAGGTAAACCACGAGCCCCGCACGCGCGTGATGCCGCTCTTGACGCCAAGCAGGGTCTGGGCCGAGAGGGCGCCGAGGCAGACGAGAATCTCTGGCGCCGCGAGCTCGATCTGTCGCCGGATGAACGGCAGGCACGCCTGCGTCTCCTCGGGCGTCGGGGTGCGATTTCCCGGCGGCCGCCAGGGGACGACATTGGCGATGTACACTTGTGTCCGGTCGAGTCCGATCGCGAAGAGCATCCGGTCGAGCAATTGGCCCGCGCGGCCGACAAATGGCCGACCGATCCGGTCCTCTTCCGCCCCCGGGCCCTCGCCGACCAGCATGACGCGCGAACCCGGAACGCCGTCGGAAAAGACGAGCTGGGTCGCGGTTTTCTTCAACGCGCAGCCGTCGAACCGCTCGAGCGCGGCGCTGAGGCTCGGCAGGTCCATGGCCGACGCGGCGAACTCTGCCGCCGCGACCTGGGCGGCCGCCCCCAAGAGCCCGGCGCCGAGTTCGAAGCCCTCCTGGCGCGCCGCGGGCTCCAGGGCCGGCCGGTTTGCGGCTGCGGGCGGCGCGATGGGGCTGGCCGCCGGACGGTCATGGCGGCGATCCGGAACAGCCGGCGGCGCGGCGAAAAGGTCGGAGGGCTGTTCGCCGACGGTGAAATCGACGCCCGCCGCCACCCACCAGCGAAGAGCGTCGGCGGCGCCTTCCGCGTCCAGATTGCGATCGCTCGGCCCTGTGCCCGGGTCCACTGGTCCCATCCGCGTTCGATCCGTCGCGCCTCGCGCGACCGGCTTTGATCGTCCTTAGCACGCGGACGGCGGGTTGGCGCGGCGACGGCGTTCTCTTGGCCGGCCCCTTGCGCCGCGCTTCTGTTGTTTCCCGCCGCCGACCTCGCTACTCAGGCCACGCCGCTTCTGCTAAACTGAACGTCGGAGCGCCGCCGCATGATGGCGGGCGGCGCGGGAAGCGTCCGGGGTTCATCGATGCAGTACGACAACACGCCGGTTTCGCAGAACATCGAGGATCGACGCGGCCAGGGCGGCGGCGGCATGATGGGCGGCGGGGGGCTTGGCATCCTCGGCATCATCGCCGTGTTCGCGATCAGCTATTTCACCGGCATCAATCCTGCGGTGCTGATGGGCGGCGCGGAGGTGGTGACGCGCCACATGAACAACGGCGCCCCAGCGCAGACGGCGACCTCCGGGCCGGCCGTCGACCCCAACGATCCGACGCGCAAATTCCTCGCGCATGTGATGGGCGCGACCGAGGCGGTGTGGGGAACCGTGCTGCCGCAGCAGGCGGGCATTCAGTACACGCCGGCGACCTTGGTGATCTATGACGGCGCGACCCGGTCCGGGTGCGGCGGCGCGCAGGCGGCGATGGGCCCGTTCTATTGCCCGATCGACAAGAAGGTCTATCTCGACACCTCGTTCTTCCGCGACATGCAGACCAAATACGGCGGCGGCGGCGACTTCGCCTACGCCTATGTCGTGGCGCACGAGGTCGGCCATCACGTTCAGGACCTGCTCGGCATCCTCGACAAGGCGGATTCCTACAAGCAGCGGGTCAGCCAGACGCAGGCCAACGCCGTCTCGGTGCGCATCGAGCTGCAGGCCGACTGCTTCGCCGGCGTCTGGGCCGCCAACGCCAACCAGAAGTGGCAGATCCTCCAGCAGGGCGACGTCGAGAAGGCGCTCGCGACCGCCCAGGCGATCGGCGACGACCGCCTGCAGTCGGCGGCCCGCGGCTACGCCGTGCCCGACAGCTTCACCCACGGGTCGTCGGCGCAGCGGGCGAAATGGCTGACGGCCGGCCTGAAGAGCGGACAGATCTCATCGTGCGACACGTTCTCGCAATGACTGCCGCTTCGCCGTCGTTCGGGCCCGAGGGGTCCCACGGCGACAAGGCGACCCCGTCGGCGCGACCCGGGCTCCGGGTGCGGCGGCGCGCAGGCGGCGATGGGCCCGTTCTATTGCCCGATCGACAAGAAGGTCTATCTCGACACCTCGTTCTTCCGCGACATGCAGACCAAATACGGCGGCGGCGGCGACTTCGCCTACGCCTATGTCGTGGCGCACGAGGTCGGCCATCACGTTCAGGACCTGCTCGGCATCCTCGACAAGGCGGATTTCTACAAGCAGCGGGTCAGCCAGACGCAGGCCAACGCCGTCTCGGTGCGCATCGAGCTGCAGGCCGACTGCTTCGCCGGCGTCTGGGCCGCCAACGCCAACCAGAAGTGGCAGATCCTCGCAGCAGGGCGACGTCGAGAAGGCGCTCGCGACCGCCCAGGCGATCGGCGACGACCGCCTGCAGTCGGCGGCCCGCGGCTACGCCGTGCCCGACAGCTTGACCCACGGGTCGTCGGCGCAGCGGGCGAAATGGCTGACGGCCGGCCTGAAGAGCGGACAGATCTCATCGTGCGACACGTTCTCGCAATGACTGCCGCTTCGCCGTCGTTCGGGCCCGAGGGGTCCCACGGCGACAAGGCGACCCCGTCGGCGAATTCACATCCGAAAAACGGCGCGCCTGCGCTCCGCTTTGATCCCTATTGGCGCTCCGAGTTCCGCCGACTTCGACTTTTTCGTCTTGCCGGAACGGTTGAGGGCGACCGCCTCGCGAATGAGCGCCTTGAAGGCGAACACGTCGACAGCGTCCCCTTCGTGGATATCGATCGCGCGCCGAACGTTTCCGTCGAGACTCGCGTTGAAGAGAGCGGCCGGATCCGCCAGAGCCGCGCCTTTGGCGAACGTCAGCTTCACGTGATCCTTGTACGATTCCCCGGTGCAGACGATGCCGTCGTGCGACCAGACCGGGACGCCCCTCCACTTCCACGCCTCGACGACGTCTGGGTCGGCCTCCCTGATGAGCCGCCGCATTCTGCCGAGCGTTTCCCCACGCCAGTCGCCGAGTTCGGCGATTCTTTTCGAGATCAGTTCCGAGGCTGACTGGCCTTCGCTCGCGCCCGGCTTGTTCATGGCTGCGTCCTGACGTTCGAAGTCATCCCCGCTTCTCGCTGTCGAGATGCGCCATGGCCGCGGCGGGGTACCGCTCGCCCCTGGCCGCGCCTTTTGGCACCGCCTGTTCAATCGCAGCGAGATCGGCGTCGGTGAGCCTCAACCGCGTCGGCCGCGCTCGATTCGGCCCATTGCTCGCGCTTGCGCGCGCCGACGAGCGGGACGATGTCGTGGCCTTGCGCCATCACCCAGGCGACCGCCAGCGCCGCGACGCTCGCTCCGCGGGCGTTGGCGAGTTTTCGCAGGGCTTCGACCAACGCGAGGTTGTGCTCGAGATTTTCGCCGGAAAAACGCGACGAGGCGGTGCGGAAGTCGCGCCCGCTCGACCGCGCCTTCGTCCAGTGGCCGGAGATCAGGCCGCGCGCCAGCACGCCATAGGCGGTGATCCCGATCCCGAGTTTGCGGCAGGCCGGCAAAATATCGGCCTCGATCATCCGCACGATCAGCGAATATTCGATCTGCAGGTCTGAGATCGGATGGACCGCGGCCGCGCGGCGGATCGTGCCGGCGTTGACCTCGGAAAGCCCGATCGCGCGGACATAGCCCGCCTTGACCATCTCCGCGATCGCGCCGACCGTGTCCTCGATCGGCACCGCGGGGTCGAGCCGAGCCGGCCGGTAGATGTCGAGATAGTCGACGCCGAGCCTTTTCAGCGAATAGGTGAGGAAGTTCTTCACCGCCTCCGGCCGCGCGTCGTAGCCGATGAAGGCCATGGCCGGGTCGCGCAGCGCGCCGAACTTGACGCTCAGCACATAATCCTCGCGCCGTCGGCCCTTCAGCGCCTCGGCGATCAGCATCTCGTTGTGGCCGGACCCGTAGAAGTCGCCGGTGTCGATGAGCGTCGCCCCGGCGTCGAGCGCCGCGTGGATGGTGGCGATGCTCTCGGCGCGGTCGGCGGGCCCATAGAAATCCGACATGCCCATGCAGCCGAGGCCGATGGCGCCGACTTCCGGTCCGCTCGCGCCCAATTTCCGCCGTTGCATTGTCGTCTCCTTGAACGAGCGAGAGGGAGCGCATACCGCAGGTCCGCGTTGTCGTCCGCGCCGCCGTTGAACCGCCGGGCGCATCTTGCGCCAAGGGGCTCGCGAATCAACCGGGCCTTTCCTCGATCGCATTGGGACATGAGCACCCATGGACGGATCGCCTTCGACCAATCCCTTTCTCGCCGGCAATTTCGCCCCGGTGCGCAGCGAGGACGACTACGAGCTCGAGGTGGCGGGCGAATTTCCGTCCGGCCTGAGGGGCGCCTTCTACCGCAACGGGCCCAATCCCCAGTTCGAGCCCCGGGGCCACTACCACTGGTTCACGGGCGACGGCATGATCCACGCCTTCTTCGTCGACGGCGGCAAGGGTCACCTATCGCAACCGCTATGTCCGCACGCCGAAATGGCAGCGTGGAGCATGCGGCCGGACAAGGCGCTGTTCGGCGGGTTCGACCCGCGGGCGGCCGATCCGTCGGTGATGGGCAAGGACAGCGGCGTCGCCAACACCAACATCGTCTGGCACGCCGGCCGTTTGATGGCGCTCGAGGAAGCGCACATGCCGTTCGAGCTCGATCCCGAGAGCCTCGAATCCCGCGGCTATGTCGAGCCCTACAGGGGCCGCGTCACCGCCCATCCCAAGATCGATCCCGAGACCGGCGAGATGGTCTGGTTCGGCTATTCGGTCGGGCGGGCTGGTTCTCGAAGACCATGTCGTACGGCGTCACCGACGCGAAAGGCCGGGTGACGCGGCGCGACGATTTCGAGGCGCCGTTCTCGAGCATGGTGCATGATTTCCTCGTCACGCGCCGCCATGCGCTTTTTCCCATCCTGCCGCTGACCGGCGACCTCGGGCGCGCGATGCGCGGCGGGCCGGCCTTCGCCTGGGAGCCCGACAAGGGCGCCCATATCGGCGTGATGGCGCGCGACGCCGGCGTCGAAAGCATGCGCTGGTTCACGACCGAGGCCTGCTACGTCTTCCATCCGATGAACGCCTGGGAAGAGGGCGAGACGATCTTCGCCGACGTGATGGAGTATCCGGTCGCGCCGCTGTTCCCCAACGCCGACGGATCGACGCCCGAGCGCGCTTCCGCCCGGCTGGTGCGCTGGACATTCGATCTTGCCGCAGCCGTCGAACACGATCAAGCGGGAGCCGCTGGACGACCTGGCGGGCGAATTTCCCCGCTTCGACGAGCGCCGCGCCGGCTTGAGCTATCGGCATGGCTGGTTCGCCGGACGGCGCCGGCGGCAGCGAGGCCGGCGGGTTCGACTGCATCGCGCATGTCGATCTCAAGACCGGGCAAGCGGGCGACCTATGCGTTCGCCGATGGCGACACGCCGGGCGAGCCGGTGTTCGTGCCGCGCTCGGCCGACGCGCCGGAAGGCGACGGGTGGGTCATCGCGCTCGTCTATCGCGGCGCCGAGGACCGCAGCGATCTTGTGGTCTTCGACGCCGGCGCGATCGAAGCCGGCCCGGTCGGCGATCGCAAGGCTGCCGCGGCGCGTTCCGTTCGGCTTCCACGGGAACTGGCGAGCGGCATAGGCCGGCCGCTCCGGTTTCAATTGTGGAACAGGGTTGACGGACGCGGACGCTCGCGTCCTATCTACGTGTTCATGTTTTGTTCTAACGGAACGACGCACATGAACGCGAGCAAGGCTTCCCGCGCCGCCGACCCGCGGCATCAGCCCGCGGCGATCGCCGAACGCATCCTTCCCGGCGAGCGGCGGCGCGGCCGGGGCGCCGCGACCAACGCCTCCGGCCGGTTCGAGAGCCAGACGCGCGAGGATTTCGACGACGGCTGGACGCGCGACGAGGCGCCCGAGCCGCTCGTCACCGAGGTGACCTTCGAGAAGCCGAAGACCGTCATCACCCGCAACACGTCGCCCGACATCTCGTTCGACCGCTCGATCAACCCCTATCGCGGCTGCGAGCACGGCTGCTTCTACTGCTTCGCCCGGCCGACCCACGCCTATATGGGCCTCTCGGCCGGGCTCGATTTCGAGAGCAAGCTGTTCGCCAAGCAGGGCGTCGCGGCGGCTGCTCGAACGCGAACTCGCGGCGCCGAAATACGCGCCCGCCCCGATCGCGCTCGGGACCAACACCGACCCCTATCAGCCGATCGAGCGGCAATACCGCATCACCCGCTCGGTGCTGGAGACGCTGCGCCGCGCCACGACATCCGGCGAGCATCGTCACCAAGTCGAATCTCGTGCTGCGCGACCTCGACATCTTGAGCGACATGGCGCGCGACGGGCTGGTCAAGGTGTTCCTGTCGGTGACGACGCTCGACCGCGCGCTTGCGCGCAAGATGGAGCCGCGCGCGCCGACGCCGGAGAAGCGGATCGAGGCGATCGCGCGGCTCAACGAAGCGGGCGTGCCGGCGGGCGTCATGGTCGCGCCGGTCATCCCCGCGGTGAACGATTCCGAGATCGAGACGATCCTGACGCGCGCCTCCGCCGCCGGCGCGCGCGAGGCCGGCTATATCGTCTTGCGCCTGCCGCTCGAACTGCGCGACATGTTCCGCGAATGGCTGCAGGTCCATTTCCCCGACCGGCTCAAGCGCTCCGTGTCGCTCGTCCAGTCGATGCGCGGACGGCAAGGACTACGAGGCGCAGTGGGGCCGGCGGATGGCGGGCTCCGGCCCATACGCCTGGATGATCGGCCGCCGCTTCGAGATGGCGGAGCGGCGGCTCGGCTACAACGAGACGCCGGCTGAGGCTGCGCACCGACTCTTCCGCAGACCGGTCCCGCCAGCCAAGCGAGACCGAGCGCGCAGCTAAGCCTGTTCTGACAGGGCTCGGCGCGACCTCCGCCATGCGCCGACGGGCGAAAGGCCGGACGATCCGGCGCGCCACCGCCACGCGGCGACGGGCGGCGCCGTCGGCGGCGCGTGGGCGTCGCGGCGCCGCTCGCGGGCGCGACGCGCCAGGAGCGCGGTCGGATCGCGATCGAGCGCAAGCGCCGAGACGTCGCGCAGGTCGGACCGTCAGGCCGATGTCGGCGAGCTCGCGGCGGTCCATGCTGGCGAGCGCGTTCATCGTCGCGCGCGCGGCGGCGACACGGAACGGCCAGGCGGCCGCGCGCTGGAAGAACGCGACGCAGAGTGTGCGGCTGCCTGGAAACGACATAGGCTCCTCCTTCGTGCGCCAGGGAGAAGGACGTCACGCGCGTCACTCTCACCCGGCGGTCCGTGGGCCGCCACCCGTTTCCTGACCGTCGGGGAGTCGAGGCCGGCGGCGGCAACCCCTTCCACAAGCGAAGAATCCGCCGACTCGGCTTGCCGCGCCAGAGACAGTTCGGTACAGTTGGCTCAAACTGTACCGATCCACTGTCAGGACAATTTCCGAGACCGTTCCATGGACGATCGCCCCGCCTCACGCGTCGAGAGCGCCGCGGCGCATATCCGCGATCGGGTCGCGAGCCGCGCGCTGGCGCGCGGGGCGCGGCTGCCCTCGGTGCGCGAACTCGCGCTCAAAGCTCGGCGTGTCGAAGTCGACCGTCGTCGAGGCCTACGACCGGCTGGCCGCGGAGGGCGCCGTCGTCGCGCGCCGCGGCGCGGGCTTCTTCGTCGCCGGTCGCCGCCCAGCCCCTGAACCTGGCCGCGGTCAACCCGCCGCCCGAGCCGGCGATCGACCCATCGTGGATCAACCGGCACGCCATGACGGGGGCGGCCGACTTTCTCTGCCCCGGCGCCGGATGGCTGCCCGATTCCTGGGTGCTCGACCTCGGCGTCCAGCGCGCCCTGCGGCTCGCCGCGCGCGACGGCGCGCAGAAGCGGCGCCAGTACGACGAGCCGCTTGGGCTACGCGCCGCTGCGCCGGCTGTTCGCGGTGCGTCTGGCCGAGCGGGCGGTGCTGGTCGATCCGGATCAGGTGATCGTGACCGACTCGTGCTCGCAGGCGCTCGACCTCGTGTGCCGGTTTCTGCTCACGCCCGGCGATACGGTGGTGGTCGACGATCCCTGCTATTTCAATTTCCTGTCGCTTCTGAAGGCCTGCCGGGCCGAGGTCGTCGCCGCGCCGATGACGCCGGACGGCCCGGACGTCGAGGCGCTCGAGCGCCTGATCGTCGCCCATCGTCCGCGCCTCTATCTGACCAACGCCGGCGTGCAGAACCCGACCGGGGCGACGCTGTCGCAGGCAAAAGCCCATCGCGTGTTGCGGCTGGCCGAGGACCACGATCTCCTGATCGTCGAGGACGACACGTTCGGCGATTTCGAGGCCGAGCCGGCGATCCGGCTCGCCGGACTCGACGGCCTGAAGAGGGTCGTGCAGGTCGGCAGCGCCACCAAGACGGTCGGCGCGGCGACCCGTTGCGGCTATATCGCGGCGCGCGCCGACTGGATCGCGCCGCTCGTCGACCTCAAGCTCGCCACCTCGATGGGCAACAGCGTGACCGGCGCCGCCATGCTCCATCGGGTGCTGACCGAGAGCAATTATCGTCGCCATCTCGACGGCCTGCGTCGCAAGGCGGCCGACGCCATGGGGCTGACGCTCGCGCAATCTGCGCGCGGCACGGCCTCGAACCCTGGACCGAGCCGCGCGCCGGGCATCTTCGTCTGGGCGCGGCTGCCCGACGGGATCGCCGCCGCGGCCGTCGCCCGCTACAGCCTGGCGCGAAAGGTGCTCTTCGCACCCGGCCCGGCGTTCAGCTCGTCGGACCTCGGGCGCAGCTACCTGCGCTTCAACGTCGCCCGCTGCAACGAGCCGCGGGTCTACGAAATGCTCGACGAAGCGCTCGCCGCCGCGAGAAGGGGCGAGACGCAAGCCTCCTCATAAAGGCTCGGAAGGCGACGGCGGGCAAGCTCGAAACAAGCGCTCAAGAAGAAAGAGCCCCGCCGAAGCGGGGCTCGATGCTGTCGTCTACATCGACCAGTAAGGACCGACGCCGTAATAGTCGTGAATCCGGTTCTCATACGCCCGATCGCCCCAGGCGGGCTCCTGGTCGACGTTGTAGGCCGGCGCGCCTTCCAACTGGCGCTTGTCGAGATTGACGACATAGCCGCCCTTGTCCGTGTCGTAGTGCAGAATAGACCACGGCAGCGGATGATACTGGTTCCCGATTCCGAGAAATCCGCCAAACGACAGGATCGCGTAAGCGACCTTTCCCGACGGCTTGTCGATCATGACGTCGTGGATCGAGCCCAGCTCCTCGCCAGCGGCGTTGTAGACGTAGGTTCCCTGCACCTTGTCCGAAGCAATCAGGTTGCCTTCTTCCTGGACAGCTTCCATATTCATTCTCCTCGCTTTGAGCCCCCCGTAGCTGCGAAGGTCAACGCGCCCGGCCCTTCGGGAGTTCCGGCCGAGCGGCGATGTTGGCGCGAGCGACGCCCCGCCCTCGAGCGTTTCCTCGGCCGGCCCGCTCGCGTATGAAGCCGCGTGTCCGCCACAACCGTCGGCCTCGATGCCCCGCTTCAAGCTCATCCTCGAATATGACGGCGCGCCGTACGTCGGCTGGCAGCGGCAGGCGAACGGCGTCTCGGTCCAGCAGGTGCTGGAGGACGCCGTCTTCGCCATGACCGGCGAAAAAAGCATCGTCCACGGCGCCGGGCGCACCGACGCGGGCGTACATGCGGCCGGGCAGGTCGCTCATGTCGATCTCGAGCGCGCACTGGGCGCCGTTCCGGTTGAGCGAGGGACTCAACGCCCATTGCGCTTCGCATCCCGTGGCGGTCATCGGCGTCGAACGGGTCGCCGACGATTTCGACGCGCGCCGCAGCGCCCGCGCCCGCCATTACGTCTATCGGGTCGTCAACCGCCGCGCGCCGCTGACCTTCGACCGTGGCCGGGCCTGGCGGGTGAAACAGAGGCTCGACGTGGACGCCATGCGCGAAGCGGCGCGGGTCCTGATCGGCCGGCACGACTTCACCACCTTCCGCGACGTCCAGTGCCAGGCGAAATCGCCGATCCGCACCCTCGACCGGCTCGACGTCTCACGAAACGGCGACGCCGTCACGTTCGAGGTTGGCGCGCTGTCGTTCCTGCATCGGCAGGTGCGCTCGATGGTCGGCTCGCTGATCGACGTCGGGACAGGGCGTTGGACCGCCGCCGACCTCGAGGCGGCGCTCGACGCCGCCGACCGCAGCCGCTGCGGGCAGGTCGCCCCGGCGTACGGACTTTACCTCGCGCGGGTGGACTATTGACGCGCTCGCCGGGCGCGCTCGCTTGGCGGACGCGCCAGACCCAGAAAGGCGGGCCTGTCCTTACATCTCGTCGGCGAAGGCGTCGGTCTTGGTTTCGTGCCGCATGATCAAGGGCGTTTGCGCGAGTGCGAACAGAATGGTCAGGGGGAGCACGCCGAAACTCTTGAACGCCACCCATTGATCCCATGTCAGGTAGTGGCGAAGGATCTCGTTCAGTCCCGCGAGGCGCAAAGAAAAAAATGCCCCATCGAAGGGTGAGACTTCGCCACCCGGCTTCATCGAGATGAATCGCGATATCGAGCACCAGCGGAAGGATGAGCTTGCCGAACGCCATCGCGCCGAGCAGCGCGCCGCCGAGCAGGCAATAGACGATGGTGAGCTTGATTTCGATAAACGTCTTGTCCTGAAGCCAAAGCGTCAGCGACCCGAACACCAGGACCATGACGGCCGTCACAACCGGCACGACGGGCATCCGTCCCGTCCGCGCCCAGGAAACGATCACCGTGACCAGGACGGCGATCATCAGGACCGCCGTCGACGTCAGCATGCCCACTTTGTCCGCGGGAAGGCTTTCGGGCAGGATCGGCCCCACAAGCCAGTGGAACAGCGACGGTCTCGAGTTGGCGACAAAGAACAACGCCAGCGGCCCGAGCTCGAGCAGCAGCTTGACGATCGGGTTCGGCGCCTTGCGCGCGGCGCGAGCGGTCGTCTCGGCTCCATTCGTCCCCGTCATTGCACCGCTTCCGTCCGTTCGACGCCAGCGATCGCCTCGGCGAAGTCGCGGGCGGCGAACGGTTCGAGGTCGTCGATCCCTTCGCCGACGCCGATGTAATGCACCGGCAGCGCGAATTTGTCGGCGATGGCGACCAGAATGCCGCCGCGCGCCGTTCCGTCGAGCTTGGTCATCACGAGCCCGGTCACGCCCGCGATGCGGCCGAAAATCTCGACCTGGCTCAGCGCGTTCTGCCCCACGGTGGCGTCGAGCACCAGCAGCACGGCGTGGGGCGCCTCCGGATCGACCTTCTTCATCACCCGGATGATCTTTTCCAGCTCTCCCATCAGCTCCGCCCGGTTCTGCAGGCGACCGGCGGTGTCCATCAGCACGACGTCGACGTTGAGGTCGCGGGCGCGCGTCAGCGCGTCGAAGGCGAGGCCGGCGGCGTCCGCGCCCTGCTCGCGCTCGACGAGGTCGGAACCGGTGCGCCTCGCCCAGACGCGCGCCTGCTCGATCGCCGCGGCGCGGAACGTGTCGCCGGCCGCAAGCACGATCGTCTTGCCTTCGCCGCGGAGCTGCGCGGCGAGCTTTCCGATGGTCGTCGTCTTGCCGGAGCCATTGACGCCGACCACCAGAATGACGAACGGGCGTTTCGTCGGATCGATGACCAGCGGCCGAGCGACTGGGGCGAGCGCGCGTTCGACCTCGTCCGCCAGCACCGCTTTCACCGCATCGGGATCGATGCCCTTCTCGTAGCGCCCGCGCCCGATCGCCTCGCGAATGCGGGTGGCGGCGGCGAGCCCGAGGTCGGCCTGGATCAGGATGTCCTCGAGGTCGTCGAGCGAATTCGGCGTCGAGCTTGCGCTTGGTGAAAACGTCGGTGATGCCGCGGCCGATGCTGGTCGACGACAGCGACAGGCCGGACCGCAGGCGCTGGAACCAGGCCGGTTTCGGACGACGGCGGCGCAGATTCGGCGGCGTAGCGGCGGCGCCGCCGCTTCGGCTCGGCGGCGGCGTTTCGACGGCTGGCGGGGCCATTACCTGTGGCGGCGGTTGAAGCCTCGGAAAGAGTTTCGGCCGCGGGCGGCGGCGCTGCCGTCTCGAGGCTCGGCCGCCGGGCGTGGCGCAGCCGCGCCGCCCCCGAACAGCCGGCGCATCAACCCTGGTTTCGCTGTCTTGTCGCCGCTATCGCTCAACGCATGTCATCCTCTTGCCGTGGCGGGGTCCGCGCGCCCGAGCGCCGCAGCCCCCCGCCGCCCTGCTGGCGGTCCCCTCTCCCCCGCGTTGCGGGCGAGGAGAACCACGGGCGCCGGCGCCAACTCCTCCCCGACCATGCGAAGCATGGTGGAGAGGGCAACCGCGCCGCCTTGTCCTGGGCCGATCCATCTCGTCAGGCCACCCGCCCCTATGCGGGCGGGCCTTCTCTGGCTACCTATGTCCTCATGACGCCCGAAGAAACAAGAGCGCGGCTGCTCTACCGCGACGGATTGATGCTCGTGCTGGACAAGCCGGCGGGCGTGGCGGTCCATCGCGGCCCCAAGGGGGGCGTGAGTCTCGAGGACGATTTCGAGGCTTTGCGTTTCGGACTGCCGCGCAATCCGGCGCTCGCCCACCGGCTCGACCGCGAGACGGCCGGCTGCCTGGTGCTCGGCCGTCACCACAAGGCGCTGGAGAAGCTGGGGCTTCTGTTCAAGCAGGGCAAGATCGCCAAGACCTACTGGGCGATCGTTGCGGGCGCGCCGGACGCCGACTCCGGTTCGATCGACCTCGCCCTCGGCCGGCTCGACGACAAGCGCGGCTGGTGGATGAAGGTCGATCCGAACGGCCAGCCGGCGCTGACCCTGTGGCGGGTGAAAGGACGCGGCGTCTGGCGCGGGGCGCCGATCGCCTGGCTGGAGTTGGAGCCGAAGACCGGACGCACGCATCAGTTGCGCGTCCATTGCGCCTCGCAGGGCTGGCCGATCCTCGGCGATCCGATCTACGGGGTGCGGGCGGACGTCCCGCTGCAGCTGCTCGCCCGCAAGGTCATCGTGCCGCTCTCCAGGTCCGGGCCCCCGATCGAAGTCGAGGCGCCTGTCCCGGCCCATATGCGGGAGGCGCTCGCGGCGTGCGGGTTCGTCGAGGCGGCGCCCGACGGCGTCGTGACGGCCTGACGCCGCCTCGCTGAAGATTGTGCGGCGCAGCGGATTGTGAAAGGCTGCAAAGCCTTGCGAGGAGTTCCCCGGAACCCATGTCAATCCGCGCCGCGATCCATCACCTGACGCACTACCGATACGACCGGCCGGTGTCGCTGGGTCCCCAGATCATCAGGCTCCGTCCGGCGCCCCACAGCCGCACCCGCGTCATCTCGCATTCGCTGAAGGTGTCGCCGGCCGGGCATTTCGTGAACCACCAGCAGGACCCGTACGGCAACTGGCTCGCCCGCTACGTCTTTCCGGAACTCGTGACCGAGTTCAAGATCGAGGTGGACGTCGTCGCCGACATGACGGTCTACAATCCGTTCGACTTCTTCGTCGAGGAGGCGGCCGAGCACTGGCCGTTCGACTACGGCGAGGACCTCAAGCCCGACCTCGTCATCTACCGGACGCCCGAGCCGGCCGGCCCCCGCCTTCAGGCCTTTCTCGACACCCTCGACCGGTCGCAGACGCGCACCGTCGACTTCGTCGTCGACCTCAACCGCCACTTGTCGCATCAGATCAAGTACCTGATCCGGATGGAGCCAGGCGTCCAGACCCCGGAGGAGACCTTCGCCCTCGGCTTCGGGCTCGTGCCGCGATTCGAGCTGGCTGCTGGTCCAGATTCTGCGCAATCTCGGTTTTGCGGCCCGCTTCGTCTCGGGCTATCTCGTCCAGCTCAAGCCCGATCTCATCTCGCTCGACGGGCCGCCGGGAACCGACCACGACTTCACCGACCTGCATGCCTGGGCGGAAGTCTATCTTCCGGGCGCCGGCTGGATCGGCCTCGATCCGACCTCGGGCCTTCTGGCGGGCGAGAGCCACATTCCGCTCGCCGCGACGCCGCACTACCGCAACGCCGCCCCGATCAGCGGGCTCGCGAGCTTCGCCAATGTCGACTTCGCCTTCGACATGCGGGTCGAGCGCGTCTCGGAGCACCCGCGCATCACCAAGCCCTTCTCCGAGGAAGCGTGGAGCGCGCTCGACCGCCTCGGCGACGAGGTCGACCGGATTCTTCAAGCCGACGACGTGCGCCTGACCATGGGAGGCGAGCCGACCTTCGTCTCGATCGACGATTACGAAGCGGCGGAATGGAACACCGACGCCGTCGGCCCGACCAAGCGCGAACTGGCCGACCGACTCATCCGCCGGCTGCGCGACCGTTTCGCCCCCGGCGGCTTCCTGCATTACGGGCAGGGCAAATGGTATCCCGGCGAGACCTTGCCGCGCTGGACCTTCTCGCTCTACTGGCGGCGCGACGGCAAGCCGGTGTGGCGCGACGCCGCCCTGATCGCAGGGGAACGGCAGGACACCGGCGTGGGCAAGGACCAGGCGCAGGCGCTGCTCGCTGCGGTCGCGACCGAACTCGGCGTCGCGCAGGATTACATTGCCCCGGCCTACGAGGATCCGGCCGAGTGGATCGTCAAGGAAGGCAACCTTCCCGAAAACGTCACGCCCGAGAACTCGAAGCTGAAGGACCCGGAAGAGCGTCAGCGCATCGCGCGGGTGTTCGGGCGCGGCTTGACCGAGCCGTCGGGCTTCGTTCTGCCGATCCAGCGCTGGCAGGCGCAGGCCAGCGGATCGCATTGGCGCAGCGAGAAATGGAAGACGCGCCGCGGCAAGCTCTATCTCGTGCCGGGCGACAGCCCGGTCGGCTATCGCCTGCCGCTCGGCGCGCTGCCCTACGTGCCGCCGGCCTCGTTTCCTTATGTCTTCGAGGCCGATCCGACCGAGCCGCGTCAGCCTCTGCCGGACGTTCAGGCGCTCCGGGGACGCGCGCAGCAGAAGGCCTCGTCCGCAAGCCCCGAGTCGGGTTCGGCGGCGCAGGAGCGCGTCGAGCAGAGGCTCGGCGACATCAGCGGCGCGGTGCGCACCGCGATCTCGGTCGAGGCGCGCGACGGGCGCCTGTGCGTGTTCATGCCGCCGGTCGAGCGGCTCGAGGACTATCTCGAACTGATCGCCGCGATGGAGACGGCGGCGGAAAAGCTCGGGCTGCCGCTCCATATCGAGGGCTACTCGCCGCCCGTCGATCCGCGGCTCAACGTGATCCGTGTCGCGCCCGATCCGGGGGTGATCGAGGTCAACATCCATCCGGCGCAGAGCTGGCGCGAATGCGTGGCCAACACGCAAGCGCTCTACGAGGAGGCGCGGCAGACGCGGCTCGGCGCCGACAAGTTCATGATCGACGGCAAGCATTCGGGCACCGGCGGCGGCAATCATGTCGTCGTCGGCGGGGCGACCACGCTCGACAGCCCGTTCCTGCGCCGGCCCGACCTTCTGAAGAGCTTGGTGACCTACTGGCTCCGGCGGCCGAGCCTCAGCTATCTGTTCTCGGGTCTGTTCATCGGCCCGACCAGCCAGGCGCCCCGCATCGACGAGGCGCGCCACGACAGCCTCTACGAGCTCGAGATCGCGCTGGCGCAAATTCCCAAGCCCGGCCAGGGCGCCGCCTCGCCGCCGTGGCTCCTCGACCGCCTGATGCGCAACATCCTGACCGACGTGACCGGCAACACTCATCGGGCGGAGATCTGCATCGACAAACTCTATTCGCCCGACGGTCCGACCGGGCGCCTCGGCCTCGTCGAGTTCCGCGGTTTCGAGATGCCGCCGGACCCGCGTATGAGCCTCGCCCAGCAGCTTCTCGTCAGGGCGATCATCGCGCGATTGTGGCGGTCGCCGGTCGAAGGGCGGCTGCCGCGCTGGGGCTCGTCGCTGCACGACCGGTTCATGCTCGGCCATTATGTCTGGGAGGACTTCCTCGACGTGCTGGCCGACCTGAAGACGCACGGCTTCGCCCTCCGGTCCGACTGGTACGAGGCGCAGGCGGAGTTCCGCTTTCCGTTCTGCGGCGAGGTCGAATACGACGGGGTGCAGCTCGAAATCCGGCAGGCGCTCGAGCCGTGGCACGTGCTCGGCGAGACCGGCGCGATCGGCGGCACCGCGCGCTATACCGACAGCTCGACGGAACGCCTGCAGGTGAAGCTCACGACCGCCGACCCGGAGCGCTATGTCGTCGCCTGCAACCGTCGCCGCGTTCCCTTGTGCCAGACGGCGAACGCCGGCGTCGCGGTCGCCGCGGTCCGTTTCAAGGCGTGGCAGCCGGCGATGGCCATGCACCCGGTCATCCCGGTGCATGCGCCGCTCGTGTTCGACATCTTCGACAGCTGGAGCGGGCGCGCGCTCGGCGGCTGCGTCTATCACGTCGCCCATCCGGGCGGGCGCAACTACGACACCTTCCCGGTCAACAGCAACGAGGCCGAGGCGCGGCGCCTCGCCCGGTTCGAGCCGCGCGGCCATTCGCCGGGCGGCTACGAGCCGCCGCCCGAGGCGCCCCATCCGGAGTTCCCGTTCACGCTCGACTTGCGCCGGCCGCCGGGGGTCTGAGCCGAAAGTCCCGGTCTCGCATCCAGCGTCGCCAACGCGGCGAACGATCGAAGATCGGCTGGGCTCGCCGTCTCCAGGCGAAACGCTGAGGACGGGCGATCCAGCCGAACGCGATCAAGCGCCGGCGCCGAGGAGAGCCAGGCTGGAGAGGCTTTCCTTCTGCCGCCCCTGACCATCGAAATTGTCGAGCCGGAGCCAGCGCTCGAAGGCGGCCCGGCGCGCCGGCCACTCGCCGTCGAGCATCGCGTACCACGCCGTGTCGCGATTGCGGCCCTTGACGATCATGTGCTGGCGGAAAATCCCCTCGAAGGAGAATCCCAGACGCTCCGCCGCGCGCCGAGACGGCGCGTTGAGGGCGTTGCACTTCCACTCGTAGCGGCGGACGCCGAGCGTGTCGAAAACGTAGCTCGCGAAAAGGTATTGCGCCTCGGTCGCGCCCGCCGTCCGCTGCAGGGCCGGCGTGTACATGATGTTGCCGACCTCGACGACGCGGTTCGCCGCATCGAACCGCATCAGCGTCTGGTAGCCGAGCGCCCGGCCCGAGGCGTTGTCGATCACCGCGAAGAACAGCGGATCTTCGGAGTGCGCCTTTGTTTCGAGGCTCGCGCGGAAATCCTGCAGGTTGGCGTAAGGGCCGTCGAACAGATAGGTCCACACCCGCTCCCGCCCCGCGTCCCCGTTCGAGCCGTCGTAGAGCGAGACGGCGTGCTTGCGGGCGTCGAGCGGCGCGAGCGTGACCCGGCGCCCGGTGAGTTTCACCCGCTGCGGCCGGCCGGCGGGATGGGCGTCGACCTCGGGGCCGATCGGCGAAGGAGGCGCGTCAGGATCCAGCGCCGGATCGAAGTCTACCGCTCACGCTTGAGTTCCGCCGTGAGCGCGCGCGTGGTGGCCTCGGTCATGTTGGCGCCGTGCAGCAGCGCAAGCTCACGAGCCGGTTCGCCGACCCCCGGGTCGCGGATGCTGATGCCCATTGAGATCTCCGTATGGACACGATCGTTCGATCAGTATGGATGGACCGAGGCCCTCGTCAATGTGAGGTCCTCTCAATGATTGTCCCTCGGCGCGCCCGTCGTCTGCGCGAGGCGCTGGTATGCGACGGCGGGCTTCAGCACCATGCCCTCGTCGAACTGCGCCACCATCTCCCGCTGGATCTGCTGCCATGGCGTCTGGCTCTTCGGGTAGGCGTAGCCGCCGTGCTTCTGCAGGTCGGCGCGGCGAAGGTTCAGTTCGTCGTCGGAAACGAGGATGTTCGCCTGCCGCTTCCGGAGGTCGATCCGCACCCGGTCGCCGGTCTTGATCAGCGCGAGCCCGCCTCCCGCCGCCGCCTCGGGCGAGGCGTTGAGGATCGAGGGCGAGCCCGACGTGCCCGACTGGCGCCCGTCGCCGACGCAGGGCAGCGCGTGGACGCCCTTCTTGATCAGCGCCGCCGGCGGCTGCATGTTGACCACCTCCGCCCCGCCCGGATAGCCGATCGGCCCCGTGCCGCGGATGAACAGAATGCAGCGCTCGTCGATGGCGAGCGCCGGATCGTCGATGCGGTGGTGATAGTCCTCCGGCCCGTCGAACACGATCGCGCGGCCCTCGAACGCGTCCGGATCGTCGGGGTTGGAGAGGAAGCGCTTGCGGAACTCGTCGTCGATCACGCTCGTCTTCATGATCGCGTCGTCGAACAGGTTGCCCGTGAGCACGATGAAGCCGGCGTCCTGCTTCATCGGCTTGTCGATCGGGATAGATGACGTCCGGATCGCTGGAGGCGCTGTCTGCGCAATTCTCGCCGATCGTCCGGCCGTTGACGGTCAGCGCCTGCTCGCGGACGAGCTTTCGCTTCATCAGTTCGTGCACCACCGCAGGCACGCCGCCGGCGCGATGGAATTCCTCGCCGAGGTATTTGCCCGCGGGCTGCATGTTGACGAGGAGCGGCACCTGGCGCCCGACCGTCTCCCAGTCCGCGATGTTCAGCGCGACCCCGATGTGGCGCGCGATGGCGTTGATGTGGATCGGCGCGTTGGTCGAGCCGCCGATCGCGCTGTTGACGACGATGGCGTTCTCGAACGCCTCGCGCGTCAGGATGTCGGAGGGCTTCAGGTCCTCCCACACCATCTCGACGATGCGCCGGCCGGTCTCGTAGGCGATCTGGCCGCGCTCGCGGTAGGGCGCGGGAATCGCGGCGCAGCCGGGCAGGCTCATGCCGAGCGCCTCGGCGAGCGCGTTCATCGTCGAGGCCGTGCCCATGGTGTTGCAATGGCCGATCGAGGGCGCCGAGGAGGTGACGATCGTCATGAACTCCTCGTAGTCGATCTTGCCCTCGGCGAGGTCGGAGCGCGCCTGCCAGACGATGGTGCCGGACCCCGTCCGTTCGCCCTTGTGCCAGCCGTTCAGCATCGGGCCGCCCGACAGCACGATCGCCGGAATGTTCACCGTCGCCGCCGCCATGATGCAGGCGGGCGTCGTCTTGTCGCAGCCGGTCGTCAGCACGACGCCGTCGATGAAATAGCCCATCAGGATCTCGACCAGCCCGAGATAGGCGAGATTGCGGTCGAGCGCCGCGGTCGGCCGCTTGCCGGTCTCCTGGATCGGATGGACCGGAAACTCGAACGGCACGCCGCCCGCGGCGACGATCCCGTCGCGCACGCGTTTGGCGAGGTCGAGATGATGCCGGTTGCAGGGCGAAAGGTCCGAGCCCGTCTGCGCGATGCCGATGATCGGCTTGCCGGAGCGCAGTTCCTGCAGGGGTGATGCCGAAATTGAGGTAGCGCTCGAGATAGAGCGCCGTCATGCCCGGATTGTCGGGGTTGTCGAACCACAGCCGCGAGCGGAGCGGGCGCTTGGCCTCGCCTGCGCCGCCGGTCTTGGGTTTGTCTGCCATTGTCGAACCTTTCCACGGGGTCGTACCGCGGTCGACGGCGCACTGGCATGCCAGTATGGGCGCGTCGCCGCGCCGATTCAATCTTTTGTCGAGTGTAGCGCGTGTAGCGCCGTCGCGGCGATTTGCCTTGGGGCGGCGGCCCGGAGCGCAGAAAACGCCAGCGGTATCGGCATTCCGCGCTACATCGCCAGCGGCGAGACGCCGAACAGCCAGCGATGAAGCCCGCCGAGAAGGACGACCCAGAGAACGACGCCGACGACGATCGCCCCGATCGTCGCGCCCCAGTTCGGCGCGGGATAGACGACCGCCTTCGCCCGATCGCGCGCATAATTGCTTGAAAGGTCGAGAAGCGCCCAGGCGAGGAACGCGCCGAACAGCACGACGTCCGCCAGCCGAGCCGTTGGCGAGCAGATGAGCGGCGGACCAGACGACGACGGCCCACAGCATTGGGTGATGGACGGCGACGGCGATGTGGCTCTTCTTGAGGCCGTAGGCGCCGAGCAGAATCATGCTGAACAGCATCAGCAGCAGCGCGATGTGGCGCGTCCAGATCGGCGGCGCCCAGATCAGCGGCGCCGCCCAGCGCGCCTGCCCGAAGCCCCAGACGATCATCACGAAGCCGGCCAGCGACAGAAGGCTGTAAACGCCCTTCCACGGCCCTTCCCCGAGCCGCGCGATCGCGCGCTCGCCGCCCGCTCTCGGCGAAGATGCGGGTCGAGTGGAGGCCGAGAAAGATCACGAGGCCGAACACGAGCATGGCCATGGAAAACCGCCTGTCGAAGGGAAGAGATTCGCGCCGACAAGGTGACAGCCGGCCGGCGCGGTGACAAGAGCGCCGTGGCCTGCGCATCGCTTGCGGCTTCGTGATATGGAGGGGCTCGATGCTCGCTTTGCGAAAGCCCATGACCCCGTGTTCCGACCCGCTCCGCCGCGGAAAACTTCGCGCTTTCCGGCGCGGCGTCTGCGCCCGGCCGTCCGCTCGGGAGGCGTCGGCATGGCTGACGACGGGCCGGAGGACCGGCTCTATCCGCCGCGACCGATCCTCGCCGTTTCGGTCGCGGTGTTCCGGCAGGGACGGGTGCTCGTCGGGACGCCGGGCGCGGCCGCCGATGGCCGGCCGGTTCTCGCTGCCGGGCGGCGTGGTCGAGGTCGGCGAGACCCTGGTCGAGGCGGCGGCGCGCGAGCTTTACGAAGAAGTCGGGGTCGAGTGCGAGATCGTCGGCTTCAACCGGCACGTCGAGCCGATCGTGCGCGAGGGCGGGCGCGTGCGGGCGCATTTCGTCATCGCCTCGTTCGTCGGCCGCTGGACCCGCGGCGAGGCGCGCGTCAGCAAGGAAATCGACGCGGTCGCCTGGATCGAGCCCGACGGCTCGGCCTCGCTGCTCACGACGCCGGAACTCCCGGAGGTCATCGCGGCGGCCGCAGCGCATCGAAAGCGGCGACCGGTGACGGGCAGGCGCGCCGGCGGGCCGCGGTCGGCGGCCGCGCCCAGGCGGGAGCAGCGACCCCGCCCGAGGCCCGCGGCTCGCGTCCCGCGGCTGGCGCTCGGCATCGTCTCGGACGGCGACGGCGACGCGCCGGAACGCGGGCGCGCGGAAGGCCGCGCCGGCTGCGCCCGCGCCGTCCGCGCCCGCGTCGCCGCCTCCTGCCCCGCCGCCAGCCCTACGAGGCGCAGCTTCTGCAGGCTCGCCGAGATGATGGGCGCGCTCGCCTATCTGCGCGACCTCTGCGGCGCGGGCGACAGCGCCGAGTTCCGCGCCAGGATGGCCGCCCTCCTCGACGCCGAGGCCGTCGACGCGCAGCGCCGCGACCAGCTCGCAGGCGCGTACAACAAGAGCTTCCAGGACTACGCCACGAGCTATCGGGCGTGCGGGCCCGCCGCCAACGCCGTCATCGAACGCTATCTCGACGGAGACCGCGCGGCTCGCGGCCGATCTCGCCAGCCGCTACGGGGGTAACGGCTGACGCGCGTCGCCGCTGCTATTTCCGCCGCCCGCCATGAAGGCCATGAACGCGGCGCGGGCCTCGGGCGAAGCGAGCGCGGCGGCGAACGCCTCGCCCTCCTCGGCCATCCGCGCCTTCAGCGGGCCCATGTCGCCGCGCAGGAGCCGGCGCGTCGCGAGCAGCGCCGAGCGCGGCTTGGCGGCGAGCGCGGCGGCCTTGCCGACCGCATGGGCGAGAAGCGCCTCGGCGGGAACGAGCGCGTTGACGAAGCCGAGCGCGAGCGCCGCCTCGGCGTCGAACGGCTCGGCGAGCATGAGGAGCTCCGCCGCCTTGGCCCGGCCGAAGCGCTGCGGGGCGAGCAGCGACGACCCGGCCTCGGGCACGAGGCCGAGATTGACGAACGGCATGTGGAACCGCGCGGCCGGCGACGCGTAGACGAGGTCGCAGTGGAAGCACAGCGTCGTCCCGACGCCGACCGCCTGACCGTCGACGGCGGCGATCAGCGGCTTTTCGAAGTCGGCGAGCCTGCTCGATGAACCGGGAGGCGGGGAAGGACCGGGCGTCGCGCGCCGCCGGCGACGGCGATCGACGAGGAAGTCGGCGATGTCGTTGCCGGCGGTGAAGACGCCGCCGCGGCCGGCGAGCACGAGCGCGCCGACGCCCGGATCGCGCTCCGCCTCGTCGAACGCCCCGATCAGCGCTTCGTACATCGCGCCGGTGATGGCGTTCTTCTTCTCGGGCCGCGCGAAGGCGGCGACGAGGACCGCCCCCTCGCGCTGAACCTCGATCCCGGCGCTCATATCGCGTCCGCCAGGACGGCCTCGTAGGCGCGCAGCGACGCGGCGCCGGAGGCGATGATGCGGTTCAGGCCCGGCGCGACCGGCAGCAGCTTCTCGGCGTAGAAGCGCGCGAGCGCGACGCGGGCGAGTTCGCTCGAATCGCCGCTCGCCGCGAGTTCCGCCGCCGCGAGGCCCGCCTTGGCGAGGCAGGCGCCGCCGAGCGTCAGGCCGAACAGACGCAGGTAGGGCGACGCGCCGGCGAGCGCCGATTCGCTGTCGTTCGCCAGCCATTTCTGCATGGCGCGCGTCGCCTGGTCGAGCGCCTCCGACGCCTCGGACAGCCGGCGCGCTGGTCGCGCCGAAGGCCGCGCCGCCGCGCTCCGACACCGCCCGGGCGACGTCGCGGATCCAGCCGATTTCGTTGCGCGACCGTCGCGCCGCCGGCCAGCGGCAGCTTGCGCAGCACGAGGTCGATGCCGTGGATGCCGTTGGCGCCCTCGTAGATGGCGGCGATGCGGGAATCGCGCATGTGCTGCGCGGCGCCGGTCTCCTCGATGAAGCCCATGCCGCCGTGGACCTGGACGCCGAGCGAGGCGGCCTCGTCGCCGAGGTCGGTCGAGAACGCCTTGGCGATCGGCGTCAGCAGCGCCGCGCGATTGGCGCCGGCCGCGCGCTCCTCCTCGGTCCGCCCGTGGTTCGCGAGGTCGAGCGCGGCGGCGGTGAGGTGGCAGATGCCGCGCGCCGCGTGAACGGAGGCCTTCATCGTCATCAGCATGCGCTGCACGTCGGGATGCTCGATGATCGGCGCCATGGCGTCGCCGCCCTTGGCGCTCCGGCCCTGCCGGCGCTCGCGCGCGAAGGCGAGCGCCTGCTGGTAGGCGCGCTCGGCGATGGCGACGCCCTGCGTCCCGACGGCGAGCCGCGCCGCGTTCATCATCACGAACATGGCGGCGAGGCCGCGGTTCTCCTCGCCGACGAGCCAGGCCTTGGCGCCTTCGCTCTCGCCGAAGATCATGACGCAGGTCGGCGAGCCGTGGATGCCGAGCTTGTGCTCGATGCTGGCGCAGCGCAGGTCGTTGCGCGCCCCGAGACTTCCGTCCGGGTTGACCAGGAATTTCGGCGCGAGGAACAGCGACAAGCCCGCGCGTGCCGGCGGGCGCGCCGGGCAGGCGGGCGAGAACGAGATGGACGATGTTCTCGGCCATGTCGTGCTCGCCGTAGGTGATGAAGATCTTCTGGCCGAACAGGCGGTAGGTCCCGTCCCCGGCGCGCTCGGCCCGCGTCCTGACCGCGTTGAGGTCCGAGCCGGCCTGCGGCTCGGTCAGGTTCATCGTCCCGGTCCAGCGCCCGGAGATCATCGCCTCGAGATAGGTGTCGAGCAGCTCGCGCGAGCCATAGGTCTTGAGCGCGCCGATCGCGCCCTCGGTGAGCAGCGGGCAGAGGGCGAAGGCCATCGACGCGCCGTTCCAGATTTCGGTGCAGGCGACGTTGACGAGATGCGGCAGCCCCATGCCGCCGAACTCGGCCGGCGCCGACACGCCGCCCCAACCGGCCTCGGCCCAGCGACGATAGGCGTCGGCGAAGCCGGGAGGCGTGGTCACGGCGCCGTTCTCGTAAGCCGCGCCGACGGTGTCGGCGGTCCGGTTGAGAGGCGCGATCTCGTCGGTCGCGAAACGCCCGGCCTCCGAGATGACGGAGGCGATCGTGTCCCAGTCGAATTCCCCGTCCAGCCTCGAGCCGATCAGTTCCGGCAGGCCCGCGACCGCCTTGAGGGAGAACAGGATATCGGCGACTGGGGATCGATAGGTCATGAGGGCTCCTCCGCATTGTCTTTCGGCGTCGACGCGCCGGCTTGATAGGGCAAAGCCGAAACCGTTTAAAGATAGACGATTTTCGCGACACTCGCGATGGGAAGCAACGATGGCCGATCCTTCGCCGAACGACGCGCCGGGCTCCGGCGACGCCCGAAGCGATCGCCGCGGCCGCGGCATGCCTCCGCGAAGGCGGCCTTGTCGCCATGCCGACCGAGACCGTCTACGGCCTTGCGGCCGACGCGACCTCGCGACGAGGCGGTCGCGGCGATCTACGCGGCGAAAGGCCGCCCCGCGTTCAATCCGCTGATCGCGCATGTATCTCGGCGTCGAAGCGGCGCGGGAGCTTGCGCGGTTCGACGCCGACGCCGAGCGGCTGGCGCGCGCCTTCTGGCCGGGGCCGCTCACCCTGGTGCTGCCGGTCGCCGCCGACCTGCCGGGTCAGCCTGCTCGCCCGGGCGGGGCTCGATTCGCTCGCGCTTCGCGCGCCGGACCATCCGGTCGCCCGCGCCCTGATCGAGGCGGCGGGCGGCCGCTCGCCGCGCCCTCGGCCAACCGCTCGGGTCACGTCAGCCCGACGACGGCCGGACCATGTCCTCGCCGACCTCGACGGCCGGATCGACTGGATCCTCGACGCCGGGCCTTCGCGGCACGGCGTCGAATCGACCATCGTCGCCTGTCTCGAGGCGAGGGCCGACGCTGCTGCGTCCGGGCGCCGTCGCTCAGGAGGCGATCGAGGCGGCGCTCGGGCGTCCGCTCGCGACGCCTGCCGCCCGGCGCGGCGCGCCGAACGCGCCGGGACAGCTCGCCTCGCATTACGCGCCGCGCGCGCGGCTGCGGCTCGCAGGCGGTCGCGGCCGGACCGGACGAGGCGGCGCTCGATTTCGGCGGCGTGCTCGCCGGCGCGCCGTCGCGGGCGCGTCTCGATCTTTCGCCGTCCGGCGACCTGGTCGAGGCGGCGGCGAACCTGTTCGCCCACCTGCGGGCGCTCGACGCCTCCGGCGCGGCCGCGATCGCCGCCGCGCCGATCCCCGCGCGCGGCCTCGGCGCGGCGATCAACGACCGGCTGCGGCGCGCCGCGGCGCCCAGAGACGGCTGAGTGTCGCGCAGAGGCGGGACGCCTAAGATGAGACGCCGGCCTTCGCAGCGATCCCGGGTCTTCCATGAGTGCTTGCGGAACGCCAGATTTGCGGCGCAGGGTGGCGCGGAACGGCAACCGAATATCGCTTTGATGGACGTGGCGCTGAATTGGGACGAATTCCGGCTGGTCAAGGCGATCGCAGACTCGCGGTCGCTGGCCGGCGCGGCGGAAATCCTCGGCCTCAATCACTCGACCGTGTTCCGCAGGCTCGGCGCGCTCGAGGCGGCGGTCGGCTCGCCCTTGTTCGAGCGCTCGCGCTCCGGCTACCACCCGACCGCCGCGGGCGACGAGATGATCGCGCTCGCCAATCTGATGGCCGATTCGATCGTCGAGTTCGAGCGGCGGGTCGCGGGCCGCGACGTCAAGCCGACCGGGCGGCTCAGGGTGACCACGGTCGACGCCGTCGGGCAGCGTTTCATGCCCTCGATCCTGGCGCAGTTTCAGACCCAGAACCCCGGCGTCGTCATCGATCTCATCCTGTCGGAGCGGGAGCTCAACCTCTCGCGGCGGGACGCGGACGTCGCGATCCGGCTGACCAACGAGCCGCCCGAGACGCTGGTCGGCCGGCGCATATGCACGGCGCGGTGGGCGGTCTATTGCCGCCGCGACCTTGCCGAGCGGATCGGGGCCGGGGCGATCGATACGCTGCCTTTCGCCGGATTCGCCGACGATTACGGGCCCCCGTCGGCGCGCCGATGGATCGAGGCGAACGTCCGCCCGGAGCGGCTCGCCGCGCGCGTGAACTCGACCCATTGCCTGCTCGAGATGGCCGCGCACGGCTTCGGCGCCTGCCCGCTGCCCTGCTTCCTCGGCGAGCAGAACCCGGGCCTGACGCGGCTCGGCCGGATTCTGCAGGAGTGGGACCTGGGCTTATGGATTCTCACCCATTCGGATTTGCGCCGCTCGGCCAGGGTCCGGGCGTTCATGGACTTCGCCGGAGCGGAGTTGGCGAAACACCGCCGCACCATCGAAGGCGTCGAGAGCGAATAGGCCTGCGGCGAGCGAATAGGCCTGCGGCGCCCTGCGGCGCACTGCGGCGCGTCATCGGCTTGCCATGGGGCGCCGCCTGTGGCAAAAGCCGACCCTCTTTGGGACGGCCTAAAGAGCCCGGAAGCTGCAGTAGCTCAGTGGTAGAGCACTCCCTTGGTAAGGGAGAGGTCGAGAGTTCAATCCTCTCTTGCAGCACCAGCCCAACTCATTGAACCGAAATAATCTTCTTGAATCTCAAGCCGTTTTGGCCATTCTGCTGTTACAACTGCATGTCACAACAGCGCGTCGAATGGCCGGGCATATCAAGAATCTTCTAAATCGCAATGGTCGTTACTACGCGCGTCTCACGGTGCCGAAGGAGCTGCGCTCCGCCGTGGGGAAGCGAGAGCTTCGTACCCCAATTGGGGCGGATCGGAGAGAGGCAATCGCGAAGCTACCGGTCGCCTTGGCGAAGCTGCTCGATGATATTCAACGTGCGCGTATTGCGACAGACATCTCGGGGAAGCCTCCGGCCCGGCGACTGACGGCGGCAGAAATGGCCCACCTGCATTATGACGAGCTGCTGCTAGAGGATGAGCAGCTGCGCAACATGTCCAAAGACATGACAGGCCTATCCGTGAAAGGGTGGAACGATATTTTCGCTGACGGTCAGCGCGCAGCGCTGCAGCGTGTCGCCGCAGGGGAAGCATGCGACGACGAAATCGCGGCGTTGGTCGGTGTGTATCTCGACATCTTTCAGGCTCGCGGCCATATCGACGCCCCTCCCGGCTCTGTCGAATGGCGACGATATGCGCGTTTAATCGCCAACGTCCAGCTCGAAGCACGCACCAGATCGATCGAAAAAGACGTCGGGTATCACGGTGGAAAGCCTCAATACCTCCCGCTGACCCAGCCTCGCCCCGCGGATCTGCACGCGGAAGCCGTGTCGCTTCGGATGCTCCTGGCCGACTACATGGGCCAACTGCAGCGGTCGAATCGTGGAGGAGAGGCGGCTCGCCGCTGGAAGCCGTGCATAGACAACCTTATCGAGTTCCTGAAACACGACGACGCCCAACGTCTGACCCGCCAGGACGTCATCAACTGGAAGGACCAACTACTGACCACCCTAACGCCGAAGACCGTTCGGGACGCTCACGTGACGAGCCTGAAGGCGATCCTCAACTGGGCGGTCGAATCAGGAAGGCTTAGGGAGAACGTCGCCGATCGCGTTCGCGTGCGCGTTCCAGCCAAGCAACAGACGCGCGAACGGGGCCTGACCGACGGCGAGGCGACGGCCATTCTCGGCGCGGCGCAGGCGTACCGGCGGGCCGAGCGCAAGAACGCCCGGACGACCGAAAGCAGCTTCACAGCCGCCGCGAAACGGTGGGTTCCCTGGCTTTGCGCCTTTACCGGCGCGCGGGTCGCCGAGCTGACGCAGTTGCGCAAGGGTGACGTTCGTCCTGATGGCGAGATCCCCTTCATCCGCATCACGCCCGACGCCGGCTCCGTCAAGTCCGGGCAGTATCGCGACGTCCCGATTCATCCGCAGCTGATTGACCTCGGGTTCCGCGAGTTCGTGAAGGCGGCCGCGCACGGACCGCTTTTCTTCGACGGTCGCAGGGAACGGGAGGGCCGGCAGCACCCGTCGAAGCAGGTCGCACAGCGCCTCGCCGTTTGGATCCGCTCCCTGAAAGCGGTCGCGGAGGAAGTCGATCCGAATCACGGCTGGCGCCACCGGATGAAAACGATCGCCCGCGACCTCGACCTTGATATGCGTATCGTCGACGCCATCCAAGGCCATGCGCCCCGCACGGCCGGCGAACGCTACGGGGACGTCTCGCTGGCGGCGAAGGACCGGGTTGTGAAGCAGTTGCCGCACTACGATTTGGAGGCCGACTGAGTGTGGTGTGCAGCCGCCATGGCTGACTTCACCTCCTCGATCATCCGATCGACGGCGCGCTCGCACTCTGGTGTAGGGTCCGGGTCGAGATTATCGGTCGCCTCGCGCCATTTCCTAAGCAGATGCCAGGCTTCGGAGGGTGTTGCTATGTAGCCAAAAAGATCAGCGAGCGCATCTTGTAATTCTGGGAAATGCTGCTCCAAAGCCATCCGAAGTAAATGTGCCGGGAAGTCGCTGGTTGCGTTGGCAAGCAGGTATATGCGGTCCAACGGAAACTTAGCTTCTCCTTTTCTAAATCTCGTTACTTCTTTAGGCAAGACACTGATAAATTTTGCCATTACCTCCTCAACCCGCTCGGATCCCGATATTTTTCTCAAACTATCAATCCGCCGATCGAGGAACTTCGCCATATCTGTCTCTGCGTAAGGGGCGCGCGGTCTCAACGTCTTGCTCATGCTACCGCCTCCCTTCAGCTCGACGCCCGGACGAAATCGAGACCTTCCAAGAAGCGGTCAAACGCATGGCCGATCTCATTCGTCGGTGCCGGGTCAAGATTGGCGGTCGCAGCGCGCCAAGGCTTGATCAGGATCTCCTCCTCGTTGGCGGTGACAACGCGACCGAAGATCGTCTGAATCGTGTCGCCAAGCTGCGGCCAATATTGCTCGAGCGCCAGCCGAAAGAGGTGACCCGGGTCGGCGTTGATAGCCTTGGCAAGCAAGGGTATCTTGTCGAGCGGCACTTTGACTTCGCCGCGCTTGAACATGGAGATCATGTTCGGCTTCTCGTAGCCGATCTCCGCCGCGATCTCTCGTTGCGTTTTAACGCCCTTCAGCTCGTCGATCTTCTTGTCGAGATAAATTGGCGATCGCCGAGTAGGCGAATGGCATTCCTGGTCTTGGCGAACCGATCATGATGTCTCTCTCAAATTTTGTCAGCGTATTGACAGCTGGCGCTGATGTCTTTGTTATAGCGATTGTTGTACGGCTTTGACGTCAACGCTGAATGTGATTTCAAAACGCCATATACTGGATAACCGGCCATGGAATATATTTGGTCGCCGCAGCCCACCTGTCGCTATGGCGTCCCCGGTCCCGTGCGTATGGCTGCCGGCCCAGCGCAAAGGGAGCTGACCGCGCAATCAAGGAACGTCGCAGAATGGGACGCCAGAGGGGAAAGTCGAAAACGTCACCCTTTGATCTGGAGGGCCGTCTCCCTCTTGGACGAGATCGATATGGATTGAACACCGTTCTATACGATTGGCCAAGTCCTGATAATTCTCTGTCGTTGAAAAATTGCTCGTAAGTTAAGCGGAAATGAAGCATTTGCCTATTGTTTTTATAGCAAAGCAACATTTATCACTTAACCTGGTGTCAGGACCTCTTGAATTTGCCGGCCGATCGGGAGCTTGCGGCCGCCGCCTCCGCACTTTTGACCAATAGGCCGCGACCTGGTCGGATGGACGGAAACTCAGGGTCATCGGAGCGCGTCATCCTTGAGCTAGAAGATTTCGACATTGAACTTGTCCCGGGGTCGAGCGGGAACTTGCGAAAGCGCTCCGTCTCCTCGCGCACGCAATCTCGCCGGACCGGCGGAGGCGACGATGGGCGCGAGGCGAAGCTCGCTCTTCTTCGATGAGGCGTCGCAATTGGACGAGCCGCGACGAAAGCGCTCCGGAAGTTGAAGTGCGAGAAATACTCGTATTGCCGACTTCATGTGGGATCTGCCTCGTTGGTTCGGCTTGTTCTTCCGGATGCGCTTCAGAATCGCTTAAGAAGCTCGCTGACGGGCGTTCAGAACTTTTTGAAAGCACACGGGCCCGGAACGCTAAGACGAGGCGCAGCGGTCGCCAAATTGGCTTGTAACAAAACCTCATGGCAAGTTGATCGAGTTCGTCGACTGCTAAACACTCTGAGACGTAAAAATTAGACATTTTGATTTCGGCTTTGTCGATCAGCTTTGCCAGTTTTTCAATGATAGCCCGGGGAAGCTTCTTCCCGGAGCTGCCGTAAAATGGCGAATGAGCCGATCCGCAGTCGCCTTCTTCTCGCCGTCGCCGAGGAACGTCAATGCGCTGCAAGCCCTTCCTAACCCCTCCTCGGTCATCCGATCGTCCGGCGTGAAGAGCACATGCGGCTTCGACGCCTGACCTGCCCGGGATGACATGGGCGCTTTGTCGAAGGTGATGATTCTTCCCCTCATCCGCGCGACATTAGCAGCAGTCCACGCTCCGCCACGGGCGGTGACGTGGCCGGTGTCGTTGAAATGCCTTGCCACTTCGGCGTCGGTCTTCGCGCCAATTTCACGCGCGCGTTCCAGCCTGGCGTCGAATTCCTCGCGGCGTATCCGTGCATTATTCCGGCGAACCTTGTTCGCCTCGACCCGCGCCGGACCGGAGTCGGGATTGCCGAATTTCTTGCCCGCGGCTCTCGCGCGTTTCTGGCCTTCTTTGGTCAGCCGGCTGATCATGTCGCCGTCGTGCTGAGCGCGAGCTATCTTCGCCCTCATCACCGCCTCGTCCTCGCCAAACCCGTCCGTCGTGTAGACCGTGCCGCCGCGTGCTTTGAACCGGTCGTAACTCTCCTTCGTCCTCGTGAACCGGTCTGGTGTGGCGACTATGATCGGCAGCTTCTTCTTCACAGCCAACTCGATCGCCTTGTTGAACTCCGGGCGCTCGCTGCCGTTCTCCTCGTTCCTCGCCGAGGCCACGTCTTTGAACCACCCTTTTATTTGAAGATGATTTGCTTTCGCAAATTCCGTGATCTGTTTCACCTGAGCGTCGAGGCTAATACCATGAGCGCCCTGTTTATCGGTAGGAGACTCTTACATAGGCAAGGACGGAGAGCATGTGTCGTAGATTACCTTTTCAAAGTTAGCCCATATTGAAACGGGAGATTGACGGAGAAGCCGCCAATTCCCTGAAAGTTCAGGCGTCAGCGAGGGGACCACTTTGAATTGTCGGACAATTTCCGGTCGGCCCGCGAACTCCGAATAATGTACATGACCCATTTAGATAAGTCAACAATGACTTTTTACCTTGATCAAGACCATTTTGAAATATCAGTTCCTGCGGCGCCCTTTCGCTCGAGATCGGGCGCGTCCCAAACGCCGCCCGTCTCAATCGTTCCCGCTGTCTTTGCCACTCCTCTAATTGTAGCGGCCAAGCCCCGCGTTCCATCGGTTCTGCTTTCATCGGGCGCATGGCGCTCTGCGTTGCGCCCGTATGTCGCGGTCGTCGTCGAGCGACGACAAACGGCTTATTTTGTTGAAACGAAATAAGCGTCGGGGCGGCTACGTCGATGCCGAGAGTCTCTGTTGGCCGCCTGCATCAGGGCATAACTGGCCGCCCACGCAGGAGGGCGGACACCGCGGACAGAACGCTTCCGCGATTGCAAAGCCGGTTGATGCGCCTACAGGCGCGGACGGGGGGCTATCCCCGCGAACGCGGGGGAGCGTGGTTGTGCTGTGCCTTCAGCGTCTGGCTTTGGGGGCTATCCCCGCGAACGCGGGGGAGCGCCGTTCTTGCGCCAGCCTTCATTGTTGCCGTAGGGGCTATCCCCGCGAACGCGGGGGAGCGGCACCGTCACCTCGAGATCAGGAACTGCCGGCGGGGGCTATCCCCGCGAACGCGGGGGAGCGATCTGATTAACGATCTGAGTGCCCGTCGCCACGGGGCTATCCCCGCGAACGCGGGGGAGCGGCGCGAACGGACCATCTTCTCTCGTGAATATAGGGGCTATCCCCGCGAACGCGGGGGAGCGTCCCCGAGCCGGTGTTGATGTTGGTTCTAGTGGGGGCTATCCCCGCGAACGCGGGGGAGCGTTCGGGTCGTAAATCGGCACGACGCCCGAGGAGGGGCTATCCCCGCGAACGCGGGGGAGCGTGCAAAGGACACACGCGATGGCGCGGGCGAAAGGGGCTATCCCCGCGAACGCGGGGGAGCGCCGACATCGGCCGCCTGGCCTGTCTTCGGCGCGGGGCTATCCCCGCGAACGCGGGGGAGCGCGAATATAATGCAGCATTACATGCGGCTATTGAGGGGCTATCCCCGCGAACGCGGGGGAGCGCCTATTGACGCTAGGCTGTTGGCGTCGTCCCAGGGGCTATCCCCGCGAACGCGGGGGAGCGGGCTATATCGCCTTTACCGCGATCGGGATGCGGGGGCTATCCCCGCGAACGCGGGGGAGCGGGCTGATGGTTTTCATCGAGGACGTAATGGCCGGGGCTATCCCCGCGAACGCGGGGGAGCGTCTGCCCCTCAAGACACTGATTTTATTGAATGCACAATGTCAAACAACGGGCTTGGGCCGTCAGCAACCCCTACTGCGCGGCCGGATGGTTGCGCACGAGAAGCAGCAAATCGTAGGACACGATTTCCTTCGGCGGTTCTCCGAGTGTGAGAAGCCCGAGACCGCCGTTCGCGGCCGCCTCGGCCCAAGTCATGACGATACTGCCTCGGCGCAGACGGCCGTGCCATTCGCTCAGCACCGCCCAGATTCTCTCTCGCACGCCCGCGCTCATGCGGGGGTGCGCGTAGACGCCGGGAGCCAGCTCAAGCATCGCGGACGAGAGGAAGCCGCGATAGCGCGCCTCAACATCACGAGTGATGACGACCGCCAACGGCATCAGACTCTCTCCCTCGTGTCGCTCGGGCGTTGGGGCGTCGACGCCGAGCAGCGACTTGATGCGGTCGATCATCGAGGCGACGATCGCCCGCCGCTGCATAAGCTTGGCTGCAAGCTGTCGCGTCAGGCGCTCGATCGGTAGAGGGTTGCTCATCGCTTCCTTAGCGGCGCCGAAAGCAATGTCCAGGGTGAGGTCGTGACGATAAAGATCGGCGATGTCCAAAACGAACGACTGGCCCGAGTCCTCGTGGACGAAGCCCAGTTGCGGGATCGGCGCCGACCGAAGCGACCGCGACGGCCGCCGCCGCGCTCATTGCCGTTGCGGCATGATTGATCGCCTGGTTGGCGAGATCGCCGATCTCGGGATTCTCGCGGTCGTAACTGCGTCCCTTCCAAGCGACGCCGAATCGCTCCGCAGCGAGTTGGTAGGAGCGCTTGATTCGCGCGCCTTCCTGGCCGCGCAACACCTCGATGTCGCGCGTGCGCACGATCTCGCCAAATCGTATCGCATACATCGCGCGCGCCACTTCCATCCGGCTTTGAGGATCCGCCCAAAGCCGGACTTGCGCCCTCGCCACCTTTGAAGTGTCAGGCGAGAGTGGCGGAGCAGTATAGAAGCGGGTGGCTCCTTCGCCGATCGCGGCAAGGCCGCAGCCATGCCGGGCAAGCAATCGTAGCGCGTCGTGAGTGACGCTGGATCCGGGACCCAGCAACACCATCGAAACGCTCTGGTGGGGAATCTGGTAAGAGCCGGCTCGCAAGGTCGCTTCCGCCTGCCGTCACAAAACGCAGACAGCCATCCTCCACTTCCAACCGGCCGCGCTCCAGCCAGATCAAGCCATGCCGATCGGAGTGGGGAATGCGCGCCGTCTCAAGGCCGAGTCGCCCCGCCAACATGAGCGTCCTCCGTTCCGGCGGGACGCAGCAGACAGCATGCCGAAACCGTAAGCGGCGTGTCGACCTACGCCGCTCGCGAGCCGCGCCGAGAACGCGGACGCCGTCGAGAACCGTAAGTTCGCCGTGCCAAACCACTTCCGGCCCTTCGCGCTCTGTCGACCCGCGCAGCGATTTGCGGCGCTCGAACCTGACGATCCGTGCGACGTCGACCTTTGCAGCGTCCTTGCAGCCTTTCGCTCAGCCATTGCAGGTAGACTTCTTCTCGCGTGATCCGCTCCTCCGGCGGCGGGCGCCCGACGGGAAACCGGCGCAGAGCTTCGACGAGATAAGCATCGACTTCGGCCCCCTTGGGAACGAACCGGCCGGTTTGTGCAGGCGCTTCGTAGGCCGCGCTCGTAAGATCGAACGCGAGACGTCTTTCCGGTCTTCCAACTTTCCGGCATCATTTTGGTGGCCAGTCGTGCGACGTCACAAACCGCCAGCGCGTCGGGAAGCGCGCACTCGCGCGCCGACTGCTGCAGACGTCGCCGCGTCCGCGCGGGCGTAAGCGTAAAGCGACGCGCGCGCCGCACCCGGCGCCGCCATCAACCGAAACGGCTGCAACAGTCCCTTGCCGAAAGTCTCGGCAAGCAAATGATGAAGCGCGCGTCCCTCGTCCTGGGCGAAGCCGCGAGCGGCCGCCCAGCGCCTCAAGGCCCGCAGGTCGAGCGGCAGACTGGCGAGACGCAGCGCGACTCATGCGGCAATGTCCCTAGACAAAACGACGCCCTCGACGACGCGCCTGTGTCCCTCCGTGCAACCCGGTGCGCCAATTGCGCAGGTCTGGCAGATCGACGACCTGAAACACGTCGTCGCCGTCGCTCGGGGCCTTCGCCGACCGGCCAGATCGCGCGCATGCGTCGCTTCATGGCGCCGTCGGCGCCGCCCAAGGCCAGCTTAAAGCGTCGCGGGCGGTGGCGCTATGTGCGCCGCGCGCCACAACACGGGCGCCGAGGGCAGACACGGCTTGCGGCCGATGAAGAGCGGGCGCGCCGGGCGCTGCAGCGCGGCTGCGACCTCGTCGAGGTTTGGCGCGCCAGCCTCCGGCTCCAGCCGCAGCGCAACCATGACGCGCGCGTCCATGTGGTAGTCGCGACGACGTCGGTGGGGCGCGCCGTAGCTCGCTCCCCCGCGTCCCTCGGGCTCACCCCAAGTCGTCCAGCCACTGTCCGCCTTTTCGAGGCGAGCGTTCTGCATGTCCGTGAGCGGCCCGGCTTCGTCGTTTCTGTCGATACGCGCGGCGAATACAAGCCGGTCCTGCAGCGCCTGGTGTTTCTCCCAATCGGTCCGCGCCCAACCGAGCGCGTTGGCGAGGAAGCCCGTTAGCATCGACAGCGCAGGGAAATCGCGGGTGACGCCGACATGGTCGATCGTGACGCCGCCGAAGGCGAGGAGCGGCGCCTCCAGCCGCAAGACGAGCCAGCGCCGGTCAGACATCGCTGGTCTTCCTGGACCCGAGCCTCAGCCCAGGCCGCGAGGTCCTTGAGCGACCCGGTCGGCGTTTCGCCGGGATTTTCGCCCGAGAGATTGAGGCATATGCGCGTCTCGCCCGTCTCGTACGCACGGTCGAAGGCTGCGAGCTGGTCGCGCGAGCTTCTCGACGGCGTTGTCGAGTTCCGGCGCGGCGGGCCTGCGGTAGGCGTCCGCAAGGCTGCGCGGCTGCCGGTCGCCCGCTTCCAGAAGCATGAATCCGGCGCGACCGTATGGCGCTGTCGAACCGAGCTTGGCGCCGGGCGACACCTCGGCGATCAGATACATCAGGCTGTGAACCACCCTACCCGCGAGGGCAAATGTCGCCCCCGCAGTTGGCGACGAGCCCCGGGATGTCGATGACCGCATAGCCGTAGAAGAGGCCGCAGGTTATTTCTGTCTCCTGGATCGTGTCGGCGCCGCTGTCGTCCTCGTCCCTCTTGAGGTCATCGACGGCGGTGAAGTAGTCGTCCTCGACCTCTTCTTCGTGGACCGTGAAGGCGTGCGCTACATGAACCGGCGCGTCGATTGTTGCGGCGGGATCGGAGGTCACCATGCGGCCGAAAAGGGCGGCGGCGAGGCCGCCGGGAAGCGCCGCGTTCTCGCTCATCGCCTTGAAGTTCTTGCCCTTCACCCATTCGGCGACGGCCTTCTTGGCCGCCTCCTTGTCCTTCGCGCCGTCGGCGAGGCTCTTGGCCTCCCGCGCAAGCCAATCGAGTTCAGGCTGGCCGAGCAGTAGCGTCTGGCGGCTCTTCTTTCCCTTGTCGGCCTTGTCGCCGTAGACAAGCTTCTGGAACTCCGGCTCCAGACGCATTGACGACTTCTTCCGCGAACTGACCGCGAAGCGGGGCAATGACCTTATCGGTGACCAGTTCGCGCGACCGAACCGAATTCGACGAAGCCGGCAAGGTTTTGCAGGGCGTGCGGATCGTCCGCCTTGCGCCAATGACGCTTAAGGCATTGCGAAGAAATGCGCGTACGCGACACGCCGCCGAACCGGATCCTTTTGGCGAGCCCGGAATCGGGGGATGTCCCGCTCTGTGTTGAAATTCGCGGAACGGGCGCTGCTGGTTGAGAGCTATGCGGCTTCGTCGATTTGAGCAAGAGATGGCTTGGCGAGGGTGGGTTTCTTTCGATCGAGCGCAGCGCGCAAGGCGGGCAGTTGCTTGTGGGCTTTCAATCGCCGGAAGCCCTTCTTGGCCTCGATCATCGCGGCGGCGGTCCAGCGCATCGCCATGGACGGCGAGCGCCAGTGTTTGACGTTTCGGCAGACGCGTCGCACCGTGCCCATGACGTTCTCGATGATGTTTGTGCAAGCCAGCGAGCGGCGCAATTCGCGCGGCAGGCCGAGCCTCGTGACGGTGAGCATTTCGTCGAGCCCTTCCAGGATCGACCCGGCGACGCCGTCCCAGTCGGCCGCGAGGCGACGGGCGAGGTTGCGCAGCAGCTTCTCGGCCTTGGCGGCGTCGTCCAGCTCCCAGACCTGCCGCAGCACGCTGCGCACCGAGGCATGCATCGATTTGGGCAACCGCTCCAGAATGTTGCGGGCCTTGTGAACCTGGCAGCGCTGGATCGGCGCATCGCGCCCGAAGGCGCGCCGGATCGCCGTCGACAGCGCCTTTGATCCGTCGATGATGAACAGGCGCGGCACGGCCGGGTCGAGCCCCCGGTCGATGAGATTGGCGATCAGCGCTCGCGCCGTCGCCGCATTTTCCGTCGCGCCCTCGACAACGCCGAGCGGATGCTTTTCCCCCGTCGCGTCGATGCCGATCGCCGCCACCAGCAGCAGGTCGTCGGCCATGTGGACGCCGTCGATCTGGATGACCATGAGGTCGAGATGGTCGAGCCGGGTCGCCAGCCATTGCCTCATGCGCGCCGCAGACAGCGCGACGAAGCGGCGCGAGGTCGCCGATTTCGACAGACCGGCGCCCCGCGGGGCCGGCACGTCGCCCCCGGGCAGGCGCACCGACCGCTCGAATTTGCGCGTGGAGACGGCGATCAGCATCTGGTTCATCGCCCATTCGCCGAGCCAATTCTCCCCGACCGCGCTCTTCCAACTCGGCAGGATGCGTTCCTCGCCGTCGAGGCCGCGAACGCGCGGACGCTCGACATCGACCTTGCCGCCGTGAAAGCCGATCTTGCCCTTCGTCCGCCCCCATCGATGCGCCAGCCGGCCTTCGCCCCGCGCATGGCGCAAGCCGCAAATCGCCTCTGCGTCCTGCTCCATCATTTCGCTCAGCGTCTCGATCCCCGCCGCAAGGCAAAATCGATCGAAGCTCGCCGTCATGCCGGCAAGCGCCTCGCTCTTCAATGCATACGTCGGAACCGCTGTGGATGTGATAGCCTTTCTCATGGCGTTGCTTTCCTTCTCGTGGAATCGGCACCCCGAGCCTACCGGCTCAAGGCGAGCAACGCCGCTCCGCTCTCCTTTTCAACATCCGACGGGACATCCCCCGGAATCGTCACGATTGAGCAATGCCGCGGCATAGGAATGCAGCGTGTGGATTTGAATGAAGCGAGGAGCGGTCATTCGGCATGTGCCTCTGTTATGGATTTTTGCGTGGTGTCGAGCCGTCGATAGAATTCCCTGGCGATCCGGCTCATCTCGGCCTTAACGTCATCGGAGAGCA
>CAVRWC010000022.1:0-431899 GCA_963724785.1 uncultured Alphaproteobacteria bacterium | reverse complement strand
GAGACTTTGAAGCGCTGTGCGCGTTGTTCACGCAGAAGGACTGCGTCAGCGTCCTTTGTGTGCGCGCGACGCCGGACTGTCCGCGCGTTTTTTCGGCATAACTCTTAGCGCCGAGCGGGGCAGGCACAAATTGTACGACCTGCGCATGAAGGGCGATCTCGGTCCGCTGGCCTTCACGGACCCGGCCAATTCCCTGCTGTTCGCCAGCTTGTTGACCTGCGCCGCGAGCGCGATCGGGCCGTAATGCTGCGCCGCGGCTGGACCAACGCGACAACGCTCGAGCGATTGCGTGTAGCGCTCCGGGCGATGCAAAGCGCTACATTGATTCCACCGGCACAGCCAGGCCAAGCTTCCGACCGTCGACTAACGCCCGCTCTCTCGCGGGGATAGCGGCGGCGGGGTCCAAGCTCCACGAGCCGGCCGCCCCTCGCCTCGAACTCATTTCGGCGACCAGGCTGTGTCCGTTCAACGATGTGGGAAGTTCGATTCCGTCGAACTCTCACCCTACTTGAACAGTAAACGAGGCTCTGCGTATGCAAGGCCTTGATATTATTGGGGTCAGTTGGCGTCGTTTGCAAAATGTAGTGCCACGTACGCTCATCTTTTGCTCTTGATATTTGGTCTAGACTCGATTCTGTGGTGCTCCATTGGGGAGCGCCCATGTTCTTCGTCTCAAGAAGTCCGGCGAACGCGGCTACGTGCAGATCGTCGAGAATAAGCGCGACGGCGCCGCCGTCCGCCAGAAGGTGATCGTCAGCCTCGGCCGCGCCGACGAACTGGCCGCCTCCGGCGCGCTCGCTTCCCTCATCGCCTCGGGCGCCAAGCTCACCGACCAGGTGCTGCTGATCAACGCGCTCGACGAGGACGCCGAGGGCGCGCTGTCGGTCGCCGCCAAGCGGATCGGCGGGCCGATGCTGTTCGGCCGGCTCTGGGAGCGGCTCGGCGTCGCCGACGTCCTGGCCGATCTGCTCAAGGACCGCGCGTTCGAGTTTTCAGTCGAGCGCGCCGTGTTCGTCGCAGCCCTGCATCGGCTGTTCGTCTCGGGATCGGACCGCGACTGTTCGTCGTGGATGGAGGATTACGACATCCCCGGCGCCGAAGGGCTCGATCTGCATCACTTCTATCGCGCCATGGCCTGGCTCGGCGAGGAGTTGGAGGAGAAGCGGGAAAGGGCGCTCGCGCCGCGCTGCGTCAAGGACCTGATCGAGGAGAAGCTGTTCGACCGCCGCCGCGATCTCTTCACCGACCTTTCCGTCGTGTTCATGGACACCACCAGCCTCTCCTTCTACGGCGAGGGCGGCGAGACGCTCGGCGAGCACGGCTACTCCAAGGATTATCGCCCCGACCTGAAGCAGATGATCCTCGGCCTCGTCGTCGACGGCGACGGCCGGCCGATCTGCTCCGAGATGTGGCCGGGCAATACCGCCGACGTGACGTCGCTCCTGCCGGTGGTCGACCGCTTGCGGGAGCGCTTTTCCATCGGCCGGGTCTGCGTCGTGGCCGACCGCGGCATGATCTCGGCGGCCACCATCGCCGGGCTCGAGGAGCGCAAGCTCGAATATATCCTCGGCGCGCGCGAGCGCTCCGACGCGATCGTGCGCAAGATCGTGCTCGACAACGACGACCCGTTCGTGCCCCTGCTCATCGAGCGCAAAGCGGGAGAGACCCAACTCTTCGTCAAGCAGGTCAAGGTCGAAGGCGTCCGCTATATCGTCTCCGCAACGAGGCGGAGGCCGAGAACGACCGCAAGGATCGCGAAGCGATTGTCGCTGCGCTCGACGCCCAGCTGAAGAAGGGCGACAAGGCGTTGATCGGCAATTCCGCTTATCGGCGCTATCTGCGCAAGGCCGGGGCCAAGGGCGTCCCCTCATTCGAGATCGATGCGGGCAAGCTCGCCGAGGAGGCGCGCTTCGACGGGATTTTCGTCTTGCGCACCAACGCGAAGGTGACGCCATTGCAGGCGGTCCTGCGCTACCGCGATCTGCTCCAGGTCGAGGACCTCTTCCGCCGGACCAAGGCGATCATGCGCACCCGGCCGATCTTCCATTCCTCCGACGCCGCCATCCGCGGCCATGTTTTCTGCTCGTTCCTGGCGCTCGCAATGCAGAAGCATCTCGACGACCTCCTGCGCCAGACCGGCCTCGTTCCGGAATGGAAGGACCTCCTGCGCGATCTCGACCGCCTCGCCGAAATGCGTATCCGCCATCGCGGCGCTGACTGGCTGGGTGCGCACCGACGCCGCTCCCGACGTCACTAGGCTGTTCAAGAGCGCCCACATCGCCCTGCCGCCCCGCGCCCGTCAGGCCCGACCGCCGCCGCAAGCTCCCTCGAAATCCGCCCGAACCCGACGCGGCCGCCCCCGCCGTAGTGCCACGCCAACTTGAATTTCGCCAAAACGCCAATCTAATCAAATCGTTGCAAAAATCAGGTGTTCAAGTCGGGTCTCAGTTTGCAGCCTTGCGCAAACTGGTCGTGAATTTCCATGATATACGGAACTTCGATACGGTTGAGCCCGACTTCGAAGGTGCAGTCGCCCGACCTGACCTCGGGCTCAGCGCTCCATCGGAATTTGGTCATCGCGTCCAGATCCTCCAGGGCGTGCCACGGCGGCGACCGACTTGAGCCATCGCCGGGCGCGGCCAGCACATGCAGGGTCTGGGCCGGCCCAATTCGCGCCATCGCGCGCGCCATCTTCGCAGAAGGCGCCCCCCGGGTGAATGCGCAGAGGCCAGAATAGCCCTGCATGGGTCTGTATGAAAAGCCAGTCCGCCTTGCGATTTCCCAGAAGGTGCGAGACGTGTAGGTCGAAACGTGGCCGTTGCGGGGGCTAGATACCACCAGCTGCACTTGATCTCCTCGATGTTCGGCGGCTGTAAGGGTTGTCCGACGACGATGGCTCCGTTCGGGCGTGTGAACCCGCTCATCTCGCGAAAGGTCTGGATAGGCTGGGGCGAATGTTCAGCAACCTCGAAAGCCGTCACCAGATCGAAAGAACCGTCGGGACGAACGGGGTTCGAGAACGGGTCATAGCTGGTGATGTGCGGGAATGCACGATCTTGCAAATGGCGCGCAAACTGTCCGGAACCTGAGCCATAGTCCAGAATATGAAGATCCTCATAACCCGCAAGTAAAATAGCCATCTCTTTGGCTTGTTCTTGAGGACGCTGTATTGAATACGCCGGATCAACCTTAACATAATCATCATTATAGAGAAAATGCTCAATATCGTCCTGCGTCCACTCATCAATAAAGTCGGTGAACAATAAATGAAACTTGGTGCATCGATAGTAGGAAACTTGTATTCGGGAAAGACCGAATTCGTATGGCCTAGCCAAGCATGCCTTATTGAAGTCTGCAACATCGAAAAATGGAGCCCTGTCGCCGCAGACCTTGCATCTCCTTGCCTCCGGCGCGCGCGAACCGAGGCGTGGAAGCTGGCTCAATCGTCGCTTAAGTCTGTGATCCAATTTCGGGGTCCCCAAACTTGGCGAGCGCCGCCCCAGGTTGAGGATAACCTAGGCAGCGGGCCGGCGCGAGGCGCGAAGTCGGCGCGCCGGCGCGGAAAAGCCGCCGCAAAGGTTTGAAAAGTCTGATTCCCGGCGCGGAAATGACGCAGGCTTCCCACGGTCGTCCGCCTTTGACCCGGTCCCTCCCTTCCCGCCTTGCGGGGAGGGGATCAGAACCCCTCAGGCTTGCCAACCACCATCGTGTAGAGCGCCCCGTCGCCGAATGCGCGGGCGGCCGCGCGCTTGATGTCGGCCATGGTCACCGCGCCGATCTGCCGGTTGCGCTCGACGAGCCAGTCGGGCGCGCGGCCCTCGAGCTGGATCTGCACCAACTGGGCGGCGATCTTGGCGGAGGTGTCGAAGCGCAGCGGATAGGAGCCGATCAGATAGGTCTTGCCCTTCTCGAGCTCCTCCTCGTTCAGCCCGTTCAACGCCACGTCGCGGATCTCGGCGGAGGCGACCTCGAAACTTTCTTTCGCCCGCTCGTTCTTGGTCGTGGTGCCGCCATAGAAGAAGCCGCCGTGGTCGAGCGCGTAGAAGGCGCCGAACACCGTGTAGGCCAGGCCGCGCTTCTCGCGCACTTCGCGGAACAGCCTCGAGGTCATGTTGCCGTGGCCGCCGAGCACGTGCGCGGCGACGAGACTGGGAATGAAGTCGGGATCGTTGCGCATCAGGCCGGGACGGCCGAAGCGGATCGTCGACTGCGGCACGTCGAGCGTGATCGTGTCGACGCGCCCGAGCCCCGAGAACTCGGCCTCGAAGATCGCCTTCAGGTCGCCCTTGGCCGGCAGATCGGCGAACACCTTGTCGACCAGCGTGGCCGCGCGCGCGTCGTCGATCGAGCCGACGACCGCGATCACGAGGCGGTCGCGCGCGATCACTCGCCGGGCCATCTGGACAAGATCGGCGCGCTCGACCGCGGCCAGCGTCGCCAGCGTCCCCTCGGAGGTGAGGCCATAGGGGTGTCCGGGAAAGGCGTTCGCCCGCCAGGCGCGGGCGGCGACGGTCGCAGGATCGTTGGCATCGTGACGGAGGCGGGCGTTGGCGTGCTCGCGCACCCGCAAAAAAGGCTCCTCGTCGAAGCGCGGCGCGTTGAGCGCCAGGGAAAGGAGCTCCGCGGCGCGGTCGAGGTTCTTCACCAGCGTGCGCATCCGCCCCGACACGTGCTCGCGGTCGTTGCGGAAGTGGATCTCGACCGCTTTCTCGTCGAGCGCCCTCTGGAAGGCCTGCGAATCGAGGTCGCCCGCGCCTTCGTCGAGCATGCCGGCAAGCATCATGTTCAGGCCCGCCTTGTCCGCCGGGTCCTGCGTCGCTCCGCCCATAATCGCGAATTCGAGGGAGACGACCGGAACGGCGTGGGACTCGACCAGCCAGAACGTCAGCCCGCGCGGGGTGACGAGCGGCCTGACGTTGACAGCGGTTTCAGGCGGCGAGACTGCGACGTGCTTTTGCATAGGGCGTTTCCGAATTAGGCGTTCAGTCGGGCCGGTTCAGGCGGCCTCGGAGTCGAGCGGCAGGAGATGCCCGGTCACCGCGGGCTTGTGGTCGAGCCATTTGTGAGCCGCGTCGAGGACGGCCTTGGCGTCGACCGCCTCGATCTTGGTCGGCCAGTCCTCGACCTCGCGAATGGTCTGGCCGAGCGCGAGCGACGAGCCGTACCATCGGGCGAGGTCGGACTGACTGTCGCGCGCATAGATCGCGTCGGCGACCAGGCGGGTCTTCGCCCGCTCGAGCGCATTCGCATCGACGCCCTCGGCAAGGAATTTCGCCAGGATTTCGGTCGAAAGCCTTGTCGATCGTTTCGAGCGCCACGCCGGGCGCGGGGGTGGCGTTGGCGATGAAGCGGCTCTGGTCAAGAGCCGTGCCGTGGTAATAGGCCCAGGCGGAGACGGCGAGCTTTTCCTCCATGACGAGTTCGCGATAGAGCAGGCTCGTCTGTCCGCCGCCGATCAGGTGGCCGAGCACGTCGAGCGCCTCGGACTCGCCCGGCGCCGCCGTGCGGCAGGACGGGACGAGGTAATGGCGCTGCCAGTTCGGTTGCTGCACCTTCTCGTCGCGCACCGTGACCAGGCGGTCGGCGACCGTAGGCGGTTCGGCCGGACGAACGCGCTCCGGCCGCTCGCCCCTCGGCGCCACCTTGCCGTAGGTCGCCTCGGCGAGCCGCAAGGTCTCCTCGGGGTCGGCGTCGCCGGCGACCACCAGGATGGCGTTCTCTGGGGTGTAGAACCGTCCATAGTACGCGAGCGCGTCCTCGCGCTTCAAGCCCTCGATCTCATGGCCCCAGCCGATGATCGGCACGCCATAAGGGTGATGGGTGAACAGGGTCGCCTGCACCGCCTCGCCGAGCTGCGCTCCGGGATCGGTGTCGCAATGCATCCGCCGCTCCTCGAGCACCACGTCGCGCTCGGGGGCGACGACATCGTCGGTCAGCACGAGGCCGGTCATCCGGTCGGCCTCGAACTCCATGCAGGTCCTCAGGTGCTCCTTGGCGACCTGCTGGAAATAGGCGGTGAAGTCCGGGCCGGTGAAGGCGTTCTCCTGTCCGCCGATGCTGGCGATATATTCGGAGAACTCCCCCTTCGGATGGGCCCTGGTTCCCTTGAACATCAGGTGTTCGAGGAAATGGGCGATGCCCGACTTGCCCGGCGGATCGTCGGCCGCGCCGTTGCGATACCAGACCATGTGGGTCACGACCGGGGCGCGGTGGTCGGGGATGACCACGACCTCGAGGCCGTTCTTCAGCGTGAAATGAGCGACCTGCGAGGGGGAGACATGAGCGGTCATCGCGATCCGGAGCGTTAGGGGCGGGGCCACGACGAGGCAAAAGCGCCCGACGTGTCAATTTGACGACATATAGGGCGCCGAAGCGCGGGTTGCGAGTCGGGGAGGGGCTTGATTTTCTTGCGGACGCCGCGCCGATCACCCCTCCGGGCGCGCCGCCCGCCGGCGGCGCTGAGGCCGCCCGGAGGGAGACCCTTGACTCCAGCCCTGTAGTCGAGGGCCGCCGGACCGAAGGCTCCACGGGGTCGAAAAGGGCCGCGAGCAGAAGAAGCGGTTTGCGACGGCCAGGCGAACCGCTCCGGCTCGCGGGCGGGGTCCTGTTCAAGTGGTCGAGGCGCGAACTTGCGGCCGTCGGTCGGCGCTCGCGTTGCGACTCTCCGGCGACAGGCGCGCCTTGTCCTTTGGATGACCGACGCAGGCCCTCGCGGGGCGCGAACTCACGCGGCGATCCAAGGTGATTCCTATTTTCAGAAATAAATCCTTGCCAACTCGAGTTGATGGGCTATCATATTCCTCTAAGCAGAAACAGGAGAGCGCGCATGTCCGAATGCGCCGACGTTTTCTTTCCGTTCGTCGTCGGTCGTAAAGCGCCCATTTCCAAGCGCCAGCGTTGCTCGCTTGCGACGACGGCGTTCCTCGGAAGGACGCCTTGGCGCTCGCCATCGCCCGTAACTCCCCCAGGCGGCGTCGCGACAATGGCGTCATCGCGAGCCAAGCGTCGCGATCGGGAGGCCGCGGGGCGGAACGTTCGATGTTTGCGCCTCGCCTCACGCCCTGACGGCAATGGCTGCGGTCCTGGATTGCTTCGCTTCGCTCGCAATGACGAGACCGAGCGAGTCCCCTTGGGAGTTGCCATCGCCCGGAAAATCCGCTGCAACGCGCTGAAAACTTTAGATTCGGACCCGGAAATGGCAGCCAAGCCGCTCGGCCGACAGATGACATTCCACGGTCGGGGATTGAACGCGGCGCCGGTTGACGAGCCCGCGCCAAAGTCCGAAATTGACGGCTGACACGAAGGCTTAAGCGACGGAGGCGACCCCCGATGGATCTGCGACTGACCGAGGACGAGATCGCGTTCCGCGAGGAGGTGCGCGCCTTCGTCCGGGACAATCTGCCGGCTTCGATCCGGGAGAAGAGCGTCGCCGGTCGCAGGCTCGCGAAGGACGATTACGTCCGCTGGACGCGGATTCTCGCCGACAAGGGCTGGTCGGCGCCGCACTGGCCGGTCGAATGGGGCGGGACCGGTTGGGGTCCGGTCAAGCAGTCGATTTTCCTCGATGAGACCCAGCGCGGCAACGCGCCCGAGGCGATCGCCTTCGGCGTCAACATGGTCGGCCCGGTCATCTACACGTTCGGCTCGCAGGCGCAGAAGGAGCGGTTCCTGCCGCGCATCCTCGATCTGAGGGACTGGTGGTGCCAGGGCTTCTCGGAGCCCGGCGCGGGGTCGGACCTCGCAAGCCTGCGCACCGCCGCCCGGCGGGACGGCGAGTCCTGGGTCATGTCCGGCCAGAAGACCTGGACGACCATGGCCCAGTACGCCGACTGGATCTTCGTCCTCGCGCGCACCAACCCGCAGGCGAAGAAACAGGAGGGCATCTCCTTCTTCCTCGTCGACATGAAGAGCCCGGGCGTGACGGTGCGGCCGATCCAGACCATCGACGGCGGCCACGAGGTCAACGAGGTCTTCTTCGACGACGTCCGCGTTCCGCTCGACGCCCTGGTCGGCGAGGAGAACAAGGGCTGGGACTACGCCAAGTTCCTGCTGACCAACGAGCGCAACGGCATCGCCCGGGTCGGCATCTCCAAGGCCCGGCTCGACCGGCGTGCGGGAACTCGCCGCCATTCCGGTCTACGGCGCCGGCCCCAAGATCGACGATCCGTTCTTCCGCGCCAAACTCGCCGCGGTCGAGGTCGAGTTGAAAGCGCTTGAGATGACCCAGATGCGCGTCATCTCGAACCGCCGCAGCGACGGCCGGCCCGATCCCGCCTCGTCGGTCCTGAAGATCAAGGGCTCGGAAATCCAGCAGGCGACGACCGAGCTTCTGATGGAGGTCGTCGGGCCTTACGCGCTTCCCTACGAGGATCCGGAGGCGCTGACCAACGAGCCGCCGGTCGGCTTCGACTGGGCGGGTCCGGCCGCGCCGAACTATTTCAACTACCGCAAGGTGACGATCTACGGCGGCTCGAACGAGATTCAGCGCGGCATCATCGCCAAGGCCATTCTGGGGCTCTGATCATGGATTTCGAACTGAGCAGCGAACAGCAGATGCTGCGCGACAATGTCGCGCGGCTGATGAAGGACCGGTACGGCTTCGAGGCGCGAAAGACCTACCAGGCCGACCCCGCTCGGCTTCAGCGAAAAGCTCTGGCGCGAATACGCCGACATGGGCCTCCTCGGCGCGCCGTTCGCCGAGGAGGACGGCGGCTTCGGCGGCGGCGCGGTCGAGACGATGATCGTGATGGAGGAATTCGGCAAGGCGCTCGCGCTCGAACCTTATCTCGAAACGGTCGTTCTCGGCGGCGCGCTGATCAAGCACGCCGCGCCGGCGGAAAAACGCGCCGAACTGATCGGCAGGATCGCGGCGGGCGACTTGCGCCTGAGCTTCGCCCATGCCGAAAAGCAGGCCGGGCTTCGACCTCAACGACGTCGGGCTCGCCGCGCGCAAGGACGGCGAGGCCTACGTGCTCGACGGCGAGAAGGGGCTCGTCGTCAACGGCGACAGCGCCGACGCGCTCATCGTCTCGGCCCGGGTCGCGGGCGGCCGGCGCGACCGCGACGGGATCGGGCTGTTCCTCGTCGACGCCGACGCGCCGCGGCGTGACCCGCCGCGGCTATCCGACCCAGGACGGCCGGCGCGCCGCGGAGATCGGCTTCGCCAAGGTTCGGGTCGAGCCGGAGAACGTGCTGGGTCCGCCGGAGGGCGGCTCTGCCGATCATCGAGCGCGCGGTCGACGAGACGATCGCCGCGCTGTCGGCCGAGGCGGTCGGCGCGATGAGCGAAGCGCTCGCGATGACCGTCGAATACCTGAAGACGCGCAAGCAGTTCGGCGTCACGATCGGCTCGTTCCAGGCGCTTCAGCATCGCGCCTCCGACATGGTCGTCGCGCTCGAGCAGGCGCGCAGCATGATGTATCTGGCCACCATGAGCGCGGCCGAGGACAACGCCGTCGGAGCGCGCCAAGGCGATCTCGGCCGCCAAGGTCCAGATCGGGCGATCGGCAAGATTCATCGGGCAGCAGGCCGTTCAGATGCACGGCGGGATCGCGATGACCTACGAATACAAGGTCGGCCACCTCTTCAAGCGCCTGACCATGATCGACGCGGCCTACGGCGACGCGGACCTGCATGTGCGCAGACTCGGCGATCTGGGGCTCGCTGTTCGCCTGAGCGGATGGAGCCTGCGCACAATTCTGGTCACCGCCTTCGAGCCGTTCGGGGGCGAGGCGGTCAATGCGTCCTGGGAGGCGGTGAGGCGCATCGACGGCTGGCGCTGCGGCGAGGCCGTCGTCGGTCGCGCGGATGCTGCCGTGCGCCTACGAGGTTTGCGTCGAGGAATTCGTCGCAGAATTCTGAACGGCTTGCGGCCTTGCGCCGTGCTCCTGACCGGCCAGGCGGCGCGGCGCGGCGTGGTCTGCGTCGAGCGCTTCGCCCGCAACGCGGCGAGCGCGACGGCGCGGGACAACCGCAGGCGCGCTCGGCTCGGTCGCGGACCGCAGGGCCCGGACGTCCTCGAGGCGACGGCCCCGGCGCGCGTCGTCGCGCGGGCGATCCGCGAGGCCGGCGTCGCCGCGCGGGTATCGACCGACGCGGGCGACTACGTCTGCAACCATCTCTACTACGGCGCGCTTCGGCATCTCGCCGGCGCGTCGCCGACGACCCCCGCGGTCTTCATCCACCTGCCGGCGACGCCCGAGCAATCGCCGCCGGGAGCGAGCGGCCGCCGGCTCGCCGACGTCGACGCCGCCCGCGCGCTGCAAGCGGCGGTTCAGGTCCTGGCGAGAGGCGCTCCGAGCCGCGCCGCGCTCCCTGGCTGACGCTGGTCGGACGGCATCCGCCCCGGGCAGAAAATGACGCCGCCTGCAAAGCAGGCGGCGCAAGGATCGCGGCGCGTGGGAGGAACGCGCCGCGGAAGCTCGAGCAGATCAGACCGCGATCTTGAACGTCTTCGTCACCTGATCCTTGATCGGCTCGATGGTCTCGACGACGGTCTTCTTCGCCAGTTCGGCGAGATCCTGGAACTGGACGACGACCGCGTCGGTCTGCTTGCGGGCGAACTCGCTCTGCAGAGCTGACGAAATCGCTCACCGACTTGGCGGCCAGCGACGCCTTGACGAAGTCGAGGTTGGCTTCCGCATTGGCGCGGGCGGCGGCGAACGCCTTGGTGTTGAAGGCGACGACGCCGTCCTTGGCCGCGGCGAAGCTCAGCTCGAACGCGTTGGCGGCGTCCTCGGCCGAGGCCTTCGCCTTCACGAACGCGGCGCGCGACCCGACGACGCCCTTCTCGATCGCGTTGCGGACCGTCTCCTGCATTTCCAGGGCCGGCTCGACGATCGCCTCGACGGCTTCGGACAGCGCCCGGGAACTCGTTGGGAGGTCCGGCTCGACCTGCGCGGCGGCGGCCGCCTGCGCGGCGGCGCTTTTCTTCGGTGCGGATGCCATGTTTGCGTCTCACGGATTTTCGGGTTGGCGGGATTCGAGCGCGCCGGCGGTCAGTGCGAAGCCGGGGTCACGCTCTTCTGGATGACGCGCGCCGAATTCCTTGGCCTGCGTCTGCAGCGCGGCGAGCTGGCTCTTCAGGTATTCGCTCTGAAGGGCGAACACTTCCTGCGGATCCTTGGCGCGGACGAGCTTGCTGGCGAGGTCGAAGGCGGCGTTGACGTTCTGCTCGGTGTAGCTCGAGGACGTGGGTCGCGACGGACTTCACGCCGGCCGTGCCGGGCGTGTCGCCGGCGGCGCCCGCGGTCCGCTGGGCGACGGCGAGAAAGCCTTCGAACGCCTTGCGCGCCTGCTCGACGCTGCGCTCGGCGAAATCACGCAAATCGTTCGGAACTTCAAAAGGGGACGCGGTCATTTGGTCGTGCTTTCCATGGTGTTGGGCGATGGATCTCGCCCAGCGTCCGCGCTGCTATAGCGCAGTTTTTGTTGCAGTGCAACATTTTTTTGCGCCGCACCCAAATTCTTAACCGTGCGCGGAATTCCGCGCCGCGGCCGAAGCGTGGCGCAGTTTTCAAGAACAGCGTTAAAGAATTGCTAACAGTCGGGGGCGTAGGCGATTCTCGATATCGCCCGGCCGAACGTGCCAAAGCGAGCCGATCTTGAGTTCTTCCGCCGTCGAAGGAATCCGCAGACAGCGCCCTGACGCCGGAGGCGACGGAGCGCGCTGTTCGACGCCGCCGCGCAGCGGCGGGCGCCGGCTCGCCGATCGCGATCATCGACGCGGCCGGGCCGGGCCGTCGGCGATCACGCCCTTCGGGCTGGCTCTTGTCGGGGCGACGGACCGCGCCGACTTCCAGAGGCGCTTCCTGTCGGGAGACGGGCCGGGCGCGCGCCGGCTGCGCCGCCTGGCCGCGACGCTGCCGTCGCCGAAGCCGCCGCGGCTCGAACGCATTCGCCGGTTCGACGGAACGCGCGCAGCGAGCCTCAATGTCCGCTGCGTCCGCATCGCCGCTCCCGACGGCGCGGCCTTTCTTGTGCTCGACAGCGGACGACGCCGATCGTCGAGCCGCTCGTCCGCGACCGCCGCAAAGCGAACGCGCGAGCCAGCGCCCGCGCGCGAGGCGTCGCCCAGGTCGAGGCGCCGCGGCGCAGGCGCTTTCTCTGGAGCCTCGACAGGGACGGACGCTTCGGCGCTCCCGATCCGGCGCTCGCCGCCGCGCTCGGCGCCGCCGCGCCGAAGCCCGGCGAGACCGATCGAGGCGGCGTGCCTTCGCGCCGGTCGACAACGGCGACGCCCTCGCCGCCGCGGTCGAGCAGGCGCGAGACGTTCTCCGGCCTGACCGTCCTGTGGGCGCGCGGCGATCTCGGCGTCCACGCGCTGCCGATCACGTTGTCGGGCGCGCCGCTGTTCGACGGCGCGCGCGAGTTCGCCGGCTTCAAAGGCTTCGGAACGATCGGCGAGCCGGTCGAGGCGACGAAGCCGCTCGAGCCGGCGAGGACGCGCCAGCGCCGCGCCCGCGCCAGACGAAGCGCCCGCGACGCCCACAGCCGCGACGCCGTCGGGGCCCGCCATCGGGCCGCGAGGACGAACAGGCATCGAAGCGCAGCGCCCGAAGCTCCGGCGGAGCCGGCCGATGCCGGCGCGAGCCGCCTCCGCGCCGCCGCCCGAAGCCGCTCGGGCCGTCGGAGCCGCCGCCTTCCCCGGAGCGGACGGCGGAGATTTACGTGCTTCGGCAGGGCCACAATGCGCCGCTCGCGCCCTCGAAGATCGTCCCGATCCGCCCCGGCGCCTTCGACGCGTCGAAGCCCCAGGACTTCGGGGAGTCCGGCGACGGCAGCGTCGAACTCAGCAAGGCGGAGCGCGAGGCGTTCCGGGAGATTGCGCGCGCGCTCGTCGGCCGCGCGCCGGCCTCCCGCCAGGATGCGCCTCCCGCCGCTCCGCGATCGGCCGGCGGAAGCGTTGCGAGCCCTCGCCGGAAACGCCCGAGGCCGCGGCCGCGCCGCCGGCCGCCGACACGGAACGGCGCTGGACCGCCGGCCGATCCGGCGGCCGTGCCGGTCCTGCGCAACGCGCTGACGCTGCTCGACCGCCTTCCCCTCGGCGTGCTCGTGGCGCGCGACGCGCAGCCCGCTCTACGTCAACCTGACGCTGCTCGCGCTGCTCGGATACCGCGGACGTCGAGCATTTCGAGACGGCCGACGGTCTGACGGCGATGTTCCAGGGCGACGATCGGCCCGACGTTGCCGGACGCCGACGACGGCGCCTTCTCGATCTTCACCGCGGAGGGGCGAGCCCTGGCGGTCGAGGGCCGCGCGCAGGCGATCGTGTGGGACGGCGCGCCGGCGACGCTGATCATGTTGCGCCCGGCGACGCCCGCCGGCGCGCGGCGACCGCGCGGCGCGAAGGCGAGCACGCGAGCCGACGGCCTCGCCAACGACCTTGCCGAGATGCTGGCGCTCGCGGCCGACGGCGCCGTCGTGCTCGATCCGGCGGGACGGATCCAGTCGTTCAACGCGTCGGCGGAGCGGCTGTTCGGCTATCGCGAGAAAGAGGTCGTGGGCGAGAGCGTGCTGATGCTGCTCGCCCCGCCGAGCCACCCGGCGGCGACGGCGGGGCTCGAAAGCCTTAGCCGGCTCGCCGAGGGATCGTCGTCCGGAGCCGCCGATCGCGGTCGTCGGCCGCGAGCGCGACGGGGCGCCGCTGGCGCTGGCGCTGACGCTGGCGCGGGTCGGCCCGCCGGACGCGCCCTACTATTGCGCGCTCTTTCACGACATGCGCCGCGAGCGCGAGGCGGAGCGCCGGCTGACCGCCGCGCGCGACGCCGCGCTCGCGGCAAGTGCGGCCAAGACCGACTTCCTCGCCCATGTCAGCCACGAGATCCGCACGCCGCTCCACGCGATCCTCGGCTTCGCCGAAGTGATGATGGAGGAGCGGTTCGGACCGATCGGCAACGACCGCTATCGCGACTATCTCAAGGACATCCACGCCTCGGGCCGGCACGTGATGAGCCTTGCCGACGACCTGCTCGACCTCAGCAAGATCGAATCGGGCAAGCTCGAACTCGCCTTCGCGCCGGTGGACGCCAACAGCCTCATCCGGGAGTGCGTGTCGCTGATGCAGCCGCAGGCGGCGCGCGAGCGGATCATCATGCGCGTGTCGCTGTTCGACCGCCTGCCCCGCGTGATGGTCGACGAACGCTCGCTGCGCCAGATCATGCTGAACCTCATGTCGAATGCGGTGAAGTACAACGAGCCCGGCGGCCAGGTGATCGTCTCGACCGCGGTCGACGCGGCCGGCCAGGCGGTCATTCGGGTGCGCGACACCGGCGTCGGCATGAACGAGAGCGAGGTCGGCGTCGCGCTCGAACCCTTCGGCCAGGTCGGCCGGGGCGGGCGCAAGGGCGGCGTCGGGCTCGGCCTGCCGCTGACCAAGGCGCTGGTCGAGGCCAACAGGGCCGAGTTCTCGATCAAGAGCCGGCGGGACCAAGGCACGCTGATCGAGATCTGCTTCCCGATCGTGCAGGCGGCGCAGTGACAGCGTAGGCGGCGACGGCCGCCAAATCCGGGCGCGGAATCAATCTTCTCAATGTGTTGCGACAAGTTTTCCGGGCGATCGTCGCGCCCAGGGAGGGCGCTCGGCCCTTGATCCGATCCTCGAGCCCGCAGCACGTTGGGGGAGGGCGCGGGCCCTGATGTCGCGCGGCTCAGCCGCCGTCCGAATTCCCGGGTCCATCCTGAACGCGGGCGCGGAATCAATTTTTTCAAAATCTTGTGGCAGGTTTTCCGGGCGATCGTACCTCCAAAAACCGCCCCGACGCTCGAATCTAGGCTCCGCCACGAGGCGCGGGTCGCCGACAACGCTGAACGCGCGTCAGTGTCAGAGCCCGCATTGCGGCGCAAAGATCCAGTCGATCTTGGACCTCGCGTGCGCTCGGCGGTTCGGCGTTTGCCGTGGCCCCAAGCCGGCGGCGCGCGTGTCAAACATCCTGACCTCATGGCGCGGTCCTCCTTCAACCGCTACGCCGCCCGCTCGCATCGCCATCCGTTCCCGCTTTGCGCGAGCCCGCGCGACGGCCGGGAGCCGCCTCGCCGGCCGAGACGCCGGCGATCCTGAAGGTACCATCTGATTCGGATTATCGAAAGTAATTGTTCGCAGTGCCCCTGAGAAACCGATAGGCCTTGGAAACCGATAGGCCTAGCGCGTCCACCGGATTTGCGGGGGCCCTACCGCGTCCTCGTCCAGGAAACCGACTTGCATATGAGGCCGCCGAATACGCATCCCGCGGTGGTGAGGTGGTCGCCCGAAAGGGTCATCCTGCCAGAATAGGTCTTTCCGTCGTCGGGATTGAAGGCCGACCCGGTCCACACGTTGTCGCCGTGCGGCTTCATGGCGAAGAACACCTGCTGTCCGACCCTGGCCGGACCGCTGGGGTCCTTGAGCCATGTAATCGAGCCGCAGAGCGCGTCGCCGCCAGTTCCCGATCCGAACCTTCGACGCGCCGTTGTCGCGCAGCCAGTCGCCCTTGGCGTCCTCGGCCGCTGCGCCAACGCCCGCCGCCGCCAGTATCGCGGCGCTCGCCATCATGACCCTCAACATATTGTCCCTCCCGAACGCATCAGTCCCGGGGTTCATACATGAGTGTATGGTTCAAGTCGTTGAGGGAGGCGCCAAAGCCCACACCGGACGATATCCCGCGACGAGCGCCGCGACGGTCGAGCGCGGCGTGAGGACGTCGGCCTCGTCGCCGCGGCTGAAAGCGGTCGCCGCGCCATAGCCGGCGAAGCTCCATGGCCACACGGCCCCGCCGCGAAGGGCGTGCGGGCGGCCGTCGATCGCCACGAAGGCGCCATCGGGCAGCGCGGTGAGACGCGTCCGCCACAGGCGTTTCCGCCGGCCGTCGAGACGTTCGAGATGGAGAACCGCGTCCATTGCGTCCGCGTCCTTAGCCTCGCTGGGGAAAGCGGCAGCGAAGGCCTTCGCCGCCCCGCGCCGGCATTCGAAACAGGGGCGGTGGCCGGCTGCGAGCGCTGTCGGCTCGTCGAGAAAGAACAGTTCCGTGTAGCCCGAACCCCACACCTCACGCCGCCGGTCCTTGAAGGCGCAGACGCAGACGATCCAGCGCCTCGACGTCCAGCGCCGTCGTCCTAGCGTCCGGTCCTGCTCATGAAGCCGCCCGCCACGATTGCCCATGAAGGCGCCGCGCGCCGCAACCGCATGCAATTCGCCGAACGGGTCGACGCGGTTCTGCAGCGGGAGCTGCTGAGGCCGGATAAGCGGCGGATTATCCTCAGGCGTCACCTCAGGCGCCCTGACAAGGCGCGGGCGAACCCCTGGGCGAACGCCCGCCGCGGCGCGCAGTCGTGACAGGGTGCATTGGTTTCGCGACCAATCCCGGCGAGCGGATACGCCTTACTGCGCCGGCGCCGGCAGCGGCGCGGCGATCACGGCGGGCGGCGCGGGTGAGTAGGCCCGCGAGGCGGCGACCGTGGGCGGGGACGACGAGCGCGGAGCGGTCGACACGGGCTCCGACGCGGCGCTGGCGATTGCGTCGCCGACCGTGTCGAGGCCGTAGACGTCATCGCGGAAGTTGGCGGCCCCGTCGCCGTTCGACCAGCCGGTGAGATAGACCCAGATCACCGGCACGGGATGCGAAAGACGGATCTCGTAGGGCGCGCCCTCCTTCACCTTCTCCTGCATCGCGGCCTTGTCCCAAGCGCCGCCCGGGCCGCCCGGCGTGCCCTCGAGCAGCCACTGCGGCGTAGTCGTAGACGCCCTGAACGCGCACGCAACCGTGGCTCAGGAAGCGGTAGTCGGCGCCGAACAGCCGCTTCGATGGCGTGTCGTGCATGTAGACGGCGAGCTTGTTCGGCATGTTGATCCGGATCGAGCCGAGCGAATTGCCGGCGCCGGAATCCTGCCTCAGCGTATAATTCGACGGCGCGCTCCGAATTCCAGTTGATCGACTTCGGATTGATCGCCTGCCCGGAGCCGTCGAGGATGCGGATCTTCTGCCGCGTCAGGTAGCCTGGATCGCGCTGCATGCGCGGAATGATTTCCTTCTTGATGATCGAGGTCGGCACGGTCCAGGTCGGATTGAGATTGACCGCCTGGATGTGCGCCGAGATCTCGGGCGAAGGATGATCGGGATCGCCGACGATCGCGACATAGCGATGCGCGACCTTGCCGTTCTCGACCGCCTCGACGGCGGTCGAAGGCAGGTTGACCACGACGTAGCGTTCGCCGAACTCGAAGTTCGCCCCGGCCAGCCGGTCGGCGGAGGAGGCGAGCTCCTTGAACCGCACCTTCGCCGGCACGTTCATCGCCTTCAGCGTCGCGCCGGCGACGATTCCGGTCTCCTTGAGCCCCATGCGGCGTCTGGAAGCGCTTGACGGCGGCGGTCAGCTCCGGGTCCCAGTTCTGCCCGCCCGCGTGGACGGCGTCGAGATCGCCCTCGATCGCCAGGCGCTTGCGCAACTTGGCGACCTGCGGCCCCTTGTCGCCCGGATGCAGCGCGACGACGTCGGTCGGCCAGCCGCCGGCGTCGGCGATCGCGCCGTAGCGCTCGGAGGCCTTGGCGGTGGCGAAGAAGGTGTTCGGCTGGAGCGTCGGGTTCGGGTCGCTCGATAGCGCGGTCTCGAGCGGCGGGGGCGGCGGCGCGACTTTCTTGGGTTTCGGCGGGGCGGCGGCGGTGGCGGCTGGAAGGAGCGCCGGGCGTCGAAGGCGACGCCGGCGGCCGACGGCGCCGGCCGGCGTCGCCGAGGACTGAGCCGGCATGAAGGGGCTCGGCGGCGTGGTCGCGGCCGGCGCGGCGGCAGGCGTCGAAGCCGCCGGCGGCGTCTGGCGAGCCGGGCGCAGCCTGCGCAGGGCTCGAGGGGACCGCTGCGCCCGATGGGGCCGCGGCGCTTGACGGCGCCGCGACCCTGGCGGGGCCGCGGCTGCTGGCGAAGCGGTGTCGCTCGGCGCGGCGGAGTCGAGGCGGACGGCGCGGGCGTCGCAGCCGTCTGCGCCAGCGCGGCGGCGGTCAGAAGGGGCGCGCAAGCGACGGCGCCGGCAAGCAAAATTCGAATTCTCATCAAAAGGAACCTGCACGCGCGTGCTGCTGCGCCCCCGATGGACGCGCCCCGCCGCTCCTGAATTTACGACGCGATGGTTACTAAATTCGCACGAAGGCGAACTTGCGGCAACGAAACGTCAATCCGCGATCACGATGTGAAGGCGGCGCGGCCCGTGCGCGCCGAGCAGCAGGGTCTGCTCGATGTCGCCCGAGCGCGACGGCCCGGTGACGAAATTGAGCGTGCGCGGCGCGCAGCCCTTGCCGTAGGTCGCGCGCAGCCGCGCGAAGGCCGCTTCGTAGTCGGCGACGACGTCCTCCCGGCTCAGCACGACGATGTGGTTGTCGGGCAGGAAATTGAGGGTCGTCGGGTTGTCGGCCCCCGAGACGAGCGCGAGCGTCCCGGTCTCGGCGATCCCGGCGAGCGCGATCGAGACGGCGTTGAGGTCGTGCCCGTCCGATGGCCCGGACGAGACTTCCAGCGCCGTCTCGCCCCACGGCAGGGCGGCGAGGCGCGGGTCGGCCCCCATCCGCACCGTCGCCGGGCAGTTGGCGTCGCGCAGGAAGCGCGCGACCTCCGCCGGCGCGTCGGCGAGCGAGGCGACCTCGGCGACCGTCGCCTGCGCCCGTTCCGCCTCCGCCTTGAAGGTGGCGACGCGCGCGTGCGGCGTCGCCCTGCCCGCGCTCCGGCACGACGCCCGCCGGCGCCTCGGCGATCCGCCGCTCGACCTCGAACCGGCGCGGCGCTTCGGCCCCGGTCACGCCGAGCGAGCGGCGGATGTTGGCGAGGACCGCCTCGCGCGCGCATTCAGCTTCATTTCGACCGCCCCGCTTTTGGCGCGCCACTGGCTCTGGAACGTCGCCCGCTCGGGCGCGGCGAGGTCGCGGTATTTCGTCCAGCCGCCTGCCAGCGGCAAGGATTTGAAGCGGCCCCTGCCGCGCCCGGCGAGGTGGAGCGGCGCGGGCGTAAAGATTGGTCGCCAAGCGATAGAGCGTCGGCCGGCGGGCGAAGAACGCCCAGACGCGCAAGCCCGTAGCGCGCCGGCGCCGGCGACAGGCCCGCGCTCGAATTCGCGCTCGCGCCAGTGCCGCATCATCTTCGGCAACGGGATGCGCACCGGGCAGACCTCCTCGCAGCGTCCGCAGAAGGTCGAGGCGTTGGGCAACTGGCCGCCTTCGGCGACGCCGATCAGCGACGGCGTCAGCACCGCGCCCATCGGGCCCGGATAGACCCAGCCGTAGGCGTGGCCGCCGACCGCCTGGTAGACCGGGCAATGGTTCATGCAGGCGCCGCAGCGGATGCAGCGCAGCATGTCCTCGAATTCGCCGCCGAGCATCGACGAGCGGCCGTTGTCGAGGATGACGACGTGGTAGTCGGACGGGCCGTCCGGGTCGCCCGGCCGGCGCGGGCCGGTCGAGAAGGTGGTGTAGACCGAGGCGTCCTGGCCGGTCGCGGAACGGGCGAGCACGCGCAAGAGCTGCGCGGCGTCCTCGAGCGTCGGCACGATCTTCTCGATCGAGGCGATCACGATGTGGGCGCGGGGCAGGATCTGGGTGAGGTCGCCGTTGCCCTCGTTGGTGACGATGACCGAGGTCCCGGTCTCGGCGATCAGGAAATTCGCGCCGGTGATCGCCGACGTCGGCTGCGAGGAATTTCGCGCGGAGCACGCCGCGGGCCTCGCCGAGCAGCTGCTCGGGCTGGCTGAGGTCGCGCTCCGGCGGGCAGGTCGCGGTGCGCCTTGCGAAAATCCTGCTCGACGTCGCGCGTCGGTGACGTGGATCGCGGGCGCGATGATGTGCGAGGGCGTCTCGCCGCGAAGCTGGATGATGTACTCGCCGAGGTCGGTCTCGACCGCCTCCATCCCGGCCGCCTCGATCGCCTGGTTGAGCCCGATCTCCTCCGAGATCATCGACTTGCCCTTGGTGACGCTTTTCGCGCCGAGCCCCTTGCAGAGGTCGACGACGATCCGGCGCGCCGCCTCGGCGTCCTCGGCGAAATGGACATGGCCGCCGCTCTCCGACGACCTTGCGCTCGTAGGCCTCGAGATAGAGGTCGAGATGCGCGAGCGTGTGGTCCTTGATGGCGCGGGCGCTGTCGCGCAGCGCCTCGAACTCCGGCAGCCGCGCGGCCGCCGCCGCGCGCCGGCCGGCGAAGTTGCGCGCGAACACCATCGCGCCCTGCAGCCGCGCGTCGGTCAGCGCCTCGTGGACGTTCGCCTTGAACCGCGGCGTGGTCGCGACGACGGTCATCGTCCGGCCTCCTTCTGCGGCTCGCCGATCGCCGGCCCGTCCGCCATGCCGGCCAGCACCTCGGCGACGTGCCGCGCCTTGACCGGCGAGCCCTCGCGCTGAAGCTTGCCGGCGATGTTGAGGAGGCAGCCGAGGTCGCCGGCGAGCACGGTCCCGGCGCGCGCTCCTGCGGATGTCGTCGGCCTTGCGGGAGACGATGGCGTTGGACAGTTCGCCGTATTTGGCGGCGAACGTGCCGCCGAAGCCGCAGCAGGTCTCGGCCTCGTCGAGCTCGACGAGGCTCAGGCCCTCGACGCTGGCGAGCAGGCGCCTCGGCTGCGCCTTGACGCCGAGCTCGCGCAGGCCCGAGCAGGAGTCGTGATAGGCGACCGTCCCGTCGAACCGCGGCGCTGACGCGCTCGACGCCGAGCACGTCGGTGAGGAAGCTCACGAGCTCGTGCGTCTTTTCGGCGAAGCGCTCGGCCTTGGCCGCCATCTCCGGCTCGCCGGCGAACAGCTCGGGATAGTGCCTGATCAGCATGCCGCCGCAGGAGCCGCTCGGCGCGACGACGTAGTCGCAATCCTCGAACGCCTCGATCGCCTGGCGCGCCAGCGCCTTCGCCGTCGCCCGGTCGCCGGAGTTGTAGGCCGGCTGGCCGCAGCAGGTCTGCGCCGGCACGACGACCCGTGCAGCCGGCGTCCTCGAGGAGCTTGACCGCGGCGAAGCCGACGGTCGGGCGCATGATGTCGACGAGGCAGGTGACGAACAGGCCGACGCGCGGCGATGTGGCGTGGCCGCTCGCCCTCGGAAGCGATTGCGTTCATATCTGGCCGCAATTCCTCCCTGGCGCGCTGCCGCGACGCGCCCTTGTCGCTTTCCGAACGGCCCCATAAGGTCGCACGATGGCCACGGATATCGCAACCCGCGTCTACAATCACGCGTTCCGGATCGATCCCGGCGATCCGGACGCTGCTCGACACGGATTTCTACAAGCTCCTGATGCTCCAGATGATCTGGAAGATGCATCCCGAGCGGCGCGTGACCTTCCAGCTCATCAACCGGACGACGTCGGTGCGGCTCGCCGAGATCGTCGACGAGCGCGAGCTGATCGACCAGCTCGACCACGCGCGCACGCTGCAGCTTCGCCAAGAACGAGCTGATCTGGCTCGCCGGCAACACCTTCTACGGCACGCGGCACATCTTCGAGCCGGCGTTCATGGAATGGCTCGCCGGTTTCCGCCTGCCGGACTACGAGCTGACCCAGCGCGACGGGCAGTACGAGCTGACCTTCTCGGGCCTGTGGGCCGAGACGACCATGTGGGAGATCCCGGCGCTCGCCATCATCAACGAGCTGAGGGCGCGGGCGGCGATGCGCAGCATGAGCCGCTTCGACCTCGACGTGCTCTACGCCCGCGCCAAGGCGAAGCTCTGGTCCAAGGTCGAGCGGCTGCGCACGCTCGCCCAGCGAAGGGCCGCTGAAAGTGTCGGACTTCGGCACCCGCCGCCGGCACGGCTTCCTGTGGCAGCGCTGGTGCGTCGAAGCGTTGCAGGAGGGCCTCGGCGACAGTTTCATCGGCACCTCGAACGTCAAGCACGCCATGGACACCGGCCTCGAGGCGGTCGGCACCAACGCCCACGAGCTGCCGATGGTCTACGCCGCGATCGCCGAGGGCGACGACGCGGACTGCGCGAGGCGCCGTACGCGGTGCTGCGCGACTGGGCGACGATGTACGGCGGCAACCTGCTCGTCGTGCTGCCCGACTGCTTCGGCACCACCGCCTTCCTGCGCGACGCGCCGGACTGGGTCGCCGACTGGAAGGGCGCGCGCCCCGATTCCAAGCCGCCGCTCGAAGCCTCGCGCGAGCTGATCGCCTGGTGGAAGGCGCGCGGCCGCGATCCGCACGGAGAAGCTGATCGTGCTCTCCGACGCGATGGACGTCGAGTCGATCGAGGAAGCGGCGCGGGCGCTGCACGGCGAGGTCAACCTGTCGTTCGGCTGGGGCACCAACCTGACCAACGATTTCCGTCGGCTGCGCGCCGGCGGGGCCGGACGGTCAGCTCAAGGCGATCTCGCTCGTCTGCAAGGTCGTCGAGGCCGACGGACGGCCGGCGGTCAAGCTCTCGGACAATCCCAACAAGGCGCTGGGAGCGCCGGAGGCGATCGAGCGCTACCAGCGCATCTTCGGGGCGAACGGCATGGCGAAGCATCCGGTCGAGGTGTGAGGAGGGGCGAGATGGGCTTTCAGGGATTCGGGCCGCGACGCGCTGCCGTTCTTCAAGGCGCTGGCGTTCCATCAGACCAAGGAATGGTTCGAGGAGAACCGGGCGACCTACGAAGCTTGCGTCAAGGGGCCGATGGGCGATCTCGTCGAGGACGTCGCGGCTACGGCTCGCCAGGGCGAATATCCCGATCAAGGGCGACCGCAAGACGTCGCTGTTCCGCATCCACCGCGACGTGCGCTTTGCCAAGAACAAGGACCCCTACAAGACCAACGCCGGCGTCGCCATGACCCGCACGCGGGTCGAAGAACGATCCCGGCGTCCTCTATTTCCACCTGTCGCCGGAGGAGTGCTTTTTCGCCGCCGGGCTTCTACCAGCCGGAGCCGGCCGGCGCTCGGCAAGCTGCGCGAGGCGGCGGCGCGGTCGCCCAAGGCCTTACAAGGCGATGATCGCGAAGCTCGGGAAGGCGGCGCTCGCGCTCAGCGACGAGGACGCGCTCAAGCGCACGCCGCGCGGCTTCGAGGCGGTCGACGATCCCGACGATCCTCGCGGCGGCGCGGCAGCGGCATTTCATCTGCGTGAGGCCCGTGTCGGAAAAGGCAATCCGCGACCCCGCGCTGGCCGACTCGTTCTGCGCCTTCGCGCACGGGACGCGCTGCCGCTGCTCGCGTGGGGCTGGGACGCGCTCGCCATTGCGCAATGGGTCGAACACACGTTCGCGTCAGCGGACCCTAACCCGCGGCCATCGGCGTTGCGACCCTCCCGTGGGAGAGGGATTCCCTTCCCCTCCGGGGGAAGGTCGCGAATCGTCGGGTGAGGGATTCTGCGAATCGACCCGTTCATGGCGAGCCATGGCAAGGTTCTTCCCACGATCGACGCGGCCTGCCGCGCCTTCATCGCCCGTCAGCGCATCTTCTTCGCCGCCTCCGCCGCGCCGGGCGCGCATGTCAACGTGTCGCCGCGCGGAACCGACCTGTTCGCGGTGATCGACGACCTGACCGTCGCCTATCTCGACAAGACCGGCAGCGGCGCCGAGACGGCCGCGCACCTGAAGGCCGACGGGCGGCTGACCTGATGTTCTGCGCCTTCGAGGGTCCGCCGAACATCCTGCGCCTTTATGGGCGCGGCGAGGTTCTCCGCCGGGGCGCAGCGCCTTATCGCGAGCTGCTCGCGACCGCCTTCGGCGGCGTCGAGCCGACCGGCGCGCGACAGATCGTCCGCCTGCACGTCGACCGGGTCCAGACCTCGTGCGGTTATGGCGCGCCCCTGTTCGAATATCGCGGCGAGCGGCCGTCGCTCGACAACTGGGCGCGCTCGAAGGGCGAGGAGGGACTCGAAGACTACCGGCGCAAGACAAACGCCGTCAGCATCGACGGGCTGCCGACCGGGCTCACGGACCCGCTGTGAGTCCGCGCCCGTCGTTTTCGGGTGGCGTGGCGCGCGCGATTGCGCGAGGGTTGCGCCTTTCTGGAACCCATATCCATGCTCGACATGCCCTCCGCCCCTCCCCTCTGCGCCGACTACGCCACCGTCCGGCGCGCGATCGAATTCCTCTCGACCCGCTGGCGCGACCAGCCGTCGGTCGAGGAGGTCGCGGCCGAGGTCGGGCTTTCGCCGTCCCACTTCCAGCATGTGTTCAAGCGCTGGGCCGGGCTGACGCCGAAGGCGTTTCTTCAGGCGATCACCATCGAGCGCGCCCGCGAGCTGTCTGCGCGATTCCGCGAGCGTGCTCGACGCCGCCTACGACGTCGGACTCTCAGGCCCGAGCCGACTGCACGACCTGTTCGTCACGCACGAAGCGCTGACGCCGGGCGATTATCGCCGCGACGACCTCGTGCTCCGCTACGGCTTCCACGACTTCGCCGTTCGGCGAGGCGATCGTGGTCTGCGCCGACCGCGGCATGGCGGGTTTGGGCTTCGTCGACGAGGAGAACCGCGCCGCCGCGCTCGCCGACATGACTCGGCGCTGGCCGCGGGCCGAGTTCGTCGCGGACGACGAGGGCACGGCGTCTGCGGCCGCCCGCGCTTTCGATCCGGCGCTGTGGCGCGCGGATGCGCCGCTGCGCATCGTGATGATCGGCACGGACTTCGAGGTGCGGGTTTGGGAGACGCTGCTGTCGGTGCCGATGGGCCGGGCGACGACCTACTCGGACATCGCGCTGAAGCTCGGCAAGCCCAAGGCGGCGCGCGCGGTCGGCGCGGCGGTCGGGCGCAACCCGATCTCCTTCGTCGTCCCCTGTCATCGCGTGCTCGGCCGCTCCGGCGCGCTGACCGGCTACCATTGGGGCCTGGCGCGCAAGCAGGCGATTATCGGCTGGGAGGCGGGGCGGGTCGGCGGCGCCTGACGTCCGAGGCAAACCCTCAACTGGCTTTCGCCCCGATAAGGGCGGCGATCCGCTGCAGCGCCAGACTGTAGCCCTGTGTCCCGCAGCCGACGATGACGCCCGAGGCGACCGCGGACACGAAGGAATGGTGACGGAATTCCTCGCGCTTGTGCACGTTGGAGATGTGGACCTCGATGATCGGCCCCTCGAACGTATGGAGCGCGTCGAGAATCGCCACCGACGTATGAGTGAAGGCGGCCGGGTTGATGACGATGCCGGCCGCTCGCCCGCGAGCCCCGTGAATCCAGTCGATGATCTCGTACTCGCGATTGCTCTGCCGGAACTCGATCTCGAGGCCGTGCTCCGCGCCGACGCTGCGGCAGTCCGCTTCGACGTCGGCCAGAGTCTCGCGGCCGTAGATTTCCGGCTGGCGCTTGCCGAGCAGGTTCAGGTTCGGCCCGTTCAGAACGACGACGATGCGGCTCATGGCGTTTGTTCCCTCCTCAATAGCGGACGATGACAACCATCGGCTTTGAAGGCGACCACAAAGGCTCGGGGGCGTCCGCCGCACGCGCTTCCAGAACAATGTTTGCGGGCGCCACGCTGCGGCGCTCGAGCGCCGCCCTCAAGGCGCGCGCCCGCTCCTCCTGGGTCCATAAGCGTTCCACCGGGTCGCTTGGCGCTGTTCCGAGCGCCCCGATGTTCAAAACCGTGATCGTGTTCGGAGCGGCGCCGGCTACAGCGTCGGAGACCGTGAGCTTTCCCCGCGCCGAAAGGGCGGTCCCGCTCCAGTCTTCACGCGAGAGATAAAAGGTCTTGGATTCCGGCGCCAGCGCGCAGCCTGACAGGACCAGCGCCGCACACGCCGGGACGAAATTGCGCGAGATCATCGTGCGCCCCTCCGGCGGCGGCCGCTTCAGCCGTGCCACGCCGCGACCGTCTTCAACGCCGAGAAGCCGTACAGCGCCTCGAAACCCTTCTCGCGGCCGTGACCGGACTTGCCGACGCCGCCGAACGGCAGTTCGACGCCGCCGCCCGCTCCGTAATTGTTGAGGAACACCTGCCCGGCGCGCAGGGCCTTCGGCGAGCCGCATCTGCCGTCCGCCGTCCGACGTCCAAACGCCGGCGACCAGCCCGTAGCCCGTCCCGTTGGCGATCGAAACGGCGTCGGCCTCGTCGTCGAACGGGATGACGACCTGAACCGGGCCGAAAATCTCCTCCTGCGCGAGGCGATGGCCCGGCGTCACGCCGGCGAACAGGATCGGCGCGACATAGTGGCCGCCGGCCGGCGCGTCCGTCGACGATCTTCCCCTTCGCCGCGGTCGGTGAGGTCGGCGCCCGCCGCAAGAAAGCCCTCGACGATCGTCTTCTGCTCGCGCCGAGATCAGCGGGCCGACGTCGAGGTCGGCGTCGGCGGGTCCCGACCCGCAGCGCGCGATAGCGCTCGGCCATGCGTTCGACGACCTCGTCGTAGCGTTTGCGCTCGACCAGGATGCGCGACGCCGCCGAGCAGGTCTGGCCGGCGTTCTGAATGCCGGCGTTGACCAGGAACGGCAGGGCGCGATCGAGATCGGCGTCGGCGAACACGAGTTGCGGCGACTTGCCGCCGAGCTCCAGCGTCACCGGCGCGACGTGACGCGCCGCCGCCGCCTGCACCAGCGCCCCGACCGCCACGGAGCCGGTGAACGACAGGTGCCGAACGCCGGGATGAGCGGCGAGCGCGGCCCCCGCCTCCTCGCCCAAGCCCCGGGACGACGTTGAGGGCGCCGTCCGGAAAGCCGGCCTCGCGGGCGAGATCGGCGAGCGCCAGCGAGGTGAGGCAGGCTTCTTCCGCCGGCTTCAGCACGCAGGCGTTGCCCATCGCCAGCGCGGCGCCGATCGTGCGGCCGGCGATCTGCATCGGATAGTTCCACGGCACGATATGGCCGGTCACGCCGTGCGGCTCGCGCAGGGTGTAGACGGTGTAGCCGTCCAGATAGGGGATGGTCTCGCCGAACACCTTGTCGGCCGCGCCGGCGTAGAACTCCATGTAGCGCGCCATCGCCAGCGCGTCGGCGCGGCCCTGTTTCAGCGGCTTGCCGACGTCGAGCGCCTCGATCCGCGCGAGATCGTCGGCCCGCGCCTTCACGAGTTCGCCGAGCGTCATCATCAGGCGTCCGCGCTCGGTTGCGGTGAGCTTTCCCCAGTCTCCGGCGAGCGCCCGCTCGGCCGCCTCGACCGCGGCGTCGACGTCGGCCGCCGTCCCGCGCGCGATCGCGCCGATCGCGACGCCGCGCGACGGGTCTTCCAGCGGCAGGCTTTCGCCGGACAGCGGGGCGACCCAGCGGCCGCCGATGAAGCACTGGTCGGTCGGATACCAGGCAAGCTTTGACGTGGCGTTCACTGCCGATCGATCCTTTCCTTTGCGCCGAGCGGCCACCGCAACGAGAGACCTTCGCCGCCGAGCGAAACGGCGTCCGGGCGCACAATCGCCGCCTCCGTCTGCGACCGCAAGGGGAGGACGGGCTGCCTGGCTGCGCTTGCTTGTCGTCCAGCCGTCAGCTGGACCGCGCGAATTCCGTGCGGCGGGTTCTGCGTCGTCCGCTAAACTTCGCCCCACACCTCCTCGGCGATCTCGACCAGGCGGGCGAGCTTGATCCACTGGTCGGCCTCGGAGAGGTCGTTGCCGTGGGCGGTCGAGGAGAAGCCGCACTGGTGGGAGAGGGCGCACTGGTCGAGCGGCACGTATTTGGCCGCCTCGTCGATGCGGCGCTTGACCTCGTCCTTCGGCTCGGCCGCGGCTGTCTTCGAACTCATCAGCCCGAGGACGATGGTCGCGCTCTTCGGCGCGAAACGCAGCGGGGCGAAGTCGCCCGAGCGCTCGTCGTCGTATTCGAGGAAGAAGCCGTCGATCTTCATCTCGTTGAGCAGGATCTCGGCGACCGGCTCGTAGCCGCCCTGCGCCACCCAGGCGCTCTTGAAATTGCCGCGGCAGAGATGGACGCAGATCGTCATGTCGGCTGGCCGGTCGCGGATCGAATCGTTGACCAGACGGCAATAGAGCCGGGTCAGCGCGTCCGGATCGTCGCCGCGCGCCTTGGTGCGGGCGCGGATCTCGGGGTCGCAGAGATAGGCGAGGTTGGTGTCGTCGAACTGCAGATAGCGAAGCCCACGCGCCGCCAGATCGGCGACCTCGGCGCGATAGGCGGCGGTGAGGTCGTCGTAGAAATCCTCGAGATTCGGATAGACCGCCTCGCTGATCGCCTCGCGCCCGCCGCGGAAGTGCAGCATCGACGGCGCCGGGATGCAGACCTTCGGCGTCCGAGTCACGACCGACTTCAGGAAGTCGAAGTCGGGCCCCTGGATCGGCGCGACCCACTTGACCTTGCTCCCGACATGCATGGTCGGGGGCTTGAACCCGACCTGCGTGCCGTCGTTCTTGCGGAAGCTCGCGACATATTCGCCGTAATGGGTCTCGACGCCCTCGAGCCGCTCGAGGAAATCGACGTGGAAATAGGTGCGGCGGAACTCGCCGTCGGTGATCCCCTTCAAGCCCGACGTCCTCCTGGGCGCTGACGACCTCGCGGATGCACGCGTCCTCGAGCGCGTGCAGGTCCTGGGCCGCAAGCTCGCCGGCCGCGAATTTCTCGCGCGCCTGTCGCAGGCGCTCGGGGCGCAGGAAACTGCCGACATGGTCGGCGCGGAACGGCGGACGGGGCATCGGTTTCCTCCCAGGTCGTAGATGATATGTCATCATGTCACTGCGCGAGCGGCCTTTGACAACCCGCGCCGACAGCTTAGCGCTTCGCGGCGAAAAAGGCGCGCAGCATCGCCGCCGCCTCGGTTTCGCGGATGCCGCCGTAGACCTCGGGCGCGTGATGGCAGGTCGGCTGGCCGAAGAAGCGCGGCCCGTGGTCGACCGCGCCGCCTTTCGGGTCGGGCGCGGCGTAGTAGAGACGGCGGATGCGGGCGTGGGAGATCGCGCCGGCGCACATCGCGCAGGGCTCGAGCGTCACGTAGAGGTCGCAGCCGACGAGCCGCTCGGAGCCGACCGCCGCCGCGGCCGCGCGGATGGCGAGGATCTCGGCGTGAGCCGTCGGATCGGCGAGCTCGCGGGTGCGGTTGCCCGCGCGGGCGATCACGACGCCGTCGCGGACGACGGCCGCCCCGATCGGGCGCTTCGCCGCGCGCCTCGGCCGCGCGCGCTTCGGCGAAGGCGACGCTCATCGGGTCGCTAGCGCTGTCGACAGGCTCGCCATTCGGCACTTCGTCCTTGGCCGCTCGCGGCGGTCCCGCGACGCTCGCTTTTTCATTTGGCGGCCGCGCGCCTTCGGGCTTAGGACAGGCGGCTCGCTCCGGGCAATCCGGCGAGCCCGCGAGACGGACTCGAACGAGCATGAGCGACGAAACCAAACCCGAGCCGGAGGTTCGCGAAGGCAGCCGCATCGCCAAGGTGATGGCGCGGGCGGGCCTGTGCTCGCGCCGCGAGGCTGAGGCCTGGATCGCCGCGGGGCGCGTCGCCGTCAACGGCAAGGCGCTCGAGAGCCCCGCCTACAACGTGACCGACGAAGACGACGTGCGGGTCGACGGCAAGAGGCTCGCCGCGCCCGAGCGCACCCGCCTGTTCCTGTTCCACAAGCCCCGCGGCCTCGTCACCACCGCGCGCGATCCCGAGGGGCGGCCGACGATTTTCGACGCCCTGCCGCCGGACCTGCCGCGCGTCGTCGCGGTCGGGCGGCTCGACATCAACACCGAGGGCCTGCTGCTCCTCACCAACGACGGCGGGCTCGCGCGGGTGCTGGAGCTGCCCTCGACCGGCTGGCTGCGCCGCTACCGGGTGCGCGCCCATGGGACCGTCGAGCAGGCCCAGCTCGAGCGCCTTGAGCGACGGGATCACGGTCGACGGGATCGACTACGCGGGCATCGAGGCGCGAGCTCGACCGCGAGCAGGGCTCCAACGCCTGGATCACCATGGGTCTGCGCGAGGGCAAGAACCGCGAGATCAAGCGGGTGCTCGAGCACCTCGGGCTCTCGGTGAACCGCCTGATCCGCGTGTCGTTCGGTCCGTTCGAGCTCGGCGATCTGGGGGAAGGCGAGGTCGCCGAAGTGCGCACCCGCGTTCTGCGCGACCAGCTCGGCGTCAAGCTCGCCAAGGAGGCGGGCGTCGATTTCGACGCGCCGATCGCCGACCACGCCCCGACCCGATCGTCGAGCCGCCGCGCGAGGAGCGGCCGAGACGGCCCGCGAGCGCCGGCAAGGCGCGCCGCGCAGGCCCCGAGCGTGAGCGAGGTCGCGAGCGCGACGAGGCGCCGCGACGGCGAGCCCGCCGGCGCCGTCGACGCCCGAGCGCAAGCGCAAGCACGTCTCGGCCCTTCGGGCGCAGATCGCAGCCGCCGACGGCGCGGCCCCGCGCAAGCGGATCGCGCGGGGCGCGACCCAAGACCGCAAAGGCCGGACGGTCGCGGTCGAGCGCATCTCGAAAGCCGTCGTCGAGGCGAAGGAAGAGCGTCGCGGTCGATCGTTCGAGACCGGGCCCGAGCGGCCGCGGCGATCAGCCTCTTTCGATGCGAAGCGCGCGCGCGACGGCGAGGGGCGCGAGCGGCCGCCGCGCGGGGAACGCCACGAGGAGAGCGGCCGGAACGCATCGAAGCCGCGAGGAGCGCGGAAGCCGTGGGAGGACCGCGCGCCGCGCGCCCCGCGGCGAAGGCGGCGAGGCGCGGCCGCCCCGTCGCGCGCCGCGCGCCGAAGGGGAAGCCCGCCCCGCCTCAAAGCCGTACACCGCGCGGAAGCCGTGGGAGGACCGCGCGCCGCGCCCGCCGAGGGCGGAAGGCGGCGAGGCGCGGCCGCCCCGTCGCGCGCCGCGCGCCGAAGGCGACGCGCGCCCCGCCTCGAAACCGTACACCGCGCGGAAGCCGTGGGAGGACCGCGCGCCGCGCCCGCCCAGGGCGGAAGGCGGCGAGGCGCGGCCGCCCCGTCGCGCGCCGCGCGCCGAAGGGGAAGCCCGCCCCGCCTCGAAGCCGTACACCGCGCGGAAGCCGTGGGAGGACCGCGCGCCGCGCCCGCCGAGGGCGGAAGGCGGCGAGGCGCGGCCGCCCCGTCGCGCGCCGCGCGCCGAAGGCGGAGCGGGCGCCGCCTCGAAGCCGTACGAAGCCCGCGCCGCCTCGAAGCCATACGCCGCGCGAAAGCCATGGGAGGACCGCGCGCCTCGGCCGCCACGCGCCGAAGGCGACGTCCGCCCGGCCTCGAAGCCGTACACTGCGCGAAAGCCATGGGAGGATCGCGCGCCCCGCCCGCCACGCGTCGAAGGCGGCGAGGCGCGGCCGCCCCGTCGCGACGAGCAGCCTCGCGGCGGCGCCGGCGGCCGAGGCCCAAGCGGATACGGCGGCAAGCCCAAAGGCGCGGCCGGGGGTGGGCGTCGCCCGGGCGGAGGCCCGCCGAAGGCCGCCGGCGGGCCGCGCCGGCCGCCGCCGAAGCGCTAGCCGATGCGGATCGTCGGGGGGCGGCTGAAGGGTCGCGTCCTCGCCGCGCCGGGCTCGCGCGACATTCGCCCGACCTCCGAGCGGCTGCGGGAATTGATCTTCGACATTCTCGAGCACCGCTATCCCGGCTCGGTCGAGGGGCGGCGCGTGGTCGATCTCTTCGCCGGATCGGGCGCGCTGGCGATCGAGGCGCTGTCGCGCGGCGCTCGCTTCGCGCTGATGGTCGACAACGGGGCGGAGGCCCGTGCGCTGCTGCGCGCCAATGTTGAGGCTCTGGGTCTCGGTGGGGTCACCCGCATCTGGCGGGCGGAGGCGACCAAGCTCGGCAAAGCCCCGACCGGCGGTCCGTTCGCGCTGGCCTTCCTCGACCCGCCCTATGGGCGGAGCCTCGCCGGGCCCGCGCTCGCCGCGCTGGTCGCGGGCGGCTGGCTCGCGCGCGACGCGCTTTGCGTCGTGGAAGAGGCGGCCAAGGCGGAGATCGTCGCGCCCGCAGGCCTTACGCTGGTCGACGAACGGGTTTATGGCGACACGCGGATCGCGATTTTGCGGCCCGAAGCATCGGGGGGCGAGGCTTGAACACATACGGCGCTATCGGCCTTGCCGCGTTCGCGCTCGCCGGCTGCGCGGCGGCGCCGGAGACCGACCCGGTCGCCCAGGCGACGATGATCGGCCTCTCCAAGCGCGACATCCTTGCCTGCATGGGGCCGCCCCGGTGGCGGACGGCGCCTGCGCAAGCCACGGAGATCTGGACCTATCAGACCGGCGTCACCACCACCGACAGCCCGCCCTGGAGCGTCGGGACCAACTTCAGCCTGCTCGCGACGGCGACGCCCTGCGACGTCAGGATCGTGATGACCAATGCGCATGTGAGCCAGATCGCGTACGTCCTCCCGGACGGGCGCGCTCTGCCCTCCGGCCGGCAATGCTCCTTCGCCGCGCCGACCTGCGCGGCCCTGCGCGAAATAAAATAGCCGAGCGGCGATCGCGCCCTCCGAGCGCGCCCCGCCCTTCGGGCGCAGCCGGTGAGGGCGTTTTGGGCTAGAACGGGCTGGGGAAGCCCTTGCCGTGCCGGCGCATCCAGGCGGCCGAACTCTCGGCGCGATACTTGCTTTCGTTGGACTGGTTCCAGTGGCGACTGAAGCTGCTCTCCGCCCGGCTGTGAAGCTGCTTACCGTTGGGCCCTTCCGTGCCATACCCCGTCGGAGACTCCGCAAATGCGGCCGCTGGGAGCGCGAGGGAGGCGGCGAGACTGATGAGCGCGATCTTCCTGAGCATGGGGTCCTCCTTGAAACAGGTCTGCGTCACACACTAAACGTCCGATTTGGCCAAATTGATCCCGCCAGCGACGCCGCCCGACGAAATGAGGGTGGAGCGGGCGCGGCTTGGCCATTCGCAGGCGTTTCCGGCGCCGCCGGGTCGTGCTATGCGCCGCGACATTGCCGTCGCGCGGCGCAAGGAGCAGGGGTCGATGCCGGAAGATATCGTCAAGATCGCACGGGCGCTGATCTCGGTTTCCGACAAGGCGAGCCTCGTCGATCTCGGAAAGGCGCTGATTGGGCGCGGCGTCGAGATCCTGTCGACCGGAGGGACGGCGGCGGCGCTCGACACCGCCGGCCTGCCGGTCGTCGATGTGGCGCAGTTCACCGGGTTCCCCGAAATGATGGACGGCCGGGTCAAGACGCTCCATCCCCGCATCCACGCCGGATTGCTCGCCATCCGCGCCGATCCGTCGCATCAGGCCGCGATGATCGCCAACGATATCGCCCCGATCGACCTTCTGATCGTCAATCTCTATCCCTTCGAGGCGGCCCTGAAGCGCGGCGCGTCCTTCGAGGACAAGGTCGAGAACATCGACATCGGCGGCCCGGCCATGGTCCGCGGGGCGGCGAAGAACCACGACGACGTGGTCGTCATCGTCGACGTCGCCGACTACGCCGACCTGCTCGCCGAACTCGACCGTCACGAGGGCGGAACGAGCCTCTCCTTCCGCCGCCGCATGGCGCAGAAGGCTTACGCCCGGACGGCGGCCTACGACGCCGCGATCTCCAACTGGCTGGCTGAGGAGATCGGCGAGACCACGCCGAAATGGCGCGCCTTCGGCGGCGTCCTGCACGAGCGTTTCGGCGCGCTGCGCTACGGCGAGAACCCGCACCAGAGCGCCGCGCTCTATCTGACCGCCGACACGCGTCCGGGCGTGGCGACCGCGCGGCAGGCCCAGGGCAAGGAGCTGTCCTACAACAACATCAACGACACCGACGCGGCTTACGAACTGGTCGCCGAATTCGATCCGGCGGAGACCGCGGCGGTCGCGATCATCAAGCACGCCAACCCCTGCGGCGTGGCCGTCGGGGCGAGCCTCCTCGAGGCCTACGAGAAGGCGCTGGCCTGCGATCCGGTCTCGGCGTTCGGCGGCATCGTGGCGCTGAACCGGCGGCTCGACGCCGCGACCGCGAAGAGGATCGTCGAGATCTTCACCGAGGTCATCATCGCCCCCGAGGCCGACGACGAGGCGATCGCGCTCGTGGCGTCGAAGAAGAACCTCCGCCTGATGATCGCGGGCGACCTGCCGGACCCGCGCGCCAAAAGCCTGACGGTGCGCTCCGTCGCGGGCGGCCTTCTGGTGCAGGACCGCGACAGCGGCGCGCTCGATGAGGCTGGCCTCAAGGTCGTCACCAAGCGCGCGCCGACTCCCGCCGAGACGGCCGACCTCAAGATCGCCTGGAAGGTCGCCAAGCACGTGAAGTCGAACGCCATCGTCTATGTGAAGGACGGCTCGACCGCCGGGGTCGGGGCCGGGCAGATGTCGCGCGTCGATTCGGCGCGCGTCGCAGGCCTGAAGGCGCTCGACGCCGCCAAGGCCGCCGGCTGGGCGGAGCCGCGCACCAAAGGCTCGGTCGTCGCATCGGACGCCTTCTTCCCGTTCGCCGACGGCCTTTTGTCGGCGATCGCGGCCGGCGCGACCGCCGTCATCCAGCCCGGCGGCTCGGTCCGCGACGCGGAGGTGATCGCGGCGGCGGACGAGGCGGGGGTCGCCATGGTGTTCACCGGAATGCGCCACTTCCGGCACTGACCCCCTCGCCGTTTTCGATTCGGTTTGGGACCTATATACGTGCTTGACCTTTGCCCGAAGTACATACGTTGAATGTATTTCGCTTGTCCTAGAGCCCGAAGTGACCTATATTCCGGACTCCGACCTGCACGGGAGCCGCTCACATGCCATCCTCAAAAATGAAAGCGAGGATAGTCAGGATAACCGTCGAGCGCGGTCGCGAGGGCTTGTACTATGCCGAGAGTCCTGATTTAGCGGGGCTGCTTGTTGCAAGGCGGTCTCTAGAGGAAGTGCGGCAACAAATTCCGCTCGCAATCGAGGCGATGTTCGCTGCGGATGGTATGTCGGTCGCCGTCTCGGAGGTTGAGAGCGATGACGACTGTTCTTGGGTTGCGGTCCCTATTGAATTGCTCGCCCTGAGTCATGCTGAGGCTTGCTGACCGGCTCAATCCCGAGCACTTTGAATTTCAATCTTTCGATTGTTTCTGCGCGTTGCGCTGGACTAGCTATTGTCGGGTCGTCAACATAAACGGCGGTTCCGTCCCGCGCCCTGAACACGGATGAAACGCGTGTTGGCGTCAGTCCCATCTGGTGGATTTCAGCCCAATATTCCTCAAGGGTCATTTTGCTGACCCCGCCGATTCCTGCGGATTATAGCTAATGGGCTCGCAAGGAACATCAGCCAACCAATATCCGAAACCCGCTATCGGAATAAGGGAATCTCTGGCTCTCCAGAGTTTGGTTTTTAAGGTGCCAAGCTCTTTATGATCCGTCTCTCCTAATCGCCGTCCTAGTTGGTGAATTTTCTCAAGAATTGCTTCCCGGACCAGAGGACGTCCAACTTCCAACAAGATTTTTCTAACCAAACTCTCAAATTCGTCCTGCGACATTCTTGGTGCGCGGCTTGCATTATATTTGTAAGGCTGAGGCGTCGAGGTCGTACCGGTACTCCCGGAATCATCCCCGGCACCAGTCACGCCAGCTTCTCCCGACGATAGAGGTCCGGAGAATTCTTGGTACACTTCCAGAAAGTTCTCGATCTTGCGCAACTCTGCTTCGAGTTCCCGCTTGCGAGAAAGCGCCCGCTGTAGCGCCGGTTCCGTTTCCATAGCCATGATTCCCGCCGTCTCTCTGGACGCAGGTCACTAACACGACCGACGCGGTTCCGCCAATGAAAAATGTTCCCGCTGTACCGCTTGTGCCAAAATGCGCGATCGACTATGAGTCTTTTCGTCGGCCTGAAACGAGTCGGCCCGCCAGAGAGGAATTGCAGTCCTCTCGAAGCGGGCCGTTTCGGGTTAGATCCGGGAGTTTCTCGGGCACACCTGGATCTTGGAAGGCGGGAAGAGCAGTTCCCGGAGTCCTTGGGATATATAACTCTTTCCGCCGACCGGCGCAACGTGCCCTTTCACAGAAAGGACAAATGATAACTCGTTGCTGCCATTACGTCAGTGAGCATATGCGGATTTCCAAACTTGGGAACCCGCACCATGTTTCAGGATACTGGCGCTGTTGCGGATAACGATTGACTAGCGCTTAGTGCGCGGAGACCGTCGCGGGGTCACGTCCTGCGGCGGCCTTTTTGTTTTAGAACGCTCGATACTCTCGTCAACCTCCTTCGGGACCGTTGCGACAAAACGATTCAGGGCCTCGGCGAAGTCAATGTCGAGCCGAAGCGGCGGGTCGAGCTTCGTCCCCTTCTTGTTGGTCACGCGATCAGCGCCTTGTACGTAAGGCGACCCTCGCCGTTCATGCGCGGCGCGGGCTTCATGTCGCGACGGTTGAACCTCCAAGCCATTTCATCGACATAGCGTTGCAGGTGCTTCGGCGACACCCAATGGTGGATGCCGATGATCTGGCGCTTCAGGAGCGCCCACACGCTGTCGATTTTCTGCGTGTGGATGTTGCCCCGAACGTATTCGCCTTTGCCGTGTTCCACGTAGTCGTTCTTGAATTCTGCCATACGAAACGCGGCGTCACCATCTGATATGATATACGAACCCGGCTCGACATTCTCACGAATGCTCTTGCGGATGGTCGGCGCATTGTTGTCGGCGATATGCTCGGCGCGAAGCTCGCCATCGCGCTCGACGACGCCGAGCACAACTTCCTTGCCCTTGCCGCCGTATCCCTTTGTGCGGTCCTCGGCGTGGCGGTTATGGTCTTTGCCGCCTACGAACGTCGTATCAGCCTCAACTGTGCCTTTCAGGGGCGCATTGAATGACTTCGTACGCGCCGCATGACGAAGGCGATGCATAACGAACCACGCCGACTTTTGCGTGATTTTCAGATCCTTCGCCAACGTGGTCGAGGCGATCCCCTTCGGATGGTTCGTGATCATCCAAATGGCCGCAAACCACTTACGAAGCGGGAGTTTCGTGTCCTGAAAGATCGTACCGACTTTGATCGAAAACCGCTCACGGCAATCGGCATCGCCACACTTAAACGTCTTGCGGTCCGAGAAGTGATAAATGCGGTTTCCGCCGCAATGCGGGCAGAACTCGCCATCGCGCCAGCGGATCGACCGAAGATGGTCGATGCAGGATTGTTCGTCGGGGAACGCTTCAAAGAGGGAATAGAGGCTGTCGAAGTGGGCGAGCATGGGGCGGCTCCGATCTTGCAAACGCCCTACGCTCCTTTTTGCTTTGGGTCAAGCACGTATATAGATCCCTTCGGTTTTAAGCGGCGCCAGTGGCTTATGGCGCCATTTTCGATTCGGCGTAGCTCCGAACGGGGGTTCCGGAACAGCCGCGAGGAGCGGGGCCGCCGTGTAGCGACGCTTTATCTACATAAAAATCAAGTTTAAAAGTTTTGGATCCTCCAAGACGACCCGGAAGCGCGCCCCGCCCCACGCCGGCGCTTTTCCTGCATTGCCCCTTGTATTGGTGCTATCGCGTATTCTGATTTTCCGCAACATTTTGTCAGCGAGCTTTTGCCCCGGCTTCTGCGTCGGAGCGTGGGTGTAAACTCAGGCGCGTTGCCCGCTGGTCCCGCCGCCGGGGGCGCAGTAGCTTCGGCCCGAAGGGCGAAGGGAAGGCATGAAAGCAATCGGCATTGTTTCGTTCGTGGCGGCGCTCCTTGGCTTCGCCGCCGCGCCTGACGCCTCCGCGTTCGCCAGCGCCTGCGACCACCTGTCGCTCGCCAGGATTCGGATGCCGCCCGGCCGGGCCTGCTGGACCTACCACGGCGCCGCCACCACCTTTGTCGGCGACTTCTCCCACGGACAGAGGATCTCCGCCGAGATGACCGGCGAGGCGGCCGAAATCGACCCTCGCAGCGGGCAGGTCACGACGCTTCGGCGCCCGCGCGATCCCAACGTCGAAGGGCCGGGAGGCTACTTCTTCGGCGACGCGCAGGCGCCCGGCGCGATGACCTTCGTCGCCCCCGCCAACGGGACTTATCGCTTCAGCTTTTCCCCCTGCGCCATGTGGGGCGCGCCGGGCGCGGTGACGATCTGCGCGAAGTGAACGCGGACGGCGGCTCGTCAGAAGGAGTAGCGCAGACCGATTCCGCCATGCACCGTGGTCCCGACTTCGCCGAACGCCGTGCCGACCACGAAGGCGTCGATAACCAGCCGATCGCTGTAGCGATACCCGAGCCGCGCGCCCCATTCGGCCCATGTCGTATTGGGCAGCGCGTTCGGGGCGATCGGGCCGAAGTCGTAGACGTTGACCGCAGACCCGGCGCCCGCGCCGAACCCATAGGCGACTGCGCCGCTCACATTCGCTTCGATGTTCCCATTGAAGAGATGGGTGATTTGCGCGCCGATGCGGGCCACATTCAGGAGATCGAGCCCGTTGCTGACCGTCGCGGGAAACGGGTTGAGCGCGCTCGTCGCCTCGGTGTAGCCGCCGGTCTGCATCCAGTTGCGGCTGAGATCGCCGGAGATCGCCGCCTCGTCGACCGGGGTCAGGCGGGCGATCCATCCTGCTCGCGCGAACAGGGAGAGGTTGCGGTTGATCGCGGAGGCGTTGCCGACCGAGGTGGTGAAACCGTCGGCATAGGAGCGGGAGTAATGGACGTCTTCGTACGGGGTCAGCGCCCCTCCGGCTTCCAGGAAAGGCCGGCTCGCGCCCCACTTCCAGAAATCGTAGACCAGCGATCCGGCTATGGTCGGCGCATTGTCGACCGTGATGCCCGAAGCATTCCACTGATTGTAGGAAAAACCGCCCATCAGCGTCAGCTCGTCGGTCAGGCCCCAGCGGCCGTGAGCGCCCGCGGCAAACGAGCCAACCGAGGCGAAACCGGAGCCGCAGCTCGAACAACTGATCTGTTCGGTCGCCCCGAGCAGGATCGAGGCCAGGACCCGATTGGTGATCATCTGGGTCTGTTGCGCCTTGGCGACATTGGTGACCGAGTTGGTGACGTCGGCGACCGTCGAGGCCGGCTGCGACACGAGATACCAGGCGTTGTTCGACTCATCGAGGGTGTAACGGAACCCGCCAGCGAGCGGCGTGTTGGCCAGCGCGAAAGCGTTGGAGGCGATCGCGCCGCCGTTGATTGCGATCACCAGAGGAATGCCGGGGCCGGAAGTTTGTCCGCCGAGACCGCCGACGTTGTTGATCGTGAGGAGCGTCAGGCCAGTCGCCCGCCCCCCATTAATGATGATCTGATCCGAGGCCGAATTCGATCCGTTGAGCGACGCGTTCATCGTGACGTTGGCGCCGGAGCCGGAATAATTGGCGACGGTGAGAGTCTTGAACCCGCCGCCCAACCCCGGCGGCGCAAAGACGACGATGCTGTTGGCGACGCTGAGATTGGTGACGGTGGACGGACCGGTCACGGTCCATATCGTCCCGTTGGTCAGATTGACGTTGGATGTCGACGTCGTGTCTGTCCGAATGACGCCGGTCAGGGTCGAGGCGTTGGCGTTCAGCGTCACGACGCTGCCCGCGGTGGCGTCAAGCAGGGTGTTCGTTCCGGCGTTGGCGGTCGTATTGTTGAAATTGAGAGTCGCGACCGACGGGTCGGCGAAGACGAGATCGCCCGACTGATTGGTGATGTCGAAGCCGTCGAAGGTCGCGGTCTGGTTGGTTCCGCGGGTGAAGTCGATGGCGTTCCCGGCCGTGGAAATCGTGCCGCCGCCGGTCGCGATCACCGAAGCGCCGGCGCCCTCGAGAAGGACGCCGATGTCGGAGGCGTTCGTCGTCCTGATGGTGAGCGTCCCCGAGGCCGTGATCGCTCCGGCGCCGCCGCTCGCCGTCGAGTCGCTCGCCGCGAGCCCGATCGCGCCCGGGCCCGAGGTCGTGATCGTCGCCGACGCGAGATTGACGACCGCGCCCGAGCCGTCGGCGACGACTCCGTTGGCCCCGAACCCGGATGCGGGCGACAGCCCGCCGGACGTCGTCACCGAGATCGGGCCGGTCGCGCTGATTACGCCGCCGAGGCTGGCGATGATTCCGCTCGCGCCGGCGCCCTGGGTCGCGAACACGTTCGTGCCACTGAGGTTGGCTTGAGAGCCGGAGCCGGTGACAAACAGCGCGTGCGCGTCCTGGCCGAAGGTCGCAACGGAGACGCCGTTGAGGTAGGTGACGCCCGCGTTTGCGGTGATGACGCCATACATCTTGACGCCCTGCGTCGAGATGGCGTCGTCGGTGAGCCTCGCCACTCCTCCGTTCAGGTAGATCCCGTCTTCGCCGTTGTACACGCCGTAGGAATGCTGCCCCGACGCGGGATCGTAGGCGCCGGTCGTGGCGATCGTCACGTTGGTCGCGTCGATTTCGGAGCCTACGCCGTTGATCGCCAGTCCGCCCGACCCGTTGCCTGTCGTGCTGATCGTGGCGCCGACGATCGTCGTCAGGCCCCCGCCGTTCGCGCCGACCCCGTAAGAAGCGTCGCCTGTGGTTGAGATGAAGGTCGGGCCGGACGGACCGACGCCGACGATCGTCTTCGCGGCGCTGCTGGTCTGGATCGCGTTCGAGTTCGCGCCCGACGTCGATACCGAGCCGCCGTTCAAGGTCGTCGTTCCGCCGTCCAGCGTGTCCACCCCGATGGAATCGGCGCCCCTGGTGACAAAGGTGGAATTGGTCACGTTGGCGACGCCGCCGCCGGTTGGGCTTGTTGCGGAGGAGGAGCCATCGCCATTGTATAACGCCTGAGCGTGGTCTCGGGTCTCGGAACTGATCGTGCCCGTCGTCGTGACGCCGACGTTGCTTATTGTGACCACGGTGCCGGAACCCTGGATATCAAATCCCTTGGAGCCGTCGCCGCTGGTCGAGATCGTCGTTCCCTGCACGGTGACCTGAGCGCCCGAAAGGGCGAGAACGGCGTCTTCGTCGTTGACGACCGTCGAGTAGGGCCCGGGGAAGGTGCAAGTCGATCCGTCATCGGCGATTGCACGGCCGAACGCGGTGCTCATGCAGTTCGCGAGCGCGGGGCTTGAGAGCATGGCCGGCGCCGCCAGGCCAGCCAGTATGCAGGCTATGCACGCCCGCCACGATTGTGCGAGAGCAATGAACGCGCGTGATGCGCGGTGGCTTTGCGAAGCCGCTTCGGCGGCGTCGGGGCTCAGTGTCCGCATAGCGCCCCCGATGGGAAGCCGCCGCCGCCTCCACCTCCGCCGCCCTGCGTCAGAGACGCATAGCTTGCGCCGGAGCAGAGCGAGGAGCCGCCCGAGCAGAGCGAGGCAAAATCGACCGGCGTCGAGACCAGGGCCGCTTCATTCGCGCCGCCCGATTTCTTGACCTGCGCCGTCTGGCCGGCATGGTTGAGGTCGAGGCACTCGCAGCGGCCGCCGGCGCCCTGGCTGCAGTTCCGCACCTGCTGCTCGAACGTGATCCCCGGCCGCCGCGGGCAGACCAGCGCCTGGCCTTCGACGAGAGTCACGCGCATCTGCTGCGCGCTCTGTACGCCGATGTCGAGCACCGTGCCGCGCACGCCGATCGAGGCGTTGGGCGTCGAGATCACGTAGGCGCGCTTGTCGAGCGCGCCGGTGGTGAACCGAAACAGCCCCTTGGCGAGATTGACCGTCATCTTCTGCGCGCTGACCTCGCCGGAATAGACGAAGACGTCGAGCGTCACGCGCGAGGTCGGACCGATCGCCAGATTGGTCGAATTGAGAAAGACGAGCTTCGCCGTCGATTCCGTCCCGGTGCGGACAATCTCGTCACGAAAAACGGAGTCGCCCGGGTTCAGCGCGGCGGCGGCCCCGGCCAGCTCGCGCGACACAACGTTGTGCGTCTCGGCGGTCGAGCCAATGGTTTGCGCGTAAGCGGCCTGGCCGGCTGCAAGCGCAAGCATCGTCGCAAACAACAGTCGGCGTAAGCGAGAAATGGGCGCCTCCCGCCATCTCATAACCCGCAAAAACTCAGCGTGATCTTATGTACACTGGGCGCCGACGTTAGCCCAGTCAACATGTTGATTTAATTCCGCCCACATTTGGCCGGCAGTGTGACGCATCGGCAACGCCGTCCGATCGCGCAAACGGTGGGGTCGGAACGGAAAGCGGAGCACGACTCTCAGAACCCGAACAGGTCCTCGCGCAGCGCGTCCTCATAGAGCTTCTTGCGATAGATGACCTCGCGCTGCGCCTTGTGCTCCTCGAACCCCGCCTCCTCCCACGCGTCGAGATCGGCGGTCGAGTGGTGGACGGACGCGAGCGCCTCCTCCTTGCGGATCGCGGCGACCCAGTCCTCCACCGCCTTCTTGTAATCCGTCTGCAGCTGGTCGAGTTCGCTCGCGTCGATATCCATGGAGGCCTCCGTTACGCTTCGATAACCGACTCGCATGAAGCCCAGACGACGACCAAACGGGTTGTGCGGCCCGCCGCCGCCGAGCTGTGGCGCCGCACCTCATCGGTTTGCCCGGACTGCGGCAGAACGCCGCGTCTGACCGAAACGAGGTTGTCGTACAATTTAACGACGGCGATCTCATTGTCGCTTCGCTTCAGCGCGATTCGGACGACAGGAGGGATGACAATGGACAATCTGTCTCGACGCGACGCACTGGCCTTTTCGGTCGCGTGGTCGGCGCTGTGGGTTGGATGCGGCCTGTCGGGGAGAGCGGACGCGGGCGTTCTCGGAGCCGAAGCGCCGCGAGCCTATTATGCGCTGCGCGAGGAGGTGTTGAAAGCCGCCTTCCATCAGATTGCAGACGGCGCGCAGGAGGTATGGCGGCCCGAGTTCGGCGCGGACAAGAGCCGCATAATGGCGCAGGAGGCGCTCGCGACTTTCGACAGGCTGTTCGCAGGGTTTCCGGACGTCGGGGGAGAAAGAAACTGGGACACCCAGTTCATCCCGGTGGCCGGATGGTATCTGGCGCTGTATATCCCGATGCGTTCTGTCGGCAAGACGGCGGAAGACGTGGGCAGACTGATCTACGATTTGTATAAGGCCAGCCTTGAAGCCACGCCAAAAGAAGAGACCGCGCGGGAAGGGGACGATCTGTTCAACCCCAACTCGCTTGCCGCCATGGCGTCCTGGGCCAAGTGGACGCAAAAGCGCGAATATCCAGCAAACTGGGTTGCGACGTTTGTTCCCGGCGACGGCAAGGAATTCGACTACGGATATAATTATACGGAATGTGGTTTGGTGAAATACTTCCGGTCGCAGGGCGCGCCGGAATTGGCGCCCTACGTCTGCCTGAATGATTTTCTCAAGAGCGCAGCGATCGGTTCGGGCCTGCGCCGCGCCAAAACGCTCGCTCAGGGCGACGAAGTCTGCGATTTTCGCTACAAGAAAGGCCGCCCGGTGGTTCAGGACTGGGACACGGAAATCGATCGCATCCGATCGCGCTCCCATGCATGAGCGTCCGCCTCGGCGCCGAACGCGTCCGCGTCACTCTTCGAACCGTTCGCTCGTCCCCTCCGCACCTCGGGGCGCGATCGCCGCATCGGGCGCCTGCGCCGGCAAGCCGGGATCGCGGAAGCGATTGACGATCGGGTAGCGCCGGTCGCGGCCGAAATTCTTCGGGCCGACCTTGACCCCCGGCGCCGACTGCCGGCGCTTGTATTCGGCGAGATAGAGCAGCCGCTCGATCCTGCGCACCGTCTCCGGGTCGTAGCCTTCGGCGACGATGTCGGCGACCCGCATCTCCTTTTCGACCAGCCTGTGCAGGATGCCGTCGAGAATCGGATAGGGCGGCAGCGAATCCTCGTCCTTCTGGTTCTCGCGCAATTCGGCGCTCGGCGGCTTGACGAGAATGTTCTCGAGGAATGACCTGCGCCGTCGGGCCCGAGCGCGCCGACCGGCTTCCAGCGGTTGCGAAGCGCGCCGAGGCGGAACACCTCCATCTTGTAGAGGTCCTTGATCGGATTGAAGCCGCCGTTCATGTCGCCGTAGAGCGTGGCGTAGCCGACCGACATCTCCGACTTGTTGCCGGTCGTGACCACCATCGCGCCCGACTTGTTGGAGATCGCCATCAGGATCACGCCGCGCGCGCGGCTCTGGATGTTCTCCTCGGTGATGTCGCGCGGCTCGTCCCGCGAACATTCTCGCCAGCGCGTGCTCGACCCCTTCGACCGGTTCGGCGATCGGCACGATGTCGTAGCGGACGCCCAGCGCTTCGGCGCAGGCGGCGGCGTCGGAGAGCGACTCGTTCGAGGTGAAGCGGTAGGGCAGCATGACGGCGTGGACGCGGCCCGCGCCGAGCGCGTCGACCGCCATCGCCGCGCACAGCGCCGAATTGACGCCGCCCGAGAGCCCGAGCACGACGCCGGGAAAGCGGTTGTTGTCGACATAGTCGCGCAGGCCCATCACGCAGGCGGCGTAATCGGCCTCGTCGCCCTCCTCGACCACCTCCTTCGGGCCTTCGACGCAGATCCAGCCCTTGGCGCCGCGCTGCCAAACGGTGCGCGCCACCATCGGCCGGAACGCCGGAAGCTGAACGGCGAGGCTGCGGTCGGCGTTCAGCACGAAGGAAGCCCCCTCGAAAACGACCTCGTCCTGTCCGCCGACCATGTTGAGATAGATCAGCGGCAGGCCGCTCTCGACCACACGGTCGACCGCGACATTGTGGCGGATCGCGAGCTTGTCGCGTTCGTACGGGCTCGCGTTGGGGACGAGCAGTATCTCGCCGCCGGTCTCGAGGATGCATTCGACCGGGTCCGGCCCCCAGATGTCCTCGCAGATCGGAACGCCGATGCGGACCCCGCGAAACCCGATCGGTCCCGGCGACGGACCGGGGACGAACACCCGCTTCTCATCGAACACGCCGTAGTTCGGCAGGTCGACCTTGAATCGAACCGCCTCGATCCGCCCGCCGTGGATGAGCGCCACGGCGTTGTGCAGCTTGCCCTTTTCCACCCACGGCAGGCCGACCAGCATCGCCGGGCCTCCATCCGCCGTCTCACGCGCGAGTTCCTCGCACGCCGCCCGGCAGGCCTCCTGAAAGGCCGGCTTCAGCACCAGGTCCTCGGGCGGGTAGCCGGCGAGAAAGAGTTCCGGGGTCATGACAATGTCCGCCCCGAAGGCGGCGGCCTCGGCGCGGGCTTTCCTCAGCCGCTCCGCATTGGCGGCGATGTCGCCGACGACGGAGGGAATCTGGGCGAGCGCGATGACGAGTTGGTTTACGGGTGCTGGCATGGCGGTGAATTTGCCCGAGGGGGGCGGCGGAGGCAACCGCGCGATTTTCCGATCTCCGATCCGGGATGGCATGGGCGGGCGCGGCGCTTAGTCTGCGCGCGTTGCAATCGACGGCGAAGACCGGACGCCAAACCAACCTGCGCGCGGGTTCAGGCGGCGGAGGTCGTCTCCCAGGCCGGCATAAGCTGCAGTGGTTTGAAGGTCGTGCGAACGCTCAAGCCGTGGGGCGCCCGATTGACGAGTTCGATAACGCCGCCGTGTCTCTCGACGATGTCGCGCGCAATGGAGAGCCCGAGACCGAAGCCGCCGCGCCCTTCAACCGATCGCGCGCTGTCGCCCTTGAAAAACGGCTCGAAAACCCGACCGAGCAGCGCGGACGAAATGCCTGGACCGTCGTCGTCGACCTGAATCTCCACCACCCCGTGATCGAGCGAGCGCAAGGCGATTTCGACCTGCGAGCCGAACTTCGTCCCGTTCTCGACGACGTTGGTGACCGCCCGCCCGATCGCCTGGGCGCGACCGGCGAAAGCCAGCCGATCGGGACCGCGGTAGGAGACTTTGTGACCGACGTCCGAGAACTCGGCGGCGATGGTCTCGAGCAAGCTCGGCAAATCCGTGAGCGAAGGCTGCTCCCGCTGGCCGCCCTCGCGGACGTAGGCCAGCGTTTCGGTCAACATCTCGCCGACCTTGCCGATATCCTGCAGCATCGCGGCGCGCAGCGGCTCGTCCCTCACCCGTTCGGCGCGCAGGCGCAGGCGAGTCAGCGGCGTGCGCAGGTCGTGGCTGATCGCGACCAGCATCTGCGTGCGCTCATTGACCAAAGCGCGGACGCGACGGCGCATGTCGTTCAGCGCCTGCGCGGCCTCCTCGATCTCGCGAGGGCCGCCGACGCCGAGCTCGCCCTCGTCCGCGCCGGCCCGGCCGAAGTCGCGTGCGGCCGAGGCGATCGACGAGAGGGGCGACACGATCCAGCGCACCGCATAGACCGACAGGAACAGGATGCTCAGCGTTATGATCGCGAGCGCGCCGATCGTCTGAACGAACAGGAGGTTGTGCAGGCCGCCGTGGGGCGAGGCTTCGAATTGCAGCGCCTTGTGGCCGCCGACATCAAGGAAAATGGAGTTTTCGTCGTCGGATTGGGAGACCCGCCGCAGCGGTTCGAACCCCCAGTTGTCGCGGAGGCTCTCCGCGACGGCGTCGATGAACCGCGAATCCGGCGCCGGCTTGATCCAAGGCGCCAAGCCCTCGGCCGAGACGAGGCCGACATCGACGCTGCCCGGATGCGGGCGGCGCAGAATCAACGACATGCGCTCCTGTGAATTCGCGCTCTGCGCCTCCCTGGCGACCGCGGCGATGTGCGCGGCCCGCACGGCGACGAGAATGTCGCGGTTGCCGCCGACCTGTTCCTGACTGATCAGATACAGGAGGACCCCCGACGCGAGAACGACGCCGAGCAGCACGGCGACGACGACCAGACCCGTGATCTGGCCTGCGATGGTGCCTGGCGTGAACCGGCGCAGGGCGCCCATCACAGGACCTCGACCTCGGGCGTGAAGATGTATCCGCCGAGCCGCACGGTCTTGATGAAGGTCGGATCCCGCGAATCCGGCTCGATCTTCTGGCGAATGCGGCTGATGTGAACGTCGATGCTGCGCTCGATCGGCCCGGCGGTTCCGCCATGGGTCAATTCCAGCAACTGCTCGCGCGACAACACTTCCCCGGCATGCTGGCACATGGCGAGCAGAAGGTCGAACTCCGCGCTCGTGGTCGTCACCCTGACCCCCTCGGGGCTCAGGAGGCGCCTCTCCGCCGGAAATAGCCGCCAGCCGGCGAAACGCAACGGGCCGAGCCGGCGACCGGTCTTGGCGCCGAAGGAGCGGCTCCGCCGCAGCAGGGCGCGAATGCGCGCGACGAGCTCGCGCGAATTGAAAGGCTTGGTCACATAGTCGTCCGCGCCGATCTCCAGCCCGACGATGCGGTCGACGTCCTCGCTGAGCGCCGTCAGCATCAGGATTGGCAGATTGGACGAAGCGCGAAGCCGGCTGCAAATGCTGAAACCGTCCTCGCCCGGCAGCATGACGTCGAGCACCACCAGATCGACCGCCTCGCGGCGCAGCGCGCGGTCCATCTCCGCGCCCGACGTCGCCGTGCTGACCGCGAACCCGTTCTCGCCCAAGGTCTCGCTGAGCAACAGGTGGATCGCCGCGTCGTCTTCCACAATGAGGATATGGCCTCCACTGCCGCCAGTCGGGGACGCCATGGCGCTCAACGTTGTCATACAGCCTCCTTCCGCCCGCCAGTATGCGGTCGGGCTGGACCGCCGTCAGCCCGGGAAATTTGTTTTTTTGTTAAGGCCTGTCGCGGAGGTCGGGCCCCAGCGGCCGCCATTTGACGCGGACGGCGCAACGCGGACGGCGCCACTTGTAACAACGCTTAATATGACGCCGCGAGATCGGCGCCCTATCCTTGTGGCTCGGGGGCGCATGACAGGGCCCGCAATCGCGGAGCCTGCGAACCCGGTTTCTCTTCTCGCCGAAGAGGCCAGATCACCTGAGGAATCCGCTATGAGACTTTTCACTTTCGCGGCCTGGACCGCGGCTGCGCTCACCTTGGCCATCCCCCTGGCCGCCAGCCGCGGCGACACCCCGCCGCCGTGCGCCGTCCGCCGAACAGCAGCAGCAATGGCAGCAGATGCGCGAGCAGAGGCGGCAGCAGCGCGCGACGATCTTTGACGCGCGTGTTGTCGGCTTCAAGGCGAGCCTCGCGCTGAACCCCGACCAGGAAAAGAACTGGGCGACGTTCGAGGCCGCGCTGCGCAATATCGCGAGCGCGCCCCGGCAATGGGGCGGCGAGCACGGCGACAAGCCGGATGGCGACGAGCCGCGGTCGCCCGTCGATCTGATGCGCAGTCTCTCGCAACGGCTCGGCGAGCGCTCGGCGCAGCTCACCGCGCTCGCCGACGCGACCGCGCCCCTCTACACGAGCCTCGACGACAAGCAAAAGCTCGTCTTCGACGCGACGCTTCGCGAGATGTGGCGCGCCCGCCACGCCGGCGGTCGCCATCGTCACTGGGACTAGCAGAGACTGAGCATGGCGGTCGCCCAAAGCGATCCCCAAGCGCATGGCGCCGCGACAAGGCGTCAGGCCTGAAGCCTCCAGCGGTCGGAAGATGACAATAACGATGTTCGGGGTCGGAACAATCGCAAATAAGCGGAGTTGTGACCGTTGAGGCGATCTTTGGCTTTCACCTGACCTTGAGGCAATGGCGGACCGCGAGTTCGACAACCAGAGATCGTCCGGAAGTCGAGGAAACGGTTCCCGCCCGGATGCTTGCTCCGTCGGAGCCCGAGGTCGTGGAGCCCGGTTCTCCGGGCGCCGATGAGGTCGAGGGAGAATCGCAGCGCCCTCCGAATCGCCGCCGTTGGCGGTGGATCCTTCTACTGCTCGTCGTTGCGGCGGTCGGAGTGGGCGTATGGCGGCTGCTCTCCCCCAAGGCGGTCCAGCAGCGCCCTGTCCAGCAGGCCCAGCCGGTCGGGGCGGCGAAGATCGTCGCGGGCGACATCAACAACACGCTGACCGGCCTGGGAACGGTGACGCCGCTCTTCACGATCACCGTCCAGACCCAGATCAACGGCCAGTTGATGGAGGTCGGCTTCAAGGAAGGTCAACTCGTCCACAAGGGGGATTTCCTCGCCCAGATCGACGACCGGCCGTACAAGGCGGCGCTCGCCCTCGCCCAAGGCTCGCTCGCCCACGACACCGGGCTGCTTGAACAGGCCCAGTCGGACCTTGCCCGCTACGAGACCTTGAGCAAGCAGGACAGCATCGCGCTGCAGCAGGTCGCCGACCAGAAATTCCTGGTCGCGCAAGACAAGGGACTGGTTCAGCAGGACCAGGCCAACATCGATACGGCGAATCTCAACATCGGCTACTGTCGCATCGTCGCGCCGGTCACCGGACGCGTCGGGCTGCGACTGATCGATCCGGGCAATTACGTCCAGACAACGAACACGACCGGCCTCGTGGTCCTCGCTCAGGTCGAACCGATCTCGGTCGTGTTCGTTCTCCCCGAAGACGACATCGGCATGATTTGGGAGGAGGTCAGACAGGGAAAGACGTTGTCCGTCTCGGCTTACGATCGCACCAACGACAAGCTGATCGCGACCGGAACGCTGGCGAGCCTGGACAATCTGATCGACACGACCACCGGGACCCTGAAGCTGCGGGCGGATTTCCCCAATGCGGACGAGGCGCTCTATCCCAATCAATTCGTGAACGCGCGGATGGTCGTTCGCACGCTGGACAATGTCACGATCGCGCCGGTCGCCGCCATCCAGCATGGCGCGCCGGGCGATTTCGTCTTCCTGGTCAAGCCGGACAATTCGATCGCGGTGCAGAAGGTCCAGACGGGCGTGACAAACGGAGACCGAATTCAGATCGTCTCGGGTCTGAAGGCAGGCGACACCGTGGTCGTGGATGGGGCCGATCGTCTGCGGGAGGGAATGAAAGTCCGCATCTCCGACCAGAACACCGGCGCGGCGAACACGAACAATGGCCCCGGCGCGCCGCCGGGCGAGCAGCCGGACAACGCCAAAAAGGTTCCCCCCAGACTCGCGCGTGCAACCGGGCCAGAAGGATGGCGCGGCGCAACCGACCGGCGGCGGCGCGGCGAAGCCATAGGCCCGCCTCATGAACCCGTCGCGGATCTTCATCCTTCGTCCGGTCGGCACCACGCTGCTGATGGTCGCGCTGCTCCTGGTCGGCGGCGTGGCCTATGGCTTCCTGCCGGTTTCCGCCTTGCCCGAAGTCGACTACCCGACCATCCAGGTGTCGACCTTCTACCCGGGCGCAAGTCCGGATGTGATGACAACCGCGGTCACGGCGCCGCTCGAGCGGCAATTCGGCGAGATGCCCGGACTCGATCAGATGAGCTCGGTCAGCTCGGCCGGCGCGGCCGTGACGACGTTGCAGTTCTCGCTCAATCTCTCGTTGGACGTCGCCGAGCAGGAGGTTCAGGCGGCCATCAACGCCGCGACCGGCCTGTTGCCTTCAGGCCTTCCCGCTCCCCCCGTCTACGCCAAGGTCAATCCGGCGAACGCGCCGGTCCTGACGCTTGCGCTGACGTCCAGGACCTTGCCGTTGACGCAGGTCGAGGACGTGGCGGACGTTCGCATGGCGCAGAAGATCTCGCAGGTGAACGGCGTCGGTCTGGTGTCGATCGCCGGCGGCCAGCGGCCGGCCCTGCGCATCCAGGTCAATCCGCGCGCGCTCGCAGCCTACGGCCTCGCGATCGACGACATACGCACCGACATCACCAACCAGAACACCGATCTTCCCAAAGGAAATTTCGACGGCGCCGCCCAGAACTCGACCATCAACAACAACGACCAGCTCGAGACGCCCGCCGACTACAAGCGTCTCGTCGTCGCCTACAAGAACGGCGACGCCATACGGCTGTCGGATGTCGCGACGGTGGTCGAGGGTCCGGAGAACTCGGAGCTCGCCGCATGGGCCGACCGCACCCCGGCGATCATCCTGAATATCCAGCGACAGCCCGGAACCAATGTCATCGCCGTGGTCGACGCGGTGAAGGCGCTCCTCCCGAACCTCGAGCGGACGCTTCCGGCCGGCATAGACGTCGCCGTGCTGGCCGACCAGACCGGGACGATCCGGGCCTCGGTCGCCGACATCGAGTTCGAGCTCGGCCTGGCGGTCGTGCTGGTCGTCCTGGTGATCTTCGTCTTCCTGCGCAACCTGCCGGCGACCCTGATCCCGAGCCTTTCGGTGCCGCTGTCCCTGGTCGGAACGCTTGCCGGCATGTACATGTTCGGCTTCTCGCTCGACAACCTGTCGCTGATGTCGCTGACCATCGCGAGCGGATTCGTGGTCGACGACGCCATCGTCATGATCGAGAACATCGCCCGCTATATCGAGCGCGGAGACGCGCCTCTCCAGGCGGCTTTGACCGGCGCCGGCGAGATCGGCTTCACCATCATTTCGCTGACCGTCTCGCTGATCGCGGTCCTCATTCCGCTCCTGTTCATGCAGGACGTGGTGGGTCGGCTGTTCCACGAATTCGCGATCACGCTGGCGACGACCATCGTGCTCTCGGCGGTGGTGTCGCTGACGCTCGTTCCGATGATGTGCGCGCTGATCATGCGGCATCGCCCCGAGTCCTCCCGCAGCCGGATTTCGGTGCTGGCCGAGCGCGGATTCCAGCGGATCATCGACGGATATGACCGCACGCTCGTCTGGGTGCTCGATCATCAGGCGCTGATCCTCGTCGTCGCGCTCGGCACTTTGGTGATGACCTGCGTCCAGTATGTCCAAATTCCCAAGGGGTTCTTCCCGCTCCAGGACACCGGCGCAATTCAGGGTATCACGACCGCGGCTCAGGACGCCTCCTTTGCCGAGATGTCCCGCAGGCAGCAGGCGCTGGCCGAGGCGATCTTGAAAGACCGTGACGTCAGCAGCATTTCCTCGTTCATCGGCGTCGACGGGGTGAATACGGCCCTGAACGAGGGGCGCATGCTGATCACGCTGAAGGCGCGCGACGATCGAAGCGAGACGGCGATCGAAATCATCCGCCGGCTTCGACAGGAAACGGCGGACGTGCAGGGCATTTCAATCGCCATGCAGCCGGTGCAGGACCTGACGATCGACAGCACGGTCGGAAAAGCGCAATATCTGTTCTTCCTCGAAAATCCGAACGCTTCGGCGTTCACGGCCTGGGTTCCCCGGCTCGTGGACCGGATGCGCGCGTCGCGTCAGTTCGAGAACGTCACGAGCGATCTCGAGCTGAAAGGGCGCCAGCTCAAGATGGCGATCGACCGGCAAACGGCCGCGCGCTTCGGGATCACGCCCGCGACGATCGACAACGCCCTCTACGACGCGTTCGGCCAGAGGATCGCCTCGACATATTTCACCCAGAACAACCAGTACCGGGTGATCCTGAACGCCGACATGAGCTCCCTGGCCGACGTGCGGAGCGCGCTCAACGGCATTTACCTGCCCTCCGCCACGGCGACCGCGGGGCAGGTTCCGCTATCCGCCGTGGTCTCGCTTTCCCAGGGCGACGCGCCCCTCAGGATCGAACATCTCGGACAGTTCCCGTCGGTCTCGATCTCGTTCGATCTCGCGCCGGGCGCATCGCTCGACAGCGCAGTCGACGACATCAAACGCGCGGAAGCGGACATTGGCCTGCCGGACACGTTCACGACGGCCTACCAGGGCGCGCTCAGCGCCTTCCAGAAGTCGCTGTCGAACGAGCTCTATCTGATTCTCGCCGCGGTCGCGGCCGTCTACATCGTGCTTGGCGTGCTCTACGAAAGTTTCGCGCATCCGATCACCATCATCTCGACGCTCCCGTCCGCCGGCGTCGGCGCGCTGCTCGCGCTTCATCTCAGCGGCGCGGGCCTCGACGTCATCGGCATCATCGGGATCGTGCTCCTCATCGGCATCGTCAAGAAGAACGCGATCATGATGATCGACTTCGCGCTCGAGGCGCAGCGGGTCGAAGGCAAGAGCCCGCGCGAATCGATCCATCAGGCGGCTCTTCTGCGGTTCCGGCCCATTCTCATGACGACGATGGCGGCGCTGTTCGCCGCGCTGCCGCTGATGTTCGGTCAGGGCACGGGATCGGAGCTCCGGCGCCCGCTCGGCGTCTGCATCGTCGGCGGTCTTCTCTTCAGCCAGGTCCTGACGCTGTACACCACGCCGGTCGTCTACCTCTTCATCGACCGTATCAGCACGCGCATCGCTGGGCTGTTCGCGCGCGAGGAGCCCGGCGTTGCGCCTGCGGAGTGACGCGATGTTCCGGGCGGTCGCGCGATGAACATTTCCGCGCCCTTCATCGCGCGACCGGTCGCGACGACGCTGCTCACCATCGCCATCGCGCTGGCCGGCGTGCTCGGTTACCAGGCGCTTCCCGTCTCGCCGCTGCCGCAGGTCGATTTTCCGACGATCGCCGTCACCGCGCAATTGCCGGGCGCAAGCCCCGACGTCGTCGCCACCAGCCTCGCGGCGCCGCTCGAACGACACCTGGGACAGATCGCCGACGTCACCGAATTGACGTCGCAGAGCCAGACGGGCCAGGCGCGTATCACGCTCCAGTTCGGGCTCGACCGCGACATCAACGGCGCCGCCCAGGACGTTCAGGCCGCTATCAACGCCGCGCAGGCGGATCTGCCGACCAACCTTTTGTCGCAGCCCACCTACCGGAAGGTGAATCCAGCCGACGCGCCGGTGCTCATTCTCGCGCTGACCTCGGCGACCCTGACGCGCGGTCAGATGTACGATGCGGCGTCGAATGTCCTCCAGCAGCAACTGTCGCAGATCTCCGGCGTGGGGCAGGTGATCATCAGCGGCGCGGCGCTGCCGGCGGTGCGCGTCGATCTCGATCCGCTCGCCTTGTCCCATGCCGGCGTCGGCCTCGAGGATGTGCGGTCGGCTCTCTCCAACACCAACGCCAACGCCCCGAAGGGCGCGGTCGACATCGGCGCGGAGCGGTGGCAGATCTATGTCAACGACCAGGCCAATCACGCCGCCGACTATCGTGACCTCGTCGTCGCCTGGCGGAACGGCGGCGCCTTGCGGCTGAGGGATGTCGCCGACGTCCAGGATTCGGTGCAGGACCTCAGGAACCTCGGGCTTGCCGACGGAAAGCCTGCCGTTCTCGTCATCATCTTCCGCCAGCCCGGCGCGAACATCATTTCGACGGTCGACGAGGTGCGAAATTCGATCCCGCGCCTGAAGGCGGCCCTCCCGGCCGACCTCGACATCGGGCTCGCCGCCGATCGATCGACCACAATTCGGGCTTCGCTCCGGGAAACCGAATTGACGCTCGTCATCGCGATCTTTTTGGTGATCGGCGTCGTTTACGCCTTTCTGCGCAACGGACGCGCGGCGCTCGTTCCGGCGGTCGCCGTTTCGGTTTCCATCGTCGGCGCCTTCGGCGCGATGGATCTCGCCGGTTTCTCTCTCGACAACCTGTCTCTCATGGCGTTGACCATCGCGACCGGATTCGTCGTGGACGACGCCATCATCGTGCTCGAGAACATTTCGCGCCATCGAGAGGAGGGGATGCCCCGCCTTCAGGCGGCGCTGATCGGCGCGCGCGACGTCGGCTTTACCGTCATCTCCATCACGCTGTCGCTGGTCGCCGCGTTCCTTCCGATCCTCCTGATGGGCGGCATCGTCGGGCGGCTGTTCCGGGAGTTCGCGCTGACGCTGTCGATCGCGATCTTCGTCTCGATGGCGATTTCGCTGACCACCACGCCGATGATGTGCGCGCTCCTGCTCCGGCGCGGCGAACAGCGCGGGACCGCGCGGCGGACGCTGTTTCAGCGGGCGCACGACGCCTACGGCCGGTCGCTCGCTTTCGCGCTCGACCATAGCCTGATCGTGCTCGGCGCGCTGTTCGGCGCGATCGCGCTCAACGTCTGGCTGATCGTCATCATCCCGAAAAGCTTCTTCCCCGAGCAGGACACGGGCCGCCTGACCGCGAGCCTCGTCGCCGATCAGGACATCTCCTTCGAACTCGTCAGCCAGAAGCTCAGGCAAATGATGGCGATCGTGCAGAAGGATCCGGCGGTGCAGGACGTCGTCGGTTCGACCGGGGTCGGCGGCGGCGGCTCTGCGGCGCAGACCAACACCGGCAACGTTTACATTTCGCTGAAACCTTTGAACGAACGCGACGGCATGCCGATCGTCATGGCGAGGCTGAGGCGCACGCTCAACCAGATTCCGGGCGCACGGCTCTATCTCAATCCCGTGCAGGATATTCGGATCGGCGGCCGGTCGGGGAACGCCGAGTACCAGTATACGATCCTGGGCGACAGCACGGCCGAAGTCTACGCCTGGGCGCCGAAGCTTTTGGCCGCCGTCCAGAGCGATCCGTCGCTCGCCGACGTGAGCTCCGACCAGCAGCAGCGCGGGCTCGAAACCGAGGTGACCGTGGACCGCGACACGGCCTCGCGGCTCGGCCTCACCATGACCCAGATCGACAACACCCTTTACGACGCCTTCGGGCAGCGCGCGGTTTCGACGATCTACAACGCCCTCAACCAGTATCATGTGGTCATGGAAGTGGCGCCGCAGTTCCTGAGACGTCCCTCGACGCTGAACCAGGTCTGGGTTTCGACCTCCGGCGGGCCGGCGAGCGGGTCCGAGACCACCCAGCTCAGCGCGGGCTCCGTGGCGCTCGGATCGCCTGTCATCGCGACGGCCACGTCGACGCCGGCCGCGAGCCTTGAGCTTTCCTCCGCCGCCGTTTCCGCGGCCAACCCGACATTCGCCGTGCTGAACAATTCCGTCGCCTTGTCGAGCAACGTCGTTCCGCTTGCGCTGTCGACCACGAGCGCGGGGAAGGCCTCCTCTTCGGCGAGCGCGGCGTCCAACAACGCGGTCCGAACCGCGGCGCAAGGGGCGATCGCGACGACCGGCAACGGCAGCGCATCGAGCGCCTCCGCCGTGTCCACCTCCGCGGAAACGATGACGCCGCTCATGGCCTACGCCGGCTATGCGCCCGGCGCGACGCCGCTCGCGGTCAATCATCAAAGCCAGTTCGTGGCGACGACCATCTCCTTCAATCTGGCGCCGGGCAAGTCGCTGAGCGACGCGACGGCCGCGTTTCAGCGCGCTTCCCAAAGCATCCACATGCCGAGCGATCTGACCGGAGGCTTCGCCGGAGTCGCGCTCGAATACGAGAAATCGCTCGGTGCGGAGAAACTGCTGGTGACCGCCGCCGTCGTCGCGATTTATATCGTGCTGGGCGTGCTCTACGAGAGCTTCATCCATCCCATTACGATCCTCTCGACGATTCCCTCCGCCGGCGTCGGCGCGGTCGTTGCGCTCATCCTGTGCGGCATCCCGTTCACGATCATCGCGCTTATCGGGGTGATCCTGCTGATCGGTATCGTCAAAAAGAACGCGATCATGATGATCGACTTCGCGCTGCAGGCGGAGCGCGAGCGCGGCATGACGAGTCGCGATGCGATCTTCACCGCCGCGACCATGCGGTTCCGTCCGATCATGATGACGACGACCGCGGCGCTGCTCGGCGCGCTGCCGCTCTGCTTTCCCCTCGGAGAAGGCAGCGAACTGCGCCAGCCGCTCGGCGTCTCGATCGTCGGCGGCCTCATCTTCAGCCAGGCGCTGACGCTTTACACGACGCCGGTGGTCTATCTCTATCTCGACCGTCTCGGATTGCGCATGCGCTCGCTCTTTGTATAATTGCGCGGCTTTCGCGGCGGGCGATCATCGCGCCGGGTTCGACATCCGAAGGCCTCGCCCGCGATAACCGGCAAGATCGCCGGCGTCATGCCGAGTTTGGCGACGCCGCGTGCAGCCGGGCCGTCGCTCCATCACCAGGGCCTCCGATTCGAGCAACGGAGCCAGGCTAACCCCCCGCTCCGTCTTGGCGCCGGAGGCGGGCCGCTCGCGTTGGAAGCCGGGTAGTCTTAAGCGAAAGCAAGGGTCCGAATCGGATTACGCCGTTCCATTTGTCAACTTCCGACGTACTCACGATCCCTCCAAATAGCGGTGATGGGTTTCATTCCCCCCAGACTAGGCTTCGATCCGGAAGAGTGCAGGGATTGGATTGGAGCTGGCGAATGGCCCTGGGGGTCGCGCAGAATAAGCCGAAGGCGTTCAGTTTTTTTCAGGAAATTTGCACACAGGGCGAGTGTTTGAAGCTGCGCCCGCAACAACGAGTTGCACTTCCCCCTGCTGGAAAACTCATCGTCTTGCAAGAGGGCATGCTGGCGATTGACGCGATGCCCGCCAAGGAAAAACTGCAGGTTCTGGACTTCCTGGTGCCCGGGGACGTGGTCTCGGCATCGACCATTCTTTCGACATCCAGGATTTCTTTGCGGGCGATCACCAAAACAGCGTTGATCGCCGTTGAACCGCCCGATACCTACCATGCGTTATCTGTCCATGACTATTGGACGTTCTTGATGGGGCAATGTTTTAAGCAGTTTGCACGGGTGAACTTGCACCAGTTGATGATCGGCCGTCTTGAGACGGAGGCGCGCGTCGCTTCCTTTCTTCTGGCCCTGGCGCTGAGAAATGTTCGCGATCAGACGCTCGACGACAAGGCCCCGGTAACCGTGGCGCTTCCGATGTCGCGCGTCGATATTGCCAACTATCTGGTCATCAATTGCGACACATTGAGTTCGAACAATGATGCGGCTAGGCGAGCAAGGTCTGATCGAGAGGCTCAGTCGCCATGCTATCCGCGTTACCGATGTCGATGCTCTTATGCGCGCATCTCCAATTGCATCTTTGCTATCAAAAGTATATAGCAGTGTAGATGATGACAGTCATAGCAATTATGGATTGACTGCGGAACCAGCCTCGCTCTTTAATATCGCCGACGAAAGACCTCGCGCGCCTCTGGCGAACGCGGACAACCACCCGAACATGACATTTCTTCGAGAGACGCCGTAACGCCCCCCAACGGGGAGGTCAAATCGAAGAGGCTTGTTGACCGGCTGCAGCGTCCCGCGCGGCAAGATGGCGAAAATGGCTTCGGCCGCCATCGCAGAAGAGGAAGCCCAAGCGCGCCCACGAACACGGGCCGACGCCCATGCCGCGGAGCCCAGCCGGCCCTCCTGTCGCCAGGATCGCCTCCACGTCGGCAAGGGAAAGGGTGGGCGTTTATCTGAATCCCCACGCAAAGCTGCGCATCGTTCAGCTTCGTCGTTTCCTGGGCGTCGGCTCACGAAACAAATGGCGGCATCGGGAGATGGAGAAATCGGGGCTCGGCGTCAGTTCTCGCCGGTCAGCGGGAGTTCTGTTAGACCTGAGATTAAGTCCAAAGAGAGTTCATCCTCTGGCCCCAGCATATATTTTTTGGACATAATCGCAATCTCGGTGCGATTTTTGGCTTTGAGTTTCGCCATGATGTGCCTGACATGCACTTTGACGGTGCTTTCAGTCATGTTCAAACCGTAGGCGATTGCTTTATTTGACTTTCCGAGTTGGATTGCTCGCACAACCGAAATCTCCCTGGCGGTCAGCGCCCCAGAGGACTTTCCCCGCTCCCGAGAATAATTGCCGCGCTCGCGCGACCCCTGGTTGGGCAAGCAATCCATCGGCACATACGTCCCCCCCGCGAGAACAACGCGCATCACTGCGACTGCGACTTCGAATTTGGTTGTCAAAGGGATATAACCCTTTGCGCCATGCATGACGGCGGCAGAGAGTAATTCCGGTCTGGGGGGGCCGAGGACAATGACTGGAACACCCGGTTCAATCTCAAGCAGATCGCTAAACGCTTTCTCACAAAAATCTTCGTCCATCTCGGAGCAAGCGAGCAGGATGATACTTGATTGCCCTCTCTCCTTATCCTCTTGATAGTCCCGGACGCTTGAAAACGCCTTGATACGTGCGCTCGACGCCAATTCCAGTCCTATCCGAATGCACTCCCTCATGAAGGAGCGCTCTTCAATCAAACTGATGATTTTGCCCGCCATGGGCTGGCCATCATGTTCGGCGGCATCGGTCGGACGGAGCAATTGCGAACTCTCAATATCTTTACGGAGCACCGCTGCGTGCGCGGCCTGGTCCAATTGGAGGCGAAAAGCGTCATCCGCCATCATTGGGACTCCCCTCAATCAGACGCCGTCCCCAAACAACCGATTGGAGCCAGGGCGAGCGAACCCGGCAGAAACAGAGGCCCTCTCGAGGCGGGGCGTTATTATTACCGTTTTTTTACAGTTAAAATGGTAACCAACAACCGTTAGGTTGTCAAGCGTTCCCATGCAGTCTTAAGGGGTGGGTACGGCCAAATGCGTACCACTTTGCGCCAATTCGCTAGGGGAGGCTCCGGGTTTTGAGCCGCATCGCCTCTGCGAAAGCGCCTTTGCCTCATCCTGAGCTCGCGGGGGTTGTACTCCCGGCTGCGCCCTGAGAAACCCTCCGGCGAAGTCAGGGAAATCCTCATCTCCGCCCCCACAAAGGGGGAGGAGCGCGATACTTTTCCGCGCGTGCAATAGGGCAAAGTCCGCAGCGAGATGGGCTATTACGACGGCCCGCGTTGGCGCGGCGGGGCGAAATACCGTTCCAGCACGCGCCCATAGATGCGCGTCAGCCCTTCCAGGTCGTCGAGCGCCACGCGCTCATCGACGGCGTGAATGGTGGCGTTCGGCAGCCCGAGGTCGACCACCGGGCAGGCCGTCTTGAGGAAGCGCGCGTCCGAAGTCCCCCCGCTGGTCGACAAGTTCGGCCGGCGCCCGGTCACGTCCTCGACTGCGGCGGCGACAAGGTCGGTGAAGGCGCCGCGGGCGGTCAGGAACGAGACGGCGTTGGTCGGGTCGAAGGTCAGGGTGGTCCGCGCATCCGCCGCCGCGCCCGCGACCCGACGCGAAATCTCCGCCTGCAGCGTTTCCGGCGTCCAGCGATCGTTGAAGCGCACGTTGAACACGAGCCGGGCCTCGGCGGGGATCACGTTGGTCGCCGGGTTGCCGACGTCGACCGTGACGATCTCGAGGTTCGACGGATCGAAATCGGCGCTGCCGGCGTCGAGCGGCGGCTCGAAAAGCGCGCTCATCGTCGGAGCGAGCCGGCGCAGCGGATTGTCGGCGATCTCAGGGTAGGCGACGTGGCCCTGCCGGCCATGCAGCGTGAGGCGCCCGGTCAGCGAGCCGCGCCGGCCGTTCTTGATGGTGTCGCCGAGCGCCTCGACGCTGGTCGGCTCGCCGACGATGCAATGGTCGAAGGTTTCGCCCTTCGCCTGCGCCCATTCGAGGAGCTTTACGGTGCCGTTGATCGCCGGCCCTTCCTCATCGCCGGTGATCAGGAAGCTGATCGAGCCGGCAAACGCGCCCTCGCCGACGAAGCCGAGCGCCGCCGCGACCGCCGCCGCGAGCCCGCCCTTCATGTCGCAGGCCCCGCGGCCCCAGAGCTGGCCATCGGCCACCTGACCCGCGAAGGGAGGAAACCGCCATCGCGCCGCGTCGCCCGTGGGGACGACGTCGGTGTGGCCGGCAAAGGCGAGGTTGGGCGCCGCCGTCCCGAACCGGGCGTAGAGGTTGAGCACGTCCGGGGCGCCGAGCGCCGAGAAGGTCACGAGTTCGGCCGCGAACCCGCCTTCAGCGAGGAGGTCGCGGAGATAGGGGAGCGCCCCGGCGTCGGCCGGCGTCACCGAAGGGAAGGCGATCAGGGCGCGGGCAATATCGAGCGCAGTCGGGGGATTAGGCATAGGGTCGGCCGGGCTTCCTTCGCCGATCGTCGGTCCCCTGTCGAATGCGACGCCGCGCCGCCCGCGTCAATCTCCGGCCCCTGTCGGTTGCGCCCTTTGGCCCGCTTCGCGCGGCAAGCCGCGGCGCTCAGTCTTTTGCCCGCCTCCCGCAGGCAGGGCGAGAGGATTCACTTCGGCCGCATCTCGCGCACCGGCGCGGCCCAGTCGAGGCCGACGTCGTAGATCGGCGGCTCGGTGTTGGAGAGCAGGTTCCACAAGCCTGTCTGCGGGCTTTTCTTCAGCGCCTTGATCAGCACCCGTCCATCGGTCAGGCCGCACACGCACATGCGCCCAACCAGGCTTTCGTCCGGCGGGTCGCGGATGTCGTCGTAGAACACCAGCCAGTTGTCGAACAGGGCGCCGAGCGAGTGGCCGCGGATCTGCACCGCGACCGTGTTGGGCTTGGCGCCGATCGGAGCGTCGACATCGTCGAACGGGCCCTGGCCCTCGGCATAGAAATGGGCGACGGCTCCTGCGCCGACATAGCCGACCAGGGGCGCCTTCGGCTGGATCGGCTTGCCGCCGCCGCCCAGCGGGCGCGGCGGCTCGATGCCGAGATATTCCGCGACGATCGGGATCTCGTCGGCGCGCAACCTTCGATGCCCGTTGAGCAGATCGGTCACGGCGGAAGGCGAGCGGCCGAGCGCCTTGGCGAGGCCGCTGCGGGTTTTGCCGGTGTGCTTGAGGCCGGCGCGGATCCAGTCGACGGTCACGGGCTCCATCCTGTGTTGGCGCGCCATCGTCGCAATTCGCGGCGAATTGGGCGACGCTTTTCAGCTATGTGATTAACCACGACTTCCGAAAAACCGCAATACCCGAAAATGCAAAATGTTGACAGTCGCTTCTGACAGGCAGAATGTGAACAAACAGGGAACAAACGATCGCCCACGAACGGCGGCGCGTTTCCGGACACCTTGATCCAGAGGGGCAATGATGACTGCAGATAGCTCGCCGCGCCGCAAGCCGGCGAAGACCGAGACCGAGCGCACGGAGGCGATCCGCGCCTCGGCCGCCCATCTCGCCGATCTCCTTGGCGCGCATGGACGGCCGCCGCCGGACGTCCCCCTGCCGATGCGGCTGGCGGTCCGCCGCGTCTGCCCCATCCCGGACGCGTCGTGGTGCTCGTCCCCGGCCCAGATGTGCGCGGAGCTCGCCGAATGACCAGAGCCAGGCCCTCGAGCGCGGCCTCACGCGGCCCAAGGAAATCCCTCGCCGACGCCGTCCAGGAGCGGCTCGACGCGACCCCCGAGCGGCTCGCCCGGGCGCGCGAAGCCGGCGCGGCGCCGACCCGCGACGCGGAGCGGGTCCGCCGAATCCTCGACCCGTTCGACGTCATGCGGGCAAACCGGGTGCTGGCGCCGCACGACCCCAAGCTCAACGACATCCGCTGGCTGATCGGCGAGTTGCTGCGCCGCACCCATCAGCGTGCAAGGTTGGACAGCCTCAGGGCCGTCGCCCCGGACCGGATCGGCGCGACCGGTTTCGGGCCGCGCCCCGGCCTGCCGCAGACGGAGGCGGCGCTGCACGCCCGCGACAAGATGCGCAAGGCGGAAGACCGGGTCGGTCCGGCGGCATGGCCGATTGTCATTCGGATTATCATTGAAGGCGCGGGGGTGCGCGAATGCCGCGGCTTCGTCCCCGAACTCGCCACCCCCTGGCGGGCCGACGCCGTCGTCACCGACCGCCTCAGGGTCGGCCTCGACCTGCTCGGAGAGATCATGGGCGTGACGCGGGGGAGGGGGTGATGGCTCCCTGGCTTCTCTCGCGGGATCGTTCGAAGCGGCAGAGGCTCCCTCACCGATCAAACGAAAATAGTATGTCCTTTAGGCCGGGTCATAAGCAGGCTTACTCGACCCGGCCGTTAGGGCGGGATGCTGCTCAGTAAAGGCGGGGTCCCTTCTCCCCGCCTGCGGGGAGAAGGTCGGGATGAGGGGCGGGGGGAGAAGCCGCGGCGAATCGCCCTGCCCCTCTCCCGCTAGCGGGGCGAGGGGGTGCGAAGCTGGCGACTCCACCCAATCGCATTCCGCTCTAAGCGGGGGTCTAACCCTCTGACGGAAAAGACAGCCGCCGATAAAGGGCGCCAAACAGCGCTGGGCCGCTCGCGACGGCGAGATCAGGTTCACGCCCGGTTCAGCGGCGAAGGCCTTCAATCGGAAGCGGGCGGGGGCCTTGTGAAGGAGGAGAGCAGCATGGCCTTGAATCTCGTTCCGCGCGGCGCGCTCGCCGCGCTCGCCGGCGCGGCGCTCGTCGTCGCCGCGTCGTCCGCGCCGGCCTCGGCGTTCACTTTGTCCGCGCCTTCGCTCGCGGCGCCGGTCGCAACCGCCGGCGTCCAGCACGTCTGGTGGGACCGCTGGGGCCGTTGGCATCCCAATCATCCCTGGGGCTGGCGGCGCTGGGGCTGGGGGCCGCGCCCCTACGCCTACGGCTTTTACGGACCCGTCCGCCATTGCTGGCGCGGACCGTGGGGCGGCTTGCACTGCCGCTGGGGGTGATCGCGTCCCACCGACGGCGGCGTCCCTGCCGGGCGCCGTCCGCCAGGGCTCAGCCTTCCATCTTGGCGACGAGCGCGTCGGAGACCTCGAAGTTGGCGGTGACGTGCTGGACGTCGTCGTTGTCCTCGAGCTGGCCGATCAGGCGCAGGATCTTCTCGCCCGCCTCGTCGTCGACGGCGATCGTGTTCTGCGGCCGCCAGACCAGCGACGGCCTTGCGCGGCTCGCCGAACTTGGCTTCGAGCGCCTTCTGCGCCTCGGCGAGCGCCTCGACCGAGGTGACCACCTCGTGCTCCTCGGGGCCGGAGACGACGTCGTCGGCGCCGGCTTCGATCGCCGCCTCGAGCATCGCGTCCTCGTCGGCGACCTTGCGATCGAAGACGATCAGGCCGACCCGGTCGAACATGAACGACACCGCCCCGGTTTCCGCGAGCGCCCCGCCGGCCTTGGTGAAATAGGAGCGCACCTCGCCCGCCGTCCGGTTGCGGTTGTCGGTCAGCGCCTCGACGATGACGGCGACGCCGCCGGGCGCGTAGCCCTCGTAGCGCACCTCGTCGTAGGTCTCGCTGTCGCCGCCCGACGCCTTCTTGATCGCGCGCTCGATATTGTCCTTGGGCATGTTCTCCGCCCGCGCCGCGAGCACCGCCGCGCGCAGGCGGGGGTTCATCGCCGGGTCGGGCATGCCGAGCTTGGCCGCGACCGTGATTTCGCGGGCGAGCTTGGAGAAGAGCTTGGAGCGGATCGCGTCCTGCTTGCCCTTCTTGTGCATGATGTTCTTGAACTGACTATGGCCTGCCATACATCGCCTCGAGAAATGCGCGCCCTCCCGCGCATCGGGTGGAGCCGAAATCGGCGCCCCTATACGCCAAAGCCCGGCGGTTAGGGAAGGCGCGAAGGACCGGATCATGGCGCCCGCCTCCATCGCCGTCGCCCCAGGCGTCGCCTATTACCCCGGCTACCTCGACCGCGCCGCCCAGGAGGCGCTGCGCGACGCCATCCGCGCCGTCCTCGCACGAGGCGCCGCTCTATCGCGCCCGCATGCCGCGAGACCGGCAAGCCGTTCTCGGTCAGAATGAGCAACTGCGGGCCGCTCGGCTGGGTCTCGGACGAGGCCGGCTACCGCTACCAGCCGAACCATCCGGACACCGGCCTTCCGTGGCCGGCGATTCCGCAATCGCTGCTCGCCGCCTGGGCGGAACTCGCGCCGGACGCGCCGCCGCCCGAAGCCTGCCTGATCAATTTCTACGACGCCAAGGCGCGCATGGGCCTGCACCAGGACCGCGACGAGCAGGCGCTGTCCGCGCCCGTGGTGTCGCTGTCGCTGGGCGATCCGGCGCTCTTCCGCATCGGCGGACTGACCCGCGACGCGCCGACCCGGTCGTTCCGCCTCGAGTCCGGCGACGCGCGTGACGTTCGGCGGCCCGGCGCGCCTGATCTTTCACGGCGTCGACCGCATCATTCCCGGCGGCTCGACGCTGCTTGCCGGACGGCGGCCGGATCAACCTGACGCTGCGGCGGGTGACGCCGGCGGCCGCCTGATCGTCATTCGCCGGGCGAGGCGGGCTCCTCTTTCGGGGCGGCCTTCGGGCCGCCCTTCGAGATGCCGACCATCGCCGGACGCAACACGCGGTCGCCGATCGTCCAGCCGGTCTGGACGACCTGCGAAACCGTGCCGGCCGGGACCGTCTCGTCCGGCGCCTCGAAGATCGCCTGATGGAAATTGGGGTCGAATTTCTGGCCCTTCGGATCGAGCTTCTTCACGCCGTGACGGCCGAGCACGGCTTCGAGGTCGCGCGCGGTCAGCTCGACGCCCTCGATCACCGACTGGATCTGCGGCTCGGCCGCGGCCCTCGCCTCGGCCGGCAGGTGCTCCAGGGCGCGGGCGAGATTGTCGACCACCGACAGCATGTCGCGCGCGAAGCTGGTGACGCCGTAGGTCTTGGCGTCGGAGACCTCCCGCTCGGTCCGGCGGCGCAGATTCTCCATCTCCGCCAGCGTCCGCAAGAATGCGGTCCTTGAGCTGGCTGTTCTCGGCGTTCAGCGCCTCGATCACCGCGAAAGCGTCGCGCTCCGGCGTTTCGGCTGGCGGGTTGTCGCCCGGCGTGTCGTCTGCGCGTTCGGCGTTCATATCGCTCATCGGTATCTAGAGCCCCATCGGATTTCGCGACGCATATCAGCGCTGGCGCGCGCAAAAATCAAGCTTGCGGACGTCCCGCTCGGGCGGTTCCTGACCGTCAACGTTCGACGGCGAAGTCCGCCAGCAGGCGCCGCTTGATGGCGGCCTGCTTGGCCGCCGAGTTGATTTTCTGCCCGGTCAGATCGGTGATGTAGAACGCGTCGACCGCCTTTTCGCCGAAGGTGACGATATGCGCCGAACCGATGTTCAGGTTGAGCTTGGACAGGGATGCGGTGAGGTCGCGCAGCAGGCCCGGCCGGTCGAGCCCGGACACCTCCACGACCGTGTACCGGCGAGAAAGCGTGTTGTCGATCGTCACCTCGGGCTCGATCGCGAAGGCGCCGTGCCGGACGTCTCGACTCTCCTTCTGCGGCGCGATCTCGGCCAGCCGGACCTCGCCGCGCAGAGTCCGTTCGATGTTGGTGGCGATCCGCTGGCCGCGCCGCAGTTCGTCCTCGTCGCGTTCGAAGGCCCGCGAGACGAAGATCGTGTCGAGCGCGAGGCCGTCGGTCGTGGTGAAGATCTGCGCATCGACGATGTTGGCCCCCGCCGCGGCGCAGGCCCCGGCGATGCCGCTGAGCAGCCTCGGGTGGTCGGGCGCGACGACGGTGACCGCGGTGACGCCGCGGAAGCTGTCGGTCGTCACCTCGGTCGCGAGCGAGCGCACGTCGGCCGCCATCGCGTGCAGGAGGTTCGCCTGCGCGACCTGCCGCTCTGTCTCGACCTTGAGCCAGTAGGCCGGATAGTGGCGCTGGGCGTAGGCGTCGAATTCGGGGTCCGACCACCCCGGCAGCGCGCGGCGCAGCGCCTCCTGGGCCGCCTGGACGCGCGCCTTGCGGGCCACCGCCGAATGGCCGCCGCCGAGCACGACCTCGGTCTCCCAGTAGAGCGTTCTGCAGCAGCTGGCCTTTCCAGCCGTTCCACACCCCCGGCCCCACGGCGCGGATGTCGGCGACCGTCAGAATCAGCAGCAGTTTGAGCTGTTCCTGGGTCTGCACGATCGCCGCCAGCGCCTCGGCGGTGCGCGGATCGGACAGGTCGCGTCCCTGCGCCATGTTGGACATGATGAGGTGCTGGTCGACCAGCGAGGCGACGCGATCCGTGTTCCCGGGCGAGAGGCCGAGCCGCGGGCAAAGCTTGCGCGCGACATCGGCGCCGGTCTTCGAATGATCGGTCGGCCGTCCCTTGGCGATGTCGTGCAGGAAGGCGGCGAGGTAGAGTTCGGTGCGGTGCGAGATCTTGTGGATGAACTCGCTCGAAAGCGGGTGTTCGTCCTTCAGCCGCCCCGCCTCGATCGCGCTCAGCGCGCCGACCGCCCGGATCAGATGCTCGTCGACGGTGTAATGGTGATACATCGAAAACTGCATCATCCCGACGACGCGACCGAAATCCGGGATGAACCGGCCGAGCACGCCGGCCTCGTTCATCCGCCGAAGCGCGGTTTCCGGCGCGTGGCGCGAGGTCAGGATCTCCAGAAACAGGCGGTTGGCCTCGGGGTCCTCGCGCAATCGGGCGTCGATGCGCTTCAGCGACTGGGTGACGAGCCGCGTCGCGTTCGGGTGGATCGGCAGGTTCGAGCGTTCCGCGACCCAGAAGAGCCGGATCAGGTTGACCGGGTCGCGCTCGAAAACATCGGGGCGGAGGACGTTGACGCGGTCCGCTTCGACCTTGAAGTCCTTGGCGTCCGCGATGGCGCGCGGCCTGCGGCGCCGCAGCCGTCCGATGAACCGGTCGAACACCGGCGTGGGCTTCGTCTGGCGCTCCTCGAGCGCGGCGCAGACGATCGCCGTCAGGTCGCCGACGTCCTTGGCGACCAGGAAATAGTGCTTCATGAAGCGTTCGACGTCGGCCTGGCCGGCCCGGGTCGAATAGCCGAGCTGCCGGGCGATCGGCCGCTGGACGTCGAAGCTGAGGCGCTCCTCGGCCCGTCCGGCGAGAAAATGCAGCCGGCAGCGCACCGACCAAAGAACTTCCTCGCAGCGGCGGAACAGGGCGAATTCGCGCGGCGAGAACACGCCGGCGGCGATCAGGTCGTGGGGGTTGCTGCACGCGATAAACGTATTTCGAGATCCAGAAGAGGGTGTTGAGATCGCGCAGGCCCCCCTTGCCCTCCTTGATGTTGGGCTCCACCAGGTAGCGCGACGCGCCTGCCCGCTTCACCCGCTCCTCGCGCTCGGCGAGCTTGGCGGCGACGAATTCCGGCGCGGTCTTGGCGACGATCTCCTTGTCGAAGCGCGCGAGCAGCGTGTCGAACAGCGTTCGGTCGCCGGTGACGAGCCGCGCCTCGATCAGGGTGGTGCGGATCGTCATGTCGCGCGCGCGCCTGCTTCAGGCACTCGTCCACCGTGCGGGTGGCGTGGCCGACCTTCTGCTTGAGGTCCCAGAGCAACGTAGAGCAGCGTCTCGACGACCTTCTCGGCCGCGGGCGTCGGCTTGTCCGGAAGCAGGAACAAAAGATCGATGTCGGAGCCGGGCGCAAGCATGCCGCGACCGTATCCGCCGACCGCGACGATCGTGGGCGGCGCGGCGCCTTCGAGCGGGGAGAGCCAGCGGACCGCGAGTTCCAGCGCGACGCGCAAGAGATCGTCAATCTGCGCGCTCAGGGTCTCGGCGCAGGCCCTTCCGGTCCCTCCGGCCTCGAGCGCCTTGCGGGCTTCAGCGCGACCCTTGTCCAGAGCCTCCTGGAGCACAGCGATCGCCATGCGCCGGAAAACCGCGTCGTCGGGTTGGGCGTGCGCGAAGCTTCGCGACTTGGTCGAGCAGCTTCGCGCGATCCGTCCGGATGAGCGGTTCGGGTGGCGCGGGATCGGCGTTCGAGCAACGGGGCGGCGATGGCTGACATGCCAAGTATATTCCCCTTCCCATGGCCCCCTGCAAGCCGCCGGGGCGTCAGGAGCCGCTTTTTTCGGCGCGGCGAGCCTCGATCGCGTCCCAGATCGCGACGGCGAGATCCGGGCCGCCGAGCCGCTTGATCGCCCGAATGCCGGTCGGGGAGGTGACGTTGATCTCGGTGAGGTAGCCGTCGATCACGTCGATGCCGACGAACAGGAGGCCGCGCCGCTTCAGTTCCGGGCCGATCGTTTCGCAGATTTCGCGCTCGCGCGGGGTCAGCTCCGTCTCCTCCGCCGCCCCGCCGCGCACCATGTTCGACCGGATGTCGTCGGCGGCGGGGACGCGGTTGACCGCCCCCCGCGCCTCGCCGTCGACGAGGATGATGCGCTTGTCGCCGCGCGCCACCGCCGGAAGGAACTTCTGGATTACCCAGGGCTCGCGCAGCGTCGTCGTGAAGAGGTCGAACAGGGAGCCGAAATTGGGGTCCTGCACGCCGACCTTGAACACCGCCGCCCCGCCGAAGCCATAGAGCGGTTTCATCACGACCTCGCCGTGCTCGGCGCGGAACGCGTCGATTGCCGCCCGGTCGCGCGCGATCAGGGTCGGCGGCATCAGCTCGGGAAAGTCCATGACGAACAACTTTTCCGGCGCGTCGCGGACGCTGCGCGGATCGTTGACCACCAGGGTCGCCGGGTGAATGCGCTCGAGCAGGTGCGTCGTCGTCACATAGGCGAGGTCGAACGGCGGGTCCTGGCGCAGAAGGACGACGTCGACGTTTGCAGAGGTCGACGAGGACGGGCTCGCCGAGCCGGGCGTGGTCCCCCTCGACGTCCTGGACAGAGAGCGGCTCGGCCATCGCCTCGACGCGGGCGCCCCGGAGTTGCAGGCGGTCGGGCGTATAGTGCAGCAGCCGGTGGCCCCGCGCCTGCGCTTCGAGCAGCAGGGCGAAGGTCGAATTGCCCGCGATGCGGATGCGCGCGATCGGGTCCATCTGCACGGCGACGGTCAGGGGCATGGGCGGTCCTGTCGGGAAACGATGGCCGGATCAGTCGATCTCCAGCCTATACGCGGCCGGAGCGTGCCGGGGAAGCCGGCCGGGCGCGACGAACACAGCGTCGCCGCGCAGGGTAAAGTCGGCCGCCCAGGGATTTCGCGTGAGCCACGCGCGCACGGCGCGGGAGATCCGGCGCCGTTTGGCTGGGCTGATCGAATCGGCGGCGACGTCGAGGTCGGCGCGCGCCTTGACCTCGACGAAGGCGATCGCGCGGCCCCGCCGGGCGATGAGGTCCACCTCGCCGCCGTTTGCGGAATAACGTCGCGCGACGATCGAATAGCCCTTGAGGGTCAAGAGAATCGCGGCGATCGACTCAGCCTTGAGGCCGTAAAGATGGGCGACCCGGCGCCTGGCCGGTTCGTCGCTCGGACGGCGGCTCATCGTGCGCCCCAAGCGCTATTTTTCGACGCGGCCAGCGCCCCGTCATCGGTTACGATCGCCCCGCTGCCCATCGCCCGTGTATATCACAAGAAAAGAGTTGGATGACGACCGAGAGCGTCTCTCTCATTCTCGACGCCCGCCATGATTTCCGGCCAGCGCGAGCGCGCGCGCGTAGACCTCGCGGCGCGGCAGGCTGTGCCTCGCGGCCACAGCCGCCGCCGCGTCCTTGACCGAGAGCGAGCCAAGCGCGGCGCGTATGTCCGCATCGAGCGTCGTTTCGTCGACCACTTCGCGGCGGAGCGGCGGCCCGACTATGACGACGACTTCTCCGCGCGGAGCGCCGCCGGCGGCGAACTCGGCGGCAAGCGCGTCGAGCGTCCCGCGCCGGACCTCTTCGTGCAGCTTGGTGAGTTCGCGCGCGACCGCCGCCGGCCGCGGACCCAGTTCGTGCGCGAGGTCGGCCAGCATCTCGGCGAGGCGGCTCGGCGCCTCATAAAGGACGAGCGTGCCGGGAACGGCCGCGAGGGCGTTGATCCGTTCGCGCCGGGCCGCGCTGCGGGGCGGCAAAAAACCCTCGAAGAAGAAGCGATCGGTCGGCAGACCGGCGACGCAGAGGGCGGCGAGCACGGCTGAAGCGCCGGGCGCGGTCGTGACCGCAAGACCGGCGGAGACGGCCTCGGCGACCAGCTTGAATCCCGGATCGGAGACAAGCGGGGTGCCGGCGTCCGAGATGAGAGCCAGCGCCTGTCCTTCGGCGATGCGCCTGAGCGCTCGGGGGCGCGCCTCGGCGGCGTTGTGTTCGTGATAGGGCGAGAGCGGCGTCTCGATCCCATATCGGGCAAGCAGCGTGCGGGAGACCCTCGTATCCTCGGCGAGAACCGCGTCCGCCGCCGCCAGCATCGACAGCGCGCGTAGGGTCACGTCGCCGAGATTGCCGATTGGCGTCGCGACGACGTAAAGTCCAGCCGCCAGCGGCGGCGCGGGGATGGCGACGCCGTGGACCGCAAAAGTCCGTTCGGGGCGCGCGGTCTGTTGGCGTTCGCGATGATTGTCTCGGTTCATTCTGACGCTCCGCCCGGCGCGACAAATGACGACATAGCCAAGCGCCGGTGAAAATGCCACAATTCCGGTTGACAGGCCGCCGCCGGGAATTGCCGCGCGGCCGCGGGCGCGATAGGTCCCACGACGGCGGACGCGTGTTTCCAGTTCGCTGCGATCGGGTGGGAGACTGCCATGAACATTGAGTCAGAGTCGCGCGATGGCCGCGGAGGCCTCAGCCGCCGCGCGCTTCTCTCCGGCGGTCTGGCCCTGACGCTCGCCGGCTGCAATTCGGGCTCGCTGCTCGCGCCCGGCGCCGAGGTCGGGGCGCCGCCAGCCGCGCTCCCGCCCGGAGCGGCCGGGCCGACGGTCGGGGAGACGCTGGGGACCGGTCCGGTGCGGGTCGGCATGGTCCTGCCGCTGACGCAGAACGGCGCGCCGAGCCCGATCGGGGCCTCGCTGCGCAACGCGGCGCAACTGGCGATCGACGAATTCTCCGGCCCCTTCGTCACGCTGATGATCCAGGACGACCGCTCGACCCCGGACGGCGCCGGACAGGCCGCGCAAGCCGAGATCGGCGCCGGGGCGCGGCTTATCCTCGGACCGGTCTACGCCAACGACGTGCGCCAGGCGGCCTCGGTCGCCAAGGCCGCCGGAAGGCCGATCATCGCCTTCTCGACCGACGCCAGCGTCGCCTCGCCGGGCGTCTACCTGCTGTCGTTCCTGATCGAATCCTACGTCGACCGGATCGCTGAATTCGCCGTCTCGCGCGGCAAGCGGGCGTTCGCGGTGATGGCGCCGCAGAGCGACTACGGCAACATCGCGGTCGCCCAGTTCCAGCAGACGGCGGGCCGGCTCAATACGCCGGTCGTTGTGATCGCCCGCTACACGCCGGGCCAGCCGCAGGAAGCGGCGCCGCAGATCGCGGCCGTCTCCGGCCAGATCGACGCCCTGTTCATCCCCGATCAGGCCGACGGCATGCCGGCGGTTGCGAGCGCGCTGGCCGCCGCCGGAATCAAGACGCAACTCCTCGGCACCGGCGTGTGGAACGACGGGCGCGTGTTGCGGCTGCCCCAGTTGCAGGGCGCCTGGTTCGCAGCGCCCGACAACGGCGGCTTCAACGCGCTGGCGCAGCGCTACAAGGCCAAATTCGGCAGCGAGCCGACGCGCCTCGCGACCCTCTCCTACGACGCGGTGACGCTGGCCGGCGCGCTTGCGCGCGGCTCCGCTCCCGACCCGTTCAGCGCGCAGGCGCTGACGAGTTCCTCCGGCTTCAACGGCGCCGACGGCGTCTTCCGCTTCCGCGCCGACGGACTGAACGAGCGCGGCCTCGCCGTGATGGAGATCGACAATAATGCCGCCGTGGTGATCAGCCCGGCGCCGAGGAGCTTTGCTGGCGGGTGAGATTGGTCCTTGGCGCCGCCGCCAGCCGGTGTTTCGAGCGAAACTGAATCATCAGTAGCGCTCGCCGATGGTTCTGCGCCGGTTCAAGGCGCGGGAGGCACGTAGGGAAACGACTGAGAGGGCTTCGCCGTCACGGAGTCCTTGCCGATCCCGAGGCGAACGGGCGCGTTGGCGGCGATGCTGAACATCACGTCCGGCGCGTTGTCCGTCAGAGATCGCCCGTTCCATTCCGCGAAGCCGAAAGTCGCGCGCGTGCCGACCTCGTAGGGAAGGATATTGGGGCACAATCGATGCGCCACCTTCGCGCCGTAGCCTTCGGGATCCTCGGACGTTCCAAGGGCCCTGACAACCCCGGCGATCGCGCTGGCGAAGGTTTCGCCGAAGGTTGCGAAGTCATCGGCCGGGCGACCGCCGTTCAGCCGATTGCCGAGGTCCTCATTATATTGGGTGAACAGGGGAGGAATCATCGGCAGGCCGACGCGATTGATCGAGCGCCAGCCGCCCGCGTCGGTTGCGAGCGACGCCACGGCCCAGACGCCGACCCGCCTGCGGTCCGCGCTCCAGATCAACTCGTTGTCCGGGACTTCGAGGACGATGGAATGAACGGTGTGACCGGCGAACAGGTTCTTCGCCCTGGCCGGGTCCCATCCGCTGAGATCGATCGCCGCTCCGTCATGGAACGCATGGCCGACCGCATGCAGGACATCCGGCTCGATCCAGAACGGATCGCCCGCTTTGTCGGCCCAGATCCGCAATCCGTTCGGACCTGCGACGGTCTCGCCCGTTACGCCCTCGGCCAGCACGGCGCCCGCCGCATGGGGATCCCGGGCGTCTTTGTCGGCAAGCCGGCGCAGCGTGAGGCGCTGCCGGCCCTCGGAATCCCTCGGATCGAATGTGACGCGGTAGGTCAGGTCCTCGACGGCGTCGCCATCGCGGTCGACTTTGATTTCATACATGCCTTCGGGATGGTAGCCCGGCGCCGGAACCGGGCCAAAAATGGAATGGCAGACGTTGATCACGAACACGGTCCCGACTTCGCCGCGGAATACGTAGAGGTCGGTGATGTCGAGACGAATGTCTTGCCGGGCGAGCGGAGAATCCAGGTGATGCGACATCGTTCTCTCTCCTTTGCCGTGGCTAACGAAAGCGATCGGTTGTCGAGCGGAGGTTTGGAAGGCGAGCCCGCGCCAAAGCGGAGGCCCAAACCTCGGAAGTCGTGTCAAAAATGGCGTGGGGGCTTCCTGCAATAGATCCCTAGCATGACAGTATTGGGCGGAACGAAACGACGCGCAAGAGGGCGAAACGCTTTGGACGCTGAGGCAGGCGATCCGCTCGTCCCCAGCGATCTCGCCAGCGAGCGGATCGCCGACCGACCTCGCCCATCAGTTCCGCGTGCCTGCTCAGCGCCACATCGACCGCATCCGCGCGGCCAGATCCACGCGCGGCCCTTCCGAAGCGAGGCGTGGAGGCGGCGCCGCGGCTGCGGCCGGCCAGGTTTGCCGGTCGAAGTGCTTGAGCAGCGCCGGGGGGATGAAGCGGGTTCGGCCGGCGAATACGCTGCGGTCGCCGTTCTTCGGCTGGCCATGGACGTAGAAGCGCTGCGGGACGATCAGCGTCAGTTCGTCGCGCGCGCGGGTCATCGCGACATAGAGCAGGCGGCGCTCCTCCTCGATCTCCGCCGACGAGCCGGTCGCAAGATCGGACGGTATGCAGCCGTCGACGCAATTCAGCACGAACACCGACCGCCACTCCTGCCCCTTGGCCGAATGGATGGTCGAGAGGATCAGATAGTCCTCGTCGCGGAGCGGCGGCCCCGATTCGTCGCTGGTTGCGTCGGGCGGATCGAGGGTCAGTTCGCTTAAGAAGCGCTCGCGCGTGACGAACGAGCCGGCGATGCGCTCGAGCGCCTCGAGATCGGCGATCCTTGCAGGCGCGTCGTCGTAGCGGGCGTCGATCTGGGGGCTGAGCCAGGCGACGGCGTCGGCGAGCTCGCCGGGCCAGGGCGCGGCGCGTTTGGCGAGGCGCCGCATCAGGTCGGCGAACGCGGCGAAACATGCGCGGGCGCGGGCCGGCAGGCTCAGCGCGGACATCGCCTCGAAGCCGTCGTCGTGAGCCGCCGCGGCGACGACCGTCTCGGCGATCTTGGGCCCGACCCCGGGCAGAAGTTGAGCGACGCGGAAGCCGGCCACCCGATCGCGTGGGTTCTCTGCGAAGCGCATAAGCGACAGCGTGTCCTTGACATGCGCCGCATCGAGAAATTTCAGTCCGCCGAATTTCACAAACGGGATGTTGCGGCGGGTCAGCTCCAGCTCCAGCGCCGCACTGTGGTGCGATGCACGGAACAGCACCGCCTGCGATTTGAGCGCCCCGCCGGCCTCGCGGTTTGCCAGCACGGTGGTCGCGACATAGCGCGCCTGGTCAGCCTCCTCGGCGACGGTGACCAGCGCGGGCGCCGCGCCCTCCGTGCGGTCGGTCCACAGATCCTTGGCGAAGCGCTCGGGCGCGAGCGCGATCACGGCGTTGGCGGCGGAAAGAATCGCCTGCGACGAGCGATAGTTGCGGTCGAGCGTCACGACGCGGGCCGGCGGCTCGAAGCTTTTCGGAAAATCGAGGATGTTGCGCACCGTCGCGGCGCGGAAGGAATAGATCGACTGGGCGTCGTCGCCGACGACAGTAAGGCCCTGCCCGCGCGGGCGCAGCGCCAGCACGATTTCGGCTTGAAGCGCGTTGGTGTCCTGGTATTCGTCAACCAGCAGGTGGTCGAACCGGCCGGCAATTTCGGCCGCGATCTCGGGCTCGGTCAGCGTCTGGGCGAACCAGAGCAGAAGGTCGTCGTAGTCGAGCACGTTCTGGCGCTGCTTCGCCTCGACATAAGCGCCAAACAGGGCGCGCAACGCCGCCTCATGCGCCGCGACCCAGGGAAACCATTGTCCGATCACCGCACCGAGCTCGGCGCGGGCGTTGACGACGCGCGAATAGATGGCGAGGCAGGTCCCCTTGGTCGGAAACCGCTCCTTCGTCTCGGTCAGGCCCGCCTCGTGCCGGGCCCAGTTCATGAGATCCGCGGAATCCTCGCGGTCGTGGATGGTGAACTGCAGGTCGAGCCCGACGCGCGGCGCGTATTCGCGCAACAGGCGCGCGCCGATGGCGTGGAATGTGCCGGCGTACTCGGGCGCCGCCGCCGCTGCGGCCTCGGGCGCGAGTCGGCGGGCGAGCAATCGCTCGACCCGGCGGATCAGCTCCGCCGCGGCCCGGCGCGAGAAGGTCGCCAGCATAATGCGCTTCGGGTCGGCCCCAGCGAGGATCAGCGTCGCCACTCGATGGGCGAGCATCGCCGTCTTGCCTGAGCCCGCCCCCGCGATGACGAGCAGCGGCGAAAACCCGTCGGCCGCGTCGATCCCGTGCTCGACCGCGCGCTGCTGCTCGGGGTTGAGTTCGACCGCGACATGTTGGCGAATCAGGGCGAGCGACATGCGCAGGACGCAATCACGTTTCGCGCTTTGTTCGCAAGGGCGGCCGCAGGCCAGCGCCAAGGGCCGCGGTCAAAGGTCTTTCGTGTAAACCTCAAGAGCAGCGCCCTGGCGACCCTTCCGCCAACTTTTCTCTGGCATATAAGCTTCGCAAGGTGTAAGAAGTAGTTGAGACGTTCTGCTTAAAAATTGTCTTCAATGTCGTTTTGGAGATGATAAAGTGAGCCTCCAAGAAAAATTCCGAGGAGCCGCTGCGAAGCGTGGATTTTTTATCGCGAGAATTGTCGAAAAGAACGATGTGACCCAGCTTCTCGGCTCTCTCTGGCCTGTAGAAACCCGTTTTCCTCTAATAAGACTGGGAGGTCCTTGCGACGGCGGCTATCTGATACCCGACGATCTGGCCGGAATTACTGCTTGTTTTTCTCCAGGAGTCGCTAATATCGCTCAATTTGAGCAGGACCTTGTGGATCGTGGAATTCCGTGTTTCTTGGCGGACGCGTCGGTCGAAGCGGCGCCGATTGCTGGGCCGCTTGTTCGTTTCGACAAGAAATTCCTTGATGTATGGAATAGCAATGATCTTGTCACACTAGATACCTGGGTTGAGCAATATGCGCCACTCGAGAGCGACCTTCTTTTACAGATGGATATCGAGGGCGCCGAGTGGCGCGTTCTACTCAATGCTAGTGACAAGGTCTTGCGATCGGTTCCGAATCATTGTCGTCGAACTGCATAACATGGAAAAGATTGCGATAGACTCGATGAACTCGATCGTCTCATCGGTCTTGAAACGTCTTCTTCGAGATTTCTACGTCGTGCATGCTCATCCCAATAACTGGGTGGAACCCGTGCTTGTTCGCGGCATAAGGATACCAAGGGTGATCGAGATCACACTGTTGCGAAAAGACCGATGCCCTGCGATCGGCCCTGTGCGGACACTGCCGCACCCGCTGGATAGGAAGAACCGGCCCGCCCGGCCCGACGTCGCGCTTCCCGCAGAGCTATTCCCCGGCGCTTTCCCTTAGGGACTTCAGGACAGTCGAACAACCGGCCTCACACGACGAATTCGTGACGTCATAACCAGCGTTGGTTTGGAGACTGCCAGCGACATCAGAGCTGCCGACGCCAGGCCACGTCGGGACGCTCTGGATTCGCCTCTCGATGGCCGCAAAGGGGGCGTCTCTTATTGGATGGTCTCGTGTCTCCTGGCGCCTCGGAGAGCCTCGGAAAGTTAACGAGACCGAACGAGAGCGCCTTTGCAGGGTGTCAAGAAACCAGATCGGCAAGGGCCTTTCAATACGTGGAGGTGTAGCATGGGAAGCGCGGCACACTCCCTGGAGGAACTCCGCCAAGACTTGGACGAGACGCAGAGCGTGATCGAGATTCTCGAGCGAGCCAGCAGAGAGCTCGTGACGATCATCAACTACGACGACTCCGTGCGGTCTAATCCTTTGCGCGCAGACCAACTGAGCTCAATCGGCGAGGAACTGACACTCGCCCGCCACCACAGGATGTCGCTGGCGCGCCGGATCGAGCGGCTCGAGACGCGGGCCTGAGGCAAAACGGGCGCCCGCTTCGTCGCATCCCGCTCCAGCCCGAGCGCTTAGCCGCACGCGGGACCTGCTTCGTCCCACGGCTAATTGCGGCGCCTGTCGATTCGCACTAAGCCTCGCGCCCAATCGCAGTCGCAGGTCCGGCCATGAAATCTCCGCGCAAAGTCTTCGAGCCCCTCGCGATCGGCGCGCCGCGCCCCTATCTCGAGTTGCCGTCGAAACTTGAGCGGATGATCCATTTCGTGCCGCCGCACATCGAGAAAGTGCGGGCGAAGGCCGGCGAACTCGCGGGCCAGGTGGACGTCGTCCTCGGCAATCTCGAGGACGCGATTCCGATCGAATCCGAAGATCGCCGCGCGCGACGGCTTTATCGCGATGGCCAAGGCGACCGAATTCGGCTCGACCGGGCTCTGGGCGCGCGTCAACGCGCTGAACTCACCCTGGTTCCTCGACGACATGACGAGGCTCGTCGGCGAGATCGGCGACAAGCTTGACGTCGTGATGATCCCCAAGGTCGAGGGGGACTGGGACATCCATTTCGTCGACCAGTATCTTGCGCTGCTCGAGGCGCGGCACGGGCTGAAGAAGCCGATCCTCGTCCACGCGATCCTCGAGACGCCGCAGGGCGTCAACAACGTCGAGGCGATCGCCGCCGCCTCGCCCCGCATGCACGGGATGAGCCTCGGGCCGGCCGATCTCGCCGCCTCGCGCGCGATGAAGACGACCCGCGTCGGCGGGGGACATCCGGACTACAAGGTGCTCGCCGACGTGACGACCCCGGGCGCGGCTCGCGCGTCTCGGCCCAGCAGGACCCTTGGCACTACACGATCGCGCGCATGGTCGACGCCTGCGCGGCGCACGGGATCAAGGCTTTCTACGGACCGTTCGGCGACTTCTCCGATCCCGAAGCCTGCGAGGCGCAGTTCCGCAACGCCTTCCTGCTCGGCTGCGCCGGCGCCTGGTCGCTGCATCCGAGCCAGATCGCCATCGCCAAGCGGGTCTTCTCCCCCGATCCGGGCGAGGTCGCCTTCGCCCGCAAGATCCTCGACGCCATGCCCGACGGTTCGGGCGCGGTCATGATCGACGGCAAGATGCAGGACGACGCGACCTGGAAGCAGGCGCGCGTCATCGTCGAACTCGCCAAGCAGGTGGCGGCGAAGGACCCGGAATACGCCAGGCTTTACCAGCTCTGAGCGGACGCAACCTTTCCGGGACGAATCGCGAATTGACGCGGTTCCCCGCGCGGTCTAAGGCGTCCCGATGACGCCGCGCATCGCGAAATTCGGCATCGGACAGGTGGTCAAGCACCGGAGTCTATCCGTTTCGGGGCGTGATCTTCGACGTCGATCCGGTGTTCGCCAACACCGAGGAATGGTGGCGCTCGATCCCGGCGGAGATCCGCCCGTCCAAGGATCAGCCGTTCTACCACCTCTATGCCGAGAACGCGGACAGCCAGTACATCGCCTACGTGTCGGAGCAGAACCTTCTGCCCGACGATTCCGGCGAGCCGGTGCGCCACCCCCAGATCGGCGAGACGCTTCGAGCGTACCGCCGACGGGCGCTACCGGTTCCGCTCCGGAGCGATGGCGAGCTGATCGCGCGGCGCAGGCCACGGGAGACCGAGGGACGAAAAGCGCGCTCGCTTGGCGGCGGCGCGCCTCGTTTGTCTCGCCGCGTTTCGTCTCGCAACGCTTCGCCTCCCGCTCGACGTCGGAAGGCGGGCGCAGCGCGGCCTTACTGCTTCGGCGCGGCTGGAGCGGCCGGGGCGGCCGGAGCAGCGGGGGCGGCCGGCGCGGCGGCGCTGTTCTGCTGCTGCTCGAGCGCCTTGCGCTGCTCCTCGGCCTTCTTCTGCAACTGCTGCTGCAGCGCCTGACGCTGCTGCTCGAGCAGCTTGGGATCGGTCGGCTTGCCGTCGAAGGTCGGGCCGAAGTCCTTCAGCGGAATGTTGAAGGTCAGCTCGCGGCCCGAGGGGTCGCCGCCTGGAACGCGCAACACGACGGCGAGGTTCTGCCCCTTCTTCAGATTCGCGAGCACGCTCGGCGCCGATCTCGACCTCGGCCGTGCAGGCGTTCTGGAAGCACATGTCGTACTTGCCGTCGATCGGCTCGGACTTGTCGATGATCGACGCGGAAGCCGGGTTTCAGCAGCATGCCGATCGGCAGCATCATGAAGCGCAGCTTCTTCTTCTCCTCGCCCTGCAGCTCGAACACCTGAATGCTGACCATCGGCGGCTGGTCGGCCGAGGTGGCGAAGTCGCGCATCGTCTGGCAGGCGTCGCGGCCGGTGGTCTGCTCCTTGCCGCACAGCTTGACCCATTGCGGCTCGGGCGACACGAGATCGACCTTCGGCGGGATCTGTTGCTGTCCAGGCTGCGCCGGCGGAGCGCCGCCGGCCGGCGCGGCCGGCGCGGCGGGAGCGTTCTGGGCCAGCGCCGCCCCTGCGCCGAGCGCGATGCTCATTGCGAGCGCCGCGGCGCCCAAGCGCGTGATCGGGAAATTCATCAATCGTCCTTTCAAGCCGTAAACGGATAAACTCGGTGCGCCCTCGCCGGTCCCGCGTCGCGCTGCGCCCGCGCGGGCCTTCGGCCAGCCGTCTGGCGACAATATGACGCTCGCGGCGCCGCCGGTGGGCGGCTCCCCGGCGCGGGCTCTCTTTCCACATTCAGTGCGACAATCCAATAACAATTTCGCTGGAACGGCGCGCTCCTGCGGCGCTCGCCGCGTGCGCCGAGGGGGGAACCACCCTCCGCCACACCAAATCGCCGACAGGACAAGAATAACGCAATTTCCCAATGCTAAGGTCGCGCCATGTTCGGCCGTGCGATTCGTCGTCTCCTCATCGCGGCGCTCGCGCTCGCCGTCCCCGCGCGCGCCGAAACCAGCGAGACGGCCTCGGCCATCGCGATGCACGGCGAGCCTGCCCTGGCGCCGGGCTTCGATCATTTCCCTTACGTCAATCCGGATGCGCCCAAGGGCGGCCGGCTGAACCTCGCCTTCCTCGGCGCCTTCGACAGCCTCAATCCCTACAACGTCAAGGCGCTTTCGACGGCGCAGGGTCTCACCGGCAACGTCTATCAGTCGCTGATGATCCGCTCGGACGACGAGCCCTTCACCCTCTATGGCCTGATCGCGGAATCGTTGGAGACCGATCCGGCGCGCGACCGGATCGTGTTCCACCTCAATCCGTCGGCCCGCTTCTCCGACGGGTCGCCGATCACCTCGGCCGACGTCCTGTTCACCTTCAACCTCCTCAAGGCGAAGGGGCGGCCGCAGCAGCGCGCCGCCTTCAGCCTGGTGAAGAGCGCCGACGCGCCCGATGCGCATACGGTGCGCTTCGACCTCGCGGGCGCCAACGACCGCGAGCTGCCGCTGACCCTCGCCATCATGCCCGTGCTGTCCAGCGCCCATACCGACGCCGAGCATTTCGAGGACCAGACCCTGCAGATCCCGGTCGCCTCCGGCCCTTATCGCATCGCCGAGGTCGTTCCCGGCCAGCGGCTCGTCCTGAAGCGCAATCCCGACTATTGGGCCCGCGACCTGCCGGTCTCGAAGGGGCTCTACAATTTCGACGAGATCCGCATCGACTACTTCCGCGACGCGGCGGCGATGTTCGAGGCGTTCAAGGCCGGCCTGATCGACTACCGGATCGAGGACGACGTGACCCGCTGGCGCTCGGAATACGACTTCCCCGCCGCGAAGGACGGGCGCGTGATCACAGGCCTCGATTCCCAACGGCCTGCCGAAGGGCGTGTCGGGCTTCGCCTTCAACACCCGCCGCCCGATGTTCGCCGATCCGCGAGTGCGCGAGGCGCTGGCCGTCGATGTTCGATTTCGAGTGGATCAACGCCAATCTCTACGCCGGCGCCTACAGGCGCTCGGAAGGGTTCTTCGACGACAGCGAACTCTCGTCGATCGGCCGTCCGGCGACGGAGCGCGAGAAGGCGCTGCTCGCCCCCTTTCCCGGCAGCGTGCGGGCCGACGTGATGGACGGGACCTGGCGCGCGCCCGTCTCCGACGGTTCGGGACGCGACCGGACGATCGCCCGCCGGGCGATCGAGCTACTGGAGAGCGCAGGCTACCGGTTGAAGGACGGGCGCCTCGTCGACCGCAACGGCGCGCCGCTCGCCTTCGAGATCGTCGTGAAGACCCGCGAGGAGGAGCGGCTCGCGCTCGCCTACGCGCGCAATCTCGCCCGCATCGGCGTGACCGCCGACGTCCGCCTGGTCGACGAGGTGCAGTTCCAGCGCCGCCGCACGCGGTTCGACTTCGACGTCATGCCGGGAACCTGGACCGCCTCGCCCTCGCCCGGCAACGAGCAGCGCGGGCGGTGGAGTTCGGCCGCCGCCAACGCCGAAGGCGCCTACAACATCGCCGGGGCCGCCTCGCCCGCGATCGACGCGATGATCGCGGCGATCCTGGCGGCCAACAGCAAGGAGGATTTCGTCGCGGCGGTGCGGGCGCTCGACCGCCTTCTCATCTCCGGCTTCTACATCGTCCCGCTCTACTATGCTCCCGAGCAATGGATCGCCTATTCGGCGAAGCTCGGGCGGCCGGAAAAGACGCCGCTGTTCGGCGTCGATCTCGCCGCCTGGTGGCGGCGGGAGCCCTGAGCAAAGATCGGGCCCGGAAAAGACAGGCTGGCGACGGAGGACCCGCGCCCCCGGATCAAGGACAAGCCCGCTGCCCGGTCTCCTTCCGGGCGCGGATTCCATCTTTTCAAGGCGTTGCCGCGGATTTTCCGGGCGAGCGTCGCGCGGCCCGTCCGCCGCAGATGCGCCGTTCTCGGACTTCGTGGAGCACGGGCGCGTGGACCGACCTCGCAGTGCGCGGGGCGCCGCCCGAAATGTCAGGTCCATCGGAATCCCGGGCGCGAATTGAATATTTTCAAGGCTTTGCGGCAGATTTTCCGGGCAGTCGCAACGCGGAAGCGCAGGACCGAGCGAATGGGTTTTTCATCGTCATTGCGAGCGGGCGGCCATCCAGGGGCCCGTCGGGCGGGCTGCGCCCGGATTGCTTCGTCCCATCTCCCGGCCGGAACCAATCCGGTTGACGCAAGCTACATCACACCCGCCGGGGCCAGCGGATTGCGCCTCCGGACGACAGACGCGCGCCCCGTCGAACGCGATCCTTCCTCCGGCCAGAGCTTCAGCTTCAAGACCGTCGAACATTCGGCGTGCTCAACCTCGTTTAGGAACAAAGATAGAACACCAGCGCCGGCATGGCAAGACATTGTTGCGTCACGTCCCTCATCACAACCGTTCGGGGAACCGGTTGGCGAAGGCGCGCATCCGTGCGCTCCCAGGCTGCCTGGGGCGGGCGGTCCCGGCGCCGAGAAAGACCAGTGGGACCGCGATTGCATAGATGACGACCACCGAGAGCCAGATGGCTCCGGGCCACGCCTTCTGGACGACAAAATAGAAGGTCGTGAAAGCCAGCGGCGCTACGATGGACGCCAAGCTTACGGCCGATGTCAGCACGCCTTGCAACTGGCCTTGGCGGGCCGGATCAACCCGCCGGGCGGCTAGGGACTGAAGCGCTGGCGTGCCGATGTCGCCGAGGGCGAAGATGGGCATGATGGCGAACACGATCCAACCTTGGTTGGCGAAGGCCATGGCGACAAGAGCGAGACAGGCGCAGGCAATCCCGACAAGGACGGTTCTGCGGTCGCCCAGCTGTTTGGTCGCCGGGCCGGGCAAAAGCGCCTGCACGAGCGTGTGGCAGACACCGAACGTCGCGAGCGAAAGGCCGATCCAGAGGCCATTCCAATGGAACGTGTCGAAGCCCCACAACGCCCAGCAGGCGCCGTAGGCTTCTCCGGCCCCGCTCAGGATGAAAAACACGAGGATGATAGGCAGAAGCCCCTTCATGGAGAAGACCCAACCCAGCGGCCTGAGCGGGTTGAGCGCGGACAAATCGATCTTCTGGCGGGCCGGTGCGCGAGACTCCGGCAGGATGAACAAAGCCAGCAGGAGATTGCAGGCGTTCAGCACGGCTGCGGCTATGAAGGGCAGCCGCAGCCACGTGTCGCCGAGCAGTCCGCCGAGAAGCGGCCCGATGATGAAGCCGAGCCCGAACATGGCGTTGAACAGGCCGAAGCGACGGACTCGCTTGTCCTCAGGCGAGACGTCGGTGATGTACGCCGTCGCCACGGAGACGTTGGCGCTGGTCACGCCGGCAAGCGCGCGGCCGAGCAGCAGCATCCAAAGGTGTGGCGCGAACGCCATGACGACATAATTGATCGCCGCGCCGCCCAAGGAAATGAGCAGCACGGGACGCCTGCCGAAGTTGTCGCTCAGAGCGCCGAGCACGGGCGCGAAGATGAACTGCATGAGCGCATAGAGCGCGGCCATGATCCCGACCAGGGGCGCGATGTTCTGGCTGTGTGTCACATCCTCGAGAAGTCGCGGCAGAATTGGGAAGATGAGGCCTATGCCTACAGCATCGAGGCCGATTGCAGCATAGATAACGACAAGGGCTCTGTTCATGATGGAGTTGAAGCGATCGAAATGATGAGCTTGCCCGTAACGTGGCCCTTTGCGCTGATTTCCTGCGCCTCTCCCGTTTTCTCGAGCGGAAAGGTCTGGTCCACGCGCAACCGGAAAAGCCCTTCGGAACAAAGCCGAGCGACTTCGGCAAAGATCCGCTCCGGATCCTTCGGGGGGCCGTGAGAAAACTTGGCGCCGTACTGCTCAGCCGAGAAATCGGCGACGGAAAGAACGTGCGAAGGATCGCCGACGATTTCGATCAAGTCCGGGATGATCCCCGAGCCGGCGAGATCGAGGGCTGCGTCCACCCCGTCCGGCGCGAGCGCCCTCACGCGGTCCGCCAGCCCCGGCCCGTAGGTCGTCGGGATGGCGTCGAACGCACGCAGATAGTCATGCTTCTGGGCGCTCGCCGTGCCGATCACGGTGATCCCGCGCAGTCGCGCGAACTGGAGGACGGCCGAGCCAATTCCGCCCGCGGCGCCGCTGACCAGAAGCGTCTCACCGGATTTCACGCCCACTTCATCAAGGGCGCGGGTCGCCGTGTCGACGATCACCGGAAGGCCGGCGGCGACTTCGAACGGCAGATCGTCAGGCTTGTGAGCCCAGTGTGTGAGCACCGCATATTGAGCCATCGCGCCTTCGCCGAAGCCGAAGACGGCGTCTCCGAGCGAGACGGTGGAAACGCCGGGGCCGACCTCGTCCACCACGCCCGACGCCTCGACGCCGACCCCCGAGGGAAACGTGACCTCCTCGAAATCGCGGTATTTGCCCGCCCGACGTTTCCAGTCCGAGGGATTGACCCCGGCGGCCCGGACTGCGATCCGCACCTGTCCGGCGCCGGCATGCGGCTCGTCGACTTCGACGACGCGCAGGACCTCCGGACCGCCATATTCGCTGAACCGAACCGCATTCATGAGCCTCTCCTTTCGGCCTGCTGTCGCCGTGCCACAGCAATCGGCGCGATACCGGATGCCATTATGTACTCAGTACACCACGGATAGGCCGTCGAGAGGCGTCAGTCAATACAAAAATATACCTAGTACATAGATCGTGCTAGAATTGGCGCCATGTCAGCGCCATCCGACCGTCGATCCCGTAAGCGTCTCGCCACGCGACAGGCCATTTCCAACGCCGCCACGCGCCTCTTCAAACAGCGGGGCTTCGATCAGGTGACGGTGGACGAGATCGCGGACGCCGCCGACGTTGGGCGGATGACGGTGTTCAATCATTTCCGGCGCAAAGAAGACATGTTCTTCGATCGCGACGAAGAGGGGCGCGAGATCCTGCGCGAAGCCTTACGGCAGGATGATTCCCGCGTCGCTCCAATCGAGACGTTCCGTCTGCTCGCTCATCGGCTGGTTGCGGAACAGAGCCCTTTCGTCGAATTCTCTCCGGCGGGCCAGAGCTTCATAGAGACCATCGAGGGCAGCGAAACCCTCAAGTCTCGAGCCAGAGCAATCCGGGACGAGCTCGCGCAAGTCGTGACGGTGGCGCTATCCGAACGCGTGGGGCGAGACCCTGCCGATCCCGACGCCCATCTCGCGGCCGGCCTGCTCCTGGCGACGTGGACCGTGGCGTTCATTGAGGCGCACCGGACCTTTCGACAAAGGCGAGATACGGAGGAAGCGAAAGCCGCCTTTCTCGCTATTGTCGATAAGGGAACCATCGGCCTGAAAGCTGCATTGGCGCGCACGCCTTACGCCTAGGCGGCCCGCTGCTTTTGCTTGCGTAGAGGCGACGGCGGCGCCAGCGTGGCCGCGGATCGCCGGCTTGCGACCGCGGCGATAGGAGGCCCTTTTGATGAGCGACGCTGATGAACCCTTGACCATCGACGTCGTCAGCGACGTCGTCTGCCCCTGGTGCTATCTCGGCGAGAAGCGCCTCGCCGCGGCGCTCGCCGAAGAAACCGAGCCGGTCATCATCCGCTGGCGCCCCTACCAGCTCGACCCGACCATCCCGGACGGCGGCCTCGACCGCGCCGAATACATGGCGCGGAAGTTCGGTCGCGACGGCCGGCTGAACGCGGTCCACGATCAACTCGTCCAGCTCGGCGCCGAGGTCGGCCTGCCGTTCGCCTTCGACAAGATCGCCAGGGCGCCCAACACGCTCGACGCGCACCGGCTGATCCGCTGGGCGGCCGCGACCGGCGCGCAAGGAGCGGTGGTCGACCGCCTGTTCCGCGCCTATTTCGTCGAGGGGCGCGACATCGGCGACCGCGCGACGCTGCTCGACATCGCCGCCGAGCACGGCCTCGATCGCGAGCGCGTCGCCCGCCTGCTCGAAGAGGGCGCGGACGTCGAGGCGGTGCGGAACGAGATTTCCGAGGCCCAGGCGATCGGCGTCACCGGCGTGCCGTTCTTCATCTTCGCCGGACGCCTCGGCGTGCCGGGCGCGCAGGATGTCTCGGTGCTGCGGCGGGCGATCGATCAAGCCCGGGCCGCGAAGCGGGCCGAGCCGGCGGTCTGAGCACGTCAGGCCGCGTCAAGCGCCAGAACAAGCTCGGCGGGAATCTTCACAGGCGGGGCGAGATCGTCCGCGCCGGCGGCGAGCGCCGCGCCCAGGGTCGGAACGTCCGCCTCGTAAGCCCCCGCGTGGTCGTTCGCCGGGGCGAAGTCGAGGCGCGGCGGCAGCGCCCGGGGATGGAGCGCCGCGCCGGTCTTCGCCTGCGCCGCTTCCGCGGCGAGCCGCCGGAGCAGGGCGAGGAACGGCGCAAGCGCCGGATCTTGTTCCTTGTCGCAGGCCCGGATGACGGCTGCGATCAGCTCGGCGTCGAGGCCTTCGCCTTTCCCCGCCTTCAGCGTCGCGATCGCCGACAGAGCCGCCCGGAAGACCGGCAAAGCCTGTTGCGGCAGGCCGGCTTTCCCCGCTGCGGCGGCGAAGCCCGCGCCGCGCGGATCGGCGACGAGGCCGGCCGAGCGGGCGGGGGAGAGGCCGGCGAGTTCGGCCAGCGCCGCGACGAACAGGGCGCGCCCGCCGCCGAGCAGCGACCGCAGGATGAGCGCCATGGTCAGCGCGCCGCGCCTCCGCAGCGTCCGGACGAAGCCGGCAAGCTCATCGTCAGGACAGGCGGCGGCGATCGCCGCGAGGGCCGCATCGCGCTGAGCCCGCCGGGCGGCGAGCCCTCGGGCGGCTCCCCGAAGCGCGTCCGCCGCCGCGATCGCGATCTCGGCCCTGAGACTCGCGGTGAGGTCCGCTCGCGCCCCGAGCGCTTCATGGATTTCGACGTCGCCGCCGAACCGCTCGAAGAGCCGGTTGAGCGACCCTTGCGTCAGCACGGCGCCCGGATTGTCGATCAGGGCGAGCGCCGCCGCCCGCATCCCGACCTCGGCCAATGCGGCCGCCGGACCGGCGCCGAGATCCGGCCGGCGCGCGATGGCGCATTGCGCCACCTCGTCCCCGGTCGCGGCGCAGTCGACGAGTTCGGCGTCGGTGAGTTGCGGCGACCGGGCGAGCAGCGGCGCAGCGATCTCGGACCGGTCGTTGGCCAGCGCGACGATGAGCGCCCGCGGCGCCCCGCGCGCGCCGGCGAAGGCCTCGGAAAGGGCGCGGCGAACCGCGACATGCGGATCGTCGAGCAGCGCCGCGAGGACCACGGCGATATCGTCGCGGAGCGCGCCCGGCAGGTCGGCGTGGAGATAGGCGCGGGCGAGCGCGCTCGTCGCCTCGGCGCACTCGGCGGCGCCGGCCCGTTGCGTCCAGACGAGAAATCGGCGCACGATGCCGGCCGCGGCTGGCGGCCGAGACGTGCGGGAGGGCGGGACGGCGTTTTGACGGGGATCCATTTCACGCTCGAGATTGCGCCGTTATGGTAAACGCTTGCTTAAGACGAACGACTGCTGGAGGAACGACATGACCACGCCCGCCCCCCATCCGCGCGGCGGCCTCTATTTCGAGGACTTTTCCGTTGGCCAGGTCTTCCGCCATCGACTGACGCGGACGGTGACGCAGATGGACAACATGCTGTTCTCCAACATGACGCTGAACCCGCAGCCGCTGCATATCGACGCGCATTTCTGCGCGACCGAGACCGAATGGGGCCGGCCGCTGATGAATTCGCTGTTCACGCTCGGGCTGATGATCGGCATTTCCGTCAACGACACCACGGTCGGCACGACCATCGCCAATCTCGGCATGACCGACGTCGCCTTTCCGGCGCCTCTGTTCGAAGGCGATACGGTGCGGGCCGAGACGGAGGTCCTGTCGGCGCGGGCCTCGAAGTCGCGGTCGAACGCGGGCCTCGTCGAGTTCCGTCACCGCGCCTTCAAACAGGACGGAACGCTCGTCGCCGAGTGCCGACGAACGGCCTTCATGCGCCGGCGAGGGCCGGAGATCGTGTCCGTCTGATCCGATGCGCTCTCTGCTCCTCACGCCGGGCGACGACGCGGCGAAGCTCGCGGAAGCGCTCGCGAGCGGGGCGCACGCGGTTATCGTCGATCTCGACGTCGCGGCCGACCGACGCGAGGCGGCGCGGGCCCATGCGGCGCGGGTCCTGGCGGAGGCGCCGCAGAGTTCCGACGCCCCGGTCCTGATCGTGCGGGTGAGCCCTCTCGAATCCGGCGAGACCGATCGCGACCTCGACGCCGTCATGCCCCCCGCGCCTTTTGCGGTGATGTTGCCGAGGACGCGCGGGGCGGCCGGCGTCCAGCAGCTTTCGGTCAAGCTCGCTTTGCGCGAGGCGCTGAACGCAATCGAGGACGGCGCGACGGCGATCATCGCGACGATCGACACCGCCGAGGGCCTGCTCGCCGCAGCGAGCCTTCGAGGATCGAGCGCGCGGCTGATCGGCCTCGCCTGGGACGCGGAGGCGCTCGCGGTCGAAGTCGGGGCGGAGGCCGGTCGCGACGACGACGGCGCCTTCGCCGGCCCGCTCCGGACGGCGCGAGACCTGACGCTTTTCGCCGCGGCCGCCGCTGGAGTCAGCGCGATCGACACCAGCCTCGCCGGGCGGCCCGGGGGCGCGCTGCGGGCGGAGGCCGTCGCCGCCCGCGGCGCCGGTTTCGTCGCCAAGCTGGTCCTGGATCCGAATCAGGCGGCGATCGTCAACGAGGTCTTCGCCCGGGAAACATGATGGGGCTGGGGCGACTGGGACTCCGTCGTGGCGCCGGCGTCGCGCGCTGAACGGCGTCAGGCGAGCCCGGCTGATCGATCGGCGCGCTCTTGCGGCGCCGCCGCCGGCGGCCTTATGGAATGCCGGCTCAACCCCGACTTCAGGAACGCCCGATGAAACTTGCCGCCGTTGCGACTTTCTCATGCGTCGGGCAAGCCTCGGGCCGATGACGCGCTCGAACGATCCGGTCCTCCTCGACCTCAAAGGCCTGAACTGTCCCCTGCCGGCGCTGCGCACCCGCAAGGCCCTGAGGAGGATGAAGCCGGGGGAGAGGCTCCTGGTCGAATGCACCGATCCGCTGGCGGCGATCGACGTCCCCCATTGCGTGTTCGAATGTGGCGATTTGCTCGAGAGCCAGAGCGCCGAGGGCGAGGTTCTGCGCTTTCTCATTCGCCGCAAGGCCGAGGCGCCGGGCGGGCCTTAGCGCGCCTTAGCGATCCGCGTTCTCGTCCGCCTTTCCGACCGACGGGTTGAGCGCGGGGCCGAAGAGGACGTACGATCAATCTCCTTGCGATCGATCCCCTCGCGATCGATTCCCGTCCGCCGAGTCCCAATAGTCATGTCCCAACCCCTTCGCCTCGTTTCGCGCCGAGATCGTCACGCAGACGCCGTTGCGCGCCGCGATTACCCTGGCCACCCGCACGCCCGAGCCGGAGTGCGTGCCGCCCCTCCTCGCGCTCGCCGAACTGACGCCCGCCGAGGCGGAGCGGGTCGACGCGCTCGCGCGCGCGCCTGGTGACACGGCTGCGCGCAAAGACGCGCTCGAGCGGCGTCGAGGGGCTGATGTACGAGTATTCCCTGTCCAGCCAGGAAGGCGTGGCGCTGATGTGCCTCGCCGAGGCGCTGCTGCGCATTCCCGACGCCGCGACCCGTGACGCCCTGATCCGCGACAAGCTCGCGCCCGGCGGACTGGCGCGCTCATGTGGGAAACAGCCCGTCCCTGTTCGTCAACGCCGCCACCTGGGGCCTCGTGCTGACCGGCAAGCTCGTCGGCACGAGCAGCGAGCAGACCCTCGGCGCGGCGCTGACCCGACTGATCGGCCGCGGCGGCGAGCCGATCATCCGCGCCGGCGTCGACGTCGCCATGCGCCTGATGGGCGAGCAGTTCGTCACCGGCCGGACCATCGAGGAGGCGCTCAACGCGAGCCGCGATCGCGAGGCGCGCGGCTTCACGTTCTCCTACGACATGCTCGGCGAGGCGGCGACCACCGCCGAGGACGCGGCGCGCTATCTCGAGGAATACGAGCGCGCCGTGCACGCCATCGGCCGCGCCGCGCGCGGGCGCGGCATCTACGAGGGGCCGGGCGTGTCGATCAAGCTCTCGGCCCTGCATCCGCGCTACCAGCGGATGAAGCGCGCACGCGTCATGGGCGAACTCCTGCCGCGCATCAAGCGTCTCGCGGCGCTGGCGAGGTCCTACGACATCGGCCTCAACATCGACGCCGAGGAGGCCGACCGCCTCGACCTGTCGCTCGACATTCTCGAGGCGCTGAGCCTCGATCCGGATCTCGCGAACTGGAACGGGCTCGGCTTCGTCATCCAGGCCTACGGCAAGCGCTGCGTCCTCGTGGTCGACTGGCTGGTCGACCTCGCGCGGCGCGCCCGCCGGCGGCTGATGATCCGGCTGGTCAAGGGCGCCTATTGGGACTCGGAGATCAAGCGCGCCCAGGCCGAGGGGCAGGACGGATTCCCGGTCTTCACCCGCAAGGTCCATACCGACGTCTGCTACCTCGCGGCGGCCCGAAAGCTGCTCGCCGCCCCGGACGCGATCTATCCGCAATTCGCCACCCACAACGCCCAGACGCTCGCGTCGGTCCTCACCCTGGCCGGGCCGAACTTCTATCGCGGGCAGTACGAGTTCCAGTGCCTGCACGGGATGGGCGAGCCGCTGTACGAGGAGGTGGTCGGACGCGACAAGCTCGACCGGCCCTGCCGCGTCTACGCCCCGGTCGGCTCGCACGAGACGCTGCTCGCCTATCTCGTGCGCCGGCTGCTGGAAAACGGGGCCAACACCTCGTTCGTCAACCGCATCGCCGACGCGAGCGTCGGCCGTCGACGAGCTCGTCGCCGACCCGGTCGCCCTGGCGCAGGCGCATTCAGCCGATCGGCGCGCCGCACGACAGGATCCGCTCGCCGCGCGACCTCTACGGCGCCGAGCGGCTGAACGCGCGTGGGCTCGACCTCAACGACGAACGCCGGCTCGCGACGCTGGCGGACGGGCTTGAGGCGAGCGCGCGCGCCGTCGCGCCGCGCCTTTCCACCCGCGGCCGCGGCGGACGAGCCGGGCGAACCGGTGCGGAACCCGGCCGATCGCTCGGACGTCGTCGGATTCGCCCGCTGGGCGCGCCCCGACGAGGTTTCCGCCGCGATCGACGCCGCCGCGCGGGCCGCGCCAGCCTGGGCGGCTGCACCGCCGAACGAGCGCGCGGCGTCCTGCGCCGCGCGGCCGACGCGTTCGAGGCCGGGACCGACGACCTGATCGGGCTCATCGTTCGCGAGGCGGGCAAGACGCGTCGCCAACGCCGTCGCGGAGGTGCGGGAGGCGGTCGACTTCCTGCGCTACTACGCGCGTCGAGGCCGTCCGCGTCATCACCCCCGGCGCGCGTCCGCTCGGGGTCGTCGCCTGCATCAGCCCGTGGAACTTTCCCCTCGCGATCTTCACCGGACAGGTCGCAGCGGCCCTCGCCGCCGGCAATGCGGTCGTCGCCAAGCCCGCCGAGGAGACGCCGCTGATCGCGGCCGAGGCGGTCCGCATCCTGCACGCCGCCGGCGTCCCGGCCGACGCGCTCGCGCTCCTGCCGGGCGCGGGCGAGGTCGGCGCGGCGATCGTCGACGACCCCCGCGTCCAGGGCGTGGTCTTCACCGGCTCGACGGCGGTCGCGCGTCTCATCGAAAGGCAGCTCGCCGGCCGGCTGACCGCGAGCGGCGCGCCCGTGCCGCTGATCGCCGAGACGGGCGGCATCAACGCGATGGTCGTCGATTCCTCCGCCCTTCCGGAGCAGGTGGCGGCCGACGTGATGGCGTCGGCCTTCGATTCCGCCGGCCAGCGCTGCTCGGCCCTGCGCATCCTCTGCCTGCAGGCGGACGTCGCGGACGCCATGCTCGCGATGCTCAAGGGCGCGATGGCGGAGCTCGAAACCGGCGATCCGCGGCGCCTGTCGACGGACGTCGGCCCGATCATCACGGCCGAGGCGCGCGACGCGATCCAGGCGTATGTCGAGGCGATGCGCGGACGCGGCTTCGCGGTGACGCAAGGCCCGCCGCCCGAAGCCGCCGCCCGCGGAAACTTCGTCGCGCCCGGCGATCATCGAGGTGGGCAAGGTCGCCGACGTCGAGCGCGAGGTGTTCGGGCCCGTGCTGCATGTGCTGCGCTACCGGCGCGAGGCGCTCGACGCGCTGATCGACGCCGTCAACGCCGCCGGCTACGGCCTCACCTTCGGCCTGCACACCCGCATCGACGAGACCATCGCGCGCGTCGCCGAACGGATCGAGGCCGGCAACGTCTACGTCAACCGCAACATCATCGGCGCGACGGTCGGGGTGCAGCCGTTCGGCGGCTCGCGGCTTTCCGGGACGGGCCCCAAGGCCGGCGGCCCGCTCTATCTTGCGCGGCTCGTGGCCGAGCCGCCGTCGAGCGCGCTCGACGGGCTCGAGGGGGACGGCGCGGCGCTCGGCGCGCTCGCGCGCCTTCATCGACTGGCTCGCGCGCCTCAGGCCATGCGGCGGAAGCCGAACGCTGCGTCGGCCTCATGGCGCGCTCGCCGCTCGGCGCGCGCGTCGAGCTTCCCGGACCGGTCGGCGAGCGCAACGTCTACGCCTTGCGCCGGCGCGGGCGGATCGCGGCGATCGCGGCGAGCGACAGCGCGGCGCTCATCCAGATCGGCACGATCCTGGCCACCGGCAACGACGCGGTCGTCAGCGCGGGCGTCGACGGCGGCGCTGAAGGGCCTGCCGCCGGAGTTCGGCCGCCGGGTCGAAACGGTCCTGTCGCCCCTCGACGCGCCGGCGCTCGCGGGCGCGCTGATCGCCGGCGACGCCGACGCCGTTTCCGGCGCGCTCGGCCGGCTTGCCGCTCGGCCCGGCCCGATCGTCCGGCTCCAGGCGCTGACGCCCGCCCGGCTCGCCGCCGGAGAGGACTACGATCTCACGGCTCTCGTCGAAGAGCGCGTCGTCGCAACCAACACCGCCGCGGCCGGCGGCAATGCGAGCCTGATGACGATCGGGTGAACAACACCCAATCTTTTTTGCGCTCGCAGCCAGCGATTGGCCGTCAGTCCGCCGAATTGTCGAGCCAGTTTCGCCTGCCGGCAACGGACCTTGCTCGCTTGTGGCCGGGCGGTGCGCCTGTCCCCCGTGCGATTGTCCACGGCCCGTCAATCGGAGACCTAGCCAGACAATGAAACCTGGACTGACAATTATTGTGCTCGGCGGCTTCTTTCTGAGCGGCGGAGCCATCGTCCAGGCGGAGGACGGGATCCAGGCGCCCGACAGGAGGCAACGCGGCCCAGGCCGCGCAGGGCGTTTGGGTCGGTTCGGTCGAATTCACGTCCGAGACCACGGAAACCATGTCGAGCACGGCGATCTCGAACCCGGCGCGAGCGGCGCCGGCGACGCAACCCGGAAGCTACGACGCCGCCATGAGGAGACTTGCAGACCGAGACGGCGACGATCCAGGCGACGCCATGCGCCTCGGGTTTGGCTTGCGCCCCGACCGTCCGCGGAGCGATTCCAGTCGTCCGAGCGAAGCGACGCGAATCGACAGTCCCGCTGGCCACGGGACTGCCCGGGCGGCGCAGCGCAGACGCAATCCGTTCGGAGCGTCCTGAACGTCAGGCAGACGTTCCGGCATCAAGCGCGGCCCCGCTCCCGGCCGGCTGAGCGTGTCGTGGGACGTACAGCCGCAAGATCTGGATCGTGGACGCGAGTCTCCTGCCCGGCGCTCGCGGCGCTGCCGGTGTGCGACGACATGTCGAGCGAGGTCGAAAGCGTCGATCCCGGCTGCGGCGAGCCGCGCGCCGCCGCCGAAGACCATGCGCCCGGCGCCGTCGACCGCCGCCTGCGTCCCGCCCGACGATGGGCCGCGCCTTCACGATTTCCGCTCCGCCGGACGCCACTCGATTGACGGGCTCCCAGACGCTTGAAAGCTCCGAACACGCCCGACCATCCGCCGTCCGGCGCCGTCAAGCAAAGGAACGGAAGCGTCAGGGTCGAAAGCAAAGTCGTCTACGACTTGACGCGGATCGATAGTCCCGCCTCGGACTGATCGAGACGCGCCGAGCGGGACGCGCCGACCGCGCCCGGAGGGGCGCGTTCCGCCTCTGCCGGGGGCGGGTCGAGCAGCACGTAGTAGAGGTACTTCTCGAACTCCTCCGGGAAAGTGGCGGACGACCGCTTCCGGGTTCGGCGTCAGCGCGACGTCCGAGATCAGCCCGAACTGGACTTTGCCGGCGTAGGACAGGATCGACACGCCCATGCCGGTGTCGGCCGGTCTGGGGCACCCAGAACAGCGACTGCTTCAGCACGCTGCCGGCGACGGTCAGCGGCTCGGACGGGCCCGGGCACATTGGTCATCACCGCGGTCGCGCGGCTGACCAGGAGATCGAACAGCTGGTCCTGCACGAGCTTGGGCAGGTAGCCGAGCGCGGCGAACAGACCGAGCGTCGTCCTCGGCTCGTAGGAGGTTTTCAGCGCCAGCATCCGTTGCCGCACCGTCATCAGCCGCTCGAGCGGATTCTCGATGCCGACCGGCAGTTCGACCGCGATGATGCCGAAGCGGTTGCCGAGCTCGACGTCGCCGGGCGCGCGCAGGTTGATCGGCACCAGCGCCCGGCACTCCACGCCCTTGGTCTTGTCGCCGCAGTCGGCGAGGTAGCGCCGCATCGCGCCGGCGACGCAGGAGAGCAGGATGTCGTTGATCGAGCATCCGAGCGCCCGGCTGACCGCCTTGACCTCGGGCAGTTCGATCGGCTCGCACCAGGCGACCCGCTTCGTCCCGTTCGGCTTGCCCTTGAACCGGGTCGGGCTGTCGCTCGACATGAGAAGCAGATAGGCGAGTTCGCTCGCGACGCCCGCGCCGTCGCGAAGCAGGCTCGCCGCGCGCAGCGGATTGCGGGCGAGGCCGAGCGCCGCCTTCACGGTCGAACTCGACGCCTCGGCGCCCGAATTGATCGCGGCGACGACCGGCGCCATCAGGCTCTGCAGCCAGCCTTCCTCCTCGTGCTCGGCCGATGCGTCGGCGCCGATCGCTGCTGCGGCCCGTCGACCAGCTTCATCGTGACGTCCATCAACGCCATGCCGTCGGCGATGGCGTGGTGCATGCGGAAGATCACCGCGGCGCCGCCCTCGTATTTCTCGACGATGTGCACGGACCACAGCGGATGGTTGGGATCGAGCGGCTCGGAGGCGAGCTCGCCGACGAGGCGCTCGAGCGCATGCTTGCCGCCGCGCCCCGGCAGGCGGACGCGATGCGGATGATGGTGCTGAGGTCGAAATTCGGGTCGTCGCGCCAGAAGATCCCGGCGGCCGTGCGCTCGACCCTCTGGCGATAGCGACGGTAGCTGAGCAGGCCTTCGACGATCTGGGCCTCGACCCGCTCGAGCGTCCACCGGCCCTTCGAGCATCCAGACGCCGACGATCATCATCAGGTTGTTCGGCCGGTCCATGCGCAGCCAGGTCGTGTCGACCGACGACATGCGCTCCCTGTGAGACATCGTTTCCTCCCTCCCTCGTCCTCTTAGCGTTTTGGACATGCGCAAAAAGGCGTTTGGCGCGTTTAGGGCGTTCAACCTAGGCCAATCCGGTATAGAAAGCCCTGCGATGACCAAGGACACCTATCGCGACCTCCTGCTGGCGGAACTCGACCGCTCGGAGGCGCTGCGCGCCCGCACCGAGGAGGACGGCGCGTTCAGCCAAAAGCGCGGCCTGCTGCGCGCCTGGCAGGCCGCGCGGCTCGCGCGCACCCATCAGGACCTGCTGGACAGCCGGCGCTTTCACGCCGCGGCGAAATTCTTCCTGGACGACCTCTACGGCCCGACCGATCTCAGCCAGCATGTCGAGGACGTGCGCCGGATCGTGCCGCTGATGACGCGCGTCCTGCCCGACTCGGGGCTCGCGACGGTCGCCCACGCGGTGGAGCTCAACGCGCTGTCGGAGAGCCTCGACGGCGCGATGGTCGAGGCGCTCGGCGACAGGTCGGCGAGCCTCGACGAGGCGAGCTACGCTGCGGCCTACCGGACGGTCGGCCGCCCGGCAGACCGAGCGCGCCAGATCGACCTCATCGAACTGCTCGGCATGGCGCTCGACAAGCTGACCCATCTCCACCTGATCGGAGTGACGCTGAAGATGATGCGCAAGCCCGCGCGGCTCGCGGGCCTCGGCGAATTGCAGGCCTTTCTCGAGCGCGGCTATTCGGCCTTCGGCGCGATGCGCGGCGGCGCGAGCGAGTTCGTGACCATCGTGGTCGCCCGGGAGCGGGCGATCTCGCAGGCGCTGCTGGCGGGCGACGACGAGGCGCTTCGCCGCCCTCAGCCTCGACTTTGAGGAGAGCGCTCGTCGAAAGGGCTTGAGCGGCCGCGGCCGCGGCGTCAGAATTCGAGGGCTCACCCCGGGACCGATCCATGCCGACACCCGCCGCCGGACGCTTCAATCTCGCCTGGCACTGCCTCGGACGGCAGGCCGAGCGCGCGGCGGCAAGGTCGCGCTGATCATCGCCGACGGCCCCGACTCGCAGCGCGCCTGGACCTACGCCGAGCTCGACGCGAAAGTCCGCCGCCTCGCCGGCGGTTTCCTCGCGAGCGGGCTCAGGAAAGGCGACCGGGTGATGATCCGCGCCGCCAACGACGTCGAGGCGGTGATCGCGATCTTCGCCACCGTGGCGATCGGCTGCGTCGCCCAGCCGGCCTCGCTGATGCTGACCGCGGAGGAGGCGCTGGCGCTCGCCGCCGACTCCGGCGCCTCGGCGATCGTGCTCGGCGACGCGGACCCTGCCGAGCGGCGCGGCTTTCGCCCATCTTCGAGGTGTTCGACGGCGAGGCGATCCGCCGCCTCGCCGCGGAGGGCCGCGCCCGCGGACTATGCGCCGACCGCGCCCGACGACCCCGCCTATCTCGTCTTCACCTCCGGCTCGACCGCCGAGCCCAAGGGCGTGCTGCACGGGCACCGCGTCGTGATCGGCCGGCGGCCGATGGCGGACGACTGGCTGGGGCTGACCGAGGACGACGTCGTCCTCCACGCCGGCAACATCAACTGGACCTACACGCTCGGCGTCGCGCGTGCTCGACCCGTTCGCACGCGGCGCGACCGGCGTCCTCTACGCCGGTCCGCGCGATCCGGCCGTCTGGCCGCGGCTGATCGAGGCGACCGGGACGACGATCTTCGCCGCCGTGCCGAGCGTCTACCGGCAGATGCTGAAATACGGCGACCTTTCGGCCTGGGCGCCTCGCGGCGCCTGCGCCACGGCGTCACGGCGGGCGAAGCGCTGTCGCCGGACCTGCTCGCCCATTGGCGCGAGGCGACCGGGACCTGGCTCTACGAGGCGCTGGGGATGAGCGAGATCTCGACCTACGTGTCGAGCAGGCCCTACGAGCCGATCCGGCCCGGGCTCTCCGGGACGGCCGCAGCGGGGCCGGCGCGTCGCCGTCCTGGCCGTAGAGGGCGGAACCGATCCGCTGCCGCCCGGCGAGGTCGGCCTGCTCGCGGTCCACCGCAGCGATCCGGGCCTGATGCTCGGCTACTGGAACCGCCCGGACGAGGAAGCCGCGGCCTTCCGGGGCGAATGGTTCCTGGGCGGCGACCTCGCCGAGTTCGACGCCGACGGCTACGTCTGGCACCGTGGCCGCAACAACGACATCATGAACGCCTTCGGCTACCGGGTGTCGCCGCTGGAAGTCGAGAAGGTTCTGGCGAGCCACCCCGACGTCGCCGACGTCGCGGTGGCGGAGCGCAAGGTTTCGCGACGACGTCTCGGTGATCGCGGCCTTCGTCGTGCCGAAGCCGGGCGCCGCGCCCGACGAGGCGGCGCTCATTGGCCACTGCGCCGACCACCTCGCCGTCTACAAGCGCCCGCGCAAGATCGTGTTCGTGGACGAGATCGCCCACACGCCGAACGGCAAGGTCAGCCGGAGGCTGCTGCCGCAGCTGATTTAGCGGTCATATCGGGAGGGAAGCGGTTGGCGACTCGCGCGCCTACTGCTGCGCCGCCGCGCCGCCCGCCTTCGCGAACGTCTGGCGAAGCTGATACTTCAAAATCTTGCCGGTCGCGTTGCGCGGCAGCGCCTTCACGATCTCGAGGCGCTTCGGCAGCTTGAAATGGGCGAGGCTCTGCTCGGCGAAGGCGCGCAGCTCGTCGAGCGTCAGCGTTGCGCCCGGTTTCAGCGCGGCGACGGCGACGACGCGCTCGCCCCATTGCGAGTCGGGCTCGCCGATCACCCCGACCTCGGCGATCGCCGGGTGGCGCATCAGCTGGCTCTCGATCTCGGCCGGATAGACGTTCTCGCCGCCCGAGATGATCATGTCCTTGATGCGGTCGCTGATGGTGAGGAAGCCCTCCTCGTCGAAGAAGCCCGGCGTCGCCGGTGCGGAACCACCCGTCCGCGTCGATCGCTTTCGCCGTCGCGTCCGGCATCCCCCAATAGCCCTTGGTCACGTTCGGTCCGCGCACCAGGATCTCGCCCTGCGCGCGCGGCGCGGAAACGACATGACCGTTGGAATCGACGACTTTCACCTCGACGAACATCGGCGTCCGGCCGGACGAGCCGACCTTGGTCAGCGCGTATTCCGGCGCGAGGAAGCTCACCATCGGCGACGTCTCCGTCAGCCCGTAGCCTTGCTGCATCGAGACGCCGCGCGCGAGATAGGCTTTCAGCACCGGCAGCGGACAGGGCGCGCCGCCGACACAGAGCACGCGGACCGAGGAAAAATCGGTTTCGGCGAAGCCCGGATGCTGGGCCATGAACAGGAACATCGCCGGCACGCCGAACATGGTGGTGACTTTGTGCGCGGCGATGTCGGCGAGCGCCCGGCCGGGGTCGAAGGCCCGGTGCAGGACGACCAGCGCGCCCTTCTGAAAGGCGGCGAGCGTCGTCACATTGAGGCCGCCGATGTGGAAGATCGGGGCGGGCACAAGCGTCACGTCGTCGGCGAGCATATCCAGCGTGTGCATGCCGCTCGCGTTGTTCCACCAGATGTTGCCATGGGTCAGCATGGCCCCCTTGGGCCGGCCGGTGGTCCCGCTGGTGTACATGATCAGCGCGACGTCGTCCTCGTTCGCCCGGACGGGCGCGGTCGCCGGGGGCGGGCCGTCGATCCATTGCGTCTCGCGCTCGGCGGCGAGAACCGCCTTCAGCGACGTAAGCTGCGCGATTTGCGGCTCGATCACGGCGCGATGGGTCTCGTCGACGATGAGCGCGCCAGCCTGGCAATCCTCGATCATGAAGGCGAGTTCCGGCCCGGTGAGGCGGAAATTGAGCGGCACGAAGATCGCCCCGAGCCGGGCGGAGGCGAACATCGCGAACAGGAACATCGGCTGGTTGAAGCCGAGAAAGGCGACCCGGTCGCCGGCCTTGATCCCGAGCGCGGCGAGCCGGCCGGCGCAGGCCTCGATGTCGCGCTGCATCTCGCCGTAGGTCCAGTCGCGGCCCTCGAAATTGAGCGCCCTGCGCTCCGGCGTACGTCAGCGCGCGCTCGCGAAACCAGTTCGCAAGGCCGATATCCGGCGTCATCGGTTCCTCCCGGAAGGTTGTTTTCTTGTGGGGAGAGTGAAGGCCTGTCGCGGACGCGTCAATTCCGCTTTCCGGCAGCCGGCCGCCCCGTTCGGCTTATGCCTGGCGCCCGCCCCTTTGACCGGAGGCGGCGCCACGCCCTGCTCGTTCGCCGCCGCCTTCTGCGCGGCCTTCGCTCGGGCAAAAGCGGGGCGCTCCCTCAGGCGGTCGAAGTAGCGCTTCAACGAGTTCGGGCGATTGCTCGTAGAGGCCGATCAGCTTGAGCAGCATCAGGGCATAGCCGACCGAAATGTCGGCGACGGTGAACCGGCCAGCCGCGGCGTAATCGGCGCCCGACATCAGGCTGTCGAATCCGGCGAGCCGGCCGAGCGTCCAGCGGGCGTAATCCTCGACCGCCTGCGGCAGGCGCCTCTGCGGCGGTTCCAGCACGCTGTAACGCAGGACCAGCGTCTGCGGGAACGTCAGCGTCGCCTCGCCGCAATGGAGCGCGTTGAGATAGGCGCCGTAGCCCGGCTCGTCCGGCCGCACGGCGAGCGGCGGACCGGCGTAGCGTTCGGCGAGATACTGGCAGATCGCCGCCGATTCCGTCATGCGCGTCTCGCCATCGATCATGAGCGGAATGGTGCCGAGCGGATTCACCTCGAGATATTCGCGCGCAAGATAGCGCGGCGGGAACGGCAGCATCCTGAGTTGATAAGGTACCCCGACCTCCTCCAGCGCCCATAGCGCGCGAAACGAACGGGCGTCGACACAGTGGTAGAGGGTGATCAATGGACGCTTCCCCGGCTTCGATCGTTTGGTGACAGGAAGAATTACCCAAAAGGGCGGGAAGTCAAAAGCGGCTGGCGCGCCGCGCCGAGACCCGAAGCGGCGCGCGACGGCGGCGGAGTTGCTGGGCTCCGGCGCGCATTTGTCATTGTAGATGGGGAGCTGTCGCCACTTTCCGAAATGTCATTGTCTTTGACAGACCGTTCGGACAAGATGTTATCGCCCCGTTCAAAGGAGAACCCGATGTTTCCTTGCTTGAAGACGGCTCCGATGACCCTGTTTACATTTGCATCTGTCGTCCTCGGCTGTTCCTCGCCGGCATTGGCGCAACCGGCGACGGCGTCTCTGTCCATTTGCAGCGTATCAGCGGCAGAAGGCGGCTGCGCCAACGGGACCAGCAGCCCGCCGGGTTTCGTGACGTTCGATTTCAGCGGTTTTCTTCCCGGGAACACTTTCATCGGCGGTCTCCCGGCAACGTCGCCGGCGCAGGCGGCCGCGACCGGCCCGGTAGACTTCTCGCTGTTCTGGCAGACGCAGACGCCGGGCGTCGACACGCCCGAACAGACGATCTTCTTTTTGACGTCGAACGGCCTCGTCGCCGACGTCCTCAATTATGTCTCTTCGGTGGAGGGCGGCGCGGGACGGGATTTCATGAACATTTTCGGGTACGTGCAGTCTTTCTCGGCGCCCGTGACCGTCGCCGAGCTTGCGAGCCAGGGCGTGACCCCGACCGGCTCGGTGGGTCTCCACACCCTGTACGCCTTCTCCGCCACCGATCTCGCGGCGACATTCCAGCCCGCCCCGATCCCCGAACTCCCGACATGGGGACTGATGGCGCTGGGGTTCGCCGCTCTTGGCGCTGCCGGCGCTCGCGCAGGCGCGCTCGGGAGGGTCGCAGCCTAACATCGACGTCGTCGTGTTCGCGCTCGACCGGCTGAGCACGCATCTTCGCTAAAGCCCCATCTGCCGGCTGGCGAGGTCCTTCATGATCTCCTCCGTGCCGGCTCCGATCGCGTTGACCTTCACCTCGCGATAGATGCGCTCGACCTTGACGCCGCGCATGAAGCCCGCGCCGCCGAAAATCTGCACGCCCTCGGAGGCGCAGAAGGCGAGCGTCGTGGTGGCCTGGTTCTTCAGCATGCAGATTTCCGCGACCGGGTTCTCGCCCTGCTCGAGCCGCCAGGTCAGCAATTCCAGCATCGCCTGCGAGGCTTCGATCCGCATCGCCATGTCGACCAGCTTGTGGCGGATCACCTGATGCTGGATGATCGGCTTGCCGAAGGTCACGCGCTCTTTGGCGTAGCCGATCGCCTCTTCGAGGCAGACGCGCGCGGCCGAGATCGCCCCCGCCGCGCCATGCAGCCTCTCGTCGTTGAAGTTGAGCATGATGGCGAGGAACCCCTCGCCCTCCTTGCCGATCAGGTTCTCCACTGGCGCGCGGACATTCTCGAAATAGAGCGTGGCGGTGTCCGAGCACCACCAGCCCATCTTCTTGAGCGAGGTGCGCTGCAAGCCCTTCCGGCTGACCCTCGATCAGGATGAGGCTGACGCCGCTCGCGCCCGGGCCGCCGGTGCGAACCGCGAGCGTGATGAAGTCGGCGCGCATCCCTGAGGTGATGAAGGTCTTCGACCCGTTGATCACGAAATGATCGCCGTCGCGCTTCGCGGTGGTGCGGAGGTTCGCGACGTCCGAGCCGCCGGAAGGCTCGGTGATCGCGAGCGCCGAGATTTTCTCGCCGGAAAGGATCTGCGGCAGCACGCGCGCCTTCATCGCTTCGGAGCCGCGGTGGAGGATCGGCGGCGCGCCGATGGTGTGGGAGAAGAGCCCCGCCGCGACGCCGCCGCAGCCCGCCCGCGCGATCTCCTGCATGGCGATGATGCGCATGAAGCGGTCGCCTTCGGTCCCGCCATAGACTTCCGGGAAGCCGAGCCCCATGTAGCCGATCGCGGCGGCCTTCTTGTAGAGTTCGCGCGGGAACTCGCCCGCCTCGTCCCAGGCGTTGGCGAAGGGCTCGATCTCGCGCTTGAACGAATTTGCGCAAGGATTGTCGGAACGCCTCGTGCTCGGGCGTGTAGAACGGGCTCGTGCGGACGGCGTCGAATGCATGGGCGGTCATGGCCGCGCCTCCTTCTCCAGGGGTGTGAAGTCCAAGCGCCTGGCGCGCCTCCGCGGGCGAGGCGACGACGCGGCCAGCCTCGCGGGCGCAGGCCACGAGGGCCGCGACGAGTTCGCCGTTCGAGCCGGCGCGCGAACCGTCCGGCAGATAGATCGTATCTTCGAGGCCGGTGCGCAGATCGCCGCCGAACTCCGCGGCGCGCCGGTGCAGCGGCCAGATCTCCTTGCGCCCGATCGCCGTCACGCTCCAGCGCGCGCCCGGCGCGATCAGCCGCGTCAGGATCGGCAGAAGGTCCGGGTCGGCCGGCATGCCGGATTCGACGCCCATCACGAAGTTATATTTCGGCGCGCGCGGAAAGCCGTTGTTGCGCGCGATCGCCGCGGCGGTGCGCACGATGCCGGTGTCGAAGCATTCGAACTCCGGCTCGATCGCGCATTCGCGCATGACCGCGAGAAAGCCCGCGATTTTCTCGACCGGATTGTCGAACAGCATCGGCGGCCACGCCCAGCCGCCGTCGGCGCGGGTCTTCAGATAGTTGAGCGAGCCGGCGTTGAGCGCGGCGATCTCGGGCCTGACCGCACGCAGACACGCGAGCGGGCCGGAAACGTCGGGGCCGACGACGCCGGTCGTCTGGTTGACGATGAGGTCAGGGCATGCGGCGCGTATGGCGGCGACGACGGCGGTCGCGACCTCGGGCCGCCACGAAGGCAGATGACCTTTGCCAGGGTCCAGGTTGCGGAAATGGACATGGACGACGCTCGCGCCCTCGTCGAACGCGCGCCGCGCCTCGCGCGCCATCTCTTCCGGCGTGACCGGCGCGGGATAGACCGCGGGGTCGGTGAGCACGCCGGTGAGCGCGCAGGTGACGACGGCCTTGTCCGGATTTGGGGCGCTCATGTCAGCCTCCAGGGGGCGCGGGATGCGGCTCGATGGCGAAGAGAAGCGCGCGCGCGGCGGCCTGCCGACCGGCGACCGCATGCGCCTCCGCGATCACGCCGTCGATCGGCGCGAGGATCGCATATTGCATCTTCATCGCTTCGAGCGTCGCCAGCGCCTGGCCGCGCCGAACCGCGTCGCCCGCCTTGGCTTCGACAGCGACGACGACGCCGCTGACCGGCGAGCGCACAGAGCCGTCCGCGTCGGCGTCCTTGGGGCGCGGCGGCGCGTAAGTGCGATCGGCGAAGCGCCGGCATTGGCCCTCGACGTCGAGCCAGAGATCGTCGCCGTCCCGGGCGAAGACCGCGCGGGAAACGACGCCATCGATCGTGACGCGCGCTTCGCCGTCGCCGAGTTCGACGCGCTGAAAGGCGATGTCCTCGCCGTCGACCGTGACGATCGTTTCCGCGTCCGCGGCGCCGCACGGAAACGCGGCGGTCCGTCGCCATCGACCTCAAGCCGCAAGGGCGCGGCGCGCCAGCCGGCGGTCGGCGAGGGCGGTGCGCCGCGCGAGACGATCAGCAGCGCCGCAAGCGCAATGGCGTTGCGGCTCGGCGCCGCGCGGGCGAACGGCGCATCGCCGACGAACGCGGTCGTCGCGCGTCCCTCGACGAACGCGGGCCGCCTCAGCGCTTCGAGCACGAAGTCGCGATTGGTGGCGACGCCCGCGACGAAGGCGCCTTCGAGCGCGCGCACGAGCCTCAGCCGCGCCTCTTCGCGGGTTTCCCCGAAGGCGATGATCTTGGCGAGCATCGAATCGTAGAACGGCGTCACCGCCGAGCCGGCCTCGACGCCCGCGTCGACCCGCACGCCCTCGCCTTTCGCCGGCCGCCATGCGGCGAGCGTTCCGATCGACGGCAAGAAGTCGGCCGCCGGATCTTCCGCGTACAGCCGCGCCTCGATCGCATGGCCCCGAAGCGCCACGTCGCCCTGGGCGAAGGGCAGCGGACGCCCCTGCGCGACCTGGAACTGCAGCCGCACGAGATCGACCCCGGTCACGCACTCGGTCACGGGATGCTCGACCTGGATGCGGGTGTTCATCTCGAGGAAGTAGAACCGCGCTGTCGCCATCGAGCAGGAACTCGACCGTCCCCGCGCCGACATAGCCGACCGCCGCGGCCGCCTTGACCGCCGCCGCGCCCATCGCCGCGCGGAGTTCCGGAGAGACCGCGGGCGACGGCGCCTCCTCGATCACCTTCTGATGGCGACGCTGGATCGAGCAGTCGCGCTCGCCAAGATGGACGATCGCGCCATGCTCGTCGCCGAACACCTGCACCTCGACATGGCGCGCGGCGAGGAGCGCGCGCTCGATCAGGAGCCGCCCGTCGCCGAACGCGTTCTCGGCCTCCGAGCGGGCGGCGGCGAGCGCCGCCTCGAGGGCTTCGGGCTCGCGGACGATGCGCATGCCGCGCCCTCCGCCGCCGGCGGTCGCCTTGACCATCACCGGATAGCCGATGCGCTCCGCCTCCGTGGCGAAGCGCGCCGCGCTCTGGTCCGTCGCCATGGTAGCCGGGCGCGCACGGGACGCCGGCGGCCTCCATGCTGCCGCTTCGCCGCGCTCTTGTCGCCCATGGCGCGGATCGCGGCCGGCGGCGGGCCGACGAAGACGAGGCCGGCCGCGCCGCAGGCCTCGGCGAGGTCGGCGTTCTCGGCGAGAAAGCCATAGCCCGGGTGCAGCGCTTCGGCGCCGCGTCGCCTTCGCCGCGTCGATCAGCGCGCCGATCGACAGGTAGGACCCGGCGGGCGCCGACGGACCGATGCGGACCGCGGCGTCGGCGAGCCGGACATGCGGCGCGTCCGCGTCGGCGTCGCTATAGACGGCGATGGCGCGGAGGCCCTCGGCGCGGGCGGCGCGGATGATCCGGCAGGCGATCTCGCCGCGATTGGCGATGAGGACGGATTGAAACCGCGCGCTCATTTGGCGTCCCTCGCCCAGGAAGGCGCGCGCTTGCCGACGAACGCCGCAAGCCCTTCCCGCCCCTCCGGGCCGCGCAGCGCGGCGGCGAAGCTCCGCGCCGCCGTCTCGATATAGGCGTCCGGCGGTTCGGCGTGGCAGGCGCGAAACAGCCGCTTCGTCTCCGCGTTGGCGCCCGGCGCGCAGCGCTCGATCGCAATCAGAAGCGCGGCGAGTCGCGCGTCGCGCTCCTCGTCGCTCTCGCAGAAGACATCGGCGAGCCCGACTGCCGCCGCCTCCCGTCCGTCGAGCCGCGCGCCGGTCAGCGCGAGGCGCCGCGCCACGCGTTCGCCGAGGCGGGCGACCAGATAGGGCGCGATCTGCGCCGGCGGGATGCCGAGGCTCGTCTCGGTCAGCGCGAAGCGGGCCTTGGGCGTCGCAAGCACGATGTCGGCCGCGGCGGCGAGCCCCATTCCGCCGCCGACCGCCGCGCCGTCGACCACCGCGATGGTGACGAACGGCGCGGCGGCGAAACGGGCGAAGAACTGCCCGCCCGCGGCGTTGAGCGCGTAAAGCGGATCGGTCTCGCCGGGCGTCGGCGGCTTCGCCAGCGCCGCCGACAGGGACTTCAGGTCGGCGCCGGCGCTGAACACGCCGCCTTCGCCTTCGACGACCAGCGCGGCGAGGTCTTGCGGCGCCGCGTCGAGGACCTGCTCGATCGCGGCGACCATCTCCGCCGACAGCGCGTTCTGACGCTGAGGGTCCGCCAGGGTCAGGATCCTGCTGCGGCCGGATTGCCGCGTGCGAACGAGCGCCATGTCAGAACCTCGCCACGCCGAACACGTTGGGCCGCAACGCCCTGCGCGTCGCTCTCCGCGCAGGTCTCGAGGCAGAAGGCGAGCGTCGCCCGGCTGTCGCGCGGATCGATCAGTCCGTCGTCCCACAGTCGCGCGGTGGCGAAGAGCGCGGTCGACTGCCTGTCGTAGCCCTTCACGATCATTGCGCCCATCGCCTGGGTCTTCGCCGCGTCGAACGGCAGTCCTTTGGCGGTCGCGGCGTCCTCGGCGACGATCGCCATCACCTTGGCCGCCTGCTCGCCGCCCATCACGGCGACGCGCGCGTTCGGCCACGAGAACAGGAATCGCGGCCCGAAGGACCGGCCGCACATGCCGTAATGGCCGGCGCCGAACGAGCCGCCGATCTGCAGCGTGATCTTCGGAACGGTCGCGTTGGTGACGGCCTGGATCATCTTCGAGCCGTGCTTGATGATGCCCGAGGTCTCCGCCGCGACGCCGACCAGATAGCCGGTGGTGTTCTGCAGGAAGACGATCGGCAGGCCCGCCTGGCAGCAGAGCTGGATGAACTGCGCCGCCTTGCTCGAGCCGGCCGAATTGATCGGCCCGTTGTTGCCGATGAGGCCGACCGGGCGGCCCTCGACCGCCGCGTGGCCGCAGACCGTCTCGGGGCCGTAACCCGGCTTGAAGTCGAGGAAGTCCGAGCCGTCGACCAGCCGCGCGATCACCTCGCGCACGTCGTAGGGTTTGCGGTAGTCGACCGGCACGACGCCGAGCAGTTCTTCGGGGTCGTAGAGCGGCGCGCGGCGCGCGGCGGCGCGGGCGCGGCGCGCCCCAGCCGAGGTGGGCGAGGATCTCCCGGCCGATGCGCAAGGCGTCGGCGTCGTCCTCGGCGAGATACTCGCCGAGGCCCGTCGTGAGGCAGTGCAGCTCCGCCCCGCCGAGCGCCTCGTCGCGGGCGATCTCGCCGGTCGCGGCCTTGAGCAGCGGCGGCCCGGCGAGGAAGACCTTCGAGCGGCCGCGCACCATCACGACATAGTCGGCGAGACCGGTCTGATAGGCGCCGCCCGCGGTCGACGAGCCGTGCACGATCGAGATCACGGGAATGCCCGCCGCCGACAGGCGCGCCATGTTGGCGAAGGTCGCGCCGCCGCGCACGAACATCTCGGCCTGGAGCAGGAGGTTGGCGCCGGCGCTCTCGACGAGCTGGACGTAGGGCAGCTTCTCGCGGAGCGCGATCTCCTGCGCGCGGATCGCCTTCTCGACCCCCATCGGGTGCGCGGCGCCGCCCTTGATCCCGGAATTGTTCGCCGCGACGAGGCAGCGCACGCCGGAGACGAAGCCGATCCCGGCGATCGAGCCCGCCGCCGTAAACGTTGTCGACGCCGTTGTCCTCGTGCATGCCGAGGCCGCAGAGCGTCGAGAGCTCGAGAAACGGCGAGTTGCGATCGAGCAGCCAGTTCATCCGCTCGCGCGGCGGCAGTTGCCCGCGCGAACGGAACTTGTCGTCGGCGCGCGCCGAGGCGTCGCGCACCTTGCGTTCGAGCGCGCGAACTTCGGCGATCAGTTCGAGATGCGCGATGCGATTGGCGCGAAACGCCTCGCTTTCGACGATGACGTTCGACGCGATCGCCGGCATGCCGTCGCTCCCTCCCGCTTTCGCCGCGCGTCCGTTGGCGCGCGATCGTTCATATATGATCGTTCATGAGATCATGACAACGGGCGGGAAGTCAAACAGCCGCCGTCTCTAGGTTATCGTCGTTCTCCTGGCGGCGCCGCCCCGGCTGAAACATTGAGCGCATTCGCGTGTTACAGGTTCATGGCCCAAGCCGCGAAGCCAGTGATCCTTGTGGTGGAAGACGAGGAACTTCTGCGCATCCATGCCGCAGACCTTCTTGATGACCAGGGTTTCGCTGTCATCGAAGCCGGGAACGCGGCCGCCGCGCTCAAGGTGCTCGAAACGCGTGACGATGTTCGGTTGCTGTTCACCGACGTCCAGTTGCCAGGCGCCTATGACGGGTTGGATCTAGCGCGACAGGTTCACGAGCGGTGGCCAAACATCCTGTTGGTCATCACGTCCGGCCGGGCGAGACCTGCGCGGGCGGAGATCCCCGACGACGGACGCTTCGTTCCCAAGCCCTACAGAGCTGATGAGCTGATTTGCGAGGTGAAGGATCTGATGCGCAAGAACTAATCCGCCGCCTCATCGGGCTTCTGACTGGCGGCCGAATATCTGATTATGAAGCGGTCCCGATCCCACAACTCGAAACCCTCGAAGAGCTGACTACGCTCTGAGAACAGGAGGCGCGCTTGTTCAATAGCCTCCGCTTCGGTCAGGTCAGGAAGTTCCTGTACCGATTTGATGTGCCCGTCCTTCAGAAAATAACACCGCATGCTTGGTTGTAGCGCACTCTTTGCGTATCGCAAAGCCGTCAACTTTTTACGGACCTGATTGCACTGGAGCCAGGATGGGGGATTTCGCGGCCGAGCCATGCGTCGGCGGCGCCTTCGTCACCACGCGTTCGGTTCTATAGGCGCTCGACCTGCCGCCCGGGGGCCGGGCGGCGGCGTCGCACCGCGAGGGCGCCCCTCCCGGCGTTCTCGATCGGTAATTCTTACAGCAGCGCCTTCGAGGGGTCGCCGACCAGGAAGGAGCGGGTGTCCGGCGGCACGGCGTTGAGCAGGTCGCGGATGAACTTCTCCTGCACCTCGGCGCTGCCTTCCTCCGGAACGCCGAGCGTGGAGACGCGGAACAGCGCCCCGTCGGGAATCCATCCCCGCAGGCCGTATTCGAGCTTCAGCGCGTTGCGCGCCCAGTTGCTGTTGGTGACGTCGTAGCCGATCCGCATCCAGTAGGCGATCGGCTCGACCCGGCCCTCCCGGGTCGCGACAAGACGGGTGAGCGGAATCGGCTTGCTCGGAGGCCGACCACTCGAACTTCGTCGTCACCGGCTTCGTCACGCGGAAGCCCTGCGCGGTATAGCAGACCTCGGGATGGTGCAGTTGCAGCCGATCGCTCTGGCTCTCGCCGTAGGCGATCATCAGCATGACGGCGTGCCCTTCCTTGTCGACATAGGCGCGGGACACTTCCTGGTTGTAGATCTCGGCCTCGAGGCCGTCCGGCGGCGGCTTGACCGCCTGCAGGCCCGGCAGCGCCGACCATTCGCCGAAGGCGTGCGGGATATGCGCGTCGATGTCGAACGACGTCGTGCGTTCGCGCCATCAGCCGATGCGGCGTCAACACGATAGGCCAGCACCGCCGCGGCGAGCATCGCCACGCATGCCATCATCACATTGACCGAACGCGTCATGCTGCAACCTGCCAGTCGTCAATACGTTGCGGCTCTGCTTGTACACCGCCGTCTTCGACGCCGCAAAGCCTGACGCAACCTTTCAAGAGTTATGGCCCGTTTACCGGGCGCCTCGGGCCAAATTGCGGCGCGCGTTCGCCATCGAGCCGCGAGGATTGATGCGCGCTGGGCCAAACAGCTCTTGCTCCCTCCGAGGTTTTGCGGTCGAAACTGCGTTCCGCGGGGCGGCGCCGCGAGCGGCGCTCCCAGCCAGCAAGGATCGAGCGATGACCAGTCTTGAGGTTCTCGAACGCGCGGGGTTCTCCCGCGAGGAGCTTTCGGGCGGCGCGCTCGCGGTCCACTCGCCGATCGACGGCGGAGAGATCGCGCGCGTGGCGGAAACGCCGCTGTCCGACATGCCCGCAGTGATCGCCCGCGCGAAATCCGCCTTCGCGGCCTGGCGCGAAGTTCCGGCGCCGCGCCGGGGCGAGCTCGTGCGGCTGCTCGGCGAGGAGCTGCGCGCCGCCAAGGAGGCGCTCGGGGCGGTCGTCACGCTGGAAGCGGGCAAGATCGTCTCCGAGGGCCTGGGCGAAGTCCAGGAGATGATCGACATCTGCGACTTCGCGGTCGGCCTGTCGCGCCAGATCTACGGCCTGACCATCGCCTCCGAGCGTCCGGGCCACCGGATGATGGAGACCTGGCAGCCGCTCGGGCCCTGCGCGGTCATCTCCGCCTTCAACTTCCCGGTCGCGGTCTGGGCGTGGAACGCGGCGCTGGCGCTGGTCTGCGGCGATCCCGTCATCTGGAAGCCGTCCGAGAAAACCCCGCTCAGCGCGCTCGCGGCGTCAAAGGTTCTCGACCGCGCGTTGACGCGGTTCGGCGCCGACGCGCCAGCGGGGCTGGCGCAGATCGTGATCGGCGGGGCGGCGATCGGCGAGGCGCTGGTCGCCTCCAGGGACGTGCCGATCGTCTCGGCCACCGGCTCGACGCGCATGGGCGCCGCCGTCGGCCCGAAAGTGGCCGCCCGCTTCGGCCGGGCCATCCTCGAACTCGGCGGCAACAACGCCATGATCGTCGCCCCGTCGGCCGACCTCGACATGGCGGTGCGCGCCATCCTGTTTTCCGCGGTCGGCACCGCCGGGCAGCGCTGCACCTCGCTTGCGACGGCTGATCGTCCACCGCTCGATCCGCGAGGATCTCACCCGCCGGCTCGTCAAGGCCTATTCGAGCCTGCCGATCGGCGACCCGCGCGAGCCCGGCACGCTGGTCGGCCCGCTCATCGACCACGGCGCGCGCGAGCGCATGGACGCGGCGCTCGAGCGGGCGAAGGAAGAGGGCGGCCGCGTCCACGGCGGCGGGGCGGTAGCCTCCGGCGCGCCGAGCGGCGGCGCCTACGTGAGGCCCGCGATCGTCGAGATGCCGGGCCAGAGCGGAATCGTGCGCGAGGAGACCTTCGCGCCGATCCTCTACACGCTCGGCTACGCGACGCTCGAGGAGGCGATCGCGCTGCAGAACGACGTGCCGCAGGGGCTGTCGTCCTGCATCTTCACCCTCGACATGCGCGAGGCGGAGACGTTCCTCTCGGCGGCCGGATCGGACTGCGGCATCGCCAACGTCAACATCGGCCCCTCCGGCGCCGAGATCGGCGGGGCGTTCGGCGGCGAAAAGGAGACCGGCGGCGGCCGCGAAAGCGGCTCGGACGCGTGGAAGAGCTACATGCGCCGGCAGACGAGCACGGTGAACTATTCGGCAAACTTGCCGCTGGCGCAGGGAGTAAGGTTCGACGTCTGAAGCGAAGGACGACGCCAGCGACGGATTACGCCGTGAGGCGCGCGGCGCTACACCCAGGTCGCGTGGAGACAGCGCCCGACCCGCTTCAACTGGACGTGGCTGGCGACGCCGGTGTTGTCCAGGCTGAGGTTCTGCAGGCACAGTTTTTCGGTCAGCGAAACGTCGAAGGTTTCGAGCGGATTTCCCGACAGATCGAGGTTCTCGACGCCGGCGGCTGCGCCGAACACCTCGGCGCTGAACGATCGCAGCTTGTTGTTGGCGAGCGATAGGTCGGTGAGTTTGACGTTCTGGGCGAAGGCGCCGAGCGGCACGAACTCGATCTGATTGCCGGACAGGTTGACCTTCGTCACCTGCTCGTACTCTTCAAGAGCATCAATCGCAATGTCGCTGATGTTCTGGTTGGAAAGATCGATCGACTCGCTCCTGATGGTGTATCCGAAGTCCGTGAGCACGTCTTTGGTCAGCGTTAGCCCGGTCATCGCAACCCTCGTTTTGGCGTTCGGCCGCCGATCGCGGCGCCGCGCTCTCGGACGACAAGCAGAACACGAAACGTCGTCCCCGCCAACGCGACCGTACGTCGCGCGCCCTCGGCGCGTCGTCAAAACGTCGCCGCGATGATCTCCCCGACCTGCCTGTGGACCGCGTTGCGCGCGTCGGGCGAATCCGGCCCTTGCGTGGAGTAGACGGCGGCGAGCAGCGGCGCGCGACCGGGCGGGCGAAGGATGGCGATCGTGTTGGCCGTGCCGTGATCGCCCGAACCGGTCTTGTCGCCGATCCCCCAGCCTGCCGGGAGGCCGGCCCGCAGCCGCTTGTCGCCGACCTTGTCGGCGATCAGCCAGGCTTCGAGCTGCGCCCTCGACGCCTCCGACAGCACGACGCCGAGAAGCACCGTTTGCAGGTCGCGCGCCATGGCGAGCGGGCTCGTCGTATCGCGCGGGTCATCGGGAATGGCGGTGTTGAGCGTCGGCTCGTTGCGGTCGAGCCGCGTCACGGAATCGCCGAGCGACCGCGCGAAGGCGGTGAAGCCGGCGGGCCCGCCGATCGCATTCAGAATCAGATTGGCGGCGGTATTGTCGCTCCAGTCGATCGCCGCCGCACAAAGAGCGCCGAGCGTCATACCGCCGGCCGCCAGTTGCGCCCTGGTCACCGGCGCGTAGTCGAGCAGGTCCGCCTGTCCGTAGTGAATGAAGCGCTGGAGGTCGTCTTGTCCCGCGTCCCTCCGCTTCAAGACGGCGGCCGAGGCGAGCAGCTTGAATGTGCTGCACATCGGGAACCGCTCGTCGGCGCGATGGAGAAGCGCCGACGGGCCTCCCGAGTCGAGCACAGCCACGCCGAGCCGCCCTCCGGCGCGCGTTTCCAGCGCCGACAGCCGGTCGGCCGCCTGCGCGAGGCGCTCGCTCGCCGGCTCGGCGGTCTGGGCCCGGGCCGGCCCTGCGATCGCCGCGGCCAGGCCCAAGATAAACGCCCGGCGACTCGCGCGGGAGCAGTCGCTTCGCTTTGAGGCGCGCATCGCCTGCTCATCACCCGGCAACCGCGGCGATCCCATGGACGTCAGACCGTACCGCCGAGCTCGTCCTCGACATGGGCGCGGACGATGGCGTCGAACGATGTCTCGGCGCGGAAGCCGAGGGCGAGCGCGCGGCCGGCGTCGAAGTCGCGCGGCCAGCCCGAGACGATCCGCTCGATCGTCGCGTCGGGCTCGCGGCGAATGAGCGCGGTCGCCTTGCGGCCGGCGACGCGCTCGAGCGCCGCGATCTGATCGCCGACGGTCGCCGAGCAGCCGGGCATGGTCAGGTTACGGCGCGACCCGAGCGCCGCAAGATCCATCGCCGCCGCGTGACGGAGGAATCCCACCGCCGAGCGCGGACTTGCGTGCCAGTGCCGCACATCCTCGTTGACCGGCAGGACCGCCTCCCGGCCGACCAGCGGTTCGCGGATGATGCTGGAGAAGAAGCCCGACGCGGCCTTGTTCGGCTTGCCGGGCCGCACACAGATCGTCGGCAGGCGAAGCCCGATGCCGTCGAAAAAGCCGCGTCGCGAATAGTCGGAAAGCAGAAGCTCGTCGATCGCCTTCTGCGTTCCGTAGCTCGTCAGCGGCGTCAGTAAGAATTCGTCGCCGATCGTTTCCGGGAACGGCGCGCCGAACACCGCGATCGAGGAGGCGAACACCACCCGCGGTCGGTAGCCGGAGACGAGGTTCGTGGCGCGGATCGCCTCGAAAAGGGCGCGCGTCGCGTCGAGATTGATCCGGTAGCCCTTGTTGAAATCCGCCTCCGCCTCGCCCGAAACGATCGCGGCGAGGTGAAAAACGAGGTCCGGCCGCCCCTCGATCATCGCCTCGGCCTCGCCCGGCGCGGCGATGTCGGCGGCGCGGGCGACGACTCGTCCCGCGACGCCGGAGGGCGCCTGCGGCGCGACCACGTCGATCAGGGTCAGCGCATCGATCGGCTGACCGCCGGGTCCGCCATGGCCTGCGAAGCTTTCGACGAGCTTGCGGCCGAGCATTCCGGCCGCGCCAGTCACCAGAACGTGCATGAGACGCCCTCACAACATTGACGCCGCGCCTGATCGAGCGCGGCGTTTCTCCATGAACGGGCGGGGAGCTTATTTGGCGATTGCGGCGTACTTGCCGTCGCTCCATTTGTTGATGTCGTAGGTCGGGTCCTTCACGTCGCCCTTGGCGTCGAGCTTGACCGTTCCGAGCACCGTCTCGAACGGCTGGCCGCTGGTCAGCGCCTTGGCGACCGCTTTCGGGTCATCGGATCCCGCCATCTTCACGCCGTCGGCGATCGCCTGGACGACGGCGTAGCTGAACAGCGTGAAGCCCTCGGGGTTGAAGCCCTGCGCCTTGAACTGATCGAGCGCATGGGCGGCGGTTGGCGAGCGTCGCGGATCGGTGGGGAAGGTGAACAGCGTGCCTTCGCCGGCCGGTCCCGCGATCTGCCAGAACTCGGAGGTGGCGAGACTGTCGCCGCTGAGCAGTTGCGGCTTGTAATTCTGGTCGGCCGCCTGACGCAGGATGAGCCCCGCCTCGGGGTGATAGCCGCCGAAATAGATCAGGTCCGCGCCCGCGCCCTTCAGCTTGGACACGATCGCGCTGTAGTCCTTTTCGCCGGGATTGATGCCTTCGAACAGGACCTCGGTGACGCCGGCGGCGTTGAGATGCTCCTTGACCACGGTCGCGAGGCCTTTGCCGTAGGCCGATTTGTCATTGACGATCGCGATCTTCTTGCCCTTGTACGTCTCGGCGATCCACGGCGCGATGAATGCGCCCTGGGCGTCGTCGCGCGGGTAGAGGCGCAATATGGTCGGGTGGCCCTTTTCGGTCAGCACGGGATTGGAAGAGGCGGGGCTGATCATCACGATGTTGTTCTCGGCGTAGACCTCCGAGGCCGGGATTGACGACCCCGAACAGGCGTGGCCGTCGACGAACTTGATCTGCTGGCCGACGATCAGGTTCGCTACCGCGACCGCCTGCTTCGGATCGCAGGCGTCGTCCTGGACGACGATCTTGACGGTCTTGCCGTTGACGCCGCCGGTCTCGTTGATCGCCGCGGCCGCGGCTTCGGCGCCGCGCTTCATCTGATCGCCGATCGAGGCGAGCGGGCCGGTCATCGGACCGGCGACGGCGATCGCCAGGTCATCCGCGAGCGAGGGCGCAGCGAGAGCCGAAAGGGCCGCTCCCGCCAGCAACAGCACGACAATTTTCCGCATGAATGGCTTCTCCCGGGGAAAGGAGCGACCTCTTGGCGCGCCGCGGAGCGCGGCGGCGGCGTCTCCTTCGCCGGGGCAACGCCTAGCCGGGATGCGGCGTCGTGGCAACAGTGGCAAAGCAGCGCATCAGCCTCGCGGCGTCCAGCGCAGGCGCAAGGTCGGCAGGCCCGACTGCGGGCTCGAGCCGCGGGCGACGGCGACGAAGCCTTCGCGCTCGTAGAAACGGCGCGCCCGTTCGTTCGACTGGTTCACGTCGAGTTCGATCGCGTCCGGCGACAGCCGCTTCGCCTCGTTCACCAGCGCCCCGGCGAGCCCCGAGCCCTGCTCGCCAGGGCGGACGCAAAGCTGGTCGAGATAGCCGCTCGCCGGGTCGATCGTGACGAAGCCCGCCGGTCGGCCGTCCGCGTCGAGCCCGACCACGATCGCCCCGCCCGCCGCGCGATGGGCGACGAGCCGCTCGGCGAGCCAGGACCGGCGCGCCTCGAAGTCGACGGCGAAGTCGGTCTCGCGCCAGGCTGCGACCCAGAGGTCGGCGAGCGCCGGAAGGTCGCCCTCCTCGAAGCCGCGCAAGAGCCGGACGGGCGCGCTCACCGCTCGGTCAGCTTCAGCTCGATGCGGCGGTTGCGCGTCATCGCCGCCTCGTCGGTTCCCGCATCGATCGGCTGGAATTCGCCGAAGCCCGCCGCGGCGAGCCGGTCCGGCTCGACCCCCTTGGAGACGAGATATTGCACCACGGCGACCGCGCGGGCCGCGGAAAGCTCCCAGTTCGACTTAAATTGACCGCCTCCGGAGATCGGTTGGCTGTCGGTGTGCCCGTCGACCCGAAGAATCCAGGGAATGTCGGGCGGAATCTCGCGCTCGAGGTCGAGGACGGCCGCCGCCGACGAGTCGAGCGACTGCTTGCCCGCCGGGCTGATGTCGGCCTTGCCGACGTCGAACAGCACCGAGGATTCGAACACGAACCGGTCGCCGACCACCCGGATGTCCGGCCGCGACCCCAAAATCTGCCTCAGGCGCCCGAAGAAATCCGAGCGGTAGCGGTTGAGCTCCTGCACCTTCTGGGCGAGCGCGACATTGAGCCTTTGGCCAAGGTCGGCGATCTTCGACTGCGATTCCTTGTTGGCCGTCTCGGAGGCGGCGAGCGCGTCCTCGATCGCGGCGAGCTGTTTGCGCAGCGCGCCGATCTGCTGATTGAGGATGTCGACTTCGGCGAGCGCCTTGGCCGAGAGCTGCTTTTCGGTGTCCAGCGCGCTCGCGACCGCCGCCGCCCGCCCGGCGGCGTCGGCGGACACAGCGGTCTCCGCCGCCTCGTCCTTCAGCCGTTTCTGCTCGCGCTCCGCCGACTGGAGCGTCGCCGTGAGGGTGGCGATCCGGGTGTCGTCTGCGCCTTTCTGGGTGCGCTCCAACGCCAGGAGATTGGTCAATTCCTCGATCTGCCGGTTGAGCCGGGTCAGCGCCTCGTCCTTTCCCGTCACCTCTCGCGACAGGAAGAACTGCGCCAGCATGAATACCGAAAGAAGGAAGATGATGACGAGCAGCATCGTCGACAGGGCGTCGACGAACCCCGGCCAGTAATTGACCGGCTCGTAGCGGCGTCCGCGCGATAGCGCCATGCTTTGCTCCTCCTGCGCCCCTCGGCGACTTCCGACCGCCTTCTCCCGCCATAGCCCGTCCTCGCCGACGCCCTCGGGCGCGGCGAAGGGTCAACGCGTCGTCAACTCCTCGAGCAGCCGACGCAGCAGCTTGCCGATATCTTCCTGCTGCTGAGCCTGGACGTCGACCCAGTTGCGGATCTGCTGCTGCTCTGTGCGCATGTGGCCGACCAGCGCCTGGATGCCTTCGGCGAGCGTCGCGATCGCGGCGGCGTTCTTCTGATGGTCGAGTTGAGGCGGCTGGGCGACGACCACCGTCTGCGGAGCGGCCTCCGGCTCTGTCGCCGGCGTCGTGCGAACGTGGCTCGCCAAAAACTCCTCGAACTCGGAGTAGAAGCGGTTCTGAGCCTGACCCGCCTGAAGGTCGAGAAAGCCGAGGATCAGCGAGCTTGCGAGGCCGAACAGCGAGGAGGTGAACGACACGCTCATGCCCGCGATCGGGGCCGACAGGCCGGTCTTGAGGTCCTCGAACATCGACGTCGTGTCCGCGCCCGTCTTCATGCTGTCGATCACGCCGCTGATCGAATGGACCGTCTCCAAGAGGCCCCAGAACGTGCCGAGCAGGCCGAGGAACACCAGAAGGCCGATCAGGTAGCGGCTGAGTTCGCGGCCCTCGTCGAGCCTTGTCGCGATCGAATCGAGGATCGCCCGGGTCGTCAGGGTCGAGAGGCCGCTCGCGCCCGCGCCGGCGTTGAGCATCGCCGCCATCGGGGCGAGCAGCAGCGGCTGGCCGACCTGCCGTCCCTCGTAGGCGCCGGTCAGCGAGTTGACCCAGCGGATTTCGCGGAAGAGGCGAAAGACCTGGCGGAAGGCGAACAGCGATCCGATCGCCAGCACGCCAAGAATGAGCCCGTTCAAGCCCGGATTGGCGGAGAAGGCGAGCTGAAGCTGCTTATAGAGGATCAGGACGACGAACCCGACCAGCGCCAGGAACGCCGCCATCCCGATGAGAAAGATGCGGGGCGAGGTGAGGAGACGGATGTCGGGTTCGTTCGCCATGGCTCGCCGAGGCCCACGTTCAGGACGCCGATAGCCCCAGACGATGGCCATGGCAAGTCTGGAAGGAGGCTTGCCAGCCCATATCCTTTCCCGCGCGCCTGCGGTGGAAGGGGAGCAGCCGAATGCTGGCGGGAGGCCGCTTCAGGGGCGGTCGACCGGGCTACGGCGGCGGCCGTCTCTGCGAAGGCGCGGCGGCGGCGCCGCACCGGACCGCCACGACGTCGAGCAGGGCTCGAGCGGACGAGAGCAGCCCGAGCCGGGTTGATGAGCCATAGGCTATTCTTTCGTTATCGTGTCGATCGCTTCCGCGAGCGCCGCGGGCGGAACGTGGATCAGACCGGAATAGGGACGGTGCAAGTCAATGATGAGAAAGATAGCCCCGGCAACGGATAACGCCCCGAACCCGAGCACCGCGACGGTCATGGCGTTGACGCGTGAGAGCAGGCCATAGCCCAAGAACAGCAGGACCGACCACAGCCCGATGATAAGGAGGAGCGGCGCGGCGATCGTGCTGGCCAACTGCAAAGACATCTTCAACCGTGTCGCCTCGATAGCCTTGTCATAGCTTACGGCTGAGGAAAACAAAGCCTTCTGCATCGGCGTCTTTGGATCCAGCATGTTGAGGGAGTCATTCATCGCCCTGATCCCAGGCAGCGCGACGGCGACGCCAAACGCCATGGAGTTGGCGCCGCTCCCACCCCAGAAGAGATCACGGGTGCGCACCAGCGCGTTGCGCAAAACCTCGCGCGCGGGCCTGCCGTCGGGACCATATTGCCCGAGCGTCATATCGAGTTCGATCGCGTTGGTCGCGAGAGTCTCAAGCTCCAATTCTTGCGTTGAGAACGCGCTGAAGCTCGAGCTGACGAGGCTTCCGAGCACCAGCGCCAGCACCAATGAGACGAGCGCGACCATGGAAGAGATCATGTCTCGGGAGCGATCGGTCGTATGCCGCTCCGGCAGCCATTTTTGAAGGTACAATCCGAGGATCCCGGACAAGAAGGCGGTGATTGCAACGACGATTGCAAGAGCGAGCGCGTTCATGGGGACCCTATAGCCGGGCCTCCGCGCGGGTGAAAGCGCCGTCATCGAAGGGGCGGCGCATAGGACCGTAACCGCGACGCGACCGTCGGGTCGCGGGGTCTGCGACGCCCGGCCAGCCACACGCCCGCCGCCCCGCGAGCAGCCGAAGCGCTGGCTCCTCCGGGTCGGCGTGCAGCGGCCGGGAAGCTAGAAGGCCTCCTGCATGTCGACGACGAGCGCGACCGTCGCTTTGAGCAGGATGGCGGCGCCGATCACGCCGCCCTGGCCTTTGCCTTGAGCCAGCCCCGGTTCATGAGCACTTCGGCGATTTGAACCGCGTTCAGCGCCGCCCCTTTTCGCAGGTTGTCGGACACGCACCAGAGGTTGAGACCGTTGTCGACCGTCGGGTCCTCGCGGATTCTGCTGATGTAGGTAGCGTCCTCGCCCGCCGCCTCGTGCGGAGTGATGTAGCCGCCGGGCTCGCGCCGGTCGATCACCAGGCAGCCCGGCGCATTGCGCAGGATCTCGCGCGCTTCGTCGGCGGTTATCGGCTTCTCGAACTCGATGTTGACCGCCTCGGAATGGCTGATGAACACCGGCACGCGCACGCAGGTCGCGGTCAGCTTGATCTTCGGATCGAGGATCTTCTTGGTCTCGGCCACCATCTTCCACTCTTCCTTGGTCGAGCCGTCGTCCATGAAGACGTCGATCTGGGGAATGACGTTGAAGGCGATGCGCTTGGGGAACTTCTTCGTCTCGACCGGATTGCTGGTGAACACAGAGCGGGTCTGGGAGAAGAGCTCGTCCATCGCGTCCTTGCCGGCCCCCGAGACCGACTGATAGGTCGCCACCACCACGCGCTTGATGGTCGCGCGGTCGTGCAACGGCTTCAGCACGACAACGAGCTGGGCGGTCGAGCAGTTCGGGTTGGCGATGATGTACTTCGATACGAAGCCCCGGGTGGCCTCGGCGTTGACCTCCGGCACGACCAGCGGCACGTCCGGGTCCATCCGCCAGGCGGAGGAATTGTCGATCACCACGCAGCCCTTGGCCCCGATCCTCGGCGAAAATTCCTTGGACACGGTCCCGCCCGCCGACATGAGACAGATGTCGGTGTCCGAGAAGTCGTAGTTCTCCAGCGCCTTGCACTTGAGCGTGCGGTCGCCGAACGACACCTCCTTGCCGATCGAGCGGGAGGAGGCGAGCGCGACCACCTCGGACACGGGGAAACGCCGCTCGGCGAGAATGCTCAGCATCTCCCGGCCGACATTGCCGGTGGCGCCGGCGATCGCGACCTTATAGCCTGGCATGGTTTGATTTCCTTTCGGCTCTTAAAGTCCCCCCGCGTATCCGCCTCAGGCGGACTTTCACCCGGCGCCCCGCCGGGGGAGGAACCGGAGCGGAAGGCGCGTTCAGCCGATCGTCCCGCCTTTCAGCGGGCGACGCGTTTTCGTCGTCGTCGTTTTGTTGAGACGCGGCATCGGAACGGGTTCCAGCGCCGGACGCGGAGCCCGCATCCGACCGAGTTTTCTCAGACCATGAACGCCGGGCTTAGTCAATGGGTTGCTCTGCTCTGGCCGCGTTGCGGAGACGGGGTTTGGCCAGAGGAAGCGCCGCGGAGCGAACGCCCCGCGGCGGCGCTCCATGCTGGCGCAGCAGGGATTTTGAGTTGTGGATCGCCGTGCGACGTGAGCCGCTATCGTTTCCCTCGCAATCGTGGCACGTTGTCCCCCGTCAGGTTCGGAGCACATCCATGCAGTCCGTCGTGTTCAAAGCCGGGGAGACGATCATTCGCGAGGGGGACGAGGGCGACACCGCGTTCTTCATCGTCTCCGGCTCGGTCGAGGTCCTCGTCGGCGCCGGGGGCAGGAGGGTCGGCACGCTCGGGACGGGCGAAGTGTTCGGCGAGATGTGCCTGATCGAACCGGGGCCCCGCTCGGCCACCATCGTCGCCCAGACCGACGTCGAGTGCCTTTTGACCAACTACGAGGAGTTTATCGGCTCGATCGAGGACAATCCCGAGCGCGTCGTCGCCTATATGAAAACCCTGGTGCGCCGGCTCCGCCAGATGAACGAGCTGATGGAGAAGATCGACCCCAACCGCCGCGGCCTGCGCGGCCTCGTCCGCGACTGCCAGAAAGGCATTGCGCCGACGCCGGCCGATCCCGAGGCCGTGAATTTGTCTTGGACAATGCTCTGGTGAAGATTCGGCCTCCGCCAAGCGGGAAGGATCAAGCCCTCACCGTTTCGGGGACGTCGCTCCGGCTCAACATCATGTCCGACCGCTCAGGCAGATCCGCGTCCCGGCGGTCGTTCGCCCCACGCACGAGGGCGTGAATGAAACCGAGCTTGCCGATGACGGGCGGCCCGAGGACGAAGGGATAAAGATCTGGCCTGCCCATCGCCCGGTTCATGCTGTTCATCGCGACGGCGACCGGCGTCCAGGCTTCGACGATCTGGGCGATGTCGCCCTCGACATAAGGATCGAAATCGACGTGCGCCATGTGTCCGCCTTCGCGGTCGATCGCGGGGGCGATGCTGAGGCCGAAGGCGTTGGCGGTGTCCAGCGTATCGACGATGTGGAAATAGTGCGCCCACGTCTCGGCGAAATCCTCCCACGGATGCGAGGTCGCATAGGCCGATACGAAGTTTTCCTGCCAGTTCGCCGGCGCGTGCTCTTGGTAGTAGCGCTGCAAGGCGGCGTTGTAGTCCTGCGTCTCGTCCCCGAAAATGGACCGGAAGGCTTCGAGGCGGTTATCGTCGTCGCGCACCATGACGTCCCAAAAGTGATGGCCGACCTCGTGACGGAAGTGGCCGAGCACGGTCCGGTAGGTCTCGTCGAGTTCGGATCGGCGCCGTTCGAGCTCGGCGGGATTCGCCTCAGCGAGCGCAATCGTCACTAGGCCGTCCTCGTGGCCGGTCATGACCTTCTGCCCGCCCGCGTTCGGCGGATCGGCCAGGAAGTCGAAGGCGAGCCCGTGGACCGGGTTTTCTGCGCGGGTCTCAAGCGGCAGCCCCCAGCGCAGCAGACTGTAGAACAGCCGATGCTTCGAGAATTCGATCTCCCGCCAGGCGGCGACGTGCGCCGCGTTCGACAGGTCCGGGATGATGTCGTTATGCCGACACGCAAGGCACAGACGGTCCGGGCGCGCCGGCCGGAATCAGCCAGTTGCAGGCGTCATAGTCGGCGTTGGCGCAAAACCGGCGCGGCGTCCCGTCGGCCCCGACCGGGGTCCAGTTCGGATCGCCCGCGGGCTCGAGCGGGCTCATGATCCCGAGATCGGGGATATAGCCAAGCCGATGACCGCAGCGTCCGCAGGTCCGGTTCTCGAAATAGATGATGTTGTCACAGACCTGACAGCGGAACAGTTTCATGGAAATCCCCCGAGGTGGCCTCAGGGTAACGACTGACCCCCCGCGGACGTTCCACGCGTCGACCACCCCGACCCGGGGTCTCGACCCTAACGACAATACCGCGGAGGCCGATAGGGACGCTCTGGCGAACGAAGTCCCGTGCCGGCCCTGGACCGGATCGCGCGATCGATCGGCCGACAACGGCACGACAGCGCGCGCATGACTTCGGTCGCATCGCACCCGGACTGGGCGAGGAACTCAAGGAGTAGCCGGATCGGGCCAGGCGGCACGCCGCCTGGCGGAACGGATCGAGGAGAGGCTGTTCGACCGCCGCCGAACGCACAATTCGCGCCGAGCAATCTGAGCGCTCAGCGGTCGATGCGCCCTCTCGCCGCGACCGCGAGGAGAGAAACCTCAGGCCGCCAGCTGCCGCAGCACGTAGGACAGAATCCCGCCGTTCGCGAAGTATTCGAGCTCGTCGAGCGTATCGATCCGGCAGGTGAGGGGCACGGAGACAGTTTCGCGGTTTGAGCGCCTGATCTCGGCGTGCAGGGTCTGGCGCGGCTTGAGGGTCTTGCCGAGGCCGCGGATGCTCACCGTCTCGTCGCCGATCGAGGCCCAGCGTCTGCCAGCTCGTTCCGTCCTCGAACACCAGCGGCAGCACGCCCATGCCGACGAGGTTCGAGCGGTGGATGCGCTCGAAGCTCTGGGCGACGACGGCGCGCACGCCGAGCAGCTTCGTGCCTTTGGCCGCCCAGTCGCGCGAGGAGCCGGTGCCGTATTCCTTGCCGGCGAACACGATCAGCGGAACCTTCTCAGCCTCGTACTTCATCGCGGCGTCATAGATGGCGAGACGCTCGCCCGACGGCTGATGAAGCGTCACTCCGCCCTCGACCACGGCGCCGGACGCGTCCTTCACCATCTGGTTCTTGATGCGGATGTTGGCGAAGGTGCCGCGCATCATCACCTCGTGGTTGCCGCGTCGCGTGCCGTACTGGTTGAAGTCGGCGGGACGGACCTGATGCTCGGTCAGGTATTGGCCTGCCGGGCTCGCCGCCTTGATCGAGCCAGCCGGCGAGATGTGGTCGGTGGTGATCGAAATCGAGGAAGAGCGCGAGAACGCGCGCGTTCTCGATGTCGGAGACCGGCGTCGGCGTCTTGGTCAGGCCCTCGAAATAGGGCGGGTTCTGCACATAGGTCGAGCCCATGTCCCAGGAATAGGTGAGGCCCACCGGCGCCTTGACCTTGCGCCAGTTCGTGTCCCCGTCGAACACGCCGGCGTATTTCGTCTTGAACATCTTGGCGGTGATCACCGAGTCGACGAGCTGGTGGACCTCCTCGGTCTTCGGCCAGATGTCGGCGAGATAGACGTCGACGCCGTGCTTGTCCTTGCCGATCGGGTCGCGGGTCAGGTCGATCTGCATCGAGCCCGCGAGCGCATAGGCGACGACCAGCGGGGGCGAGGCGAGATAGTTGGCGCGCACGTCCGGATTGACGCGGCCCTCGAAGTTGCGATTGCCCGAAAGCACCGAGGTCGCAACCAGATTGTGCTTGGCGATCGCAGCCGAGATCTCCGGCGCGAGCGGGCCGGAATTGCCGATGCAGGTCGTGCAGCCGAAGCCGACGATGTTGAAGCCGAGCTTGTCGAGCGGCTTCTGCAGTTCGGCCTCCTTGAGATAATCCTGCACCACCTGGCTGCCGGGCGCGAGCGAGGTCTTCACCCAGGGCTTGGCGGAAAGGCCCTTCGCCACCGCATTGCGGGCGACGAGGCCCGCCGCGAGCATGACGCTCGGGTTCGAGGTGTTGGTGCAGGAGGTGATCGCGGCGATCACGACGTCGCCGTGTCCAAGATCGTAGTTCGTCCCCTCGACCTTGTGCCGGACCGCGATCGCGTCGGCCTGCTTGAACTCGGTCGTCATCGCCTGCTCGAAGCCGGCTCTTGACTTGGCTGAGCACGACGCGGTCCTGCGGGCGCTTGGGACCGGCGAGCGACGGCACGACCTCGCCGAGGTTGAGCTCGAGCGTGTCGGTGAACACGGGATCGGGCGTGGCGCGCGTGCGAAAGGTTCCCTGCGCCTTGGCGTAAGCCTCGACCAGATTGATGCGCGACGGCTTGCGGCCGGACGACTTGAGATAGTCGAGCGTGTGGGCGTCGATCGGGAACAGGCCGCAGGTCGCGCCGTATTCGGGCGCCATGTTGGCGAGGGTCGCGCGGTCGGCGACCGACATGGCGTTGAGGCCGGGCCGTAGAACTCGACGAACTTGCCGACCACGCCCTTCTTGCGCAGCATCTGGGTGACGGTCAGCACGAGGTCGGTCGCGGTAATACCCTCGCGCAGCTCGCCGTGCAGCTTGAAGCCGATCACTTCCGGCAGCAGCATCGACAGCGGCTGGCCGAGCATGGCCGCCTCGGCCTCGATGCCGCCGACGCCCCAGCCGAGCACGGCGAGGCCGTTGACCATGGTGGTGTGGCTGTCGGTGCCGACCAGCGTGTCGGGATAAGCGACCTCGACCGACTTGCCGTCCCTCTTCTCCTTCGAGGTCCATACCGTCTGGGCGAGATATTCCAGATTGACCTGGTGACAGATGCCGGTGCCGGGCGGAACGACGGAGAAATTGGAGAAAGCCTGCTGGCCCCACTTCAGGAAGCGGTAGCGCTCCTGGTTCTGCTCGTATTCGCGCGCCACGTTCTGCCCGAGCGACTTCGCGGTCCCGGCATAGTCGACCACCACCGAATGGTCGATGACGAGGTCGACCGGCACGAGCGGGTTGATCTTGCTCGGATCGCCGCCGAGCGCGGTCATCGCGTCGCGCATCGCGGCGAGGTCCACGACGGCCGGCACGCCGGTGAAGTCCTGCATCAGCACGCGAGCGGGGCGAAAGGCGATCTCGTGTTCCGTCTTTCCCTTGTTGTGCACCCACGCCGCGACCGCCTCGATATCCTCCTTCGTGACGCTCCGGCCGTCCTCGTTGCGCAGCAGGTTCTCGAGCACGATCTTGAGCGAGAACGGCAGCGCGGACACCCCTTCGAGGCCGTTCTTCTCCGCAACCTTCAGCGAGAAGTACTCGTACGCTTTCGCCCCTACGGTCAACGACTTGCGGCACTTGAAACTGTCGAGGCTGGCCATACTGGCGCTCCGAAAAGGCGGGAGGGTGGATCGGCGGCTTATAGAAAACTTCCCCAAGGCGCGCTACACAAACTATCGTCGAACGGGGCGGCTTCGACGGCGCTTTTCATGGAGAATCAATGCGTCTCAGGGCGTGGGACCTGGCGATGGAGCGCGGCGGGCGAAGGCTGTTTTCAGCGCTGAGCTTTGAGGCGGACGCGGGCTCGGCGCTGATCGTGACCGGGCCGAACGGCGCCGGAAAGTCGAGCCTGCTCAGGGGACTATGCGGCTTTTTGCCGTTTCAGGAGGGCTCTTTCGCGCTCGATGGCGGCGATCCGGAGCGCACGCTCGGCGAGCAGGCGCATTACCTCGGCCACGCCGACGCGCTGAAGGGCGCGCTGACCGCCGGCGAGAACCTTGCCTTCTGGGCCGGCGCGCTCGGCGGCGATTCGCGCCGCGAAGCGTGCGGCGCGGCGCTCGCGAAGGTCGGTCTCGTCCATGTCATCGATTTTCCCGCCCGCGCCCTCTCCGCCGGCCAGAAGCGGCGCGTCGCGCTCGCCCGGCTGCTCGTCGCCCATCGCCCGGTGTGGCTGCTCGACGAGCCGACGACCGCCCTCGACATCGCGGCGCAGGCCGCTTTCGCCGGGATCCTGCAAGGGTTCATGACCGGCGGCGGCATAGTGGTCGCGGCGACCCACGCGCCGCTGGGGCTCACGCACGCAAGGGCGTTGAAGCTCGGCGCGGCGGAAAGGATGGCGGCGTGAGGATCGACGTTGCAGTCAAAGGTCGCCCCGTCGAGTCCCCTGGCCTCGGGCAGAGCATCGGCGCGGCGCACGCTGGTAGCGTCCCCTCCCCCCTTGTGGCACGGCTGTCCGGGGAAAGTTTCAGGCCTGATTCCAAATGTCGCGGCGCATGCCCCGCAGAACCGGGGAAATTGATGAAATTCCTTGGTATTTTCTGGTTGTCGAGACTCAGAAAAGGCTGCGGGACATGCGCTTCACTCCTACCATTTTCGCCCGGCTTGTCGAACCCCTTGACCGACGGCGGTTCGAGGCGATCGTCGAGCGCCACGACGCCGACGCCTACGACAAGACGTTCGGCTGCTGGAAACATCTCATGGCGCTGATCCATGCCCAATTGACCGGGGCCGCAGTCCTTGCGGGCGCTGGAGACCGGTTGGAACGCCCACGCCAACGCCCACTATCACCTCGGTTGCGGCGAGATCGCCCGTTCCACCCTCGCCGACGCCAACGCGCGCCGGCCCGTCGAAGCGTTCGCCGATGTCCTTTCGATGGTCGCAGGCCCTGACCGACCGCTCGACCCGAGCCGAGGCCAAGAAATTGCTGCGCTTGATCGACTCCACCCCCATCCCGTTGGGGAAACTGTTCGATTGGGCCAAGTCCAATGGCCGCTTTCGCGGCATGAAAGCCCATGTCGTCTACGATCCGCGACCGCGATCTGCCGCGCATCCTCGACATCACCGACGCCAACATCAACGACGCCCAAATCGGCCGCACAGATCGAGATCGAGCCGGGCGCTGACCTATGTGTTCGACAAAGGCTACGTGCCATTATCGGCTGGTGGAGCGCCATTCATGCCAGGCCGAGGCCTTCTTCGTCACCCGGCCCAAGGACCAACATGGGCCTGACGCGTGCAAGGCCGAGCGGCAATATCGCCCGCTCGCGCGGCGACGGCTTCATCGTGACTCGCCGACCAGGAGGTCGCGTTGGCGAGCAAAGGCGACTCCAAGTTGCCGATCCCGCTGCGCCGCATCGAAATCCGTGCGCGAAGAGGACGGAAAGACGATCTGCCGTCATCACCAACGACAGGGAAGCGATCCGCTGCCGAAATCGCGCAGGCCTACAAAGTTCCGCTGGCAGATCGAGTTGCTGTTCCGATGGCTCAAGCAACATCTCAAGCTTCGAAAGTTCCTCGGCGACCAGCCCAAACGCCGTCAAACTGCAAATCCACGCGGCGATGATCGCCTATATCCTGTTGCGGCTGGCGGCCAAGGCCGCCAAAACCAAACTCGACCTCCTGCGCTTCAGCGAACTCGTCGGCGTCTTCCTCTTCGATCGCCGCCACCTCGCCGCCATCCAAGAACCCGCCCCCGACCAATCCCAGCCGAAAACGGGACCAAACCAATCCCAATCAGCTGGCTTTCCGCTATGCGTGAAACTTCCCCGGACAGCCGTGCCCTTGTGGGGGAGGGACAGGGTGGGGGGTCGCGCCCATCCTTGGCGGCGCAGTCGCGCAGGCCGGAGGAGAGAGCCTTCCGGACTGGCGTCGGCGTTTCGGGTGCATCAGCGCCATGACTCCCGCCTCGGCCTTGTTCCTGCGCGAATGGCGCATCGCGCGACGAATCGGCGGCGGCGCCTCGGTCGGCGCCGTGTTCTTTCTGATCCTGGTTGCGATCATGCCGTTCGCGATCGGGCCGGACCTCAATCTGCTGGCTCGACTCGGACCGGCAATTCTCTGGATCGCCGCGCTGCTCTCCACTTTGCTCGGCCTTGATCGCCTGTTCCAGGCCGATCACGACGATGGATCGCTCGACGTCATCATCAACGGCCGGCTGCCGCTGGAAGTGGTGACGCTGATCAAATGCGCTGCCCATTGGACGACGAGCGCGCTGCCGCTGATTGTCGTCTCGCCGATTTTCGGCCTGATGCTCGGCATGGCGCCGACGCCGCTCGCGCTTGTCGCCGCGACGCTCGCCGCCGGCACGCCGGCGCTGACCATGATCGGGGCGATCGGCGCCGCGCTGACGGTCTCGCTCCGGCGCGGCGGCCTTCTCATGGCGGTGCTGGTGCTGCCGCTGGCGATCCCGGTGCTCATTTTCGGCGTCGCGGCCGCCTCGGCGGCGAGCGGAGGAACGGCGCCGTTCCTGACGCCGTTCCTGATGCTCTGCGCGATCTCGCTGTTCGCCATCGCGGCCGCCCCGTTTGCGGCGGCCGCGGCGCTGACGCACGTCCGGGAGTAGCTGGCGGTCGCCGGGAGCGCCGCGCCCTTTTTACGATTTCGCGCGCCATGACGAAGCTGGCGAAGCCCCAATTCCCGCGCGCTTCGGAACGCGCGCGGGAAGGGGTGTTCGGCGCTTCGGGCGTTACTCCGCCGCCATTCGCGCCGTTTCGACGTGGCGGGCCAGGTCGAACCGGTCGAGGTTCATCACCTTGTCCAAGCCGCGACGAAGTCGCTTGACGAACTTCCCGCCCGCGTCCGCCGACCGTAGACCTCAGCGAGCGCCCGGAGCTGCGAGTGCGAGCCGAAGATCAGGTCGACGCGCGTGGCGGTCCATTTGAGGTCGCCCGGTCTTCCGGTCGCGTCCCTCGTAGACGCCCTCGGCCGGCAGCCGGCCGCCACTCGGTGCGCCATGTCGAGCAGGTTGACGAAGAAGTCGTTGGTCAGCGTCCCCGGCCGCTGGGTGAAGACGCCGTGCGGCGACCCGCCGGCGTTCGCGCCCAGCACGCGCAGGCCGCCGACGAGCACCGTCATCTCCGGCGCCGTCAGGGTCAGGAGATGCGCCCGGTCCACCAGCAGCCTCCTCCGGCGACATGCTGTGCCGGGGCGGTGAGGTAGTTGCGGAACCCGTCGGCGACCGGCTCGAGCGGCGCGAAGGATTTCGACGTCGGTCTGCGTCCTGCGACGCGTCCGTGCGTCCCGGCGTGAAGGGAACCTTCACGTCGAGGCCGGCGTCCTTCGCCGCCTTCTCGATCGCCGCGCCGCCGCCGAGCACGATCAGGTCGGCGAGCGAGACCTTCTTGCCGCCGGCCTGCGAGGCGTTGAACTCCTTCTGGATCGCTTCGAGCGCTGCAAGCACCTTCGCCAGCCTGGCCGGGTCGTTGACCTCCCAGTCCTTCTGCGGCGCGAGGCGGATGCGCGCGCCGTTCGCCGCCGCCGCGCTTGTCGGAGCCGCGGAAGGTCGAGGCCGACGCCCAGGCGGTCGAGACGAGTTCGGAACGGCTGAGGCCCGGAGGCGAGGATCTTCGCCTTGAGCGCGGCGATGTCCTGCTCGCTCGACCAGCGGATGATCGACGGCGGGAACCGGGTCCTGCCAGATCAGCGTCTCCTTCGGCACGAGCGGGCCGAGATAACGCGCGATCGGACCCATGTCGCGATGCGTCAGCTTGTACCAGGCCCGGGCGAACGCGTCCGCGAACTGGTCCGGATGCTCGTGGAAGCGCCGCGAAATCTTCTCGTAGGCCGGGTCGAACCGCAGCGAAAGATCGGTCGTCAGCATGGTCGGCGTGCGGCGCTTCGACGGGTCGTGCGGGTCCGGGACCGTTCCGGCTGCGGCGCCGTCTTTCGGCGTCCACTGGAACGCGCCGGCCGGGCTCTTGGTCAGCTCCCATTCGAAGCCGAACAGGTTGTCGAAGAAGTTGTTGCTCCACTTCGTCGGCGTCTGCGCTCCAGATCACTTCCAGGCCGCTGGTGATCGCGTCGTCGCCCTTGCCCGCGCCGAACCTGTTCCTCCAGCCGAGGCCCTGCTCCTCGATCGAGGCGCCTTCGGGCTCGCGGCCGACGATATTCGTCGGCATTGGCGGCGCCGTGGGTCTTTCCGAACGTGTGGCCGCCGGCGATCAGCGCGACCGTCTCCTCGTCGTTCATCGCCATGCGCTTGAACGTCTCGCGGATGTCGCGCGCGGCGGCGAGCGGATCCGGCTTGCCGTTTGGCCCTTCCGGATTGACGTAGATCAGGCCCATCTGCACGGCCGCCGAGCGGGTTCTGCAGTTCGTCATGATCGCCGGTGTAGCGCTCGTCCTCCGAGCCACTTGCCTTCCGGACCCCAGTAGATGTCCTGTCGGGCTCCCAGGTGTCCTCGCGCCCGCCGCCGAAACCGAAGGTCTTGAAGCCCATCGAATCGAGGGCGACGTTGCCGGCGAGGATCATGAGGTCGGCCCAGGATATCTTCCGGCCGTATTTCTGCTTGATCGGCCACAGGAGCCGGCGCGCCTTGTCGAGGTTGGCGTTGTCCGGCCAGGAGTTCAGCGGGGCGAAGCGCTGCTGCCCGCGTCCGCCGCCGCCGCGGCCGTCGGCGATGCGGTAGGTGCCCGCGCTGTGCCAGGCCATGCGAATGAACAGGCCGCCATAATGGCCGAAGTCGGCCGGCCACCAGTCCTGCGAGTTCGTCATCAGGGCGTGAAGGTCCTTGATCACCGCGTTCAGGTCGAGGCTCTTGAACTCCCTGGCGTAGTCGAATTCCTCGCCCATCGGATTGGACAGCGCGGAATGCTGGTGCAGAACTGAAAGTTGAGCTGGTTCGGCCACCAGTCGCGGTTCGAGTAGACGCGCCGCTCGGCCGAAACCGGGCACTTGCTTTCGCTTGTCATGGCTTATCGTCCTTTTCGTTTCTTCCCGTTGCAACAACCTTCAATCCAGGAAATCGGGCGCGACTCACCGTCGCGCGACGCGGACAGTATGCGCGGCGTATGAAGCTGACGTGATCGGCAAGTCCCCAGCGCCTCTCGACGAACCCGACCCGGATATTGTCTCCTCCCTCAAAATCTCATTCGGCCGCCATCAAGCTATCTCCAGCCAGTGACCGTCTGAAACGAATTTTTCCGTTATGTTTGATCGCTTTTTCCGATCCTGACGTTCAAAATCGTCGGCTCGGAAAATGGCGAAATCGCGACGACGGCTGCGCCGATCGGACGCAATTGCCCGGCGGCGCACGGGGCGTTAAAAGCGCTCGAAATGATCAACCTCGCCAATCCGACGGTCTTCGTCGACCTGACGCGCCGCATCACGCCGTGGCTCGCCGCGGCGACGGCGGGCTGTTCGCCGTCGGCCTGACGCTCTCCTTCCTGGCGCCGCCCGACTACCAGCAGGGCGAGACCGCCAAGATCATGTACCTCCATGTGCCGGCGGCGATGATGGGCTCCTTCGTCTACGCCGTCATGGCGGTCGCCGCGCTCGGCACGCTGGTCTGGCGGCATCCGCTCGCCGACGCCGCGCAGAAGGCGGCGGCGCCGCTCGGCGCCGGCTTCACCTTCATCTGCCTCGCCACCGGCTCGCTGTGGGGGAAGCCGATGTGGGGGACCTACTGGGTGTGGGACGCCCGCCTGACCTCGGTGCTGGTGCTGTTCCTGCTCTATCTCGGCCTGATCGCGCTCTGGCGCGCGATCGACGATCCGGGCCGCGCCGCGCGAGCGGCGGCGATCCTGACGCTGGTCGGCTGCGTCAACCTGCCGATCATCAAGTTCTCGGTCGACTGGTGGAACACCCTGCACCAGCCGGCCTCGGTGTTCCGCCTCGGCGGACCGACGATCGACCGTTCGCTGCTGTATCCGCTGATCGTCATGGTCGCCGCCTTCGCTTTCCTGTTTCTCACCCTGCACCTGATGGCGATCCGCAACGAGATCCTGCGGCGCCGCATCGCGCGGGTGACCATGCTGGCCGCCGCCGAGGGCGACCGGCTCGCGGCGCCGTCGCTGGCCTCCGGAAGGCGTGTGAGGCGATGCTGAGCGACCCGCACATCGGCTTCGTCGATCGCGGCCTATGCCGTCGCCGCGGTCGTCATCGCCGGGATGATCGGCTCGGTCGTCCTCGACTACCGCCGCCTCAGCGCCGCATCTCGACCGAGCGAACCGCGCGCTCGACGCCGCGCGCGGCGACAGGAACCGGCGTTGATGAGCGCGACCCCGGAGGCGGCGCGCCGCCCGCGCCGCTGGCTGGCGTTTCTGCCGCTCGCCGTCTTCGCCGCGCTTGCGGCGCTGCTGTTCGTCCGCCTTTACGCCGGCGACCCGTCGAAACTGCCCTCGGCCCTGATCGGGCAGAGCGCGCCGCCGCTGAACGCTGCCGGGCCTCGACGGCGCGCGCCGGCCTCACGGACGCCGACTTGCGCCAGGGCCATGTCAGCGTCGTCAACGTGTTCGGCTCCTGGTGCGAGCCCTGCCGGTTCGAGCACCCGATCTTGCTGGCGCTCGCCTCGGACGAGGCGCTGAAGGAGAAGGGCGTCGTCGTCTACGGCGTCGCGCAGAAGGATTCGAGCGAGAACGTCCGCCGCTTCCTCGGCGCGCTCGGCGACCCTTACGCCAAGGTCGGCCTCGACCCCGACGACCGCGCCGGCATCGACTGGGGCGTCTACGGCGTGCCGGAGACCTTCGTCGTGCGCGGCGACGGGACCATCGCCTACAAAGTCGTCGGCCCGATGACCGCCGACGCCTACGAAAGCGAAGTCAAGCCCCAGATCCTCAAGGCGGCCGGCGCCGACGCCGCCCAGGAACCTAATCTCGCCTCGGAAGTTTCTTCGGTTGGGCCGAGAGCGGGGAAGATGCGATTGGATCGCCAGGGACGGAACGCGCCCGCCGTCGAGGAAGAGCGAGCGAGCCTCTCGATCGGCTGGCGGTTGTTTCCACCGTTTCGCTGACCGTCCTCGCGGTGCTTGCAACCGGCGCCGCGCTGTTTCTGATGCGCGAGGTGCTGCTGCCGATCGTGACGGCCTTCGTGGTCGGAGTGATGGTGTCGCCGGTCGCCAAAGCTCTGGAAAAGATGAAGGCGCCGCGCGCGGTCGCGGCCGCGCTGATCGTTCTCGTGACTGCGCTGCTGATCGGGTTCGTCGCTGCGCTGATCGCCTCGCCGATCGCCGAACTCGCCGACAGGCTGCCGGCGATCGGCGACAAAGCTGCACGCCTTCGACGAGCGCGTTCGCATTCTGGCGCGCGTCTGCAGGCGTCGCTCGGAACTCGAGACCAGCGGCGCTGCGCCCGCCCTTCCGGTGCCGAGCATCTCCTGGGTCCCGACGACGATCGATTACGTCTCGCCGCCGCTCACCGGGTTCCTCTATTTTCTTGTGGTGCTGCTGTTGTTCCTACTCGTGGTGGCCGGACCTGCGCCGCCAGCTCGTCATGACCTTCGCCAGCCGCGATTCGCGCCTTCGCGTGCTGCGCATCCTCAACGAGGCGGAGGAGTCGCTCGGCGCCTACCTCGTCACCGTCGCCTGCATCAATCTCGGTCGTCGGCGTTGCGGCGGGGTTGATCGCCGCGCTGACCGGACTGCCGTCATCGGTCGGCTTCGGCGCGCTCGCCGCGACGCTGAATTTCATCCCGATCGTTGGCCCCATCGCGATGATCGCCGTGCTCGCCGTTGTCGGCGTCGTCATCGCGCCGAGCCTCGGCATGGGCCTTCTGCCCGCCGGGCTGTTCCTGCTGGTCATCCTGGCCGAGGGCCAGTTCATCACCCCGGCGATCATCGGCCGCAGGCTCGAAATCAACGCGCTCGCCGTTATCCTGTCGCTGATGTTCTGGACCTGGATGTGGGGGCCGATGGGCGCCTTTCTCTCCTCGCCGCTGCTGATCGTCGGGCTGATCCTTCGCGACCATCTCCGCCCCGGATCGCGCGCGGCCTGAGACGCGCAAACCTCGCCTCAGATGACGCCGACGAGCGCGAGTACGAGAAGGATGATCAGGATCGTGCCGAGGCCGCCGGCGGGAAAGTAGCCCCAGCCGGCGCTATAGGGCCAGGTCGGCAACGCGCCGACCAGCAGCAGAATGACGATAATGAGAAGAATGAGACGCATTGGCGCTTGCCTCCCTGACCCGGCCGGACAAGATGCGTGCTAGAAACGCGCAGGCGACCATTTTGTTCCCGAGTTCGTTGATCCATGCGCCAGTTCACCGACATCCTCTCGATCCCCACCCGCGGCCGCGGCCTCGTCGAGGTCACGCCGGCCGATATCCGCCTGGGTCGGCGGATGCGCGCTCGAGACCGGACTCTTGACGCTTTTCTGCCGGCACACGTCCGCGTCGCTGATCATCCAGGAGAACGCGGCGCGCGAAGTGCGCTCGGACCTCGAGGCCTATTTCGAGCGCATCGCGCCGGAGGACCCGCGCCGCTACGCGCATGACGACGAGGGGCCGGACGACATGCCGGCCCATATTCGCGCCGCGCTCACCGGCGTGCAGCTGTCGATCCCGCTGATCGGCGGCCGGCTGGCGCTCGGGACCTGGCAGGGGATCTATCTCTTCGAGCATCGCCGCGCGCCGCACCGGCGCGAGATCGCGATGCATCTCATCGGGGAATGAAACGGTCGACAACGAGACGCCTCGTCCGTTTCCGGGCGAGGCGACTTCAACGCAGATCGGCGAGCTTCGGTCAGATCTTCTGCCGCAGCCGCCATTCGTCCACGGCTTCGCGCGCCTTGTCCTTGGCGAGCCCGTAGCGCTCCTGGATCTTGCCTTCGAGTTGATCGCGCTGACCGTCGATCTGGTTGAGATCGTCGTCGGTCAGCGAGCCCCATTGCTCCTTCACCTTCCCTCTAAGCTGCTTCCAGCTTCCTTCGATCCGGTCCCAGTCCATCGCGAAAACTCCCTTGCCGCCTGCGCCGATCGCAAGCGTCGCAAATAACGTTGCGGTCCGGCGATTGTTCCCGGGTGTATCTCCATCGCGGAGCGGGTGGGCGAGAGTCTTGCGGTGAGCGTACGCCAAACGAGATGAAGCCATGCCTGAGAATTATTCTCCGCGGGAACCCCATAGGTCGAGAGGCGTTTCCGGGTGAAAGGAGATCCATGATGTCGCTCGATTGCAGCATCGAAGTCCGCGGCGTTTCCAACTGGGCCGCGGCGCATGCCCACGTTTGCGCGGAGCGTGAGCGGACGTCCGGGCACGGCCACGGAATGAGCAAGAACCGCACGCCGAAGGGCGAAAGCGGCCTTCCCCATGACGACAAGCGGGACGACAAGCAGCCCTATGCCGCCGAGGTCGAGGATTATTCCGGCGACGGCGCGACCACGCCTCCGGGCGGTCAGACAGGCGCGACGAGAAGTCGAATCCCGGGACACGGTGACGTCTTGCAACCGCCTCGCTTCGGTCCCTTGCGATCTTCATAAATTCGGAATTGGGCGCTTCGCGTACGAAAAGCGAGGCGCGGAAACCCCGCGCCTCGAGGGAGCGCGCCCATCAGCTCCGACTGGCCGTCCAACGGCCGTCGTACTTGAACTCGGGCGCGGCCTTGAGTTCGTCCTTGGTGGCGTTCATCGCGGCGCGCCATGTCCTCTGACCCGCGTCGTAGGTGATGGAAACGGCTCCCGGATCGACTGCGACGTAGTGCGTTCCCATGCCAAGGAAACCGCCGACTGAGACGATGTAGCCCTTCACCGAAGCGTCGGGTCCGAGCACGACGTCGTGGATCTTGCCGATGTCGTTGTTCTGGCCGTTATAGACGTCGAGCCCGACGACGTTTCCGCTCAGCATCGCCGTGTCCGGAACCGAAATGAAGCTCGGCCCCTTGCTCGGCGTGTCGGCCGGCGTCGTGGCGCGCCCGGTCGTCGGGGGATTGGACATGTCGCCCGGCGGCGTGTTGGCGGTCGGGGTGGAGCGGCGCATTCTGCGCCAAGGCGGCGGCAGCGAAGAGCGGAATTGCCGCTGCGGCGAAGACGAACGTTACGCATGATCTGCTCCTTTTCGAACCGATGGTGCGGTCTTTGCAAAACGCGAACGCCGCGCCGAAGTTCCCCGCGAGGGCGGCGATCCGCGGCGTCGTAGGTCGGAGCGATCAAGAAACGCCTGAGCCCACGCGGGATCGCAACTCGGCGCTCTCATGAGTATGCGCGTGCGGGCCGAAAACCAGCCGCTCCACGCTTCGACGCCATCGCGGCGAGTTGGCGGCGATTGCGCCTCGTTCGATTGACGCCGCAATGATGTCTGTCGCAAAGTAGGCCCGAAGAAACAGGCGCGAATTCGCGCCGGAAGTCTGAGGTGCGCAGATGGCTCAACGAGAACGACGCATTCAGGAGATCGCGTACCTGCTGTGGGAGCAGGAGGGACGCCCGGACGGGCAATCGGATCGCTTCTGGCACGCGGCGGTCGTGCAGTTCGAAGCGGAATTTGCGCCGTCCGAAATCGAATTTTCGCCGGCCGAAGGGGCGCACGAAGCGCCGGTCGAAGCCAGGCCGGACACGCCGGCGCCAGAGCAGAAGTCGCGCGCGCCGGCCAAAGCCAAGCCCGTGCCGGCAGAGGCCGAAAAGCCGGCGCCGGCCGCCAAGCCGAAGGTCGCAAAGGCCCCGGCGGCAAGCCCGAAAGCTGCAGAAGCGCCTCCGGCCGCCGCGAAGGCGGCTGAGAGCGCGCCCCCGGCCAAACCGACCGCCAAGCCGCGCGCGACAGCCGCAAAACGCAAGCCGACGGTTTAACGCTTCGGATTCGAGCCTCCGGGGCGAGGAAGCCGAACTCCGGATCGCCACCCCGGGTCGGAAGAGTTTTTGGCGCTGACCAGCGCGGGGCGGCAGGTTCGTCGGGACCATCGAGTTCGCCGCGTCTCGACCGAATTCCAGGCGATCGCGGCCTGCCTTGGGGCTCACCACCCGGAATGCGGCTGATCCCCAGCGCCTTCGCGGCAGGGGCTGGGCAAGGACGAAGAGTTCGCTATCGGCGGTTTCATCGCCCCCATGCAGAAGAAAGGACACCGGAGTATGCGCATCCTGACCTTCGCCGCCGCGGCCCTCCTGTTCGCTCCCGTCGTCGCGCGCGCCGGGGACACCTACAACGTCGACAGTTGGCCGCAGGACGTCGACACCATCCCCTGCAGCGCCTGGAACCACTATCCCGACGGCACCTGGGCGCTGAATGGCTACGTCAAGGTCGGCGCCTCGATCATCGAGAACGTCGGCTTCAAGGGCGACAGCACGGCCCGCCTGCTCGATAAGACTTGCGGCAAGAAATAGCGGCTGCGCCTCCCGCGGCGATTAGCGCTCCGGCATGCCTTGGCGCGCCCTCGGCAGGCCGCCCCGCCGCCCGCAACGGCGCTGCCGGACGCCCTTTCGCGCCGAACGCCCGAACGCCCCGCCGGCCCGCGTCAGGACGCCGCGACTCCGCTGACGATCGTGTCGATCACCTGCCGCTTCGCGCGGTCGAACGCGGCGTCGTCGAGCGGGCGGCCGCCGTTCAGCGTCGCCATCTCGTGCGCCGCGTTGGCGTATTGCTGGGTCGTCGCCCAGATCATGTAGAACAGCACCCTCGCGTCGATCGGCTTCAGCTTGCCGGCGGCGATCCAGCGTCGCACCGCCGTTTCGCGCGAGGCGACCCAGTCCGTGAGGGTCGTGTCGAGAAAATCCTGGATCATCGGCGCGCCGCGCATGATCTCGGCCGACCAGATCCGCGAGGCGAGCGGCATGGCGCGGGCGAGGTCCATCTTGGCGCCGATGTAGGCCGAGAGCGCCTCGCGCGGGTCGTCGCTGGCGTCGAACGAGTCGGCGGCGGCGAGCCAGGCGGTCAGCACCCGCTCGACGACGGCGCGATAGAGCGCCTCCTTGGTGGCGAAGTAATAGTGCAGGTTGGCCTTCGGCACGCCCGCGCGCGCGCGCGATCGCCGCCGTGGTGGCGCCGGCGAAGCCCTGCTCGGCGAAGACCTGCTTCGGCCGCCTCGAGCAGCGCCCGCTCGTTTTCCTGCGCGGATCGTCGGCCGCGCCTTGCGGGCCGGCGGCCGTCGGTCGCGTGCGGTTTCCGGCAGGCCCGCGCCGCCGTCGCGACTGCGAAAAAGATGATCCATGGGCGCCGTTTTCGCTGAGCGTTTCGCCTAAGGTTACGTCATTTGACCATTTGGTCAAACTTATACTAGCGTTTGTCAAATCCGACTGGAGCCGACGATGTCCGACTTGTCCAATGTTCGCGTCAATGGAGCCCGTCTCTGGGACTCGCTGATGGAGATGGGGAAGATCGGCGGCACGCCCAAGGGCGGCTGCAAGCGGCTGGCGCTGACCGACGTCGACAAGCAGGGCCGCGAGCTGTTCAAGCGCTGGTGCGAGGCGGCGGGCTGCACGGTCACGATCGACGAGATGGGCAACATGTTCGCCCGGCGGGCCGGCGAGGACGACAGCCTGCCGCCGGTCATTCTCGGCAGCCACCTCGACACCCAGCCGACGGGCGGCAAGTTCGACGGCGTGCTCGGCGTGCTCGGCGCGCTCGAGGTCGTCCGCTCGCTGAACGACCTCAAGATCAAGACCCGCCATCCGATCGAGGTCGCCAACTGGACCAACGAGGAAGGCTCGCGCTACGCCCCGGCGATGGTGTCGTCGGGCGTGTTCGCCGGCGTCTACACCAAGGAATTCGCCTATTCGCGCGTCGACCAGGAGGGCAAGGCGCTCGGCGACGAACTCGAGCGGATCGGCTTCAAGGGCGACGCGCCGGTCGGCGGCCGCCCGGTCCACGCCTATTTCGAGCTGCACATCGAGCAGGGCCCGATCCTCGAGGCCGAGGGCTACGACGTTGGTATCGTCACCCACGGCCAGGGCCAGCGCTGGTACGAGATTCGCTTGACCGGCTACGAGAGCCACGCCGGCTGCACGCCGATGCCGCGCCGCAAGGACGCGCTGCTCGGCGCGGCCCGGATCGTGGAGCTCGTCAACACAATCGGCCTCTCCAAGGCGCCGCTCGGCAGTGTCCACCGTCGGAATGCTCAACCCCTACCCGAACTCGCGCAACGTGATCCCCGGCGAAGCGTTCATGACCGCCGATTTCCGCCATCCCGATCGACGAGACGCTCGACGAGATGGACGCGGCGTTCGAAGGACGGCGTCGAGGAGATCGCGAAGGCGATCGGCCTGACCTACGAGCTCAAGGAGGTGTTCTACTACGAGCCCGTCCCCTTCGATCCGGCCTGCGTCGAGGCCGTGCGGCGCGGGGCCGACCGCTTCGGCTACAGCCATCGCGACATCGTCTCCGGGCGCCGGCCACGACGCCTGCTACATGGCGCGGATCACGCCGACCTCGATGGTCTTCACGCCCTGCGTCGACGGCGTCAGCCACAACGAGAGCGAGGACATCAAGCCGGAATGGTCGACCGCCGGCGCCAACGTGCTGATGCACGCGGCGCTCGAAAAGGCCGAGATCGTATCCTGATCCTGCAACCTTCCCGCGCGAACGCGCGGAAGCCGAACCGGAGAATAGCCATGTCGATCGTCATCAAGGGCGGAACGGTGGTCAACGCCGACCGCAGCTATCAAGGCCGACGTCAAGGTCGAAGGCGAGACGATCGTCGAGATCGGCGAGCAACCTCTCCGGCGACAGCACGCTCGACGCCGGCGAGTGTTACATCCTGCCCGGGCGGGATCGACCCGCACACCCATCTCGACATGCCCTTCATGGGCTCCAATTCCGCCGACAATTTCGAGAGCGGCTCCAAGGCCGGCGTGTCCGGCGGCACGACGATGGTGGTCGACTTCTGCATCCCGAACCGCAACCAGCCGCTGATGGAGGCGCTCGCCGACTGGAACGAGCGCTCGAAGAACGCGGTCGCCGACTATTCCTACCACATGGCCATCACCTACTGGAACGATCAGGTCCGCGAGGACATGGCCAAGGTGGTCAAGGCGGGCGTGACGACCTTCAAGCATTTCATGGCCTACAAGGGCTCGCTGATGGTCAACGACGAGGAGATGTTCGCCTCGTTCTCGCGCTGCGCCGAACTCGGCGCCATGCCGCTCGTCCACGCCGAGAACGGCGACCTCGTCCTCGCCCTGCAGCGCTACTACCTCTCCAAGGGGATCACCGGCCCGGAGGGCCACGCCCTGTCGCGTCCGCCGGACGTCGAGGGCGAGGCGACCAACCGCGCCATCATGCTCGCCGACCAGGCGGGCGTGCCGATCTATATCGTGCACACCTCCTGCATTCCGGCCCACGAGGCGATCGCGCGCGCCCGCGCGCTCGGCAAGCGCGTCTACGGCGAGCCGCTGATCCAGCACCTCGTGCTCGACGACAGCGAGTACTACAACAAGGACTGGAAGCACGCGGCGCGGCGCGTCATGTCGCCGCCCTTCCGCGACAAGGCGCATCAGGACGATCTCTGGAACGGCCTGCGCGCCGGCTCGCTGCAGGTGGTCGCGACCGACCACTGCTCGTTCACGACCAAGCAGAAGGAGCTGGGCTTCGGCGACTTCACCAAGATCCCGAACGGCACCGGCGGCCTCGAAGACCGCATGCCGGTGCTTGTGGACCTACGGCGTCGAGACCGGCCGGCTGACCCCGAACGAATTCGTCGCGGTGACCTCGACCAACAGCGCCAAGATCCTCAACATGTATCCGCGCAAGGGCCTGATCGCGCCCGGCGCCGACGCCGACATCGCCGTCTGGGACCCGAAGGCCAACAAGACGATCTCGGCCAAGACCCAGCAGTTCGGTGATCGACTACAACGTGTTCGAGGGCACGAAGGTGACCGGGCCTGCCCCGCTACACGCTGTCGCGCGGCGAGGTCGTGTTCCGCGACGGACGGGTGCAGGCGGAGATCGGCCGCGGCCGGTTCATCGGCCGCGAGCCTTTCCCGGCGGACGCCCGCGCGCTCAAGCGCTACAAGGAGTTCACCGCCCCCCGCGCGGTGGCGCGCTAGAGGACCCGGGACGATGGAGACGGCGTCGATGCCAGAAGCCGGCCGCGACGGCGTCGGATCGGCGCCGCCGCCCGGACCCGCGATCGAGGTCAGCGACGTGTCGCTGCGCTTCGAGACGCGCGACGGGCCGGTCGAGGCGCTGAGCCACGTCAGTCTGAAGGTGGCGCGCGGCGAGTTCGTCTCGTTCATCGGCCCGTCCGGCTGCGGCAAGACGACGCTTCTGCGCGCCGTCGCCGATCTCGAGTCGCCGACCGAGGGCGACATCCGCGTCGACGGCATGAGCGCGGAGGAGGCGCGGCTCAAGCGCGCCTACGGCTACGTCTTCCAGGCGCCGGCGCTCTATCCGTGGCGGACGGTGGCGCGCAACATCGCGCTGCCGCTCGAGATCATGGGCTTCTCCAGGGCCGAGCGCGAGGAGCGGGTGAAGAAGGGCCTCGACCTCGTCAACCTCGACGGTTTCGGCAACAAGTTCCCGTGGCAATTGTCGGGCGGCATGCAGCAGCGCGCCTCGATCGCCCGCGCGCTCTCCTTCGACCCCGACATCCTGCTGATGGACGAGCCGTTCGGGGCGCTCGACGAGATCGTGCGCGACATGCTGAACCAGCAGCTCCTGCAGCCTGTGGGAGATGACCGGCAAGACGGTGCTGTTCGTCACCCACTCGATCCCCGAGGCGGTGTTCCTGTCGACCCACATCGTCGTCATGTCGCCGCGGCCCGGGCGGATCACCGACGTGATCGAATGCAACTTTCCCCGCGACCGGCAGCTGGAGATCCGCGAGACGCCCGAGTTCCTGGCGATCGCCAACCGCGTCCGGCTCGGTCTGCGCGCGGGGCATTCCTATGACGCGATAGCGCCGATCGCGGAGCGCGGGCGCTTCTCGTCTGTCCCGTCGCCGCAGGGGCGAGCGGCGCGCCGAATCGCCGCGAGCCTTGCGCCTTGTCCGGGATCGGCGACGGCATCACACCCGACCGGCGTGGCACTGCTCGCGGACAAGGCCGCGCTCGAGCCATGGCCGGCCAACCCGCCGGGCAGATCAGATCTTCGGCGATCCGAACCGTGTTCGATCCGCATCGTCCTGCGGGTCACGGTCCGCGTGCTTCGGCGCCCGGACCGAAATCTACGCCGTCGACCTCACGATCGACGACGCCTGTCACGTCCTCTCGGCGAGCACGCGGCTCGACGACGAGTGCGACCTGGCGCACCGCCAAGACGACGACGGACGTCCGATGAAGTCCGTCCTGCCCATCATCACCGTCGTCCTCGCCGTGCTCGCGATCTGGTACGTCGCGGCGGCGTTGATGAACGCGCCGCTGCAGCGCGACGCCTACGCCAACGCCGGCCGGCACGGACTATTCGACGCAGCGATCTGATCGTCGATTCGCTCAACATGGAGCGGCCGAAGCTGCCTGGCCCGCATCAGGTCGCGAGCGAGATGTACAAGCTGATCTTCGCCACCCCGCCGACCTCGAAGCGCAGCCTCGTCTATCACGGCCTGATCACGCTCGAGGAGACGCTGATCGGCTTCGTCATCGGCGCCGCGCTCGGCATCGGCCTCGCGGTCGTGATCGTGTCGGTGCGCTGGCTCGACCGTTCGCTGACGCCGTGGCTCGTCGCCTCGCAGACGGTGCCGATCATCGCGCTTGCGCCGATGATCGTCGTCATCCTCAACCAGTTCGACATCACCGGGCATCGCGCCGAAGGCGGCGATCGCCGCCTATCTGTCGTTTTTCCCGGTCACGGTCGGCATGGTGAAGGGCTTCCGCTCGCCCGAGCCGCTGCAACTCGACCTCATGCGCACCTATTCGGCGTCGCAGGCGCAGACGTTCGTGAAGCTGCGCGCGCCCGCCAGCGCGCCGTTCTTCTTCGCCAGCATGAAGATCGGCGCGGCGGCCGCGCTCGTCGGCGCGATCGTCGCCGAAGTCACCAAGAGCGAGGACGGCGGCCTCGGCGCCCGCCTGCTCGCGGGCTCCTACTATGGCCAGACGGTGCAGATCTGGGCCGCACTGTTCGCCGCGGCGGCGCTGTCGGCGGCGCTGGTCGGCGTCATCGGCCTTTTCGGCCGCCTGGCCGAGCGGCGGATGGGGTTCGTTCGATGATCGACCGCCGCCTCGCCGATCTCGTGCCGCCGTTCCTGTTCGGCCTCGTGGCGCTGGCGCTGTGGGAGCTGACCGTCCGGGCGGCGAATATTCCGACGATCATCCTGCCGCGCTCCGTCCGCGATCGCGTTCCGCTTCTTCACCTCGATCCCGACGCTCGCCGCCGACTTCTGGCAGACGATCAAGGGCATGCTGGCGGGCTACGTGATCGGCTCCGGCTCGGGTCTCATCGTCGCCATCCTGGTCGACCGCTCGCTCTTCCTGCAGCGCGGCCTGCTGCCGCTCGGCAACCTGGTCTCGGCGCTGCCGATCGTCGGCGTCGCCCCGATCATGGTGATGTGGTTCGGCTTCGACTGGCCGTCGAAGGCGGCGGTGGTCGTGGTGATGACCTTCTTCCCGATGCTGGTGAACGCGGTCGCCGGGCTCGAGAGCGCGAGCGCGATGGAAAAGGACCTGATGAAGACCTATGGGGCGAGCTACTGGCAGACGCTGACCGCGCTGCGCCTGCCCGCGGCGCTGCCGTTCGTCTTCAACGCGCTCAAGATCAACACGACGCTCGCCATGATCGGCGCGATCGTGGCCGAGTTCTTCGGCACGCCGACGGTCGGCATGGGCTTCCGGATTTCGACCGAGGTCGGCCATCTCGGCATCGACATGGTTTGGGCGACGATCCTGGTCGCCGCTCTGACCGGTTCGCTCGTTCTATGCGCTCGTCGCCGTCGTCGAGCGCCGGGCGACGTTCTGGCATCCCTCTTTCCGGGCGAAAGAGGCCTGAAGCTTCTCGCCGCGCGGCAGGCTCGCGGGGCGACGGGGAAGTTGTGGTTCATAAGCGGAGGGTTGAATGATGAAAAACACGCTCACGGGTCTGGTCGGCTTGGCGGCGATGCTCGTCGCCGGCGCGGCGCACGCCGACGACAAGGTGACGCTGCAGCTCAAGTGGGTCACGCAGGCGCAGTTCGCCGGCTATTACGTCGCCAAGGACAAGGGCTTCTACAAGGCCGAGGGCCTCGACGTGACGATCAAGCCGGGCGGCCCGGACGTCGCGCCCGAGCAGGTGCTGATCGGCGGCGGCGCCGACGTCGTTGTCGACTGGATGCCGGCGGCGCTCGCCGCGCGCGAGAAGGGCGCGGCGATGGTCAACATCGCCCAGCCGTTCAAGCGCTCCGGGCTCGAACTCACCTGCCGCGCCGACACCGGCATCAAGAAGCCGGCCGACCTCAAGGACCGCACGCTCGGCGTCTGGTTCTCAGGCAACGAGTATCCGTTCCTGAACTGGATGAGCAAGCTCGGCCTCAAGACCGACGGCTCGCCCGGCGGCGTCAAAGTCCTCAAGCAGGGCTTCAACGTCGATCCGCTGATCCAGAAGCAGGCCGACTGCATCTCGACCATGACCTACAACGAGTACTGGCAGGTGATCGACGCCGGCTACAAGCCCGAGCAGCTCGTCGTGTTCAATTACACGGACGAGGGCGTCGCCACGCTCGAGGACGGCCTCTATGTGATCGAGGACAAGCTCAAGGACCCGGCCTTCGTCGACAAGATGGCGCGCTTCGTCAAAGCGACGATGGAGGGCTGGGACTACGCCCGCGCGCATCCGGAGGAAGCGGTGAAGATCGTGCTCGACAACGACTCGACCGGCGCCCAGACGGAGCATCACCAGACGCAGATGCTGAGCGAGATCAACAAGCTCACCGCCGGCTCGACGGCAGGCTCGACAAGGCCGACTACGACCGCACGGTCAAGACGCTGCTCGACCGGCGGCTCCGACCCCGTCATCTCCAAGGAGCCCGTCGGCGCCTACACGACCGTGATCACCGACAAGGCGCTGAAGAAGTAGCCTCCGCCGACAGATCCCCTCGTCCCGCTCGCCGGGCGAGGGGATGCGTGAGCGATAGGGCCGAATCAGCAAGCGGCCCGCGAGGCGTTCCGGTCCAGGCATCGCCGGCGCCGACCGCAAACAAAAGGCCCCGTCGCCGGAAGGGGCGCGGGGCCTTTCGCTAAAGTCTTTTCGGGAGAAGCTCAGCTCTTCGCCGAATCATCCCCGGTCAGTGAGGAAGGAGACCCCTCACGCGGCCTGAAGGTTTCCGGCCGAGCTCTTGCCCGACTTGTTGTCGCGCACCAGTTCGAACTGCACCTTCTGACCTTCGTTGAGGGTCTGCATGCCTGCGCGCTCGACGGCGGAGATATGCACAAACACATCCGGTCCGCCATTGTCAGGCTGGATGAATCCGAAGCCTTTGGTGGCGTTGAACCATTTCACTGTTCCGATCGTCATGACGATTTCCTTTCAATCGCACGTTATGGTTTTTGCGTGAACCATTTGTTCACTGCAAAGTTCGAAATTGAAGGGAAGTGTCGTCGATGCGCCAAGGCGCATAAGAGAGAACTTGGCCGTCCAAAATCGCGTGTCATTTAAATCGGGATTATGTTGAATGCAAGGCCTCATTCGGGTTGACCTTTCAACAACTTCTTAAGGGTCGGCTCGTTGTCGGGGTCGGCTTCAGGAAACCCACGCTGGCGGCGCTCCCGGGACGGCGACCGATTCCTGCGCGACAAGCGGTCACATTCCCCCGAGGTGGTCAGCGACCGCGAAGATGTCCTTGTCGCCGCGCCCGCAGAGATTCATCACCATCAGGTGATCCTTGGGACGCCTGGGGGCGAGTTCGATCACCTTGGCGAGCGCATGCGCCGGCTCGAGCGCCGGGATGATCCCCTCCAGCTTGCAGAGGAGCTGGAAGGCGTTCGAGCGCTTCGTCGTCGGTTGCCGAGAGGTAGGTCACCCGGCCGACGTCGTGCAGCCAGGAGTGCTCGGGGCCCGACTCCCGGATAGTCGAGACCGGCCGAGATCGAATGGCCTTCGAGGATCTGGCCGTCGGCGTCCTGCAACAGGTAGGTGCGGTTGCCGTGCAGCACGCCCGGCCGCCCGCCGGTGATCGAGGCGGCGTGGCCGTTGTCGACCTTCGAGCCCGTGCCCCGCCGCTTCGACGCCGAAAATCTCGACGCCTTCGTCGTCGAGGAAGGGGTGGAAGAGGCCGATCGCGTTGGAGCCGCCGCCGATCGCGGCGACCAGACTGTCGGGCAGACGTCCCTCCGCCTCGAGAATCTGCTCCCGCGTCTCGTCGCCGATCACGCACTGGAAGTCGCGCACCATCATCGGGTAGGGGTGCGGGCCGGCCGCGGTGCCGATGCAATAGAAGGTGTCGGCGACATTGGTCACCCAGTCGCGCAACGCCTCGTTCATCGCATCCTTGAGGGTCCGCGCGCCGGACTGGACCGGGCGCACTTCGGCGCCGAGCATCTTCATGCGGAACACGTTCGGCTTTTGCCGCTCGACGTCGACCGCGCCCATGTAGACGATGCAGTCGAGGCCGAAGCGCGCGCAGGCGGTGGCGGTCGCGACGCCGTGCTGGCCCGCGCCCGTCTCGGCGATGATGCGCCTCTTGCCCATCCGGCGGGCGAGCAGGATCTGGCCCGAGCACGTTGTTGATCTTGTGCGCGCCGGTGTGGTTGAGCTCGTCGCGCTTGAAATAGACCTTCGCGCCGCCGAGATGCTCGGTCAGCCGCTCGGCGAAATAGAGCGGGCTCGGCCGCCCGACATAGTGCTTGAGGAGATGAGTTCAACTCGGCGTGGAACGCGGGATCGGCCTTGGCGTCCTCATAGGCCTTCTCGAGCGACAGGATCAGCGGCATCAGCGTCTCGGCGACGAACCGCCCGCCGTAGATGCCGAAGCGGCCGCGCTCGTCCGGCCCGTTGCGGAACGAGTTGGGCTTGTCGAGCTTGGTCATTCACTCCACTCCTTGAGGGCGCGCAGGCGAACGCCTCGCGCGCGGCGGCGACGAAGGCCGCGATCTTCAATTCGTCCTTGACGCCCGGCGCGCTCTCGACGCCCGACGACACGTCGACGCCGCGGGCGCCGGTGGCGCGGATCGCCTCGCGCGACATTGGCCGCGTCGAGGCCGCCCGACAGCAGCCATGGGCGCTTGCGGCGCGAAATCACGCGCGAGCCGCCAGTCGAACGGCAGGCCGTTGCCGCCCGGCAGGACCGCGCCCTTGGGCGGCTTGGCGTCGATCAGCAGGAAGTCGGCCGCCCGTCATAGGCCCCGGCGACCGCGAAATCCTCGGGCGCTGCGACGCCGATCGCCTTCATGGTCGAGCCGGCCGAAGCGCGCGCCGATATCGGCGACGCGCTCCGGGCTCTCCTGCCCGTGCAACTGAAGCAGGTCGGGATCGAGCGCCTCGACGACGCCGGCGAGCAGCTCGTCGTCCGGGTCGACGGTAAGCGCCACGATCCGCGCCCGGCCGCGCGCCCGCGCGCCGAGAGCCGCGCGCGGCGTCGAGGCCAATGTGGCGCGGGCTCTTCGGGAAGAACACGAAACCGACCATGTCCGCCCCCGCCGCCAGCGCGGCGTCGAGGGCCGCGGGCGTCGAAAGGCCGCAGATTTTCACCAGAGGCGTCATCGCCGCCTCTTTCGGTCAAAGCGCCGGCGCTGTCAAAGGCCCGGAGGCGCTCGCCGTGACAATCCGGCAGCGGTCTCGTCTCCGCCCGCCGCCTTGCTCGATCAGGCGCTCAGGGCTTCGGGGGCCGGGGCGAGCCCGCGCTCTATGGCGTCGATTTCGGCTTCGGCCGCCGCGCGCATCTTGGCTTCCGCACCGCGATAAAGCGCCACGATGCGCCGTCCCTCTTCAGTAAGGGACGCTCCGCCGCCTTTGGCGCCGCCATGATGGGCCGCAACCAGCGGCGCGGCGAACAGTTGGTTCAACTCGTCGACCAGCAGCCAGGCGCGCCGGTAGGACATCGTGTGGGCGCGGCCCGCCGCCGAGATCGAGCCGGTCTTTTCGATCGATTCGAGCAACGCGACCTTGCCGGCGCCGAGCCTGCGCCCGGCGTCGAAATCAAGCCGGACCGTCAATCGAGTCGCCATGCACCCTCCCTTGGTCCCGCTGCAATGTCGCCCGGAAAAAGCGGACCATCGCCGTTTTGGCGCGCTCCGTCCAGTAAAGCGACGCCGCCGCCTCGGCCCAGAGGGCTGTCGCTCGGCGACGGGGGCTGGCCGCCGATGATGCGTCCAAGGCGCCCCGCCCGCGGCCGCCGCAAGGGCTGCGCCCTTGTCAGGCCGCCAGCGCCGCGAGGATGCGCGCCCACGACCGAGCGCCCTTATGGAATGCGGCCCGCTCGTATTTCTCGTTGGGCGAATGGATGTTGTCGTCCTCCAGGGCGAAGCCGATCAGCAGGCTGTCCATGTTCAGTTCGCGCTTGAACGCGCCGACGATCGGGATCGACGCCGCCGCAGCCGACCAGCGCAGCGGGCTTGCCCCATTCCGTCTCGAGGCGCGCGCCGGGCGCGGCGCAGCGCCTCGCTCTTGATCGGCAGGGCGACCGCGGGCTTCCGGCATGGCCGATGAACTCGGCCTTCACGTCGGGCGGCAGGCGCGACCGCGACGAAAGCGCGGAACGACTGGACGATCCTTTCCGGGTTCTGCTTGCCGACCAGCCGGAACGACACCTTGGCGCTCGCCTCGGCCGGCAGCACCGTCTTCGACTCCCTCGCCGGTATAGCCGCCGACGATCCCGTTGACCTCGCAGGTCGGGCGGGACCAGACCTGTTCGAGCGGCGTGCGGCCGCGCTCTCCCGCTGGCGTCGTCAGGCCGACGTCGCCGAGAAAGGCGTCGGCGTCGAATTCGAGCGCGCCCCATTGCTCCCTGATCTCTTCGGGGAGTTCCTCCACGCCGTCATAGAAACCTGGGCAGGGTCACGGCGCCGTTCTCGTCGTGCAGGCGCGGCGAGAATTCGCGCCAGCACATGGATCGGATTGACGGCGATGCCGCCGTAGATGCCCGGAATGCAGGTCGCGATTGGCGCCGGTGAGGATCGACCTCGTCGGTGACGATGCCGCGCAGCGCCGTGGTGATCGCCGGCGTCGAGGCGTTCCACATGCCGGTGTCGCAAACGAGCGCGACGTCGGCCTTCAGCGTCTTGGCGTTTTGCGGCGAGGAAGGCGGGCAGCGAGGGCGAGCCGGTCTCCTCCTCGCCTTCGAACAGAACGGTGACCGCGCAGGGCGAGCCGCCGAACTTCTGGAACGCCCGGCAGGCTTCCAGGAACGTCATCAACTGGCCTTTGTCGTCCGAGGCGCCGCGCGCGACGATCCGCTCGCCGCGTGGGCCCGGTTCGAGCTTCGGCTCGAACGGCGGCGAGCGCCAAAGGTTGAGCGGGTCCGCCGGCTGGACGTCATAGTGGCCGTAGAACAGCACGTGCGGCGAATCGCGGCGGGCCGCCTTGATGTGGCCGACGACCATCGGTCGCCCGTCCGTCGGATGTTTTGCCGCCTCGAAACCGATCGCGCCAAGCTCGGCGACAAGCCAGTCGGCCGCCCGCTCGCAGTCGGCGAAATGCGCCGGGCACGGCGGAAACCGACGGGATCCTCAGAAAGTCGAACAGCCGGTCGAGGGCCGGGCCCGCATCGGCGTCGAGCGCGGCAAGTGTGTCGTCGATCATGGTCATGGCCTTCCGCCCCTCCGCGCCCGTCGTTCGCCTTGCTCCCAGCCGAAATCTTAGCAGGCTCGATCGCAGTCTTCCATCGGGGCGCGGGGCGCGGGCATGACCATTGTCGACTTGCAAAGCGCTTGCGGGCCAGAGACACTTTGCCGGACGCGAGGGGGAGGAGAGCTTTGGCGCAGAATTTCGATCCGCGCAGCGCGCCGTTCGACCGGCTGACCGCCGACGAGATCGACATCGTCCGCGACTCGCTCGACATCGCCTACTTTCGCCCGAACGAGACGATCATCGCCGGCGACGAGCGCGCCGGAAAGCCTGTTCATCGTGATCAAGGGCGCGGTCGAAGAGCGCGACCGCGACGGCCTCGTCGCGTTGCGCGGGCCGGGCGACATGTTCGACTCGCGCGCCCTCGTCCAGGGCCGCAGCTCCAACGCCTTCGTCGCGCGCGAGGAGACGCTGTGCAACCTCCTGCCGCGCGACGTCACGCTCGGGCTGATCAACAGGAACCCGCGCTTCGCCTCGTTCTTCTATCTCGACATCGCCCACAAGCTCGACACGGTCTCGCGCGAAGAGGAGGCGGCGCGCTTCACGCCGCTGCTCGGCGTGCGCGTGGACGAACTCTTCCTTCATCCGGCGATCTTCGTCGATGCGATGGAGTCGATCGCCGAAGCGGGCGCGCTGATGCGCGAGCACAAGGCCTACGCTCTGTTTGTCACCTCGAGCCGACGGCGTCGGAATCGTCACCCGCTCGGACCTTCTCAACGCGGCGCTCCGCGACCGCCGGCCGCTCGACAGCGCCGTCGGCCCGCTCGCGCATCGCCCGGTCGTCAGCGTCGCGCCGGACGACCTCGTCACGACCGCGCTGCTGCGCATGACGAAGCACAACAAGCGCCGCCTCGCCGTTGGCGAGAACGGCGAGTTTGTCGGCGTGCTCGAGGACATCGATCTGTTGAGCTTCCTGGCCGGCAACTCGCAGCTCGTGGCGGGGCGCATCGACCGCTCGCGCGACGTCGCCGGCCTCGCGCGCGCGGCGCAGGGAATCGAGCCGCAGATTCGCCTGCAGCGCCGCCAGGGGGTCAAGATCGACCTCGTGTGCGAAATCGTCTCCGACCTCAACCGGCGCCTGCACGACAAGCTCTTTTCGCTGATCGCGCCGCCATCGATCCGCGAGGCCGGCTGCTTCTTCGTGATGGGGAGCGAAGGGCGCGGCGAGCAGACGTTTCGCACCGATCAGGACAACGGGCTCATCCTCGCCGCGCCCGTCCCGGAGGAGGACCTCGTCCGGTTCCGCGCCGACGTCTTCGACGCTCTCGCCCAATGCGGCTTTCCGCCCTGTCCCGGCGAAGTCATGGTGCGCAATCCGGTCTGGTCGAAGACGCTCGACGACTATCGCGACGATTTCCGCCGCTGGCTTGCCGTGTCCGACGACGACGGGCACGATGAATATCGCGATCTTCTACGACGCCGAGGCGACGGCGGGCGACGCCGGAGCTTCTCCGAGCGGCCAAACAGGACCTGATCGACCTGATGCACGGCGAGCGACTGCGGCTCGCGCGGTTTGCCCGCGCGATCGACGCCTTTCCGACCCCGATCGGCTTTTTCAACAATCTCGTCACCTCCAAGGCCGAGGGCGACGCCCTCGACCTGAAGAAGGGCGGCATCTTTCCGATCGTGCACGGCGTTCGGGCGCTGGCGCTGGAAAAGGGGCTGCACGAGACCGCCACGACGGCGCGCATCGCCCGCCTCGCCGAGCTTCACGTGTTCGACGGCCAGTTCGCGCGCGAACTGACCCAGGCGCTGCATTACCTGATGACGCTGCGGCTCGACGCGCAGATCGCGGAGAAGGCGTCCACGAGCCTCGTGAAGCCCGGCGAACTGTCGACCATGGAGCGCGACCTGCTGCGCGACGCCTTTCAGGTGGTCAAGCAACTGCGCGAGATGCTGCGCCGTCACTTCAATCTGGCGATGTTCTGATGCTGCGCGGGCTGAAGCGGCGGTTTCTGCTGCATCTGCCTGCGCGATCCCGCCTATCGCTTCCTGTTCGAGCCGCCGCCGCCCGACGAGGCGGTGTCGATCGACTGCGAGACGACCGGCCTGAACACGCGCAAGGACGACATCGTGACGGTCGCCGCGGTCAAGATCCGCGGCAACCGCATCCTGACCAGCGAGCGCTTCGAGGCGATCGTCAAGCCGAAGGCGCAAGCTCAATCCGGACGCGATCAAGATCCATCGCCTGCGCGAGCAGGACGTCGCCGACGGCGCGACCGATCGAAGAGGTGCTGCCCGACCTGCTGCGTTTCATCGGCTCGCGGCCGCTGGTCGGGTTCTATCTCGAATTCGACGTCGCGATGCTCAATCAGGCACGTGCGGCGCCTTCTCGGGATCGCGCTGCCGAACGCCCAGATCGAGGTGTCGGGAACCTACTACGAGCGCAAGTACGGCGACGCGCCGCCGGGCACCGAGGTCGACCTGCGTTTCATGAGCATTCTCCGGGATCTCGGCCTGCCGGCGCTCGACCAGCACGACGCCTATTCCGACGCGCTGATGACGGCGATGATGTATCTGACGCTCGAGGACCTGAAGGCCCGGGACGTTCGCATTCCCCGGGCGCGCGCCAAGCCTGATCACCTTTTACGGCGGCTGATGAGCCAAACGAAAAGGCCGCGAGTGAACGCGGTCTTTCCAGATTCGATTTCGCATCCGGGCTTCCGTCAGAAGATGTGGCGGAAGATGAAGAACAGGATGCCGGACAGGATCATCGCCGCCGGCAGGGTCAACACCCAGGCGAGCGCGATGCTTCCGACCGTCGACCACTGCATGCCCGAGCCGTTGGCGACCATCGTGCCGGCGACGCCGGACGACAGCACGTGGGTCGTCGACACCGGCAGGCCGAAACCGTCGGCCGCGCCGATCGTGGCGGCGGCGATGAGCTCGGCGGCGGCGCCCTGGCCGTAGGTCAGGTGGGTCTTGCCGATCTTCTCGCCGACGGTCACGACGATGCGCTTCCAGCCGACCATCGTGCCGAGGCCGAGGGCGATCGCGACGCAGATCTTCACCCAGAGCGGGATGAACTTGGTCGATGAGTCGAGCTGCTTCTTGAACTCGCCGATCTGCTTCTTCTCGACGTCCGTCAGCTCGCTCTCCTTGTCCTTGGAGATGACGCGCAGCGCTTCCGAGGCGAGATACATGTCGTTGCGGACGTTCTGCGACCTTGTCGAGCGGCGTCTTTGCGACCGAGCCGTAGTCTTTGACCTGGTCGCCGATCTGCTTCACCAGCACCGCGAGCGAGGGATAGGTGCCCTCGGAGATCTTGTGGGCATGGACGTACTCGGTCACCGCCGGCCGGGGGTCGCCGATGACATCGTAGCCGGCGCCGTGCGCTCGAGACCACTTTCGACGCCGCGTCCTGCTGCGGCGGCGAATGAACGCTTGGCGTGGCCCGCGGTCCGGGGCGCGGTTCAAGGCATAGGCGGTCGGCGCGACGCCGATCAGGATCAGCATGATCAGGCCCATGCCCTTCTGGCCGTCATTCGATCCGTGGAAGAACGACACCAGCGTGCAGGTCAGGATGAGCAGGCCGCGGATCCAAGACGGCGGCGGGTTGCGGCCCTCGGGCGCCTTGTAGAGAGCCGGCACCCGGACGACCGCCTTCATCACGAGGAGCAGCAGCGCCGACAGGACGAAGCCGAACAGCGGCGAGAGCAGCAGCGCCTCGCCGACCTTGGTCACCTGGTCCCAATCGACGCCCGCGGTGCCGTCCTGGCCGCGCATGAGCGCGTTGGTGACGCCGACGCCGACGATCGAGCCGATCAGCGTGTGCGAGCTCGAGGCCGGGATGCCGAAGCAGCCATGTGCCGAGGTTCCAGATGATCGCCGCGATCAGCAAGCGCGAACACCATCGCGAAGCCCGCGCTCGAGCCGACCTGCAGGATCAGCTCGACCGGCAGCAGCGAAACGATGCCGAAGGCGACGGCGCCGCTCGACACGAGCACGCCGATCAGGTTCCAGCAGCCCGACCAGACGACGGCGAACTGCGCCGGAAGCGCGTGGGTGTAGATGACGGTCGCGACGGCGTTGGCGGTGTCGTGGAAGCCGTTGACGAATTCGAAGCCGAGCGCGATCAGCAGCGCGACGCCGAGCAGCAGGAACGGCAGGATCGTCGTCGGTCCGCCGCCGGTCTGCGGCAATGTCGCCGCTGATCGAATAGGCCATGTAGAACAGGCCGCCGGCGAGCACGGCGAGGAATCCCAGCGCGAGTCGGATGTCCATCGGGTGGTCGAGCTGCGGCTTGCCCGCCGCCGGAGCGGCTTGCGGCGTCGCAAGTCGGTTGCGGCTGTCATCGGGGTCGGCTCCTCGGGAATGCGTCCGACCTTCTATCGCGGGGCGGTATGACAGGACTGTGAACGCGGTTGCGCCGCGGCGAACGCGGCTCTACCGTGGTCAGCAGTCCGGGAATCTGACGTGCAAGCGGCGCGCTGCGTGCACGCCCGGTCGAGATGTCCGAGGTCGCCGCGGAGCCGCAGCCGGATTGCTCGACGACGGCTCGAAAACGCCGCTCGCGCCTTTCAGCCCGCCTCCGCCAGAAGCGGCAGGTGCTGGCCGCTCCGGCTCGCCGTCCTTGTCGATGAGCCGGGTCGGATAGTCGCCGGTAAAGCAGTGGTCGGTGAACTGCGGCTGTCTGGCGTTGCGCTCGGAAAAGCCCATCGCGCGATAGATGCCCCGCCACCGACAGGAAGGCCAGGCTGTCGGCCCCCATGAATTCGCGCATGCTCTCGAGGTCCATGCGGGCGGCGAGCAGCTTGTCGCGCACCGGCGTGTCGATGCCGTAGAAATCGGGATAGGCGATCGGCGGCGAGGAGATGCGGAAATGCACCTCTCGCGCGCCCGCGTCGCGCATCATCTGGACGATCTTGACGCTGGTCGTTCCGCGCACGATCGAATCGTCGATCAGCACCACGCGCTTGCCGGCGACCACGGCCCGGTTGGCGTTGTGCTTCATGCGCACGCCGAGTTCGCGGATCGACTGGGTCGGCTGGATGAAGGTCCGGCCGACGTAATGGTTGCGGATGATGCCGAGTTCGAACGGCAGGCCGCAGCCGCGCGCATAGCCGATCGCCGCCGGCACGCCGGAGTCGGGCACCGGGCACGACGACGTCGGCGTCGGCCGGCGCCTCGCGGGCGAGTTCCTCGCCCATCGCCTTGCGCGCGTCGTAGACGGAGCGGCCATGGACGATCGAGTCCGGCCGGGCGAAGTAGATGTATTCGAAGATGCAAGGCCGCGCCGGCTGGCGGGGAAGGGGAAAGAAGCTCTTCACCCCGTCGGCGTCGATCACCACGACCTCGCCGTTCTCGACGTCGCGGATGAACCTGGCGCCGATGATGTCGAGCGCGCAGGTCTCCGAGCAGAGGATCGGACAGCCGTCGAGTTCGCCGAGCACGAGCGGGCGGATCCCGAGCGGATCGCGGGCGCCGATCAGCTTCTTGTTCGTCAGCGCCACCAGCGCATAGGCGCCCTCGATCTCGGCCAGCGCCTCGACGAAACGGTCGAGGATCCTGGGCCGACGCGAGCGCGCCGCAAGCAGCAGGACCACCTCGGTGTCGGTGGTCGACTGGCAGATCGCGCCGCCGCGAATGAGTTCCCGCCTCAGCGTCAGGCCGTTGGTCAGATTGCCGTTGTGGGCGACGGCCAGCCCGCCCGCCTCGAGTTCGGCGAACAGCGGCTGAACGTTGCGCAGCGCCGTCTCGCCGGTGGTCGAATAGCGGACATGGCCGATGGCGGCCCGGCCCGGAAGGCGGTCGATCGTGGCGGCGCTGGAAAAGTGGTCGCCGACCAGGCCCTGGCGGCGCTCCGAGTGGAACCGCTCGCCGTCGAAGGCGACGATGCCGGCCGCCTCCTGTCCGCGATGCTGCAGGGCGTGCAGGCCGAGCGCGACGATCGCTGCCGCGTCGGGATGACCGAAGATTCCGAAGACGCCGCATTCCTCGTGCAGGCGGTCCGCGTCGAGATCGACGCCGGCGGACGCTGCGTCCCTGCGGTCACTGCTTCGGCGCCGTTGGAAGCGGACGCCCGTTGATCAGCGCGTCGAGCTTCTGCTTGTCCGAGCGGCCGCCGAGGGCGCGCGAGTCCGCCTTCTTCTGGGCGTTCTGCGGGCCGGCCGGGGGCGGCGTCGTCGGTTTGACCTCGGTCGGCGCGCTCGATTCGTCGATCGGCTCCTCGTTCGCCGGCGTGACGTTCCCGCGCGACTTGATCCAGGCGTCGATGGTCGCCGCCGCGTCCTCCGGCAGCAGGGCCACGATCTTGTCCGCGGTGTCCGTCAGGATCGGGCGGGTCTTGGCGGTTTTCACCCATTCCGGTTGCTGCTTGTCCGAAACCAGCCAGTTGAAGATTGCGAAAGCGACGACCGCGAGCAGAAACCCGCGCGCGACGCCGAAGACGAAACCCAAGCGTCCGGTCCAGGGCGCCGATCTTGCTGTCGAGAATCGCGTCCGACAGTCTCACGGTAAAGAGCGAAACGACGATCAACGTGGCGAAAAACACGATCGCCGCCGCCGCCGCCTGCGCGATGACGTCCTTATGAATATAGGGCGTCAGGTAGGGGGTCACAACCGGGTAGAGATAATAGGCCGCCGCGGCCGCCGCCGCCCACGACGCGATCGCCAGGACCTCGCGGGAGAAGCCGCGCAGCATCGAAAGCAGCGCCGAGACGAGGACGATCGCGAGAACGGCGAGATCGAGATAGGAAGGCATCCGAAACAACCCTGTCGAAGCGCTCGAAAAACATGGGCGGCGTCCGGCGTCCGGCGCATCCTGCGGAGCGCCTTATAGCCAAGGCGCCCCGGTTCGTCACCCAGCCGGCGTCGGCAATCGCGCCCGATTTGCAGACGTCGCGGCGGTCCTTGGCTTCGACCGCGGCCGCGGCGATCATCGCCACCAGCGAGGCGACCGAGCCGATCGGCGTCATCCCGGCGCTAGCCGGCTTCGCCCTCCGCGCGCGGCGCCGGCGGCGCAAAGGCGCGCGCGAACCCGAGCTTGGCCGCCTCCTTCAGCCTGAGCCCGGCATGGGCGACGGGCCGCACCGACCCCGACAGCGCGATCTCGCCGAAATAGACCGCGTCATGCGGCAGAGGCGCGCCGGTCAGCGACGAAACGAGCGCGGCGGCCGCCGCGAGATCGGCCGCAGGCTCGGCGACCCTGAGGCCGCCGGCGACGTTGAGATAGATGTCGTATTGGCCGAGCTTCAGCCCGCCGTGCGATTCGAGCACCGCCAGCACCATCGCCAGCCGATTGGGCTCCCAGCCGACGACGGCTCGCCGCGGCGTGCCGAGCGAAGTCGGCGCGACCAGCGCCTGGATCTCGACGAGCAGCGGCCGCGCGCCCTCGACGCCCGGCGAACACCGAGGCCCCGGGCGCCGCCGCGCCGTCCCGCCCGGCCAGAAACAGCGCCGACGGGTTCGGCACCTCGGCGAGGCCGGCGCCGGTCATTTCGAAGACGCCGACCTCGTCGGTCGCGCCGAAGCGGTTCTTGGCCGCCCGCAGCAGACGGAAGGCGTGCGCGCCGTCGCCCTCGAACGAGAAGACCGCGTCCACCATGTGCTCGACGACGCGCGGGCCGGCGATCTGGCCGTCCTTGGTGACATGCCCGACGATCAGAAGCGCCGCGCCGCTCGCCTTGGCGAACCGGATCAGCGCCTGGGCCGAGCCGCGCACCTGGCTGACCGTTCCCGGCGCCGATTCGATCGCGTCGCTCCACATGGTCTGGATCGAATCGATGACCACGAATTTCGGGGCGTCGCCCGAGGCCAGCGTCGCGACGATGTCCTCGACGAGCGTCTGGGCCGCGAGTTGAACCGGCGCGTCGCCAGCCCGAGCCGGGCGGCGCGGAGACGGATCTGGGCGGTCGATTCCTCGCCCGAGACGTAGACGACCCGCGCGCCGGAGCGCGCCACCGCCGCGCAGGCCTGAATGAGCAGGGTCGACTTGCCGATGCCGGGCTCGCCGCCGATCAGGGTCGCCGAGCCCGGCACGAAATCCGCCGCCGGCGACCCGGTCGAGTTCGCCGATCCCGGTGGCGACGCGCGGCTCCGGCTTCGAGGCGCCGGACAGGTCCTCGAGCGGAAAGGTGCGGCCGGCCGCCGCCGCGCCGCGCGGAGGCGGCGCCGACGCCGAGCGCGGCGGCTTCCTCGATGATCGTGTTCCACTCGCCGCAGGACTCGCATTTCCCCTGCCAGCGCTGGGTGATCGCCCCGCAGTTCTGGCACACGTAGGAAGAGCGCAGCCTCGCCATGGCCCCAAGTGGCGCCTTTGGAGGAGTCTGTCGAGCCGAATGCGCGCATCCGCAAGACTGCCGCTCGAGCCCGAACTGTACGTTAGACATCGCGCTGGCGAATCCGCGCATCGGGCTGCGTCAAATGGTCCCGTTCCTTCGCGCGCCGCCGCGACCCATATAGTCCAAGGGCGCGGGGCGATAGCCGCGGAGCGTGATTTGGAGGCCCAGGCCGACGCTCCTCGACGGTGAAGGGGAACGGTTGGTCGGATGGCGTATGCTTTCAACCCCAATGCGGAAGCCGCGCCGAGGATCGGCGAGCTGTTCGCCGAGAGCTTTCCGCACTTCGAAGGCCTGATCGTTCCATTCGAGGCCGGTCAGGAGGTCGTCGGCGAAGGCGATCCGACGGAAAGCTATTACCTGGTCATGCGGGGCATGTTCCGCGCGGTGAAGTTCACCCGCGACGGACGCCGCCAGGTGTTCGCCTTCTACATGCCGGGCGACATCTGCGGCCTCGAGCCGGACGCGCGTTCACAAGCTGACGATCGAGGCGGTGGACGCGGCGGCGATGGCGGTCCTGCCGCGCCATGCCTGCCGGGTCCGGATGAACGACGACCCTCGCCTCAACGGCGCCCTGTTCGACGGCGCGACGCGGGCGCTCACGCTTTCGATCGATCACATGATGATGATCGGCCGCAGCTCCGCCGAGGAGCGGCTCGCGTGGTTCCTGATCATGCTCTCGGCGCGCTCGGATGGTCCCGACGCGCTCGCGCTCGATCTGGCGATGCAGCGCCAGGATATCGCCGACTATCTCGGGCTCACCATCGAGACCGTGAGCCGGACCTTCACGCTGTTCAGGGACCGCGGCTTCCTCAGGCTGCCGCGCAAGCGGCGGGTGGAGATCGTGCGCCCCGACGCGCTCGCCCGTCTCGCCGCCGCCGACCGCGACGCCGCGGCGCCCGTCAGGCCGGCGACGGAAACGGCGGAGTTCGCCGCCGCAATCGGCTGATCGGATTGAGTCGACGCCCAGTCATCGTCGGTAGCGCATGCGCCGCAGCGCTTCGGCGGCTGGGCTTTGTCACCCCCGCCAAGGACTTCGAGGAGCCGAGCGGTCGTGCGGGAGGGCAGGCGTCAAGTGCGACAGATGGTCACGCTTGTGGCCCTCGGACCGGCGCTAAACGCCTGAATATCTTCGAATGCATGCCTGTTTCGCGGCTTGGCGCGGGGCCTTGGACGAAGTCGTGTGCGGAAATGCGACGATGGAACGGGTGGACGACGGCCGATCGAGCGATGCATTAGAGGACCGTCGCGTGATCCGGCCGTCGCAACGGCGACCTGTCGGAAGGCCGTGATTTCGTTCGACGTTCTCGGGGCTGATGCGACTGCGCAGACGCGGTCGGAAGGGCCGGGAAAACGCCTCTTTCGTGTTGGGGATGAGGAATGCAGACGGTATCTCAACCAAAGTCGCTATGGAGCGGCGAAATCGGGCTGATCGCGGTCCTCGCGGTCTTGGCCCTGCTCTGTCTCTACATCGCGGCCAATACGATCGAGCCCGCCTACGGCTTCCATATGGCGCTTGGCGTGATCTGCGCGGCGGCTCGGCATCTTTGCGATCTTCCAGCGTTACAACAAGCGCGACGCGGCGCGTCCCCCGCTCGAGATCAACGGTCTGCCGAACTATAATTTCGGGCCGGTCAAGTTCTCGACCATCATGGCCCTGTTCTGGGGCCTCGCCGGCATGGCGGTCGGCGTCTACATCGCCTCCGAACTCGCCTTTCCCGACCTGAACCTCGCCCCGTGGTTCAACTTCGGCCGCCTGCGGCCGCTGCACACCTCGGCGGTGATCTTCGCCTTCGGCGGCAACGTGCTGCTCGCGACGTCGTTCTACGTCGTGCAGCGCACCTGCCGCGCCCGACTCGCCGGCGACCTCGCCCCCTGGTTCGTCGTCCTCGGCTACAACTTCTTCATCCTGATCGCCGGCACGGGCTACCTGCTCGGCATCACCGAGAGCAAGGAATACGCCGAGCCCGAATGGTACGCCGACCTGTGGCTGACCATCGTCTGGGTCACCTATCTCCTGGTGTTCCTCGGCACCATCTTCCGCCGCAAGGAGCCCCACATCTTCGTGGCGAACTGGTTCTATCTCGCCTTCATCCTGACGATCGCGATGCTGCATATCGGCAACAACGCCGCCGTGCCGGTCTCGATCTTCTCCGTCGAAGTCCGTACATCGTCTGGAGCGGCGTGCAGGACGCGATGTTCCAGTGGTGGTACGGCCACAACGCGGTCGGCTTCTTCCTGACCGCCGGCTTCCTGGCCATCATGTACTATTTCGTGCCGAAGCGCGCGGAACGGCCGATCTACTCCTACCGGCTGTCGATCATCCACTTCTGGGCGCTGATCTTCCTCTACATCTGGGCCGGCCCGCATCACCTGCACTACACGGCGCTGCCGGACTGGACGCAGACCCTCGGCATGACCTTCTCGATCATGCTGTGGATGCCCTCGTGGGGCGGCATGATCAACGGCCTGCTGACGCTTTCGGGCGCCTGGGACAAGCTGCGCACCGATCCGGTCCTGCGCATGCTGGTCGTGTCGGTCGCCTTCTACGGCATGTCGACCTTCGAAGGCCCGGCGATGTCGATCAAGACGGTCAACTCGCTGTCGCACTACACCGACTGGACCGTCGGCCACGTGCACTCGGGCGCGCTCGGCTGGGTCGCCTTCGTCTCGTTCGGCGCCCTCTACTGCCTGGTTCCCTGGCTGTGGAACAAGCGCGAGCTGTACTCGCTGAAGCTCGTCAACTGGCACTTCTGGATCGCGACGCTCGGCATCGTCCTCTACATCACCTCGATGTGGGTGTCGGGCATCCTGCAGGGCCTGATGTGGCGCAGCTACACCCCGCAGGGCTATCTCGAATACTCGTTCATCGAGACGGTCGCGGCGATGCATCCGTTCTACGTGATCCGCGCGCTCGGCGGCCTGCCTGTTCCTGATCGCCTACTGCCTGATGCTGTACAACGTCTACATGACGATCACCGCGTCCGAGGCGGCGGCGCCGGCGGCTCAGCCTTCCCTCCAGCCCGCGGAATGAGGACCTGAGACCATGAGCAGCTCCGCGCAGACGCAACACGGCGGCGTCGTCGCTCTTCTCCAAGCATCATCATCCTGGAGAAGAACCCGATCCTCCTCGTCATCGGCATTCTCATCATGGTCGCCATCGGCGGCCTGGTCGAGATCGTCCCGCTCTTCTACCTGAAGAGCACCATCGAAACCGTGGAGGGCATGCGGCCCTACACGCCGCTCGAGCTCGCCGGCCGCAACATCTACGTGCGCGAAGGCTGCTACCTTTGCCACAGCCAGATGATCCGCTCGCTGCGCGACGAGGTCGAGCGCTACGGCCACTTCTCGCTCGCGGCCGAGAGCATGTACGACCACCCGTTCCAGTGGGGCTCGAAGCGCAACGGCCCGGACATCGCCCGGGTCGGCGGCAAGTACACCGACTCCTGGCACGTCGCGCACCTGACGAACCCGCGCTCGGTCGTGCCGCAGTCGATCATGCCGACCTACGGCTTCCTGTTCGACACGCCGCTCGACACGCGCGAGACTCGTCGCCAACGTCGCGACCAACCGCGAGGTCGGCGTGCCCTACACGGACGAGCATGATGGCCAACGTCATGACGGACCTGAAGGCCCAGGTGAGCCCGGACACGCCCGAAGCGGCGGCGCTGCTCAAGCGCTATCCCAAGGCGGTCGTGCGCAAGTTCTATCCCGGTTCGCCCGAGATCACCGAAGGCGACGCCGTGATCGCCTATCTGCAGATGCTGGGCACGCTCGTCGACTTCAAGCAGTTCGACGACAAGGCCAACCTGCGCTGACCGGATAGGGGATCGACCATGTCAACCACCTACGAATGGCTGGCGCAGTTCGCGCAATCGGGCGGGCACCGTCTACTGTTTCCTGTTTTTCCTCGCGACGCTCGTTTACGCGCTTTGGCCGAAGAACAGCGCGCGGTTCCATGACGCGGCCCGCATGCCGCTGCGGGAGGATTGAGCGATGACCAACGACCCGGTTCAAGTCGACAAAGTCTCCGGCCAGACGACCACCGGCCACGAGTGGGACGGCATCCGCGAGCTGAACACGCCGCTGCCGCGCTGGTGGCTGTGGATCTTCTACGTCATGCATCGCCTTCGCGTTCGGCTACTGGATCTTCTATCCGTCGTGGCCGCTGGCGAGCAGCTATCCTTCCCGGCGTGCTCGGCCACACCAACCGCGCGCGGTGCTGGCCGACATCGCGTTCAGCAAGCAGGTGCGCAAGGAGATGGCGGCCGGCCTCGAAAAGGCCAGCCTCTACGCAGATCGCCGACGATCCCAAGATGCTCGAGCTCGCGCTCGCGCAGGGCAAGGCCGCCTTCGGCGACAACTGCACGCCGTGCCATGGCTCGGGCGGGCAAGGCCAGAAGGGCTATCCCAACCTGACCGCCGGGCGCTGGCTGTGGGGCGGAACGCTGGACCAGATCCAGACGACCATCACCCACGGCATCCGCGCGCCGGACGATGCGGACACCCATACCAGCGCCATGCCCGCCGTTCGGCAAGGACGGCATCCTGAAGCCCGAGGAGATCCGCGAGGTCGCCAATTACGTACGCACCCTCGACGGCCTTGAGCCCGAGCAGGGCGTCGACGTCGCCGCCGGCAAGAAGATCTTCGCCGACAATTGCGTCGCTTGCCACGGCGAGGACGGCAAGGGTAACATCGATATGGGCTCCGCCAACCTGACCACCAAGGTCTGGCAGTACGGCAACGACATCAACGACCTGATCTACACCATCACCAACGCCCGCAACTCGCACGATGCCGGCGTGGGGCAAGCGCCTCGATCCCGAGACGATCAAGTCGCTAGCCGTCTATGTCCACAGCCTGGGCGGCGGCAAGTAAATCGGAAAAGGACGGATCTGGACACGTGACGATTAGCGCCGAGGAGATCTACGACGACGGTCCATTGTATGAAGCGGCGAAGAAGGTCTACCCGCAAAAAGTTTGGGGGACCTACCGGCGCATCAAATGGATCGTGTTGTGGATCGCCCTCGGCGTCTACTACATCCTCCCCTTCATCCGCTGGAACCGCGGGCCGAACCTGCCCGATCAGGCGGTTCTCGCCGATATCGCGCATTCGCGCTTCTATTTCTTCTTCATCCAGATCTGGCCGCAGGAAGTCTACTACTTCACCGGCCTCCTGATCCTCGCGGCGCTGATCCTGTTCCTGTCCAACGCGCTGTTCGGCCGCGTTTGGTGCGGCTACGCCTGTCCGCAGACGGTCTGGACCGACCTGTATCTTCTGGGTCGAGCGCGAGATCGAGGGCGACCGGCGCGACCGGATGAAGCTCGACGCCGAGCCATGGACCGCCGACAAGATCGTCAAGCGGGTCGCCAAGCACGCGATCTGGCTCCTGATCGCGCTCGCGACCGGCGGCGCGGCGATGCTCTATTTCGTCGACGCGCCGACGCTGATGAAGGCAGTTCTTCACCCTCCAGGCGCCGGCGGTCGCCTATATCTGGGCGGGCATCCTGACCTTCACGACCTATGCGCTCGCCGGCCATATGCGCGAGCAGGTCTGCCTTTACATGTGCCCGTGGCCGCGCATCCAGGCGGCGCTGACCGACAACGAGGCGCTCAACGTCACCTATCGCCTCGATCGGGGCGAGCCGCGCATGTCGGTGAAGGACGCCGCGCAGGCTCGCGCGCCCATGGCCAGCCCGCGGGCGACTGCGTCGACTGCCTGCAGTGCGTCGCCGTCTGCCCGACCGGCGTCGACATCCGCAAGGGCCCGCAACTCGGCTGCATCAACTGCGGCCTGTGCATCGACGCCTGCGACGCGGTGATGACCAAGATCAATCGTCCGACCCGGCTCATCGCCTACGACAACGACGAGAACCGCGATCGGCGGATGCGCGGCGAGGCGAACGTCTTCCGCCCGATCCGTCCGCGAACGATCATGTACGCCGCGCTGATCGCGCTCACCGCGCGGCATCATGCTTTACGTGCTCGACGACGCGGTCGAATTCGCACCTGAGCGTGCTGCACGTGCGCGCGCCGCTGTTCACCCAGACCGCCGAGGGCGGGATCCGCAACGGCTATACGCTTCGCTTCTCCAACAAGCTCGCCGATCCGGAGGACTTCACCCTCGAGGTCAGCGGCATTCCCGGAATCGACGCTGAGCAGCGTCGTCGCGAAGCCGCTTGCCGACGGCCGCCTCGGCGTCCGCCTCGACCCGGATTCGACGCTCGAAGTCCCGGTCTATGTGACGACCGCGCGCGGACGTGAACCTGACGGCGTCCTCGACGCCGGTCACCTTCACCGCGGTCGACCCGAAAACGGGCGAGCGCAACGTCGTGGTCGATCATTTCTTCGGGCCGTGATCGGCAGGCGAAGGCGGAGGGGCTTGAAGGGCGCGGGGGCGGGCGCATGTCGGCGCCAACGCTTGGAGAGAGACATCTCGTGTCTGGACAACTGACAGGACGCCACGTCCTTGCCCTGGCTCGGCGGCTTCTTCTTGGTGATGTTCGCCGCCAACGGCGCGCTGATCTACTTCGCCCTGCACACGCTGCACGGCGAGGAGCTCGAGAATTCCTATGACGCGAGCCAGGCGTTCAACAAGCGCATCGCCGAGGCGCGGGCGCAGGATGAACGGGGCTGGAAAGCCGACGTCCTGACCCGGGCCGAAGGGGCCGGCGAGCGGGTGATGGTCGAGTTCCACGACCGGAACGGCGGCGCCGATCCCCGACCTCGCCGTCACCGCCCGATTCCAGCATCCGTTCGACGCGGCGCAGGACCGCAACGTCCCGCTCGTCTCCGACGGCGGCAATTACGAAGGGGTCGCGAGCCCCCATCGCGCCATGGACGCTGGACCCTGATCATCGAGGCGAGCCGCGGCGCGGAGCGGATGTTCCGCAGCGAGAACAAGGTGACGGTCACGGACACCGCTTCGGACTAGAGGCCCGCCTCTGATGGAAGCGCAGGACCTCTCGCATTTCGTCCGTCATCCGGCCGACGGCGTCGCCGCGATGGACCTGGTGGTGAACGGGGTCTATTGCGGCGCCTGCATCGTCGCCATCGAGAAGGGCCTCGGCAGGCAGGCGGGCGTGCGCGGCGCGCGCGTCAACCTTGCCATACAAGCGCGTCACCGTCGAATGGAACGACGGCGCGCTCGAGCCGCCGGCCATCCTCGAGCGGCTCGAGGCGCTCGGCTACCCGGCTTTTCCCGTTCACCGCCGAGGCGGCCGACAGCGCTCGAACTGCAGGAGGAGAAGCGCCTCCTGCGCTGCCTCGGCGTCGCCGCCTTCGGCGCGATGAACGTCATGCTGCTGTCGGTGTCGCTGTGGGCGGGCGCCGAATACGACTCCGAATTCCGCGACGCGCGACCTGTTCCACTGGCTCTCGGCGCTCGTCGCGCTGCCGTGCGCGGCCTATGCCGGCATGCCGTTCTTCGAGAGCGCGGCGCGGTCGATCCGCGCGGGCGCGCTCAACATGGACGTCCCGATCTCGCTCGGCGTCATCCTCGCGTCTGGCGATGTCGCTGCTGCAGACCGTCACGCATCAGCACGGCACCTATTTCGAGGGCGCCGTGATGCTGCTGATGTTCCTGCTCGCGGGCCGCCTGCTCGACCAGCGCATGCGGCGGCGCACGCGCGACTACGCCATCAACCTCTCGGCGATGCGGGCCGACCGGGCGCTGAAGCTCGGCTGACGACGGCGAGGCGCGCGAGACGCCGATCGGCGCGATCCGCCCCGGCGACCTGGTGCTCGCCCGCCCCGGCGAGCGCATCGCAGTCGACGGGGCGGTCGAGGACGGGCCGCTCGGAGGTCGACCAGAGCCTGGTGACCGGGGAGACGGCGCCAGCGTCGGTCTCGCCCGGCGCGCCGGTCTACGCCGGCACGCTCAACCTGACCGGCGACGCTGCGCATCCGCGTGCAGAACGCCGGCAGCGGGACTTTCCTCGACGAGGTCAACGGTCTGCTTCGCCAAGCCGTCGAGCAGCGCTCGTCCTACGTGCGTTCTCGCCGACCGCGCCGCGCGGCTCTACGTTCCGGTCGTGCATGTCGACGGCGCTTCGCCGACGTTCTCGGCTGGCTGGCCCTCGGCGCCGGCTGGCAGCAGGCGCTCACGGTCGCGATCACGGTGCTGATCATCACCTGTCCCTGCGCTCTCGGCCTCGCCGTTCCGGCGGTCCAGGTGGTGGCGGCCGGGGCGCTGTTCCGTCGCGGGCTCATCCTCCATTCCGGCGAGGCGCTGGAGCGGCTCGCCGAATCCGACACGGTCGTGTTCGACAAGACCGGCACGCTGACCCTGCCGCGCCCGATCCTCGCCAACGCCGCCGACATCGCGCCGGCCGACCTCGCGCTCGCCGGCCGGCTTGCGCTGGCGAGCCGGCATCCGCTCGCCAAGGCGATCGCCGAGGCGGCCGGACGCGCAGGAGCCGCTCGTCGGCCGAAGAGTTTCCGGGCGAGGGCGTCGCCGCCGTCGATCATGGCGCGCCGGTCCGGCTCGGCTCGGTCGCATGGGCAGCGGCGGAGCGCGAGGCCGCCCCGGTCGCCGCCCGCTGGCCCGACGCCTCGCTGATCGCCCTCGGCCTTCCCGGCCGCGCGGTCGTCTTCGCTGTGCGGCAGGCCCTGCGCCCGGATGCGGCGGCCGTCGTCGCCGAGCTCGCGCGCCGACCGCGAGGTCGAGATCCTGTCGGGCGATCGGCGAGCCGGCGGTGGCGCTGGCGGCCCGCGAGCTCGGCGTCGCCCGCTACGAGGCCGGACTGAAGCCGGCCGGCAAGATCGCCCGGCTCGAGGCGCTGAAGGACGGCCGGGCCGCAGGACGCTTGATGGTCGGCGACGGCCTCAACGACGCGCCCGCGCTCGCCGCCGCCTATGTCTCGATCTCGCCGATCTCCGCCGCCCATGTCGCCCAGGCGCAGGCCGATGCGCTGTTCCTCGGCGAGCGGCTCGCGCCGGTCGCCGACGCGGTGCGCATCGCGACAAAGGCGCGCCGGCTGATGGTGCAAAATCTCTGCGATTTCCGCGGTGTATAACCTGATCGCCGTGCCGCTCGCCGTGCTCGGCTTCGTCACGCCGCTGATCGCGGCGCTGGCGATGTCGGGGTCGTCGGTCTGGTGACGCTCAATGCGTTCAGGGCGCGCGATATGGGGAAACGCGCCTCGATGAACGTCCTCGTCTATCTCGTGCCGATCGCGCTGGCGCTCGGCCTGCTCGGCCTCGCGGCTTTCTTTGGGCGCTGAAGAGCGGCCAGTTCGACGACCTCGACGGCGCCGGCTGGCGGGCGATCAGCGACGACGATCTGCCGGAAGACAAGCGCTGAAGGGATTAGCCGACTTCTCTTCGCCTTTTTCCGCCGCGGTATGCCGCTCGATTTCCATCAGACGGAGGAGCGCCTGCGTTCTTACGACGGTACGAGCACCGCCGCCCCTTCGAGACGGCCGGCGCGCAGGTCGTCGAGCGCCGCGTTCGCCGCCTCGAGGGGATAGGCTGTGGTGACTGTCCGCACGGGAACGCGCGGCGCCAGCGTCAAGAATTCCTCGCCGTCGGCTCGGGTGAGGTTGGCCACCGAGACGATGCTCCGCTCCTCCCACAAAAGGCGATACGGAAATGACGGGATGTCGCTCATGTGGATGCCGCCGCAGACGACCCGGCCGCCCTTGCGCACCGCCGCGAGCGCCGCGGGCACGAGCGCGCCGACAGGCGCGAACAGAATTGCGGCGTCGAGCGCGACGGGCGGAGCCTCGTCGGAGCCGCCCGCCCATTCCGCCCCCATCGACCGGGCGAAAGCCTGCCCCTCGCTGTCGCCGCGTTTGGTGAAGGCGAACACCCTCCGTCCCTGCCAGCGGCACACCTGGGCGATGATGTGGGCCGCAGCGCCGAAGCCATAAAGGCCGACGACCTCCGCCTCGCCTGCAGCCTTCAGCGATCGCCAGCCGATCAGGCCCGCGCAGAGGAGCGGCGCCGTGGCGACCGGATCGAGGTCGTCGCCGAGGGGAAAGGCGTAGGCTGCGTCGGCGACGACCTGCGTGGCGAAGCCGCCGTCGCGGGTGTAGCCGGTGAACAGGGGCGCGTCGCACAGGTTTTCGCGCGCGCTCCGGCAATAGGGACAGTGGCCGCAGGTATGGCCGAGCCAGGGGACGCCGACGCGCGCGCCAGGCCTAAGGGTGACGCCCTCGCCCGCCGCCTCGACCCGGCCGACGATCTCATGGCCGGGAACGATCGGCAGCTTCGGATCGGGCAGTTCGCCGTCAACGACGTGCAGATCCGTGCGGCAGACGCCGCAGGCCTCGACCCGCAGGCGGACCTGGCCCGGTCCAGGCTCGGGCTCGGGCCGCTCGTCCATCGCGAGCCGCCCGCCGGCTCGGCGCAAGACCATCGCACGCATGGGGCGCAAGGCTACCCCGGTCGCAGCGATGCGCAAGACGAAATTCGCGGCAGATTGAGCCTTCAGCGCCTGCCGAACGAACCGGGCCGCCCGCAGAGGCGCGCGCCGCTCACGTCAGGCCGCGTTCTTCAGGCCAAGTCCGAGGCCGATCCAGCCTGCGCCGGCGAACACAAGGTCGACCCCGAGGAAGATGCCAAGTGTATAGACGGCCGAGAATGGCCAGTGCGCCAGAATGATCAGGCCAAGAATCAGGGTGATCAGTCCCGAGACCACAACCCAGATCCACGGCGAGCCGTGCTTCATGTTGAAGGCGAGGAAGATTCGCATGATCCCGGAGGCGACCAACGCGGCGCCGAGGATCAGCGTCAGCCAGATCGCGGTCAGGAACGGATTGTCCCACGCGACGAAGCCCGCCACGATGTAGAGGACGCCCAGCAGCAGCCAGAAGATGAACCGGCCCCAGGTTTTGACCTGAAAGGCGTTGATGACCTCGAACACGCCGGCGACGAACATCATGACGCCGACGATCAGGACGCTCGCCGCCGTCGCTGCGACGACACTGCCGAGCGCGATCAGCCCCGCGACGAGGTAGACGACCCCGAGCGCGACGATCCATCCCCATTTCGCGTGCAATGGCGCGAGCGCGCCGGGTGCGTCCGTTCGCGGTGAAAAAACGCTCGTCATGATAATCCCCACACTGAATGCCCGTGGTGTCGGGCCGACCCGAGGCGGATACTATCTCACGCAACTTTGAATGAAAGCGCAAGCGCGGCCAACCGGAGCGGCTGTGACTGCCCTGCGTCGTGACCCTTAGACCCTGTTCGGCGCCCAGTCTCTCAAGCGATTGATCATCACGAACGATCCCGCCTCCTTCGTCTCGGCGATGTAGTCTCGAGCCGAACGGGCGAGTTTTTCGACGAGAGACTTCTTGAAGCCTTTGTGGTCGGCATCGAGGGGGATCGTCGTGACAATAACAAGAATGTTGTGCTCGCTGTCGTCGGCGCCCTTGGCCGTCCAAACCTTGGCGGCCCTGGCGAGCGGATGCACGAATGGCATTGGGAACCCCGTGCGCGGCGATCTTGGATCCGGCACAGCCGCGCCGCGCGGCGTCTGGTCCGGTCGCGGGCCTTTGCGGCGTGCGCGACGCCGCCCCCCCCAAGAACCCTGCACAAGTTTTGGAGTTCTCTTATTGCCCGATTGCGGCGCAGGGACAAGAGCGAAAGCGGGAAACGCACAAGAGGGCCGAAGCAGCGACAGGGGGGGTGAGTGCTCGCGCAATTGTTGCAGGGGCCTTGGCGGATGCGGACTCGATTCGGTCCCAGATCAGGGGACTTGTCGAAGACACCCGTCTCGAGCGCGAGAAGGGTTCATCGTAAAAAAGTCCACGGGGAGGAGGCTCCAAGCGGGACTTACCTGGCGGCGGCCAAGTTCCATGGTTGCTGGCGTGGAGCAGGATCGCCGCCCTCGCCGTCGGGCGCGTGGCTCCCCTTCGTTGCAGGATTGTTCGCTAGGCTCATCGTTCCGGCCCCTGGTCGTGGATCGGCGTCGTCGCCTCGGACAGCGATGGGGTGGGCGAATCAACGGGCGGGCTCTGCTTCAGACTCCAGGCGGGTGCTCGTTGCAAGCACGCGGCAGGCGCTGTCGATTGTGACGTCGACGGCGTAGATTTGGGTCTGTGGTCCGAATACCTCGACCTCGACGCGCAACACGCCCCGCTCACTCGCGAATGGGCGACCAAGAACCAGCGTCTGCCCGATTACCGGGATTCGGTTGACGGCTTTTAGAGAAGCTTGGTCGACGATCTTGGCGCAAGCCTCGCTGATCTCCGCCAAGGCCGGAGAGCTGCACATTGCAGCGCTCAAAAGAACGGGTAGTACGATAAGCGGATGCATCGATCTTCGCACCACCGCCCAGATCTCGAGACGTTGGAATGCGTTGCGACATCCCGCGCTGGACCCGTCTGGGGGGTCCCCCGGCATCGGGGGACAATACCTTAGAGCGCCGCTCACTGCGAGGCGAGAGTCAGCGAAACCGTCATCAGCCCTCAGCGGCCCGAGCCTAGAACCGAATCCGAATTCCGATCGTCGGGTCGTAGCTCTGCGTGTGCGCCTCCATCGTGTTGACGACCGTTTTGCCGTTCACGACCGGGATGACGCTGTAGAAGCCATTGGCGAGCCCGCCGTAGACGTTCGTGAGCATGACGCCCGCGTAGATGTCGATGCGTTTGACCGGCCGCCAGTCGGCCAGAAATGCGATGCCGTCCTGGCTTCCGGCGCACTTGCCGCTGCTGATAAAGGCGCCGGTGCCGGTGCAGGCCGCGCTCGTCGCGTAGCCGTAGGGAACGCCGTGGGTGTTACCGGTCGTCCAGGTGAAGTTATAGTTGTTCTGGGACTGATAGTAGAAGGCGGCAGAGAGATCGAGCGCGCCCCAGCCGTGCATCCAATCGTCCGGAACCGAATACTTGGCGCCTGTCCACACGGTCTGGAGGACCTTGTCCAAGGCGAAGCCGGGGGCGCTCAAGGTGCCGTTGGGGAGAAGGTAGGCCGTCGACGTGACGGAGGTCGGCGGAACGAAAATCCCGGGATACATCGTCTGAAAGCCGCCCCCGAAGCCATCCGACGGGTTTGACGTCCTCCCGTAAATGTAGCCGCCGTAGAACTTGAAACGGTCCCACTTGTAGCTCGCCAGCAACTCGGCGCCGAAAATGTTACCCAGCGTCGCCTTCAGGACATCGTTCGGGTCGTAGCAGACGCCGTTGACCTTGATAGCCCACGGTTCGGACGGCCCGGTCGCGCCGCACTGACCCAAGCTCCCGCCGTTGTAGGTCGAGAGCGATACAGCGTCCTGCGCCCAGCTGAAGATGCCGTCGAACGAGAAGTTGCCCTTGTCGAAGCCGATCTGGCCTTCGTAGTGTTCCATAGCGCCGTTTCCGACGCCGAAGCCGCCGATCTGCGCCTGGCCGGCCAAACGAACGTTGTCGAAGACTCCGGCGACATTCGGGATCGCCAGTTTGTAGGTCAGAGCGGTGTTGATGCGGACGATCTCGGTGTCGCCGTAGCCGGGGAACGAGCTCGAAAACCCTAGCAGCGAGAAGGCAGGCGATCCTGACATGGGATCGTAGGCGGCGAGCGAGTCAAAGGTGAGCGAGTTGGTTCGGCCGAAAGTCAGGGTTCCCCATGTCGGGCTGCTGATCCCCAGGTAACCTTGCGAATTGTCCCACTGGCCGGCGCGGCTCGAATCGAGATTCGTTCTCTGGAACTGATAATAGTAGTTCTTGCCGTTGACCGTGACCAAGCCGGTGTTGGATTGGCTATTGGCGTCGGCCAGCGATCGCGGCCCGTTGAAAAACATGCCCGTCAAGGGATTGACGCCGGCTTCGAGCACGCCGACCACCGACCATCCCGCGAGCCCGAGAGGCGCCATGCCCTCGTTCATCTTCAGGCCGATCACGCTCGTGCTGAGCCCGTTGTACCCGGCCTGCCAGATGTGCTCGTAGGCGTTGCTCCGGATGCCGTACTGAAGCTTGTCCTGCGCTCGAGTTGCGTGGCGCGCCCCATTCCTCGTAGCCGTAGTTGACGTCGAGCGTGCCGTAGAGCGTAACGCCGTAGGCGCTGAGCGGACAATCGCTCGCCGAAGAATTCAGCCAGCTCCAGAAGCTCGACCAGCAGTTTGGCGGAGGGGCCGCGACGGGCGCCTTGGTGGTCGGCAGATCGGCCGCCTGGGCCATGGCGGCGAGCCCGACAGTCGCCAGAAGAACAATGCCAAGTCGCTTCATAACAAGCCCCCAAACTCATAGCGCATTCGCGCCGACCTCATCTGCGGTCGTCTGGCGGCATGTGTTATCCATCGCCGTCGCGGCGCGCGGTAGTCCCGCGCACTGCGCCGCACACTAAAGCGGTTTTAGAATCGCCCGCTAGGGCCGCTCAGCAAGAAATGCCAGGACCTCTCCGCCATCGTGGCGGTCGCGGCGAGTAGATGACAGAATTATGGCATTCTTGAACGCGCGAAAGTCAATCTATTTCCATCGATTGCCGTAAGCGAACCTCTGGAAGGGAGCCGCTGCGGTTTGTGTGACGGCCGGGAGGGCCAGCGCGGCCGCGCGCCTATTCGCGAGACAATGCTCTTTTTGCAACAGTTTTGGGCCGGACGCCGCCGTTTCGTGTGCTTGCGTAGCCGCCTTCCTCCATGTCCACGGAAATGCGTCGAGTGGCTTGCCCAGTCGCCGCCTGGACGCATTGGAACGCCCATGCGACAGAGGCTGGGCCGAAATGCGGCGGCGGCGGGAAAGCTGCGATCGGCCAGCGTCGGACTATATCCTCGCTCGGGCGAGGATATTCTTGACGTTGTTGACCGAGGGCGAGAATTCCGATTCCGACAGGTGTCGATTAACGCCGTCGTCGACATCGCTGAGAGCGCCGCCCCGTCGCAGTGGCGCGCGACCACGACCGAGTCCGCCGTCCGCGCCCCTGAAAAACGATGCGCGAAGAAATTGCGCCGGCCCCCGGCCCCTCAGTAGCCGACCGCCAGCGTGCCCCGCTGGCGCGGGTCCGAGGCGCCGGTCAGCGTGCCGTCCGGCGCGCGCGCGATCGTGTCGGCCGAACCCATCGCTTCGCGGACGACGACCTTGTGGCCCATCGCCTCGAGAAGCCGGATCGTGTCGGGCGAAACGCCGCGCTCGATCCGCAGCTCGTCAGGAAATAGCTGGTCGTGCGCGCGCGGGGCGTTCTCCGCCTCGGCGACGTTGAGCCCGTGGTCGATGACGTCGACGATGATCTGCAGGACCGTGGTGATGATGCGCGACCCGCCGGGGCTGCCGGTGACGAGTTCGACCTTGCCGTCCTTGAGCACGATCGTCGGGCTCATCGAGGACAGCGGCCGGCGGTTCGGTCCCGGCGCGTTGGCGTCGCCGCCCATCAGGCCGTAGACGTTGGCGGCGCCGGGCTTGGCGGCGAAGTCGTCGAGTTCGTTGTTGAGCAGCACGCCCGTCGCCGTCCGCGACGAGTCCCGAGCCGTAGGAGAAGTTCAGCGTATAGGTGTTCGAGACCGCGTTGCCGTCGCCGTCGACGATCGAGAAATGCGTCGTCTGGTCGCTCTCGTAGCGCTGCGGCTCGCCGGGCCGGATGTCGGCGGCCGGACGGGCGCGGTCGGGCGGGATCTGGCCCGCAGCGCGCGCGGCGTAGGCCTTGGACGTCAGCCCCTTGAGCGGGATCTGAGACGAAGTCGGGATCGCCGAGCCACGCCGCCCGATCGGCGTAGGCGAGCTTCTCCGCCTCCGCCATCTCGTGCAGGGAGGCTGCCGAATTGAGCCCTTGGGCGGAGAGGTCGTAGCCCTCGAGAATGTTGAGGATCTCGATGACATGCGCGCCGCCCGACGAGGGCGGCGGCATCGAGACGATCGTGTCGCCCCGATAGGTTCCCGCGACCGGCTCGCGCTCGACGCGCGCGATAGCGGGCGAGATCGTCCATGCGTCATGCGCCCGCCCGCCGCCTGCACTGCGGCGACGATCTTCTCGGCCACCGGGTCCGGCGTAGAAGCCTGCCGCGCCCTCCCGTGCGATCGTCTCCAGGGTCGCGGCGAGATCGTCGAGGGCGATGTGGTCGCCGGCCTGCGGCGCGCTTCCATCCGGCCTCAGGTAGATGCGCGCTGTCGACGGATGCTTGGCGAGAACGGGCGCCGCGGCAGGCAGCGAGTCGGCGAGGCCGTCGTCGACCGTGAGGCCCTGGCGGGCCAGCGCGACTGCGGGCGCGACGAGGTCGGCGAAGGTGAACCTGCCCGAGCCGTATTTGCGCCAGGCGAGTTCGAGGCCCGCCGACCGTGCCCGGCACGCCGACCGCGAGGCCGGACCAGCGCGACTTGAACGGATCGGCCTCGCCGTTGGCGTCGAGGAACACGTCCTTGGTCGTCGCCGCCGGCGCTGTCTCGCGATAGTCGATCGGCGACCGTTTTGCCGAGATCGGCGCGGTGGATCAGCATGAAGCCGCCGCCGCCGATATTGCCCGCGCGCGGCAGGGTGACGGCGAGCGCGAAGCCGACCGCGACCGCCGCGTCGACCGCATTGCCGCCGAGCCGCAGCACGTCGAGTCCGACCCGCGACGCCTGCAGCCTCCTGCGAGACCACCATGCCGTGTCGGGCCACGACGGGGAGCGCCGTCGCAAAGCCGCTCGAGGATCGGCTGCGGGTCGGCGAGCGCGACCGCGGGGGCGAGAAAGAGCGCGAATATGGTCAGCCGAGGCCGACGTGAGCACGAAGGCGATTGGCTCCACTGGGCTTGCGCTCCCGTCAAGCGACGCCCCATGCTACCCGATGTCCATGACGCATTCCACGGGCGAGCCGAGGGGCGAGCTTGCGCATGTCGGCTGGCGAAATCGCGACGCAGCCCAAAGTTGGCGCGAGGCCCGGTCGCGCAAGGTGGAAGAAGATGGCGCTGCCCCGGCCCTTGGCGCGGCGGGAGAAATTCTGGTCGAGCACGAAGGTAAGGTCATAGAGGCGTCGTCCCGCCACATCCGGTCGGTGCAATCGGCGGCCGGCAGGCGGACCGGGCGATTGTAGCGCGGGCTCGCCGGGTCCTCGCACCAGCCCTGGTCCGGCCGCATTGGCTTTAGCGGAACGCCTCCGCCGACGTCGCCGCCAGCGATCCGGGCGGTAGTAGCCCCAGAGCAGCGCAAACCGCCCGGCCGGCGTGCCGCGGTCGCCCTCGCGTTTGATTCGCACGACGCCGGCGGGTCCGAGCGCGCACGGCAAGCGAAGCGGACCGGCCGTCAGCCAGCCGCGCGCGGTCGCCCGGGCGCGGACGGACGCGGATTCGCGTGACCAGGCGGGATCATGACAGATAGCCTGATTGGCCGTTCAGCCGGCGAGCAGGCTTTTCACGATCGCGCTCGCCTTGGCGAAGTCCATCTGGCCGGGATGGGCTTCCTTCAGCGCGTTGACCACCCTGCCCATGTCCTTGATGCTCGACGCGCCGGTCGCGGCGATCGCGGCCTTGGCGGCGGCGGTCACGTCCGCCTCGCTCATCTGCTTGGGCAGGAACTCGTTGATCACCGCGACCTCGGCGTTCTCCTGCGCCGCGAGCTCGGCCCGGCCGTCCTCGGCGTAGATCGCCGCCGATTCCTGGCGGGACTTGACCATCTTGGTCAGCAGGGCGAGTTCGTCGGCGCGGCTGACGATCTTGCCCGCGCCGCGCGCTTCGATTTCCCGGTCCTTCAGCGCCGCCATGATGAGCCGGAGCGCGCCGACGCGAATCTTGTCGCCGGACTTCATCGCCTCCTTCATCTGGGTGGTCACGATGTCGCGCAGCGGCTGAGAGTCAGCCATGATCTCCTCGAAACGTTGTCGGCGCGTCTCGCTTGACGCGCCGAGTAGGGGGCGCTTAAGCACAGCCGCATGGCAAGCGCAACAATCTCCCCATCCCCCGTCCAATCGGACGACGGGACTGTCGGCGGCTGGCGGCCGCGGGTCGCGACCGGCGTTCTGGTGCTCGCGAGCGGCGACGTGATCGAGGGCTTCGGCGTCGGGGCGACCGGCTCGGCCGTCGGCGAGGTCTGTTTCAACACGGCGATGACCGGCTACCAGGAGATCCTGACCGATCCGTCCTACGCCGCCCAGATCATCACTTTCACCTTCCCTCACATCGGCATCGTCGGCGTCAATGGCGAGGACGTCGAGGTCGTCAACCGCGGCTGCCGCCACCGCCGCGGTCGGCGCGATCTTCCGGGCGGATCTCGGCGAGCCGTCCAACTTCCGCGCTCAGGGCGCGGCTCGACGCCTGGCTGAAATCGCGCGGCGTCGTCGGCCTCTCCGGGATCGACACCCGGGCGCTGACGACGCTCATCCGCAAATCCGGCATGCCGAACGCGGTCATCGCCCATGCGCCCGACGGGGCCTTCGACCTCGACGCGCTCCGGGCGGAGGCGCGCCGCTGGCCGGGCATCGACGGCATGGACCTCGTTCCCGCAGGTCGGGGCGACCCAGCGCTACGACTGGGACGAGACGAGCTGGACGCTGGAGAGCGGCTACGGCAAGCGGGGCGAGACGCGCTTCCATGTGGTCGCGGTGGACTACGGCGTGAAGCGCAACATTCTGCGCCTCCTCAACGATTGCGGCTGCTCGGTGACGGTCGTTCCGGCGACGGCGACGGCCGAGGAAATTCTGGCGCTCCGCCCCGACGGCGTGTTCCTGTCCAACGGTCCGGGCGATCCGGCGGAAACGGGCAAGTACGCCGTGCCGACCATCGCGGCGCTGCTCGAAACGAAAATCCCCCTGTTCGGCATCTGCCTCGGCCATCAGCTCCTCGGTCTGGCGGTCGGCGGGCGGACGATCAAGATGCCGCAGGGCCATCATGGCGCGAACCACCCGGTGAAGGATTTCACCACCGACAAGGTCGAGATCGTGTCGATGAACCACGGCTTCGCCGTCGACCGCGCCTCCCTGCCGGCGAATGTCAAGGAGACGCATGTGTCGCTGTTCGACGGCTCGAACTGCGGCGTCGCGCTGACCGACCGCCCCGCCTTTTCGGTCCAGTACCACCCCGAGGCCTCGCCCGGCCCCAAGCGACAGCCACTACCTGTTCCGCCGCTTCGTCGGCCTGATGGAGGCGGCGAAGGAGAGATCGGGGCCGGCCGCCTGAGGCCGGCGCGGCTTCCGAGCCGGTTTCGAGCCTTTTCAAGACGTTGCAGCGGATTTTCCGGGCGCGCATCCTTCCTGGCGGCGGGGCGGCCCAGGCCCGCCCCGGCGTGTAACCCGGCGCCAGGGTCCAAGGGGCGACCGACGCGCGGTGACAAAATGGCGCATATCGCGTTAGCTATTGTTCGCGACGACATACCACCCGTCATGGCCGGCCTTGTGCGGGCCATCCACGCGGCGCCTCTGCAATTCCCGGACTCGTTGTAAGTCGGGCTCTCTCTACCGGAGACTGACCCCCCGGTGTTCTCGTGGATGGCCGGGTCAAGCCCGGCCATGACGGATGGAGAAGGTTGGGCGGCGAAAAAGTCGGCGCGCAACAGCTAACGCCATGAGCGCCAACAAAATCCTATTGGCAAAGAAAAAATACTAGCACTTATTCTGATTAATCGAAAGTAATTTCTTTAGTCTCATTGAAATCATTATGAATTGACATGGGCAGGTCGCTCCGCCCATCAGGTTCGGGAGAAGGCCGCCGCAGGCGCCCCGGGAGGGCGGCGTTGGGCCGCATTGTCCAAACGCGGCCACAATCATAGAACGGCTCGGTCGGGCGCAGCTCAGATTCAGGCTCGCTCGCGGGGAGCCTCGAACGGAGGCTCGTGGAGAAGGGTTTATGGTCTATCGGATCGTTGCGGAGCTATGCACCAGTTGCGGCGCCTGCGAACTGGACTGCCCGAACGAGGCGATCAGCATGGACCGCTTCACCTATGTGATCGATCCGGCCAAATGCACCGAGTGCGAGGGTGTTCCACGATTCGCCCCATTGCGCCTCGGTCTGCCCGGTTCCCGGCACCTGCGTGCCGCGACGGTCGGCCGGCCGGGGCAGTCTTGACGGCGCGTAGATCCTGCCGACGCGCTGACTTCAGATCGTCCGCCATCCGCGACCAGAGGCGCGCCGCTTCCGCGCGCGCCTTGGCCGTAATCTGATCCGAAGTCGCCCGTCGCCAGCGCGCCGTTCTCGACGACGACGCGGCCGCCGACGACGACGTGAACGACCGCGCCGTTGCGCCGCACCACGCAGATCGCCGAGCGACCCGGGCGCGAGCGGCTCGGCTCGCCGCGCCGAAACGCTCCGCCGCCAGCGCGTGGCCCGCGGCCAGCCGGCCGCCGACGCCCGCGTCGCCGTTTCGCGCGGCGAGACGCTTCAGCGCCGCCTCCTCCGCCGCCATGTCCGGGTCCCAGCCGTCGGCCCCGAGCGCGACGCGCCGCGTCGCCGACAGCGCGGAGGCGTAGCCGACGCGGTTGCCTTCGTTGGAGCGCGGGTTGTGGACGAACCATGCAGCCGGCCGTCGGCGGCGCGCCGCACCTGATCGGCGGCTGAGATGCACGCCGTGCGCGAGGATCGAGCCCGGCGGCAGCGCGTCGAGCGCCATCAGCCGCTCGAGCGGCCCGGCGTAGCCGCGCCGGCGCGCGTCGTCGACGTCGGCGCGATCCTCGGCGACATGGACGTGGACGACCGTCCCGAGCTCGCGCGCGAGCGCGCCGGCCTCGCGGATCGTGTCGTCGGACACGGTGAAGCTCGCGTGCAGCCCGACGAGGCCGCGCACGAGCGGCGAGGCGCGCGACGTCGCGACAGGCCGCGAGCCCGCGCCGCGCCTCCTCGCGGCCGAAATTGCGCTCGCTCGCGCCGTAGCAGAGGAGCGCCCGGACGCCGAGGTCGGCGCAGGCTTCGGCGAGGATCGGCAGCGAGCCCTCGATCAGGTTCGGCGATTCGTGATGGTCGACGAGCGTCGTCACGCCGGCGAGCAGCGCGCGGGCGACAGTGTCGCGCGCCGCGGCGTCGAGGCTTTTCGCGTCGAGCGCGCGGTCGAGCCGCCACCACACCCGTTGCAGGATCTCCAGGAAGCTCTCGCGGCGGCGGATCGGGCGGCGGCATGCCGTAGCGGGCGAGGCCGCTGTAGAGGTGGGTGTGGGCGCAGACCGCGCCCGGCGCGATCTCGCCGTCGGCGCAGGCGCAGGCGCGCCGCGCCCGCGGGCGCCGCGGCGACCACGCGGCCGCCTTCGATCGCCACGCTGCGCCCGTGCGGCGTCGGGCCCGACGACGAGGGCGCCGCGTCAATGCCATTGGTCGCGCTCGCCGTCGGGGATGCGGCCGACGTTGATGGCGCGCGCGGCGGGCGAATCCTTCATCGGCAGGCGCATGCGCCGCACGCCGTCGAAGGCGGCGAGCGCGCCCGCCACCGCGCCGGCGGTCGGCACCAGGCCGATCTCGCCGACCCCCTTGGCGCCGAACGGACCCTCGGGCTCGGGCTCCTCGACCAGGATGACCTCGACCTCCGGCATGTGCTGGGCGCGCAGGACGCCGATCTCGCGCAGCTTGAAGGTCACCGGCATGCCGTCCTTGCAGGGAAGCTCCTCGGTCAGCGCGTAGCCGAGCCCCATGTGCACCGCGCCCTGGATCTGCGCCTCGCACTGCTGCGGATTGAGCGCGCGGCCGACGTCGTGGGCGGCGATCACCTTCTCGACGCGCGCCCTTCTCGTCGAGCACCGCCACCTGCGTCGCGAAGCCGTAGGTCGGTGTGGGTCTTGATCTTGCCGTTCTTCAGCTCGCCCGCCGCGGTGGTGTCGTCGATCCGCACCTCGCCGGCGTAGACCGCGCCCACGAGGTCGGCGAGCGTTCGCCCGGCGTCGAGGTCGGCCTTCAGCTTCTCAGCCGCGTCGATCGCGGCGCGCCCGGCGAGCAGGCTGCCGCGCGAGCCGGTCGTCTGGCCGCAGCCGACCTCGAAGCGGCTGTTGACCTGGGGCCGGAAGACCGCCGCGGGGAGGCCGGTGACCTCGACCGCGCATTGGGTGAGGATGGTCAGCAGCCCCTGGCCCATCTCGGTGAAGCCGGTGTGGAGATCGATCAGGCCGCCCGGCTGCACGACCAGGCGGCACTTGCCGTATTCGATCGCGCCGTTGCCGAGGCCCGAGTTCTTGAGGCCGCAGGCGATCCCGACCGCGCGCCCTTGCGGCGCGCGCCGCGTCGTAGGCCGGCTTCACCGCCAGCAGGGTCTTCTCGGCGCCGACCGACTTCTCGAGCACCTGTCCGGTCGTCGTCAGGTCGCCGACCCGGACGATGTTCCGCCAGCGCATCTCCCAGCCGTCGAGGCCGACCTTGGCGGCGAGCAGGTCGAGGCAGCCCTCGATGGCGAAGCTCGTCTGGTTGACGCCGAAGCCGCGCATCGCGCCGCAGGGCGGATTGTTGGTGTAGGCGGCGACCGCCTCGACTGGCGAGCGCCGGCATCCGGTAGGGCCCGCAGGCGTGGCCGGCGGCGCGCTCCAGCACCTTGCCGCCGACCGAGGCGTAGGCGCCGGAATCGCCGAGAATGTCGATCTTCGCCGCCGGTCAGCCGGCCTTCGGCGTCGCAGCCGACCGTGTAGGTCATGGTCATCGGGTGGCGCTTGGGATGCATGCGGATCGATTCCTCGCGGGTGAGCTCGATCCGCACCGGCCGCCCGGTCAGGCGCGCGAGCAGCGCGGTCTGCGCCTGGATCGTCATGTCCTCCTTGCCGCCGAACGCGCCGCCGTTCGGCGACGAGCTCGACGAACAGCCGCTCCTCCGGCTCGCCGAGGACGGAGGCGATCTGCCGGCGATCCTCGAAGATGCCCTGGCCCTGGCTCGAGATGTGCAGGCGGCCGTCGGGCAGCGGGCGGGCGAGGCACGCCTCCGGCTCGAGGAACAGGTGCTCGATGCGCTGCGTCGTCCAGTCGCCGCTGACGACATGCGCGGACGCGGCGAGCGCCGCCTCGACGTCGCCGCGCGCGTAGCGCGTCGTCGAGAGCACGTTGTCGTGCTTGGGATTGACCTGCGGCGCGCCCGGCTTGATCGCCTCGGCGGGGTCGAGCACCGGGGCAAGCGGCTCGTATTCGACCTCGACCAGCGCCGCGGCCTCGCGGGCGAGGCGCGGCGTTTCGGCGGCGACCGCCGCGAGCACGTCGCCGACATAGCGCGCCTCCTCGCCCTCGGCGACGAAGACAGGGCCAGTCGGCGTAGATCTGTCCGACCCAGCGGTCGCCCGGCACGTCGGCGGCGGTCGCGACCGCGGCGACCCCGGGAAGCGCCAGCGCCTTCGAGACGTCGATGCGTGACGATCCGCGCGCGCGCGTGCGGCGACAGCACGACGACGCCATAGAGCAGGCCGGGCGCGTCGATGTCGGCGACGAACGGCCGCTCGCCGAGCGCGAGCTCGGCGCCCTGGTAGCGCCTGAGCGGCTTGCCGACGCCGCCGTCCTCGACGATCGGCCGGCAGCGGCGCCGCCGAGCTTGGCCTCCTGGATGAGTTCGACCGCGTCGAGGATCTTCACGTAGCCGGTGCAGCGGCAGAGATGCCCGTCGAGCAGCCGCGCGATCTCGGCGCGCGTAAGCCTCTCGCCCTGATCGGTCATCCACTTGATGCGCAGGACGAGGCCCGGCGTGCAGAACCCGCATTGCAGGCCGGCGGCGGCCTGGAAGGCGTCGGCGTAGAGGCGCCGCTCGTTGTCGGAGACGCCTTCGAGCGTGATGACCGAGCGGCCCTGGACCTGCTCGGCGCGGACCGCGCAGGCGAGCTTCGGCTGGCCGTCGATCAGCATCAGGCAGGAGCCGCATTCCCGCTGCGGCGAGCAGCCCGACCTTGACCGACTTGATCTTGAAGGTCTCGCGCAGGACCTCGATGAACAGCTGGTCGGGCCAGGTCTCGAACTGACGGGCTTCGCCGTTGAGCTTGAACTGGATCGTCTTCATGTCGTCCGCATGCGGTCGATCGCCTGGAGCGCGCGCGATGTCAGTTAGGCCTGGACGCGAGGGACGAGGGAGGTGTTTCATTGTCGCAGCCGGCCGGCGCCGATCGTCACGTCCGCTGCGGGAGCGTGGCGAAGAACATGAGTCGCCTGGACGCATGACCGGAGGTGTTTTCGTCGCAGTCGCAGCGTCGCGCTCGCCGCGGCAGCGACGCATCGCGGACGGAGCTGCGATGCGACAAAATCTTCGGGTGAACGGCGCGCGGCTCCTGTCGCGCCTGCGAGCGGCTGGCCGAAGCCGGCGCCCGGCCCGACGGCGGGGTCTGCCGTCTCGCGCTCACCGACGCCGACAAGGCAGGGCCGCGACCTCGTCGTCGGCTGGATGCGCGAGCTCGGCCTCGCGGTGACGATCGACGCGATCGGCAACGTCGTCGGCGTGCGCGCGCGGCCGCGAGGAGGGCGCGCCGGTGATGATGGGCAGCCACATCGACACCGTGCGCACCGGCGGCCGTTACGACGGCGCGCTCGGCGTCCTCGCCGGGCTCGAGGTCGTCGAGACGCTCGACGACGCCGGCGTCGTCACCCGGCGGCCGCTGGCGGTCGCCTTCTTCACCAACGAGGAGGGCGCGCGCTTCCAGCCCGACATGTTCGGCAGCCTCGTCTTCACCGGCGCGCTGCCGCTCGAGCGCGGCGCTCGCCACCGTCGGCGTCGACGGCGCGGTCGCCGGCGAGGAGCTGCAGCGCATCGGCTATGCCGGCGAAGCGCCGGTCGGCCGGCCGAACGTCCACGCCTATGTCGAGCTGCACGTCGAGCAGGGGCCGACGCTCGAGGCGGAAGGCTTCGCGATCGGCGCGGTCGAAGGCGTGCAGGGCATCTCCTGGACCGAATTTACGCTGACCGGCCAGTCGAACCACGCCGGCACGACGCCGATGCGGATGCGCCGCGACGCCGGCTATGTCGCCGCCGAGATCGCGGCCTTCGCGCGACGGCTCGCGCGCGAGCTCGGCGGCGATCAGGTCGCGACCGTCGGCGCGCTGACGCTGTCGCCCAATCTCGTCAACGTCGTCGCCGAACGGGCGGTGATGACGGTCGATCTGCGCAACACCGACAACGAGCGGCTCAAGCGAGGCCGAGCGGCGGCTGTGCGCCTTCGTCGCGAAGACCGCCGCGGCCGAGGGCGTGACGGTCGAGAGCCGCACGCTCGCCCGCTTCGATCCGGTCGCCGTTCGCGCCGCCGCTCGTGTCGCGCGTCGAGGCGATCGCGCGCGAATTCGAGCTGCCGGTCAAGCGGCTGCCGAGCGGCGCGGGACACGACGCGCAGATGCTGGCCGCGGTCTGCCCGGCCTGCATGATCTTCGTGCCGAGCGCCGGCGGCGTCAGCCACAACATCGCGGAATACACCGCGCCCGAGCATCTGCGCCGCCGGCGCCGACGTGCTGCTGCGGCTCGTGACCGAGCTGGCGGAATGAGGCCCCGCGCCTCCTCCACCATGCTTCGCATGGTCCCCCTCCCCGTTTCGCTTCGCTTCACGCGGGCGGAGAGCGCCGGCGCCTTTCGCTCGCCCGCCGAAGGCGGGGAGGGGGACCGTCCGAACGACGGTCGGCGTGAGCTGCGGAGCAGGGTCATGCGATGACCCGCCAGCTCATCCGCAACGCGATGATCGTCAACGGCGACGGGCGCACGGCCGCCTTTCCCGGCGACGTGCTGATCGACGGCGATCGCATCGTCGCGCTCGGCGCGGTGAGCCCGACCGAGGCGCAGACCGCCGACCGGGTCATCGACGCGGGCGGCCGCGCGCTCGCGCCGGGCTTCGTCGACACCCACAATCACGGCGCGCTCGGCGGCACGGCGCTCGGCCGAAAGCGGCCTGCCGATCGCCTGCGAGCTCGCCATTCTCGGCGGCGTGACGAAGCGCATCTGCGGCGTCGACGGCCTGTCGCCGGCGCCGGTCGCCGAGGCGCAGCGCTCGCAATACGCGGCGCAGCTCAAGCCGCTCGACGGCGCGATCGACGGGCGAATGGACGTGGAGCTCGGTCGCCGAGTTCCTCGCCTGGCATCGCGGCCGCTCGGTCACCGACATGGGGCTCTATCTCGGCCATTCGGCGGTGCGCCGGGTGGTGATGGCCAATGTGGCGCGGGTCGCGACCGACGCCGAGATCGCGGCGATGGCGGAGGTGGTGCGGCGCGAGGCGCCGCTGACGCTCGGCCTCTCGACCGGCCTCGTCTACAACCCCGCCGTCTATTCCGACGAGCGCGAGATCGCCGCGCTGGTGCGCGCGTTCAACGCGGTCAAGCCCGGCGCGCTCTTTCCGCACCTGCGCTCGGAGAGCGACAACATCATCGCGAGCGCGAAGGAAGTGATCGGGGCGGCGGTCGAGGGCGGCGGCGGCTATTGCAACGAGCACTCGAAGATCGCCGGGGCGCAGAACTACGACCGCATCGGCGAACTCGAGAGCCTGCTCGCCGACGCCGCCTCGCTCGTCCCGACGATGGAGAACATGTACCCCTACACCGCGGGCTCGACCACCGGCGACGCGATCTTCCCGCCGGAGATGCGGGCGGGCGGCCGCGCCGAGTTCCTCGCGGCGCTCGACGATCCCGCGCGCGCGCGCGGCGATGATCGCCAAGATGCGCTTCGACTCGAAGAGCTGGGACAATTTCATCCACTTCTGCGGCGGGCTTCAGGGCATCCAGATCGCGGGCGTCAAGCCCGGCGTCGGCGACGCCTTTCTCGGCCGACGCCTCGGCGACGTCGCGCGCGCGGCCGGCGCCGCCGATCTCGACAGCGACGCGGCCTTTGCCGCCGTGTTCGACTTCTTTGCGCGCCAACACGGGCGAGATCGCGATCATCTCCCATTACGGCAACGACGCGACGATGGAGCGCTTCTTTCGCCGGAAAACCATGGCGATCTGCACCGATGGCCTGATGCCGGGGCCGGGACAGAAGCCGCATCCGCGCTCGCTCGGCGCGTTCCCGAAGGCGCTGCGCATGGCGCGCGAGATGGGGATTCCGCTGGAACGAGATGGTCTGGCGGATGGCGACGCTGCCGTGCCGCTTCCTCAACCTGCCCGACCCGACGCTGCGGGTCGGCGCCGACGCCTCGCTGACCCTGTTCGACCCGGCGACCGTGCGCGAGCGCAACGACTACCTCGACCCGGAGATCCGGCCGGCGGGGATCGACAGCGTGTGGGTCCACGGGACGCTGGTGCTCGACCACGGCGCGCTCATCGCGCCGCGACCGTTCCCCGGGCGCACGCTGACGAGCCCGGTTCGCGCATAAGGTGGCGGGTTCATGGGTCCGACGTCGCGCGCCCCATCGCCGCGCTGACGTAGTTGACCGCCTGCGGCCCCGCGACCGCGTCGAGGATCGGCAGCATGATCCGCAGCCGCGTCAGGTCGACCGGGCCGTCGGCCGCGCCGCTGACGCTGCCGGCGACGTCGGTCGGGATCGAGCGCGAGGTCGAAGCCCGCGCCGCTGTAGCGCACGCGCGTCGCCATCGCTCTCGACGCGCACCGTCTCGCCCGCCGAAGCGGCCGCGCATGATCGCGCCCAGGTCGCCGCCGTTCGACGACGAAGCCGTCGCGGTGCGGGCGCGGCCTCGAAGGCGGCCACGCTGCCGAAGAACAGCGGCTTCGTCATGATAGGGGCCGCCGTCCTCGGGGCAGAGCACGTCGCAATGGCCGCATTCGTTGCAGACGTCGGCGAAGGCGCCGATCTGCTGCGGCTTCTGCGACCTTGACCGACGCCGACGACGTCGACGGTCCAGCCGTCCTCCGTTCGGCGTCAACCGCTCGACCGGCGTCTCGCCGATCGGGATCGAGAAGCTGAAGTTGGCGTCGTTGGGACAGACGGGAATGCACTTGTCGCAGGTCAGGCAGTCGAACAGCACCAGCGACGAGCCGATCTTCTTCGGCGGCGTCGCGTTCTCGGCGGCGCTGTAGCGGCGGTCGGCGAGCACGCGCTCGGCGTAGGCTGCGCTGTTCAGCACGCGCGCCGCCGAGACCCAGGCCGCGAAGGCGTCGCCCGCCGCCGCGCGCGGATCGCCGCCGTCGGCGAGCGCGGCGCGGCAGGCGGCGGCGCGCTCCTGCGGCAGGCCGAGACTCGGCGAGCGCGGCCTCGGCCTGGCCCATGCGCCTTGAGCACGAAGACGTCGATGTCCTTGGCGCCCGACCGCGTCCATGCGCTTGACGAGTTCGCCGAAATAGCGCCAGCCGCGCCGGTAGCCGCCGGACTTCAGGAGATCGCTGCAGACGGTGACCGGCTTCAGGCCCAGGCCGACCGTGTCGGCGAAATTGCGCTCGTCGATGCCGCCGGAGAACGACACCGGCAGGCGGTCGCCGAAACGCTCGCGGAAGCGCGCGACCAGCGCGATCGCCAGCGGATGCAGCGGCGGCCCGGAGAGATACATCACGCGGCTCGCTCGCCGGGAAGAAGTCGCTTGTTGTTCTCGACCACCAGCGTGTTGGAGAACTTCACGCCGAGGCTGCGCCCGTGCGCCGCGGCGAAGGGTTCGAGGCGTTCGACCATCGCCGACGACCTCGCTCCCATGTCGCGTCCTCGGCGAACGCCGCGCTCGGGGACCACGATGTCGTGGTAGCCCAGCCGCTCGTGCAGGATCGCGTCGAGCGCCTCGCGGCCGAGCAGGGTCGGATTGAGCTTGACCACCACGTCGAGGCCGACCTCGCCGATCAGGTGCCGGACGATCGCCTCGATCTCGCCCGGCGGGCAGCCGTGGAAGGTCGAGAGGGTCAGCGAGTCGGAGATGCGGGTCGGGAAGGGCAGGTCGCGGAACTGTGCGAAAGGCGTCGGGGATCTGCGCGCGCAGCCTGTCGACGATCGCGGTCGCGTCCATCATGCCGTCGAGGAAGCCGCGCACCTTGGCCGAGCGGATGCCGGCGAGGTCGTAGCCGACGCTCATGTCGAACACGGTGTCGCCGAAGGCCCGCGCCGACGCCCGACGCCTTCAGCATCTCGATCAGCATCGCGCCCTTGACGTATTCCTCGAGCGACTGCGCGACGGTCAGTTCCTGCGACCATTCGACGTTGAAGCCGACGGTCGCCATGTCGATGCACGGCCGCGGCACCTCGATGGCGTCGTTCACCTGAACGGTCTTGCACTCGATCACCCGGCCGCCCGCGAGCCAGGAGAGCGCGATGTTCTGCGCCATCTGGGTGTGCGGCCCGGCGGCCGGTCCGAACGGGGTCGAGGCGCGGCGCTCGCGAAAGGCGACGGACAGGTCGCGTCCCGGATAGGCCTTGACGAAGCGCTGCGCGGGCAGATCGAAGACCGACCGCTTCTCCTCGAGCTCGCGGAACATGCGGCCGATCAGGACGTCGAAGGGAACGGGAGCGAGCTGGACCATGGGCTATGCCGATCAGGGGCGTGAGCGAGGAGATCGGGCGAACGCGCCATTGTGCGCGCAGCGCGGCTGGCACGTCTGACGCCGATCAAGCGACAGGATCGGCGACCCGCCTCATCCGCCCGCGCCCCTCTCGATCCCGGACAAAATGGCCGCCGCGGCGCCGCGCCGCGCGCGGGCGCGCGAGCGCGCCGGCGAGGCCGGCCGCGCCGGTCGCCGAGGCGGGAATGGCGGTGTGCGCCCGCACGAGGCTCGAGCGCCCGCGCGACCGCCGCCTCGTCGACGACGACCGCTTCGCCGCCCGTGTCGCGCATCGCCTTGACGACCTCCCACCAGTCGTAGGTCTCGTCGTCGAGGATGCCGTGGGCGAGGCTCGCCGGGCACGCTTTCCCACGGCCACATGAAGCGCGACCGGTGGCGCGCCGCTTCGCTCGAGCGCGACGCCGTCGAGCGCGCCGCCAGGCGCGCGCGAGCGGCGCGCAGCCCGCGGTCTGCACGGCGATCAGGCGCGGCGCGCGTCGCGCGAGCCCGGCGGCGGCGGCGATCGCAAAGCCTTGCGCGAGCGCGCTCGCGAGCGCGCCGCCGCCGACCTGAACGATAGAGCGTGTCGACCTCGGCGCCTTCGGCGGCGAGCGTCTCGGCCATTTCGAAGGCGAGCGTGCGCGCGCCTTCCACCGCGAGGCCGTTGTCCGGCCCCTGCACGCCGAACGGAATGGCGCCGCGCGCGACCGCGCGCGCGCGCGGCGTGGACGCAGGGGTCGCCGGCCTCGCCCGCCCGCCGCTCGCAGACGACCACGGTCGGCGCCGAGGTCGCTGAGCCGCCGCACGACGCCCGGCTCGGCGTCGGTCGGGGATGAAGACGTCGAGCGGCCAGTCGGCGGCGCGCGCGATCACCGCCGCGGCGAGCGCGGCGTTGCCGCAGGAGGCGATCGCCAGGCGCCGCGCGCGCAAGTCCTCGCCGAGGGCGAGGCCGGAGATTTCCAGCACGCGCAGATAGAGCATCACGCCCATCAGGTGGCGCGCCTTGTGCGAGCCGGAGACGTTCCGCGTCTCGTCCTTGATCCACAGGTCGCCGGCGAGGCCGAGCGCCGCGGCGAGCGCCGGCTGGCGCGCGATCGGCGTGACGGCGGAAGCCGCGGCCGTCGACCGCTTTCAGCGCGCTCGTCGAGTTCGCCGACGAGGTCGACCCAGGCGGCGTCCGAAAGGCCGACGGCGCGCGCGAGCCGATAGGGCGACAGCCAGCGCCGGTAGCGCAGGAACGGATTGTCCTCGTCGCCGACGGCGCGCGTCTCGGCGCCTCCGACCGGGGCGACCAGCACATGGTCGATGTCGTCGCCCGCGCGGGCGTTCGGGACAGGCGAACGGAAAGGCGCGCGGCGGGGTCGACGACCGCGCCGCAGCCGTGGCAGACGAACGAGCGGCGGCGTCGCGTCGCCGGTCACGACAGCCGGGCGGCGACGCCGCTCTCCGCGTTGAACTTCGTCGATCATCGCGTCCCACGCCGGCGCGAGATCGAGCAGGCCGTCCCAGAACGACTGGCGCGCGCGCGCCGGAAATCCTCGAGCGACACGCCCTGCTGCTCGACCCAGGTGAAGTAGCCGAGGTTGAAGATCCGCTTGCGGTCGACGTGGCTGAGTTCCAGCACATGGTCGACGCCCGCGCCGGCCAGCGAACCGGCCCCAGGTCTCGCCGGCGCTGACCGCGTCGAAGCGGTTGCCGAAATAGCGCACGATCGCCTTGCGCACTTCGCTGCCGTACATCTCCGCGCCGTCGGTCGCGACGGTGAGCACGACGTCGTCCGGGCCCGAGATCGAAATACTTGGCGAGCTTCACCGCGGCGACGATGTTGCAGATGCTGGAGAGGCCGAAGGCGCCGAGCTCGGCGACCAGGGCGGGATCGACGCCGCGCCGCTCGACGAGATACCGGCGGCCTTCGTCGGTGTTGAACAGCGTCAGCAGCGTGTCGGTCGCGCGATCGCTGACGCCGACGACGACGTCGGTGTTCATGACGTTGTGGATCAGCGGCACGTGCTTGTCGCCGATGCCCTGGATGTTGTGCTCGCCGAAGCCGTTCATAGAGCAGGGTCGGGCATTCGACCGCCTCGACCGCCGCGATCCGCGCGCCGAGCGCCGCTCTTGAGGTGGTCGCCCGCCGCGATCGTGCCCGCCGAGCCGGTGGCCGAGACGAAGGCGGCGAGCCGCGCGCGCGGCCGGCCTTCGGCGACGGCGTGGAAGACGCGCTCCAGCGCGGCGCCGGTGCACAGGCGGTGGACGAGGTAGTTGCCGTACTCGCAGAACTGGTTGAAGACGATGTTGGCCGGATCGCGGTCGAGCGCCGCGCAGGCGTCGTAGATCTCCTTGACGTTGCTCTCCGAGCCCGGCGTGCGGATGATGTCGGAGGGCTCGGCGACCCAGCGCTCGAGCCAGTCGAAGCGCTCCTGGCTCATGTTCTCCGGCAGCACCGCGACGCCGCGGCAGCCGAGGATGCGCGAGATGGCGACGCCGCCGCGGCAGTAGTTGCCGGTCGAGGGCCAGATCGCGCGGTGGCGCGTCGGGTCGAACTGGCCGGTGACGACGCGCGGCGCGAGGCAGCCGTAGGCGGCGAGAACCTTGTGGGCGCGGATCATCGGGAAGCGGTCGCCGAGCGCGAGCACGATGCGCGCCGGCGAGCCGGTCAGCTCCGGCGGCAGTTCGATCGCGCCGGGCGTCGCGGCGCGGCCGCGGCGCGAGGCGTCGTTGAACCAGTGGACGCGAAAGAGGTTCAGCGGATGGGGCGCGTCCGGGTCGACGTCGCCGAGGCGCTCGGCGATCGCCGGCGGGATGGTCGAGGGGTCCTTCAACTCGCCGAAGGTCGGCAGGACGACCCCGGCCTCGCGGAAGCGGGCGAGCGTTCGCTCGTAGACGTCGCGATCGACCAGATGCGTTTCCAGCCCGAGCCGCGCCATACCCTTCGTCCCTTCGTCGTCAATGTCGCGACGGCCGACGCCGCCGGCCGGCGGCGAACACGCCGCGACGGCGCGCTCTAGTCCCCGACCCGGGGACGGCGACGGCCCCGAACTCCATGCAAAACCCGCGCGCGCGCCCCGCGAAACTGTCTGCCAGCCATGCGCGGAAATGCCGCGTCAGTCCAAAATCATGTTGAAATGCAGCATGATCCGCCCACGGCGTCGTGTCCAGCGGGCACCCCCTCCGAGGGCAGACCCCCGTCATGGCACCAATAAAAATATCTGAAGATCAGTTGGTTACTCTACGCGACCGCGACCAATCCCCGCACGAGGGGGCGACCCGGAGCGCCGGCGCGCTCGGGGCGGCTGCGCCGCACGGACGGCGTTTCGGACGGGACGGACGGCGGAGCGCCGGCGCCGACTTCCCGCTAAGTCCTTGCATACGCATGGCGCTCTGACTCCAGAACTGGGACTTGGGGAGGGTAAATCCTTGAAAACGGAGGTCGTGTTTGCTCGAAAATCGCGCTAGCCCCTTCCGCCGGCCCGGTCGCCGCGCCGGGAGATCCACGACCTGCTCGCCCCCGCAAGAAATGCGACGCCGCTTTTCGGCGGCAAGGCCGCCGCTAAAGCGCCTCGATAAATTCGCCGACCGCGTTGAGACACGCGGCCCGTTCCCGACTTGCGTCCCTCGCCGACCGCGGGATCCCCCGTCGGCTTTGGTCGCAACCGAGGGCGGCAATCGCCGCTCGCCATGCCGCATCGTCATTGGGATCGAGCAGAATCGCCCTGTCGCCGGCCACCTCGCGATGGGCCGGGATGTCCGACGCGACGACCGGCGCCCCGAGATGAAGCGCCTCGATGATCGGCAGGCCGAACCCCTCGGCGAGCGACGGCGACAACAGGCCGAGCGAACCGGCGATCAGCGACTTCATCGCCGGAGTCGAAAGTCCTGCGACATGGTGGATCTTCTCGCGAGCGGCCGGGCTGGAGAAGATCTGGTCGAGGATCGGCTGTCCCGCCCAGCCCACGGAGCCGATCATGACAAGATGGGGGGCGGTATCGGACGACTGACATAACGCCGGCCAGACTCTCGACAGCAGGAGATGATTCTTGCGCGGTTCGATCGTGCCGCAAACGACGAAATAGGGAACGTTGGAGAGGAGCGGCTCCGGCTCGGCGCCGGAATCGAACGGTTCGGCGAGAGGCAACGACAGGCTCAGCGTCGGCAGTCCCGAACGGCCCTCGGCCGCGAGCGCGCGCAACACCGTCTCGCGGGCGTGCGACGTCGTGACGATCAATCCGGCCGCGTAACGCGCGACGGATTTCACCATCTTCTCATGGTGCCGCAAGCCCATGGGGGAGACGCACTCGGGATTTTCGAGCGGAATCACGTCGTGAAGCATGAAGACCGGCTTGACGTCGCTGCGCCTGTCCAGCCAGCTCAAGAATTGCGGCATCGCAGGGGTGTACTGTCCGGCATTGAGGTAGACGGCGCTCCTGGGAATGCTGGCGCTCGCCGAGCGTCCGAACGAAAATCCCGTGGCCGCCAATCCGGACGCCATTCGCCGCCCTTTGCTCAAGACGCCGTGCGCGGTTGTCGGATGACATGGACCGTTGCTTCGACCGCTTGCGAGCGCGCGGACGAGCGTCCGGTAGGCGACGTCGTCGGCGGGATCCAGCGTTTCCGACCACAGTTCTTCGAGGCGTCGAAGACCTCGCTGCACCCGATCGGCCTGGTAAACCCGCATGCCCCACGGGGTGGGCAGGATTCCGCAGAAGTCGCCCTGGTCTTCTCGCGAAAAGTGGCGCGCAAGCAGGAAGTCGACGCGGTCGACGCCTCGCGGCGTCGCGAAGACAGGACCCAGAAACGTCCGAGCGAGATCGTAGACGACCGCCTTCCTCACGAAAACCCCGGCATGATTGTCTGTCGTCCCATCGCGACGCACCCTGGCCGACGCCTCATCGTGTCTTCGGCAAGGCCGATTGCGGGCTTGGCGCTCCGTCCAGGTCCACGCCCTTCTCCTGCAGCGCGGTCATCAGCGGCTCGATCTCGCTCCCAGTTCGCCTTGCCGAGGTGGCGCCTGGCGAGATCCTCGGCGACGTCGAACCGATGCTCGGCGTCGACGCCTCGTCGCGAGAAGGTGAGCCGGCGAGATCGCCGACGTTGAACCCTCCGGCGGCGGCGCCGAGCGGGGCGTCAAGCCCGAACCGGGTCTCCATGCTCATCGCCAGCTCGACCGCCATCAGCGAATCGAGCCCGATCTCGGCCAGCGGCTTCGTCCGGCTCACGTCGTCGCGCGGCAGCCGAAGAATGCGCCCGATCTCCTCGACCAGGATGTCCGCGACCGCGCGGCGCGCCTGATCCGGCCCCAGCCGCGCCGACGAGATCGGCCAGGTCGATCACGGCGTCGGCCGAGGCGGCCGAAGCCGCTTCGCCGCGCGCAAGCCGGCCGTAGGTCGGCGAGGCCATGAGCGGCAGATGCGCCCGAGCCGTCGACCAGTTCATGTCGGCGATGACGAGGCTCGCGCCGGCGTTCGGCTCGGCCAGCGCCTCGCCCAGCGCGTCGAGCGCCACGCGGGCCTTGATTCCCCTCGCGCCGGCGCGCTCTGCGAGCGAGTCCCGCGTCGCGCCGCTGCGGGCGACGACGCCGACGTCGGCGATCGCGCCCCAGCCGACCGCGAGCGCAGGCAGACCAGCCGAGCGGCGCTCGCGCGCCAGGCCTTCGAGAAAGCCGTTGGCGGCCACGTAGGCGCCCTGCCCGGGGTTGCCGATCACGGTCGTCGCCGAGGAGAACAGCACGAAATAGTCGAGCGGCAGCGCCCGGGTCAGGCGGTCGAGGTTCTCCGCCCCGGCGATCTTCGGCTTCAGGACCTTGAGGAGACGGGCTTCGTCGAGGTTGGCGGCGACCGCGTCGTCGAGCGTCATCGCGGCGTGCATGACGCCGGCGAGCGGCGGCATGGTCGCCGCGAGATCGGCCATGAACCGCTCGAAGGCGCTGTCGGTCGGAGACGTCGAGCGCGGCGACCCGCACGTCGACGCCGCGGCGCGCAAGCGCGGCGACCGCCTGCGCTGCGCGGCCTCGCTCGCGGCGCCCGTCCGGCCGACCAGCGCCAGATGACGGGCGCCGCGATCGACCAGCCACTCCGCCGTCGCGAGCCCGAAGCCTCCGAGGCCTCCGGTGATGAGATGCGTGCGATCGGGATCGGCGGCGAACGCGTCGGCGGCGCGGCCCTTTCCGGCCGGACCGCCCCGGGTCGGCGGCGGGCGGACCAGAATCTTGCCGATGTGCCCCGACTGCTGCATCAGCCGCATCGCCTCGACGATCTCGTCGTGGGCGAACACGGTGTAGGGCGGCGGCCTCAACTCGCCCGAGGCGAACAGCGCCATGACCTCGTCGAGACAGCTGGCGGGAGACCTCCGGCCGCGCCGACAGAAGCTGGTCGAGATCGACGCCGAAATAGCTGAGATTGCGCCGGAAGGGACGCAGGCCGATCGGCGTGTCGGCGAGGTAGTCGCGCTTGCCGAGTTCGACGAACCGTCCGAACGGCCGCAGAAGGCCGAGGCTGCGCTCCATCGCCTCGCCCGCCAGCGAATTGAGGACGACCGACACGCCCTCGCCCGTCCGTCGCCCGCATCACCTCGTCGACGAAGCCGCCGGAGCGGGAGTCGAAGGCGTGCTCGGCGCCGAGGGCGAGCGCAAGCGCGCGCTTTTCCGGCGAGCCCGCCGTGACGATCGACGCGCGCGCCGCGCCACTGCGCGATCTGCAGCGCCGCCAGGCCGACGCCGCCCGCGCCGCCATGAATGAGCGCCCATTCGCCCGCTCGGAGACCCGCGCAAGAGATCAGGCCGTAATAGGCGGTCAGAAACGCGACGGGGATCGGCGGCCGCGCTTTCGCACGCCGAGCGCCGGCGGGAAGCGGCGCGACGAGCTCTGCATCGACGACGACATGGGTGGCGAAGGCGCCGCCGCCGAGGCCGACCACCTCGTCGCCGGGCTTCAAACGAGCAACCGCCGAGCCGACCCGGGTGACCCGCCCAGCGAATTCGAGCCCGAGCGTACGGTCCGGCGTAGCCGTCCTCGAACATCTCGTCCGGAAGGATCGACAGGGCCCACATGACGTCGCGGAAATTGAGGCCGGTCGCGGCGACCTCGACCTCGACCTCGTCCTGGTCGGGCTCGGACCGTTCGGCGCGACCGCCAGGCGAGGCGGTCGAGCCCTGCCTCGGGGCTCTTTTCCAACCGGCTGCGGCGCTGCATGTCGGACGCGGGCGCCCGAGGATCGCTCTCGCGCCAGCCTTGCGTAGCGAAGGACGCGGACGCCGTCCGCGCCGATGGAGATATCGGTCTCTGCGCTGTCGGAAAGCACGATCGACGCCAGCCGCTCGGCGGTCGCGGGCGTCGCGTCGGCAAGCTCGACCCGGCGGAAATCGACGGCCGGGAACTCGTTGGCGAGCGTCCGGACAAAGCCGAACAGCGCCTCGCGCCAGCGGCCGGTCCGCCGCCGGAGACGGCGACGAACAGCCTCGCCTTCGCCTCGGCGAGCGCCGACCGCGAGGTCGCGCAGAGCGAGGCACAGCGCGGCGACCCGGTCCGCGCCGGTCGCCTTCCGGCTCGCCGGCGAGCCAGAGGAGCGTGCGGGCCTGCCCGTTCCTGGGCAGGACGCCGCTGTCGCCGATCCGGCAGCGGGCGCCGCGCGCCGTCGATGGCGCCTGCGCGTCATTTCGGCAAAGCCGCCGTCGTCGGCGCCGGAGCGCAGGATCTCCGTGAGACGCGGAGGGTCCGCCGACCGAGCGGCCGAGCCGGCGCCTCCGCGATGAGAAGCGTCGCATGGTCCTCGCCCGTATCGACGAGGCGCGCCTCCGGCATGGCGAAGCCGGCGCGCGAGCATTCGGACGCCCAGGCCTCCGGCCTGAGCCGGCGATCGCGCGGTCCGCTCGCCGGCGCTTCCGTCGAGGCCGACCGCGACCGCGTGAAACAGCGAGCGGCGCCGGCTCGACCGCCAGCAGCCGCCGCCCCGGCGGCGCATTTGCGCGCCAGAACGCGTCAGCGCTTCGCGTTCGACGATCGAGCCGCGACAGGCCGCCCGCGCTGACGACGAGATCGAAACTCGCCGTCGGCCAGCGCGTCGAGATCGCCGCAAAACGAGATCTCGGGCGCGTCGCCATGGCTGAGCCGGGCGCGCTCGAGCCGGCGGGCGTCGAGGTCGAGGATGGTCACGCGCGCGCCGAGCGGGCGGCGGCGAAGCGGATGAGCCGCGGAATCGCCGGCCCGGCGCCGACCTGCAGGACCCGCAAAGCGTAACCGGCGCTTTTCGGCGGCGGCCGATAGCCTCGAGCACGCTCGGCGAGCGTGCGGGCGGCCGCCACATGCCGACGGAGACCTGAGTTCATAGCCTTCGACGGCGACGTCCGACGGCCCGCTGGCCCAGTCCTCGCCGGCCGCCAGCGCCCGCAGCGCCTCGCCGGCGCCGGCGGCGAGCAGGAGTTCCGGGGCGCGCTCGGGATGCTGGGCGGCGAGCGCCGAAAAGACCGCGTCCGCCGGCGGCAGATCGAGTCGGCGTCAACCGCAGGCCGCGGCCGGAGCGCTGCATCAGGCCGCTCTGCTCGAGGTCGGCGAAAATCGCCTCCGCCCAGGCTCGCCGCGCTCGGGCAGCCGGCCGCTCGCGATGAGCGCGCTCGAGATCGACAACGCCGTCCGTTCGCCAGATCGCGCGCGAATTCGAACGCGGCGGCGGTCGCCCATCCTTCCAGCAGCAAGCGCGGCGCCGTAGAGGTCGGCTTGCAGCGCCCGGCTTGCTGCAGGCGCCTTTGCCGCCGCGCCGCGAGCGGCGCCCGGGCCGGCGAGCTCCGCCGGCGCGGAATCCATTGCGCCACGAGGCCGAGATCGGAAAGCCTGGCTCCGGCGCGCGGCCGGGCCGCCTGATAGCGCGCGCCGCGAAGCGTCGCCACGAGACGCCCGTCACGATCGAAGAGATCGAAATCGGCGACGATCACGCGGTCGTCGCGCCGCGCCACCCGGATCGAGGCGCGGGCGAGGTCTGCGCCCGGCGCGAGAAGGCGCGCCTCGCCGAACCGGACCGGCAGATACGCGCCGCTCTCGCCCTTCGCGCGCGGCGAACAGAAGGATGAGCCCGTGGAAGCAGGAATCGAGGCGCGCGGGTTCGAGGCCGTAGCGCGGATCGGCGGCAGCCGCCGTCAGTTCGACCTCTATCGACCCGTCCTCGCCCACGCGCCAGGCGCGGGCGAGGCCCCGGAACGCCGGCCCGAAATCGAGCCCGCTTGCGCGCGCCCGCGCATAAAGCGCGTCGCCCGCGACGCCGCCGGATCCGTCGGCGTGGGCGCGCTGCGGACAGACGGCGCAGGGCCCGGCTTTTGGACGATCCGCCCGCGCGCGTGGATCGCGTAAGGCGCCTTGGCGAGGCGCGGGCGGCTCAGGATCTCGACAGTGGCCGTCGACGGCTCGACCCGGCCGAGGATCTCGCGCGAGCCTTCGTCCGGAGCGAACACCAGCGGCTGAAGGATCTCGAAGCCCCTGAGGGCCGCCTCCGGACCCGCCCAGTCGCGCGCGACCGCGAGCCCCATTTCGAGGAAGGCGGCGCCGGGCAGCAGGATCTGGCCCTCGACCCGGTGATCGGCAAGACGCCGGCTCGAGCAGCGGATCGACGATCGCGCGCCATTCGAGCGACCCGTCGGCTCTCGCGCGCCCCGATCAGCGGATGACGCGGTCGGGCGCTCGAACTGGCCGGTCGACTCGGTCGATTTCCGGGAAGCGGTACGGCGTGCGGCGCCAGGGATAGGCGGGCAAGCGCGACGCCCGGCCCGGGGTCGGGGCCGAAAGCCCATTGCGGCCCGACGTCGGCGCCCCCGGCGATCAGCCGCGTCGCCGCCGCCTCGAACGGGTCGCCTCGCCGCCTGCGCTTTCCTCCAGCACGCAATCGACGAGGGCGGCGTGCGTCGAGATGCTCGGCGATGTCGCGCAGGTGGGTTTTCAGCGTCGGCCGCGGCCCGATCTCCAGGAACACGCGCCTGCCCATGTCCAGCGCGCGCTCGACGCCCTCCTGAAACCGGACCACCTCGCGAACGTTGCGCCACCAATAGGCGGCGCCGGCCGCCGGCCCGGGAAGATCGCCTCGGCGACGGTGGACAGAAAGGGGATTGAGCCGGCCGACGGCTTGAGACCCGGCGAGGCTTTCGATCAGCGGCTTCTTCACCGGCTGCATCAGCTCGGTGTGGAACGGATAGGGGAGGTCGAGCGGGCGCGCCTTGAGCTTCGCCGAGGGCGCAAGATCGAACGAGCCGGTCGAGCGCGGCCTGCGGTCCGGCGACGGCGACGCAGCGATGCGAGTTGTGCGCGGCGACCGCGAGGCCGGGAATGCGAGCGACCAGATCGGCCGCCGCCTCGCGCGGGCCGAACACGACCGCCATCCCGCCGGCGTTCGCCGTCGCCTGCTGAAGCCGGCTGCGATGGAAGATCACCTGGGTCGCGTCCGAGAGCGACAGGACGCCGGCCGCCTCCGCCGCGGCGACCTCGCCGACGCTGTGGCCGAGCGTCAGCGCCGGCCGGATCCCGACCTCGGCCAACGCCCGCACGCTCGCCGCCTGAATGGCGAAAATCATCGGCTGGGCGATGTCGGCGTGGGTGAGGTCGCTCGCGAGGTCGGGCGAATCCAATTCCTCGACCAGCGACCAGCCGGCCAGCGGGAGGAAATGGGAATCGACTTCCGCCAGACGCCTCGCGAAAGGCGGCGTTCGCGCGGTAAGCGGCCCGTCCCATGCCCGACCACTGCGATCCGTTGCCGGAGAAGACGAACACGACCGAGCCGTCGCCCTCGATCGCGGTCGCCCGGACGCAGCTCGGGTCGGCTTCGCCGGATTGGGCGAACCGCGCCAGCGCCGGGGCGAGACCGCTCGGCTCCTGCGGCAGGCAGCGCGAGGCGCTCGCGCATGCGCTCGCGCCGGCGGCCGGTCGCCGCGACGATGCGGCTGCGCTCGCCAACGCTCGCGCCGTCGAGCTGTCTCGCGTAGGACCTCCGCCAGAGCGCGCAGAGCGTCCTCCGTCTGGGCGGAGATCATCATCACGCGCGGCGCGGCGACCGCGGTCGCGCGGCGCGAGCGGCGGATCGGCGATGATGACGTGCGCGCTCGGTGCCGCCGAAGCCGAACGAGCTGACGCCGGCGAACCGGCGCCTGTCGGACGCGCGGCAGCGGGATCGGCCTCGCTTGCGACGCGAAGATTGAGGCCCGCGAAATCGATCGCCGGGATTGGGGTTCTCGACATGCAGCGATCGGCGGCGCCTCGTCGTGTTCGAGCGCCAGCATCGCTTTCATGAGGCCCGGCAAGCCCTGAGGCCGGCTCGGTATGGCCGATGTTGCTCTTGACCGACCCGATCGGCAAGGGACTGCTCCGCGCGCGGCCGAGAACGGCGCCGAGGGCGGCGGCCTCGACGGGATCGCCGACGCGGGTCCCTGTCCCGTGCGCCTCGACGAAGGCGACCGAATTCGGGCGCGACCCCGGCCTGATCGTAGGCCGTGTCGCAACAGGTCGATCTGGTATTTCTCGGCGGGCATGGAGATGCCGCTCGTGCGGCCGTCGGAATTGACCGCGCTGCCGCAGATCACCGCGTGAATCCGGTCGCCGTCGGCGATCGCCTTCTTCAGCGTCTTCAGGACCAGGACGACGCCGCCCTCCGCCCGCACGTATCCGTCCGCCTCGGCGGCGAAGGCCCGGCAGAGGCCGGTCGGCGACAGCATCGTCGCCTGGGAAAAGCTGATGAAGCCGAACGGGCTGACCAGCACGTTGACGCCGCCGACCAGCGCCGCGTCGATCTCGCCCTGGATCAGGGCCTGACGCGCCTGGTGGAGCGCGACGAGCGACGACGAGCAGGCGGTGTCGATCGTCAGGCTCGGCCCATGCAGGTCGAAAACATAGGAAATGCCTGTTCGAGACGATCGAGAGCGTGTTGCCGGTCGCGTAATAGGCGTCGGCGACCGCCGGATCGTGCAGGCCGATCGTCGAGTAGTCGAGCGCCGACGCGCCGACATAGACGCCCGGTCTGACCGCCCGCCAGCTTCGACGGGGCGAAGCCCGCGTCCTCGCACGCCTCGAAGGCGAGTTCGAGCAGCAACCGCTGCTGCGGGTCCATCTGCTGCGCCTCGCGCGGGGAAATCCGGAAGACGGCCGGATCGAAACCCCAGATGTCCGGCAGGACGCCGGCGGCCCAGGTGTAGCTGCGCCCCGGCTCCCTCAGTCGCGGATGGCGGAAACGCGAAAGCGGCCATCGGTCCGCCGGAATTGCCGAGACGGCGCAGCGGCCCGCCGTGAAGAAGCTCCCACAATTCCCCGACATTCGCAGCCCCCGGGAGCCGGCAAGCGCGGCCAATGACCGCGATATCGGAATCGTCGAGAGCGAACGGTGTGACCCAATGCCTAGATCCGCATTATCGGAGTAGGTTCAATTCGGAGTGGCGGCGACCGCGAGCGCAACCGCCGCGTCGGCTTGGGAGGGGACAGCCGATTTCCTTTTGATCGAAATTTTGCCGCGATGTCAACATCGGTCGATTTTCTGGCGATGTGTATTATTTGATCACAAAGATTCTGCGATCAAATAGCGCAACAGTATATGATGTAAAGTTCTCCGCCATATCTCAGAGAACAGCGGTATACCGACGTTTATTGTTATGAACTTACTTCGACCGCAGACGCGCTCCTATGAGCAAATTACGTAATGTTCTCCACTGGGATGAGCGTCGCACCATGGCCGGGACCCGATCCTGCGGAGTCACATTTTGGCAACACTCTGCCGGCGACGCATGGCGGAGTGCCGCCGGGACGTAGCCACCGACAGGCCGCCTTGGTACACAACGGAACGGGGTAATGGGGCCGTTCATGGGGCAGCTGGGTAAGTTGGGTCTTTGGGGCGCGGTCTAGCGCGATCGCTCTCCTTTCGCGTCGCGGGCTGCGGGTCGCTGCCCGATTCGGGTCCGAGCGCGAGCGACGTCACGACGCGAGCAGGTCGGCGCGGACGCGAGCCCGCGCTATCATGGTCGTCGACATCACGCCGACGACTGTCGAGGCGCTCAGGCGACGAGGATACGGCAGCTTTTCCGCCCAGTTCGGCGACCGCCGGGTTTCGGCCGAGCCGGTCATCGGCGTCGGCGACGCGGTGACCGTGACGGTCTGGGAGGCCGGGGCGGGCGGCCTGTTCTCCGCGCCGGCGATCACCGACAAAGTCAGCGCAGGGGCCAACAGCGCCACCATTCCGGAACAGGTGGTCGGCCGGGACGGGGGCATTACGGTGCCCTACGCCGGGCGGGTCCATGTGGCGGGCCGGACGACGCGGGCGGTCCAGCAGGATATCGAGCGCGCGCTGGAAGGCAAGGCGATCCAGCCGCAGGTGCTGGTCAACGTCACACGGACGGCCGGCAATTCGGTCAGCGTCGGCGGCGAGGTGGCGGCGGGCGCGCGCGTGCCGCTGACCGTCAAGGGCGACCGGCTGCTCGACGTTCTGGCTTCCGCGGGCGGCGTGCGCGCGCCGGTCAACGAGACCTTCGTCGAGATGTCGCGCGGCTCGACGACCTCGCGCATTCCGCTGATCACGATCGTCAACAACCCGCGCGAGAACATCTACCTGCATCCCGGCGACACGCTGACGCTGGTGCGCGATCCGCAGAAGTTCATCGCTTACGGCGCGACCGGCCAGAACGCCGAAATCCCGTTCGACGCCGACGGAATCACGCTCGCGGAGGCGCTGGCGAAATCCGGCGGGCTGCAGGACAACCGCTCCGATCCGCGCGGTGTCTTCGTCTTTCGTTATGAGCTCGAGTCGGTCGCGCGCCAGCTCGATCCGACGAGTCCGCTCGTCCGGCCGGGCCAGTTGACGCCGATCGTCTATCGGCTGGACCTCACCGACCCGAACAGCCTGTTCCTCGAACAGAGCTTCCGGATCGCCAATCGCGACCTCATCTACGTGTCGAATTCGCCCTCGACCGACGTGCAGAAGGTGTTCGCGATCATCGGCGGCGGCTTTTCGACCGTCGGGTCGGCGGCGAGCATCGTGTCGGCTGGCGCGGCGGTCAAATAGGAAAGAGACTGCGCCGCATCATTCGTCAATCGAGACGATACGAGCTACGCGGGTCATGCCGCTCCCCGCCGCCCGACGCGCGGTCCCGACCATCACCTATGCGTGAAATGTCAGGGACGGGCGGGCTGGGAGGTCTCGAAGCGCGCAGAATGCGCCGATCGTTCGCCGTGCGAGTGCGGACCGACCGCGGCAACCAGGTAAAAAAGCAGCCAAAGCGCAATTCCGATCGCAAGGATGGCCGCAACGGCCGCCAAGTCTCGGTCGTCCGCCAGATATCCGCGGTAGAAAGCAGCGTGTCGCTCGATCCGGTTCGTGCCGGTCGCCATTCCAGTCCGTCCTTCTGATTGCAGCCGGTTCGTCCCCTTTGACCGATACCTTTTCCCATTTTCTATTAAACCATGCGTCGAGGCCGGCCGCTGTGACGCCCGTCACAGAACCAAACCTCATCATGACGCCGTGGTGATCGCCACGCGTCCCTAATGGATCCGAGGCGCAAGACGGCAGTGGAGCGGGCTTTTCCTTGTGACTCTTGTAAGGGCATGCTCCCTGTCAGAGCCGCTAACTCAGCGATTGAGCGTGACGCTCGCCATGAGCCATCGTTAGCCCATCATTCGGGCAATCGTTCGTCGCAACGGTTTGGAGACAATCGGTTTGTGCATCAGTTCGAAGCCGCTCGCGACGATTTCGGCGATGTTCTCCTTGGCGGTGTCGCCGGTGAGAACAAGCGTCGGCAGCGCGCGGCCGGATCGTCGCAGGATTTCCGTTGCCGTCTCGACGCCAGTCAGACCCGCGCCGAGCCGCTGATCGGTGACGATGCAGCCGAAGCGCCACTCGTCCCGCTCAGCAAGGTCGAGCGCCTGTTCGCCGTCGGACGCCGCGACGGTGTCGTAGCCCCATTTCGTCAAAAGCGCTTCGAGCCCCTCCCGCACGATCACGTTGTCCTCGACGATCAGAATGCGACCGCCAGGATCTTGCAAATGGTCGGGCTCTTCGTCGACAACAACGCGAGCGGGGTTCGACCGCCGGAAGCGACAATGAAAATCGCGATCCCTTGCCCTCCTTTGAGTTCACCTCGATTGTCGCGTCGATCAGCGTCGCAATCCGCGCGACGATCGCCAGCCCAAGCCCAAGGCCGGCGCCGCGGTTGCCGACCCGGGTTGTTGATCTGGACAAACTCCTCGAAGATGTCCTTCCGTCTCTGCTGCGGAACGCCGATCCCGGTGTCGACGACGTCGATGCGGATACGCTCGCCTCTGCGCCTTGGCCCGATCAGAACCCCGCCGGTCCTCGTGTAGCGCAGCGCGTTCTCGATCAGGTTGCGCAACGCGCGCTCGAGCAGGACCGGATCGGCTTTGGCCCAGAGTTCGCGATGCGCCACCCTGAGGGCGAGACCGAGCCCGTCGGCCTTCGGCCTATATTCGTTCGCGAGGCGGCGGATGAGGACCGCCGAGATCGACCGCCTCCGGCTGGGCCTCGACGCCTGCGTCGAGACGCGAGAGGTCCAGAACGGCGTCGAGAAGCCCATTCAGGCCTTTTAGCGACGTCTGCATCCTGTCGAGCGTTTCGAGCGCGCGGCGGATTGTCGGCGACCTGACGCTCGGCTAAGGCCATTTGAAGGACCAGCGACTGCACGGGCTGTCGCAGATCGTGGCTCGCCTCCGCGATAAACTTCGACTTGGCCGTATTGGCGCGCTCCGCCTCGATCCTGGCCGCGGCGACCTCGCTTTCGAGCCGCTTATGGTCGGAGATATCGCGGAAATAGACCGAGATTCCGCCCTCGCGGGTCGGATAGACCGAGTAAAACATCCAGCGCAGAAAGGTCGGCGAGAACTCCTCGAACTCGACCGCCACGCGCTCGGCCATCGCCTTCCGGAGCCGCGCGCGGACCGGGCTGTCCTCAATCTGCGGAAACACCTCGAGCAATGGGCGGCCGGTCACGTCTTCACGACTCTTGTGCAAGTGACGTTCCGCGCGGTCGTTGAAGTAAACGAACCGCCACTCGGAATCGAGCGCATAGAACCCATCGGCGATGCTTGACAGGATCTCGTCCGCCTTGTCACGCGCCGCTTCGAGCGCCATGCGCGCCCTCCACCTGCTCGGTGACGTCGAGACTGGTGACAAAGATCTGCTCCGGCCTGCCGTCCCGGTCGAACTCCGCGGTGGCCGCGCTCTCGATCCAGCGTTCGACGCCGTCGTCGCCCAAGACCCGGTATTCGGCCTTGGCTTTTTTCCTTCCGCTTCGCAGCTCTGCGAATGCGTCCACAAGCCGGGCGCGGTCTCCAATTGGAACGTGCTCCATCAAAGCCGCCAAGGCGTCGCCCAACTCGACCGGATGCCGGATCGCTGGAGGGCTTGTAGCCCATGACGCGGGCATAGTTCTCCGCGGCATTGGCGAAACCTGCGCGCAGATTGAACTCCGCGTAGGTCAGCCGGCCCGCGTCGAGCCGCGTGGCGCAAACGGACCTGACTTTGATGCAGCGCCGCATTCGCTTTCGCGCCCCGCGAGTTCGTCTCGCTTTCGAGCCGTGATGTCGTGATTGATTCCGAACATGTGGAGAGGCGCGCCATCAGTCGCAAACTCCACTTTGCCCAGCGCCTCGAGCCAGCGGATTTCGCCGGAAGGCAGGACGACGCGGAACTCCATCTTCATTTCAGTCGCACGTCTTTCCAACACGTCCCGGACCGCGGAGTCGGCCGTCGCGCGATCCTCGGGATGGACTTTCGCAAGCCATTCCTCATAGGACAGACCCCCGGCATTCGGGTCGAACCCATGCAGCGCGTGAGCCTCCGGCGTCCAGGTCGCTTTGCCGGTGGCGATGTCCAACTGCCAGGCTCCCGCCTGAGCGCCCTTCAAACCGAGCCTGAGCCGTTCTTCACTTTGCCGCAGCGCCTCCTCCGAGCGCCGCCGCTCGGTTATATCGCGCATTGTCTTCGAACCGCCCATGCATACGCCAAGGGCGTTCCTAATCGGCGAGACCGTCAGGCAGACGTCGAGGACGCTTCCGTCCTTGGTGATCCGCTTCGTTTCGAAATTCTCGATCGTCTCACCGGCGCTCAGTCGACGAATGATCCGTTCTTCCTCGTCAAGACGTTGGCTCGGGATGATGTGAGTGACCGAGCGCCCTATCATCTCGTCCGCACGATAGCCGAGCAAACGGGTCGCTCCGGGGTTCCAACGCGTGACAACCGAATTCAAAGCCTTGACGATGATCGCATCGGTCGAGCTGGCGACGACAGACGCGAGATAAGCGGCCTCATCGTCCGCCCGCTTCCGCACCGTAACATCTTCGGACGTCAGGATGAGGCCGGCGATATTTCCTTCGCCGTCGCGCCAGGGGGCCGCGGCCCATTTGATCCAACGGACGGTTCCGTCCGGGTGCTGGACCGGCTGGCCGCTGGAGCTTTCGCTGCCTCCGGCGAGGCAGCGACGGTGCACCGCCAGCCAGGCTTTGGGCAACTTTGGAAAGACGTCGTAATGACAACGACCGACGGGCGAACGATCAAGCTGGTGCTCAGTCAACCAACGTTCGCTGGCCGCGATGTAGTGCATCTCTCTGTCGAACACCGCCATCGCGACAGGTGCATGAGCGAACAATGGGTCGAGCGCTATTTTGACGTCCCGCCCTCGGTACAAATTCTTGCCTACCCCATGGTTCGGACGCTTGGCTCAAATCAGGGAACGCCGCTGCGGATCAAAATTCGACGGCCATATTTATATTTTACTTAATCATACGTACACAAAAACTGCAAGTGTGTCAGCTATATCTAAACAACCTAAACATTGGCGGACGAGACGATCGGCCAGCCCGGATCGCGGCTCTGCAACTCACGACCGAACGCGTAGCAAGAAGGTGTCGCCCACAGAGTGGCAATCCGCGGCTGCTGTCACCACCGTCGGCTTCTTGCCGATGAACGACGTCGGCCTCGACGGGCCGCGGGCTCGATCAAACTTGAATACGCAGGAATTTATGGAGATACGATTGACGCCCGCACTCGATGCCGCCTTTATATTGCCGGCGTCCCCATCCAACGCCAGCCCTCGGCCAATAAATGTAGGGCGTAAACGTCCAGACTGGACGGAACAGACGTGACCTGTCCGGCCGATGAGTTGCCTGAACTGCTTGCGGGAATGGATTGCTCCGCTGCTTCGGGCTGGATTTCCGTGTCGCCTGAGGAGAGAGCGGAACTCATTTGCGCATGCTTGCAAACCGAGCGGACGGGCGTGGCTGCCGCAACCGCCGAACCGGTCAAGCGACTTTCGAATGAGTCCGCAAACTTGATGACATTAGACGGTGTGCGACCCTCTTGCGAGGCTGGCGTTTCCTGATCGACCGGCGTCATCCCTCGCACTTCAGCGATCGCCATGTTGATAAGATACGTCAGCACGGGGTCCTCAATCGAATCGGCGCGCAAGTGAATCTTGAGCAGCGCCGCCTCGATTGTTCGTAATTCAGATTGACGCTCCGCGGATGCTCGCGCGTCGAGGCGCGTTTCCAGTAAGGATGAACGCGGTGTCATTGTCATATGATTACCTAAACTTAAATCTTCTCCTTTGGGCCACTAATCAAAAATTCGAGGTGCGACAAGCTGCGGATATGTGGAGAACATAGAACGAACATCTTGGTGGATCACTGATTGGCCTTTTGCCTTTCGTGAACTCTTAAGGCTTGACAACCGGCGAAATTCCCGCATGTGGGCAGGGTATACTTATCTTTCAAACGCCGTCATAAACTAACGACTAGACCTATATGTTAATAGTATTCTGATTTCGTTGCGCCGCCAGCAGGAGATTAGCCCGTAGGTAATTCAACTAGGCCCATATACGATAAATCGCCGGCCTCTCTTGCTGGATTCCGACGCAGATAGACGGTTTTTGACAGGAGAGCGCTTTTACCTCGAAGAGGCAACGCGATCGACCGGATCACCGTCGCCTAATCGTCGCCGTCGAAACTGATCTGAACGAGCGGGATGCGCCCCTGTCGCTGGGAAGCTTGACGCTGTGCTCGCGCCCGTCAAGGGCAAGTCGCTCCGCGATGGCCCTCGGCCACCCTTGACCGCCACTGCGCGCAGCGTCCGAAGGAATAGCGGCTCGGGACGGCGCGATGTCGCCCGCCAATCGAACAAGGAGATGCCCTTTATGATCGCCTTGACGCCAATCGCCTCATACAAGTTCAATTGCACAGTGTGGAAGGCGCGGGTGTATGGCTGCCGTTGCAAATCGCGACCGCGAACGTCGCAAGGGAGCAGGTAACGCCTCGCCTATCGAGAACTATGGGATCGCAGACGTCCGCTCCGCGCTACTGGGAAGCCAGTTCGTCGAGGAGCGTTTTCGCCTCCTTTAGGTCGAGCGTGTCGAAGCCCTCCGTGAACCAAGAGTAGGCGGGCGCAAGCAGGTCCTGAGCCTCCGCGGGTCGGCATTGATCCCGTAGGAGGCGCGCCTTGCTGGTCGCCGCGCGCAGTTCCCAGGATTTCGCCTGTTGTCTCCGCGCAACCTCGAGGGCGCGGTCGAAATATGCCTGAGCCTTCGCGGCGTCGCATTCGGGCGAATCCATCGCAAGTTCCCCTGCGACGCGAAGAACGTCGGCTTCGCACCAACGTTCTTTGCTCATTTCGATGGTCGTGATCGCGTCGTCGATGCAGCGCCAGGCGTGGTCGAATTCCCCGAGACGGGCGTGCGCTTTGGCAAGATGCGACAATACGTTTGGCGTAAACAAGGTCGCTTCCATCGACCGGTAGGCGCTGAGCGCAGATTCGAGCCGACCGACGGCTTCTGGGGTATCAGCGCCGCTCGCATAGACGAGGCCCTGAATCATCAGCGCCAAGGCGTTGAAGTACGGCTCTCCCGTCTCTTGCGCCAGCACGACGAATTCGTCGGCCTCCGCTCTCGCGGCGGAAATGTGCCCGCAGAATAAATGTGTCCGCGTTTTGCATAGAAGCGCCACTCCCACTGCGACCGCATTCCGTGCGCCACGGGCAATGCTCAGCGCCTGGGCCGCGTCCGATTGGGCGGCCACTGGGGAACCGAGAATCCAAAGCGCAAGCGCGCGCAAAGACATGCTCCCGACCCACTGGACCCCGCCCCATTTCGTCCGGTTGTGGTCCTTCGAAGGGTCGTAAAGCGCAATCGCCTCATCGTAGTGCGCACGGCTCGCGAGGATGTTTCCCACGAACATCGAGGCCTCCCCTACCATACGATGCCCAACAATGAGTGGGGCAAGCGCCGCGCTCTTTTGCGCAAGCTCCAAGTACCGCTGCGCAATCTCGAGGGCCGCGCCGCCTGAGGGCGCGATGTGATTTGCATAGAAGAAGCCCTCGAGGACGATGTAGAGCGATTGCGGGTCGTCCATTGGCTCGCCAAGCATCTCAGAGCGATCGATAAGCTCTTGAGCTTGGCGAAGGGCCGCCTTGGTGGTGGCGGAGGTGTAGCCCCGACTAAACATCATCGCGCTGATCAGTCCCGCCTGGAGTCTGAATTGTTCGCGGCGAAGCGCCGCCGAGCCCGGCAACTCGGCGATCTGGGCGAGCGCTTGCGAAAATTGAAATTCCGCCTCCACCACCGCTGAACGCTCCATCGACTTCCGTCCGGCCCTGCCCCAGTGCGCCGCAGCTTTCTCAAACAATCCCGCCTCCGCGCAGTGGCGCGCCAACACCTGCGGCTGCGATTGGGCGACGTCGGGGAAATGAGCCTCCAGAGCCAGCGCGATCCGCATATGCAAGAGGCGCCGCGGCTCGCGCAGCAGGGCTCCGTGAGCCAGATCCTGCAGTAGGGCGTGTTTAAATAAATAGGTCGAGTCGGGCGAGACGCCCCGCCTAGACAGCAAACCGGCCCGAACGAGATGATCAAGCGCCTCGTTCAAGTCCGGTTCCGCTAAGTTCGCCACCAAAACCAGCAACGAATGAGAGGATTCACGGCCGATCGCAGCGGCGACCTGCGCGACTTCCTTGGCCGGGCCCAGCCGATCGAGCCGCGCCATCAACGAGGCCTGCAAGGTCGCGGGAACAGTAAGGGGTGGGTTCCTTGCCGTCTTGCCCTCGCTGTCCGCCTCCAGCACCGCTTTCGTCATCTCCTCGACGAACAAGGGCACGCCGTCGCTGCGCTCGACAATGTCACGCCGGATGGTCGTCGGCAGCGGCCGCGCACCCGCGACGGCGCCGATCATGACGCTGATGTCGCGCTCGGCCAGCCGATTGAGGATGAGCGTCGTGACGTGGGACTGCCCGATCCAGGGCGCGTCGAACTCCGGCCGGAAAGTCACGATCAGAAGCGCGCGAAGGCTCTGGATGCGGTCCACGGTGCGGCTCAGCGCTTCGAGGCTCGTCGGGTCCGACCAATGCGCGTCCTCGAAGATCATCAGCAAAGGACGGAGGCGCGTCAGAGCCTCGAGTTGCGCCGAGAGCGCCTGCAGCGTTCTTTGCCGGCGCTGCGGCGGCGCAAGGTCGATCGCCGGGTAGCGCCCGTCGGTCTTCAGCGACAGCATGTCGGCGAACAGCGCAGCGTCCTCGGCCGGGGTCGACGTATAGGCCAGAGTCGCGTCGAGCTTGTCGAGCTTCGCTTGCGGGGTGTCGTCGCGCGCGAACCGCGCGGCGCGCTCCATCTCGCTGATAATCGGAAAGAGGGCGTCGTCTGTGTGCTGCGGAGAGCAGAAATAGCGCAGGCGCGTCAGCGGTTCGTCAGCAACGCTTTCGATGAGCGCGGCGGCAAGGCGCGACTTGCCGATCCCGGCCTCGCCGGAAATCAGGACAACTTGTCCTTCGCCATCCTTCGCCTGCGCCCACCGCCTGAGCAGCAATTCGCATTCTTCTTGCCGGCCGACGAGCGGCGTGAGGTCCGTTCCGTGCAGCGCCTCGAAGTGGCTGGCGACCGTGTTCTCTCCCAGGGCCGCCCAGGCCCGCGCGGGTCTCTCGATCCCCTTGAGGTCCCTGGTTCCCAGATCCTGAAGCTTGAAGAGATTGCCGAGAAGCTCCCTCGTGCCCTCGTCGATGACCACGCCGTCGGGCTCGGCGATCCCCTGCAGGCGCGCCGCGAGGTTCGGAGTGTCGCCGACGACGCTGCGCTCCTGCGCCTCTCCGGATCCCAGAAGATCGCCGACCACAACGTTCCCCGTCGCGACGCCGACCCGCACGTGCAGCGGGGCGCCTGCCGCTGTATTCAGCTTGGGCGAGGCGGCGACGATCGCGAGCGCCGCGCGGCCTGCGTTCTCGGCGTCCTGTTCATGAGCCTGCGGATAGCCGAAGTAGGCCAGCACGCCGTCGCCCATGTGTTTGGCGACGAATCCGCCGTTGGACGCGATGAGGCCAGCGCAGCATGTGTGATAGGCTGCGAGGACGTCTCGCATGTCCTCCGGATCGAGCCGCGCGGCAAGCGCTGTCGAGCCGACGAGATCGACAATCATCACGGTGAGATGGCGGCGTTCGGCGGAGGTCGATTCTGCGATCCCTGCCGCCGCCGACCCCGCGACCGGCGAAGTCGCGCGGCCTGTGCTCGACAACTCTTCAATCGCGGCCAGCAGCCTGCGGCGGTGCCCCACCGAGGCGACGCCAAGGTCCTTGAGGTCTTCCGACGTCAGCTCTCGAAGAATCTCCAGGTCGATGGAATTCTCGCAAAATGCGGCCTCGTACTGACTGAGGCCGAGCCTGCGGAGCCAATCGGCGATCTCCATAGCCGCTCCCAAAACAAGGCAACGCAATGATCGTCAATCGAAAACCGCCTGTCTACGGGACCATTTGCCGCTGAGCCATCAGGCCGAAGCGGAGACGAGACAACGCCGGCCGATACCTGTTCTGTGCGGTCTCGCCGCCCCCAAGCGGATCAGCGGATGACCGTTTCTGCCCCTCAATGGATCGGGCAGTTCAAGACAAACCTCGAAAAAGCGGCCGCGATTGCGACCGGATCGGTCTGACCCTGATAGACGGTCGGAGGGCTGGGGCCGTCGAACAGGCGCTCGATCGCCACCTGCGCAGAGCGAACTGAATACTCCAGCGTGAACATGGTATCTTTGGGGATTTCGCAGAACTGGCCCAGGAAGGCGAAGTTCCTCCCCCCGTCCGGAACGACTTTGGGACGATTCGCCTGCCGTCGCCTCAGCCACACGCTGCCTGCGTGCGGAAGCCGGCAAGGGATGCAAACGGAGGAGCCAAGAATGTCGGCAAGGTCGCTGTCGAACCCGAACTGCTTGATGGTTTCTTCGAGGATTTCGGAGCCGCTGCACTCGGTAACCTTGCGGCTGACATATTTGCCCAGCTGATTGATATTTTCCGGCTTGTCGTGACAAAGACTGAACCCCCACCATACCCAAAGGTCTTCCGCCTGACAGAAGAAATGGGGCTTCGGGAAGGGCACGACTGAAATCAACCAGGGCGAGTCGGCCAAAGTGACGATTCCCTGTTGCCACGGCTTGTTTCCCGTGAGGCGGCTCAACCGGTCGAGGAATGTCGGCTTGTTCGACGTGACTGTGAACGTCACCCATGTCGACAGGAAAGGGTCCTCTTTCAGTTCCGGTGGGTTGAAGAAAGGCTCCGGATCTCCGAAGTCGCCTCGGCCGTGGAGCGCGGCGTTCTCTTTGATCTGGGTCCACAAGGCCCAGGCTTTCTCGGGCTCGGTCACGGTAGGGGGACTGAGGTCCATCGAGCCCACGCTCAAATTGGCGATCTGGGAGCCCAGAGTGACGAAAGACATAATCCTTTTCCCCGAGCGTGAGGGTCTGCTCAGCGCCGTCGGGGGAAGCCGAATCGGCGGCAGGCGCGACCGTGATGCTTTCGGCCCGAATCCCGTCCCCATCCGGCGCGAAATTCACTGCCTTGACCACCGTATTGGCGCGGAAATTAACGCCTTCAGCAAGTCTATTTCCTTCGGCATCAACCCCTTTGCCCCGGAGCCAAGCCAGAATGGGACGGGCGACCGCGTCGTCCTGATTTAATCTCATGCGCCAGACATTCGCCATCGTGTCGACATAGGGCACGACGTGGAGAAATCTTTCGAAATACCGCCTGAACTCAATCGCGCTGTGCTTGCGCAGCGGCCCCATCATCGTGGACCAAGAGAGAAAGAATTGCGATTCAAAGAATTGATCCGAGAAGCCAAATCTTTGATCGTCGATTGCCCTTCCGTCGCATGCTTCTTCATCGTTGAGCAATATTAATTCGACCGCCCTTTCGCGGTCTGTAGAGCTCACGCCCATGCTTGGATCGTTCACGACTTGTAGCGCTGAATTCAGTATGCGGGCTTTGTCGTCGTAGGGACAGTCTCTGTTGAAGTCGATGAGGTCCTTCGCGATGGTTTTCGACGTATCGCTCACACAGGGAAAGCGCTCGAATAAATCTAGAGCGCAGGAGTAATGTTTCTCCAGAAGCCGGGTCGCAGGAAGCACATACGCGCTCCTTGGGCGCCGCGGATAGGCGGGCGAGAACGGCACATCGACCGTTGAAGCGCCCATGGCGCCGCCATAGTCCTTCTCAGATTCGAAGATGGTCACGCGCTCCGGCGGGACAATCTTGTGCCTGATCAGATAGACGGCGGCGGCGAGCGAGGCGATTCCCGAACCGACGATGTAGGCATTGTATGCGCGTTTCATGGCCTTGCCCCTTTGCGCTAGATCGGACACGAATGAAGCCACTATTTAGGCCGCGGGGCATTGCGGTAGCGCAATTTTGCATGCGAATTCTGCTGCATTGCGCCGTCGTTCCCGCCCGCGAGCGTCCCGGCGGAGCCGCCGTCGCAAAACTCAGGCGGTTCGGGCCGCCGGCTGCCTGCTAACGGAATTTGCAAGAAGGAAGACCAAGTCGAATGACGCTAACCCGGCGTTCCAGGAACCCGCTTCATGTGCGGATGGAGATCTGACCATGGCGTTCGTACACACGGTGAGGGGCGAGAGCTTCCGCTTCGACGACCTCAAGACCCTCCTCGCGAAGGCCACTCCGGCGCGCTCGGGCGACGAACTGGCGGGAATCGCCGCGGCAGACGACACCGAGCGCGTGGCCGCCCAGATGGCGCTGGCCGAACTGCCCCTCAAGCTTTTCCTGGACGAGCACGTCGTACCTTACGAATCCGACGAGGTTACCCGTCTCATTGTCGACGGTCACGACGCAGCTGCATTCTCTGCGGTGGGGCACCTGACTGTTGGGGACTTCCGCAACTGGCTGCTCTCCGACGACATAGACGAGGCGCGTCTGACCGCCATCGCCCCGGGACTGACGCCGGAGATGGTCGCGGCGGTATCTAAAATCATGCGAATCCAGGACCTGGTTCTCGTGAGCCGGAAATGCCGCGTGGTCACGCGCTTCCGTAACACGATCGGCCTCTCCGGACGGCTCTCGACGCGCCTGCAGCCCAACCATCCGACCGACGACCCTGCCGGCATCGCCGCCAGCGTGATCGACGGTCTGATGTACGGGAACGGCGATGCGGTGATCGGCGTCAATCCAGCTTCGGACAGCATTCCCGCGGTTATCGATCTGGTCCGCATGCTGGACGAGATCATCGCTGCGCTACGAGATTCCGACGCAGTCATGCGTGCTCGCGCATGTCACGACGAGCATTGAAGCGATCAACCGTGGGGCCCCGGTCGATCTGGTTTTTCAGTCGATCGCCGGGACCGAAAGCGCCAATCGCAGCTTTGGGATCGACCTGTCGGTTCTCCAGGAGGGCTATGAAGCCGGATTGTCGCTCAAGCGCGGGGCCGTCGGGGACAACGTCATGTATTTCGAGACCGGCCAGGGTTCGGCGCTGTCGGCTTCCGCTCACCATGGCGTAGATCAGCAGACCTGCGAGGCGCGGGCCTACGCGGTCGCGCGCAAGTTTCGCCCGCTGCTCGTGAACACGGTGGTGGGCTTTATCGGGCCCGAGTACCTTTACAATGGCAAGCAGATCATCCGCGCCGGGGTCGAGGATCACTTCTGCGGTAAGATGCTGGGCGTCCCGATGGGATGCGATGTCTGTTACACGAACCATGCCGAGGCCGATCAGGACGACGTGGACGTGCTCCTGACCGTGCTCGCGGCGGCGGGGCTGAATTTCGTTATGGGAATCCCCGGCTCGGACGACATCATGCTGAACTATCAGACCACTTCGTTCCATGACGCCCTTTACGCGCGCAAGCTCTTGGGCTTGAAGCCGGCGCCCGAATTCGAGGACTGGCTCCTGAAGATCGGCGTCTTTCAGCCTGGCCCGCAGCTCCGCCTGGCGGAATCGCTGCCGCAACCTTTGCAAGGCGCACTTGTTCGACTGACCTGAAGGAAAGCCGATATGCGACGCTCCTGTCCCCTTCGTCGTTCCCAACGACTGGCGCCGGTTACGGCGACTCACCCCGGCGCGCATAGCCCTGGGCAGGGCAGGGACGAGCCTGCCGACCGCTGCGCATCTCGATTTTCAGTTCGATCACGCACGCGCCCGCGACACCGTCCACAGCGCGCTCAGAGTCGAGATCGTCGAGGACGCCTTGAAGTCCCTCGGTTTGGAAACGCTCGTGGTGCGGAGCGCCGCGGGCGACCGCCAAACCTATTTGAAACGGCCCGATCTCGGACGTCGCCTCGACGAACAATCGCGCAGGCAATTGATCGAGGCCGCCGGGCGCTCAGATGACCGCCCTGATCTCGTCCTGGCCGTCGTGGACGGTCTATCCGCCCTCGCCATAGAACGACATGCAGCGCCGTTCCTCAAAGCGCTCCTTCCGCGACTAACAGACGAGCGCCTGACGGTCGGTGCGGCGGTCGTCGCCATTCAAGGCCGCGTCGCCCTGGGCGACGAAATTGCCGAATTGCTCCAGGCTCACCTTGTCGTCGTTCTGATCGGGGAGCGTCCAGGCCTAAGCTCGCCCGACAGTATGGGAATTTACATGACTTGGGCGCCTCAGGTTGGGAAGACGGACGCCGATCGAAACTGCATCTCGAATGTTCGCGCCGACGGGATGAGCTACGCCGCCGCCGCCAGCAAGTTGCATTACCTGATCCGAGCGGCTTTGCGAGGAAAGCTCAGTGGAGTCCAGCTCAAGGACGAAACGAACATGGACGGCGCAATCATCGCCGCGCGACCTTGTTTGAGCGAATGGTCAACCCAATCCGCAACTGTCGACCAAGGCGACCGGATTCCGGGCCTCGCCCCAGCACTATCGCGCCGTCGGAGATTGCGAAAGCGTCCCCCCGAATTGAGAAGATGGACAACGGAAGAGGGCAGGCCTTCGAGAGAGTTTGTTTGGTTCGCCACGGTCACGACGGTCCCGAGATCGGCATCGTCGGCCTTTTGAGGTCTCGGCGATCGAGAAGACCGTCAGGGAGCGCATTCGTCGAAAGCGCGCGCCAATCCCTTCTATCGGCCGGCGATTGGCCGGACGGGCGCGGTGCACATGAAGGTTTCGGTGTCTTCGAAACTGACGATCCCGGCGTCGGATCCAAGCCCGGTCGCCACCAGCGCACCGCAAGCCGAGGCAAAACGCGCGGATTTCTCAATGTCCCAACCGTGGTTGAGGGCGGCGATCAGACCGGCGGTGAAAGCGTCGCCGCAACCAGTGGTGTCCGTTACGTCGATGTCAAAGGCGGGCAGGCGAAACATGCCGTCCGCGGTCGCGACCAAGCAGCCGTCGCCCCCCATGGTCAGCAGGCACGAGCCAACTCCAAGGTCGAGGAAAAAGCGCGCCACGTCTTCGGGCTTGGAATGTCCGCTCATTGTCGAGGCGTCCTCGATGCTCGGCACGAAATAGTCGACGTAGGGCAGCGAAGGGCGCAACACCTCAGTCGTCGCAGGCGTGGCAGAGAGAAGATCGAAGGTCGTGGCGCAGCCTGCCGTCTTGGCCGCCTTGAGGAGCGCAGTGGTCGGCGCTCCATCGAACTTGGCTAACAGCGGCATGCCGCCCACGTGAACGAATTTGGCGTCCAGCACCTGGGCGTAATCGGCGTCCGTCAGGGTGAACTGGTCCGAGGCGCCGCGACGATGCAAGGCGGGCCGTTCGCCATTGGGGCGGATGTTCAATATCGTCGCCGACGTCGGCACGCTCTTGAGGCGACGCATCCCCGTGATATCGACGCCAAAATTCGAAAGCGTGTGCAGTACGAAGTCGGCCTTCTCGTCGTCGCCGACCGCGCCGACCGCTAGCGCCTTGAGGCCGAGCTTCGCGCAGTCGATGACGGCGCCGCCTGCCGTGCCGGCGACGGTCAGACGAATATCCTCGATGAAATGCACCTGACCGCCGGGCGGAATCCTGTCCACGGGACGACCCAGAATGTCGAGAATATACAACCCAATGACGCTAACATCAAAAGCCATAGCCTCTTCCTCCAAGCAAAGCCTCGAGCGTTGGCGCGTCGCCGTCCCCGGTCACGACGGCTCCCGCTTCGCGAATACTGTTCCTGCGAGGACGATGAAGCAGCCGACGACGAAGGTCTGCCAAGTGCTCGGGATACCGGCTAGGATGAGGACGTTGTTGACCAAGGTGACGAGCGCCACGCCGAGCAATGTTCCGATGACAGTGCCGGCGCCGCCGGTGATGCGGGCGCCCCCGAGCACGACGGCGGCGATCACGCTGAGTTCCGAGCCGGAAAGATCGAAAGGATTAGCCAAACGATTGCTTGACGCGTGCAAAATTCCAGCCAGTCCAGCCAGCAGGCCCGCGTAAGCGAAGATGAAGATGTGGACCTTGCGAATGTCGTATCCCAAGCGCTCTGCGATCTCAGGATTGCCGCCGACGGCGAAGATCGCGCGTCCCATCAAGGTTCGATTGAGGATCCACCACGTGACGACCGCGGCCACGACCAGCACGAGCACATAAGCTGGCAAGGTGGCGATGGAGCCGCGATCGGTCTGAACGCGCCAGAGCTCCACCTTGCCGAAACGCTCCATTGAAAGGGGGATGTTAATAAAGAGCTCGGTGCCGACGAAGGTCAGGAGAAAGCCGCGGATGACATACTGCGTGCCGATGGTGACGATCAAGGCCGGCGCCCTGAGATAGTGGACGAGCAGACCGTTGCCGACTCCGAGCAGCATGCCCCCGAGCCCCGCCACAAAGAGGATGACCGGCATGGGCAGCCATGGCGCGTGGGCCGCTGTCGCGGTCGTGATCGAGTACATCAGCAAAGCGGCGATGGCGGTAAACGACAGGTCGAGGCCACCGGCCGCCAGGACGACCAGAAAGCCGAGCCCGAACATCCCCGGAACGACCGATGCGCGCGCCATGTCGAAAATATTCGAGATCTGCCAGAATTCCGGCGATATCGCGCCGACGACGACGCTGACGAGCACGATGAGAAGGAGCGTAAAGACCGGGGGATGTCGGATGAGCCAGGTCGTGATCCGGGCTGGCGACCCAAAGCCGGCCCGGCTTTCCGAATCCCGGACGAAGTCGCTCATGATCGCCCCATCGACGGCTGTTCGGCGACGAGCGCCTGATAAAGAGTTGCTTCATCGACGCGCCCCGCGTCGAAGTCATTGGCGACGGCTCCCTTGCGCATCGCCAGGATGCGATCGCAGTTCTGCAAAAGCTCCGGCAGATCGTCGCTGACGATAATAATCCCCATGCCTTCATCGGCTAATTTCTGGATGATGCGATAGATGGTGTCTTTGGATCCGACGTCGACGCCGACAGTCGGACCGTGCAACACGATGAGCTTCGGTTCGATGGCCAGTCCGCGGCCAATCATCACGCGCTGCTGGTTGCCGCCCGAGAGAGATTGGACCGGGTTATCAAGGTCGGCGGCGACGATCTGCAACTCGCTGACAATGTCCGCGGCCTCGATTCGACTGAGGCGCGCGTCGACAACGCCAACGCGGTTGCACAGGCGGTCGAGCACCTGGACGATGATGTTGGTGCGGATCGGTTTCTGAAGGAACAAGCCCTCCGACAACCGGTCCTCGGGCACATAGCCGATTCCGGCTTTGATCGCGTCGATTGGACGCTTCAGGGCGAGGGCCCTGCCGTCGATGCGGATCTCACCCGCGTCGGCGGGTGTCACGCCCGCAAGCGCCCGCGCCAACTCGTTGCGACCGGAGTCGAGCAGTCCTGTGACGCCAAGGATTTCCCCATGCGCCAGCGAGAAGGAGACGTCGGAGAATGCGCCTCTACGGCGCAGCCCGACGACCTCAAGCAAACCCGCGGCGCCCTTCGCCGCGCTACGATAGCGCACGACGTCGAGCTTCTTGCCGGTCATCCAGAAACTGAGTTCGCGCTTGGAATGCTGGCCGATGTCGCCTTCCATCACCTTTTGTCCGTCGCGCATGACTATGAACCGGCCGCCGATCGACTTCGATTCGTCGAGCTTGTGGGTGACGAACAGCACTGCGACGCCATTCTCGCGCAGCCGCCCCACCACGCCGACGAGGTTCTCCACCTCGCGCCTGGTCAGCGCCGACGTCGGTTCGTCCATGATCACCAGCTTGGCTTCCGTCGCGATGGCGCGCGCTATCGCCACAAGCTGGCGCGTGGCGATCGGCAGCTCCTCAACAGGAGTTGAGCAGAAGCGCGGGTCCGTCGGCAGATTCACCGCCTCCAGCGCTTGCCTCGCCGTGGCGGCCATCTGCCGCCGGTCGAGGCGCCGCGCCAAGCGTCCCTTGGAGGCCACCAATTGTTGCGACAGCGCGATGTTTTCCGCAACAGAGAGGTTGGGGAGCAGCGACAGATCCTGGTAGACCGTCTCGATGCCGGCCGTCAGCGCGCCGATCGGCGTCAGGGACGTCGCCTTTTGGCCATTGATCAGGATGCTGCCTTCGTCGGCCGGTTGCGCGCCGGAGATGATTTTGATGAGCGTACTCTTCCCGGAGCCGTTCTCTCCCATCAGGTGATAGATCTGGCCGCCTTCGATGGCGAAGTTGATACCGCGCAAGGCGTGAACGCCGGCGAATTGCTTGTGAATGTCGCGCAGCTCGAGGAAGGGAGAGCCGTGCGGGCCAAGGGTCGCCTCGGTGGGTTCGGAAGATCTAATGTCCATTCCAACGCCCGGAAATCCCGGCTCCGAGAGGCTCTGAAAGCTGTTGCTTAGGTTCCTGCGTCGAAACGCAGCCCTGATTTTCATCTGGGCGGGCGGCGGCGGTTCGACGCCGCGAATGAACGCGGCGTCGAATACGTACGGCGGATAGAGGAGGTCACCGTCGCTCGCCCGTTACGCCCCTCTCAGGCTTCGGGTGTCGCACTGTCCTAGAAAGCGTATTTGTCGAGGTTGTCCTTGTTGACGTCGATCCACGCCTGGCCTGTCACGATGACGCCTTTGCCCGGACCCGGTTTCACATGCATGTTCGTATAGCCGGGCACGCCGAGGTCCATGCCGTCCTTGATCTCTGTTCCGTCGACCAGCATCTTCGCGATCTTGTTCATGACAAAGCCGGCGTCCTTCGGATCCCACAGGCTGACGCCGTTAACCGCGCCGCTCTGAAGGTAGCGGCTGGAGTCCTTGGGCATTCCAATGCCGTAAACGCAGACCTTGCCGACGAGGCCCGCTTCCTCGATGGCGCGACCGATGCCGAGCACGTCCACGGCCGAACCGCCTTCAAAGCCTTTAATGTCCGGATACTTCTTCAGGATTTCCTTGGCCTTGTTGTAGGCCGTGTTGGCGTCGTTGAACAATTCGTTCTTTGGCGAAACGAGCTTCATTTCAGGATATTTCTGCGCGGCGTTGGCCGCCGAGCGCGTCAGCCCATTGAACGTGTGTCAAACTCCCAAGCGAGCCGACAAAGGTCGTCCACACCCCCTTCTGACCCATGCATTGCGGCCAGCTGCTCGTTGAAATGAGCGCCGAAAGCCGCGTTGTCGAAGGCCTCCATGTCGACCTGGGTGTTCTTCAGGTTGCTGGCCTCGTAAGTGATCACCTTGACGCCGTGGTCCATCGCCCGCTTGAGAACGCCTTCAAGCATCGGGGGGTCGAAGGGCACGACAGCGATGGCGTCGACCTTCTTGGCGATCAGGTCTTCCATTTCCCTCTCCTGTTGGGCTGCGTCCGCCTTGCCCGGACCGATTTCCTCGGTCGTCACCCCCGGCGTCTTGTCGCCGAACTCCTTGACGCCCTCCGCCATCCGGACGAACCAGGTTTCGCCGGCGAGCTTGACCACCGTTACGATCGTTTGATTCTCGGCGGCGACGACACCGCCGGTGAAAACGGCGGCGCTCAGCATAAGGGCGCCGACTGTCAATTTGCTCAATTTAGACACGTAGGATCTCCTCTTCACTCCCTGATAGCCCTTATTTGATTCGCGCGAGGGCCTTGCGCGTCGTAGCGGCCTGCGTTTCGGGGCTATGATTCCCTGTCGACGGCCGAATTTCGCAAGGTCGATTCTGGGTAACCGCGAGGAAAACCAGCAGCAGTACGACCCCAGGCGAAATCGCGGAAGAAGTCCGAGATGTCCAGGAAGTTGAACATCGCTGGATACGGAGTTGAAGAGCCGCCGCCGAGAGAACCACGCAGGTTATGCGGCCATACCCGCCAGCCGGGGTTTACTCCGGCCATGACAGCGATAAGGATCGAAATCAAGCACGTAGGACGTCCCGTAATCCCATTTGACGCTGGAAATACGAGAGGCGATTACGTAATGCCGGCTGACCGAGGCGAGTAGGCTCGAGACAGGTGTAGGTGGCCATCAGCAGGCGCACGCTGATTGAAGCCTGCGAACCGCGCCGCCCTGGGGTTGCTGCCGAGGAGGTAAAGACGCAATGCCGAACGGAGTAAACCGAAGCGCGCCGCCGATTGCCGCGGCAACCGATAAGGAAGAGACCGAAGCAGATTGGGATCCCAAACACAGGCATGTGGCCGAAGTCGTCGAGCGGCTCGATATAGCCGAGACGAACGCCCGAGCCGTTGGTCAGAACGACGCTGACGCCGGTGAAGGCCAGTGAAGTGCCAAGGGTGGCGATGATCGGCGTCAGGCCGGCGCTCGAAACAAGCACGCCGTTAATCAATCCGCAGACCAAGCCGACGCTGAGGCATACTCCGGCGAACACGAGAGCGAAGACCAGCGGATAGTCGTCCGGCGGGACCCAGTGCGGGACAGTCAGCGCGGCGACGATGCCGCTCAGGTTGGCGACGGCGATACCCGAAAGGTCGATGCCGCCGTTTCCTGAGACCATGGTGATCGCCACGCCGATCGCCAGGAGGCCGAGCTCGGGTATTTGAGCCGACATAGACTGGAGGTTATCAACGCTGACAAAGCTCACTCCCGCGATCGACACGCCGGCAAGCAGCACGAGTACGTTGACGGTCACGAGAAAGTTCAGCTGACGGTCCAACACCGCTCCCTGGGCATGCTTCATAGGCCGACGCTGTTCCCGGACCGATTCTCCAGGCCGCTCGGAGTCGCATGATGTTGATATTTGTCCGCCGGCGATCGACAAACGTCAAGACGTCCGTCCGCCACATCTCACAAAAGAGAATGCGGCGTTGAAGAAGTCGCGGGACGTTCGGCGCCCGTGGGGCGGGCCGGCGCCATCGGGTTAGAAGCCTGGCGCGAGGCTACCTGATCGGGTGCAGAGGAGCCTGGAAGCTGCGCAAATCCAACGCCGATGGGCGGGTCAGGATGTGAACATCGACAGTCCGACGATGGGCGAGGGGCGCGACTTAGCGTCGCAGGCGTCCTCGAAAGACGGGTGAACCAAGCAATTGGATTCTCGCGACATCACGATCGGGAAGGCGCTGGAAGGGCCCTCGCGCAACCGCCCGTGGAGGGTCTTCGTCCGCAGGCTCGACTTTTGTCGAGCAAAGGCCGACAAAAGTGTCTTGACGTTTGTCAACCTTCGGTGGACAAATATCAAGCAAGGACGCGCTGCAAGCGACCTGCGGAGGAAACGTGACGGCGCTGCTGAAAGTGGAAGGGCTAAAGAAGGCGTTTGGCGGCGTTGTCGCTCTGCGCGACGCTTCCTTCGAACTCGAAGCCGGGACCGTTCATGCCCTATGCGGTGGGAACGGGGCTGGAAAATCGACCTTCCTGTCGATCCTGATGGGCATTTACCGGCGCGACGCTGGAAAGATCTGGCGCAAAGGCCAAGAGGTTGAGTTCAACAGTCCCGCCGAAGCGCTGGCGTCAGGCATCGCCATCATCGAACAGGAGTTGAGCCCGATCCCGCAGATGACGGTCGCAGAGAATATTTTTCTAGGCCGTGAACCGCCTGGCCGGTTCGGCGGAGTTAATTTCCGCAAGATGAACGCCGCGGCGCAGGCGATCCTCGATGATCTCGGTTTTGTGATACCGGCCACGCGACGCATGGCCAGTCTCTCGGTCGCTCAGATGCAGTTGGTCGAGATCGCCAAAGCTCTAAGCCATGACGCCGAGGTCATCTTCATGGATGAACCAACCTCGGCGATCGGCCATCGCGAAGCCCACCAACTCTTCACGGTCGTCCGCCGGCTGCGGGAGCAGGGGCGCGGCATCGTTTATGTCTCGCACAGGCTGTCGGAGATCTTCGACATCGCTGACCGCTATACCGTCTTTCGCGACGGAGGTTACGTGGGCTCGGGTTTGCTCGCCGATGTCGATCGCGCGAGCCTTATTCGCATGATCGTCGGGCGCGAGATTTCCGAGGAATATGAAAAGGTCAACAAGCCGACCGACGAGGAGGGTCTCTCGGTCGTCGGCCTCACTTCGCCGGGCAAGATCTCCGACATCTCCTTCACCGTTCGGAAAGGCGAAATCTTCGGCATCTACGGCCTCATGGGCTCTGGCCGCAGCGAAATCTTCGACTGCCTCTTCGGCCTCGACAAACCGTCGAGCGGCGAGGTGAAGCTGTTCGGCGAGCCGCTTTCGGTCGCCACGCCCGCCCAGGCCATCGCGCGCGGAATAGCGCTCGTCACCGAAGACCGGAAACTCAGCGGCCTCTATCTCAGCGACAGCGTTCGCCGCAATCTCAGCATGGCGAGTCTGAGGGCGCTCAGCCCGCATTTCGTCGTCAACGGCGGCGCGCGAAGCCAAGGCGAGCCGCGAGGCGATCGAGCGGTTCCACATTCGTGTCGGCCGCGACGTCGATCCCGTCTCCAGCCTCTCGGGCGGCAACCAGCAAAAAGTCGTGCTGGGCAAATGGTTTCTGTGCAATCCGCGCGTGCTGCTGCTCGACGAACCGACGCGGGGCGTCGACGTCGGCGCGAAGCGCGAGATCTCGCGCATCGTCGGCGATTTCGCCGCGGCGGGCGGCACGGTTGCGATGATCTCTTCGGAAATCGACGAACTCCTCGGCGTCGCCGACCGCATCATGGTCATGCGCGATGGCCGGTCGGTCGAGACCCTCGATCGATCGGAAGCGACTGCCGAAAAACTCGTTCACCTTTCAGTTTAGAGAACATCCAGGAAATCGAGCGCAAGTCGTGTTGGATCACTTGTCAGTCACCAAAGGCCAGCAGGCCGCGACCTCCGAGACGTTGAAGCGAATCGCGCGGGAGTACGGCATCTATCTCGCCTTTATCATTCTCGTCGTCGCGCTGTCTTTCGCCAATAAGTATTTCCTCACGCAGAGCAATATATCGAACGTCCTGCTGCAGACGTCGATCAACGGCGTGCTGGCGTTCGGGATGACCTTCGTCATCATCACCGGGGGCATCGATCTTTCGGTCGGCTCGGTCCTGGCGCTTGCCGGCATCGTGTCGGCGAGCTTCGCCACCACCTCGCCGCAGGCGACTGTGGCCGGAGGCCCCTATCCGGTCTTCGTCGCACTGATCGTCGGTGTCCTGGTCGGGGTCGCGAGCGGCGCCATCATCGGCCCGATCGTCGCGCGCTTCAACGTTCCCGCGTTCGTCGCGACTCTGGGCATGCTGTCGGCCGCCCGCGGCCTGACGCTCATCTACGCGGGCGGCCGCCCGGTGCCGGCTTTGACTCCGCACTATCGGTGGATCGGCAACGGCAACGTGTTCGGCGTTCCGGCGCCGGTCGTCATTTTCGCCGCCCTCTTTCTCATCTCGTGGTTCGTTCTCGCCCGGACGCGGTTTGGCCGCTACGTCTACGCGGTCGGCGGCAACGCCCGCGCCGCCAAGACTTCGGGCATCAACGTCGTCGGCGTCCGCTTCGCCGTCTATGTCATCAGCGGCGGCATTCGCGGGCATTGCCGGCATGTTGCTCGCGGCGCGCACCGGCTCGGCGCTGACGCAGGCCGGCATCGGCTATGAACTCGACGCCATCGCGGCCGTGGTGATCGGCGGCATCAGTCTTTCGGGCGGCGTCGGCCGCATGACCGGCGCCTTGATTGGCGCGCTCATCATCGGCGTCATGAACAATGGCCTCGATCTGATGGGCATCGAATCCTACTACCAGCAAGTTCTGAAAGGCATGCTGATCGTCGGCGCAGTTATGCTCGATCAGAGGCGAAATCAGGGTGGATAGCCCTGGCAAAGTCGGGGTGGATAGCCCTGGCGAAGGACGTCGAACGCGGGTTCCGCGAGTCGAGTTCCAAACATGCGGCGCAATCGTGAGCCGCAAAGAGGCGCAGGAGGCAATAAGATGAAACTCATAGGTTCTTTGCTGGCGGCGGTTTCAACGGTCACGCTGCTCGCGTCGCCTGCAATGGCGGACAAAATCAAGATCGGCGCCGCGGTCTACGGTCTTAAGGCTGAATATATGCAGCTTTGGTCGGCGGCGCTGAAGGACCATCCCGCGGTCAAGAGCGGCGATGTCGAAGTGACCGTGTTCGACGGCAATTACACGGCGCTGACGCAGCAGGACCAGATCAACACGATGATCACTCAGAAATACGATGCGATCATCTTCGTGCCGATCGACGCCGAAGCGGGCGCGACGCCCGTGGAAGCCGCGCATGACGCCGGCATCCCGGTCATCGGCTCCAACACGCGCGTGCATTCGGATCTTCTGACCTCCTATGTCGGATCGGACGACGTGGTCTCTGGCTACCTGGAGGGCAAGTCGGTGCTCGACCGCATAGGCTGCAAGGGCAATGTCGTGGTCATTGAAGGCCCGATCGGCCAGTCGGCGCAGATCTCGCGTCTCGAAGGCAACAAGAAGGCGCTGGCGGAGTGCCCGAACGTCAAGGTGATCGAGGATCAGACCGCCAACTGGTCGCGCGCCGAAGCGCAGAAGCTGATGGAGAACTGGCTGACCGCCCATCCCGGCCAGATCAACGGCGTTATCGGCCAGAATGACGAAATGGCGCTCGGCGCCATCGAGGCGATCAAGGAAGCCAAGTTCAACCTGAAAGACTTCCCGATCTCCGGCATCGACGGCATCAGCGACGCGTTGCGCGCGGTGAAAGCCGGCGAAATGACGTCGATCCTGCAGGACGCGCATGCGCAAGCGCAAGGCGCGCTTGACCTCGCGATCTTCTACGCGAAGAAAGGCGACTATAAGCCACAGTCCGACATCTGGGCGAAGTATAAGGACATGCCCTGGGACGGCGGAAAAGACAAGATCTACAATGTTCCTTGGACCCCGGTGACGACGGCAAACGTCGACGCGCTGCTCGCCGCGCGCTCGAAGTGAGCTTAGCAGCGCTCGCGCCGAAATGAAGGCATACGCGCCCAGTCTTCCTGGGCGCGTATGCCCACCCCTCCAAGAGTTCCGAAGGAACCACCAAGATGTCCGATGCTCCTGCATCATTCGATCTCGATTTTTCCCTGAAGGGGAAGCGCGCGCTCGTGACGGGCGGCGCGTCCGGCATTGGCGCGGCGATCTGCGACGCCTTCGCCGCCAAGGGGGCGCGGATCGCCGTCGTCGACGTCAACGCCGCCGCAGCGGAGGCCAAAGCGAAGGCGATTGGCGGCGACGCGGCGTCGTATGCCTGCGACGTCTCAGATCCGGCCTCGGTGCACAAGGCGGTCGACGGCGTTCTGGCCGCGTTCGGCGGCGTCGACATCCTCGTTAACAGCGCGGGCGTCGCGTTCCTTGCGCCGGCGGCAGAACTGCCGCTCGACTATTGGGACAAGACGATCGACATCAATCTGAAAGGCACGTTTCTTATGTCGCAGGCCGTCGGCAAGGCGATGATCGCCGCCGGCCGAGGCGGCAAGATCGTCAACCTCGCTTCGCAAGCGGGCACCGTAGCGATCGATCAGCACGTCGCCTATTGCGCCTCGAAATTCGGCGTCATTGGGCTCAGCAAAGTGCTGGCCGCCGAATGGGGCAAGCATGGCATCTGCGTCAACACGATTTCGCCGACTGTCGTGCTCACCGAACTCGGCAAGAAGGCGTGGGACAATCCGAAGGGAGACGCGCTGAAGGCGCGCATTCCGTCGGGCCGCTTCGCTCTTCCGGAAGAGATCGCCGCCGCTGCGGTGTTCCTGGCGTCGAGCGGCGCCGACATGATCAACGGCGCAGATCTGCTCGTCGACGGCGGATACACGATCGTCTGAACGGGTCGCGTTGGATCAGAACGGAAATGGGAGTTCAGGCTCATGCAACGTTTCATCAATAATCCTGACCTCGTCGTCGACGATACCGTGCGCGGCTTCGTCAAGGCGCACAGCGATCTCGTCAAGCTCGGCGACAATCCGAGAGTCGTCGCCTACGCGCAGGCGCCGATCCGCGGCAAGGTCGGCGTCGTCACCGGCGGCGGCTCCGGGCACGAACCCGCGTTCATCGGCTATGTCGGCCGAAACATGCTCGACGCGGTGGCGGTGGGGGAGATCTTCTCCTCGCCGACCGCCAAGAGCTTCCACGACGCGATGAAGATCGCCGACGGCGGCCGCGGCGTGGTCTGCCTCTACGGCAATTACGCCGGCGACAACATGAACGTCAAAATGGCGGTGAAGCTGGCGGCCAAGGACGGCATCGAGGTCCAGACCGTCGTCGCCAACGACGACGTCTGCTCCGCGCCGCCCGATGAGCGCGAGAAGCGCCGCGGGGTCGCGGGCGAGGTCCTGATGTGGAAGGTCGGCGGCGCCAAGGCGGCGCTGGGCGGGAGCCTCGAGGAGGTGCGCGCCGCGGCGCAGAAGGCGATCGACAATTGCCGCTCGATCGGCGTCGGCCTCGGGCCGTGCACGCTGCCCGCGGTCGGCCACCCCAATTTCTCGATCGAGCCGGGAAAGATGGAGGTCGGCATCGGCCATCACGGCGAGCCGGGGACGCGGGTCGAGCCGCTGAAGACAGCGGCGGACGTCGCGCGCGACATGACGAAGGCGGTGCTCGACGATCACCAACCTGCCCGCCGGCACGGAAGTCGCGGTCCTTATCTCCGGGCTCGGCGCCACGCCGACCAACGAACTCTATATCCTCAACGACACCGTCGAGGAGGAAATCCGCGCCCGCGGCCTCAAGGTCGCCCGCACCTATGTCGGAAACTTCTTCACGTCCCTGGAGATGGTGGGCGCGACGCTGACGATCATGGCGCTCGACGGGGAACTCAAAGAACTGCTCGCCGTCGACGTGGCGTGCCCGGCGCCGTTGTGAGGAGATGATGCGATGGACAGCTTCTCCAACGCCGGCGGCGGCGACATCGTGCTTGCGATCGCGCAGCGCATCGTCGAGAACCGCGCCTATCTGAGCGACATCGACGGCCTGATCGGCGATGGCGATCATGGCGTCAACATGGCGAAGGGGTTCTCGCTGACGGCGGAGCGGCTGCGTGGCGAGGCGCAGTCCGCTCGGCGGCGTCGCTGGCGACGCTGGGCGATGTCCTGATGACGGAGATCGGCGGGTCGATGGGCCCGCTCTACGGCGTGATGTTCTCCGGTTTCGCCGACTCTCTCAACGGCGTCGAAGACATCGACGCCGCGGCGTTCGAGCGGATGCTTCGCAAGGGGCTGGAAGAAGTCCAATCGATCGGCGACGCCAAGGTCGGCGACAAGACGCTGATCGACGCCTATGCGCCGGCGCTGCAGGCGTTCTCTGCGGCGACGGCGAACGGCGAGCGCTTCGCCGACGCGCTCGACGCGCTCATCGTCGCCGCCGAGAAGGGGCGCGACAGCACGGTCGACCTCGTCGCCAAGATCGGCCGGGCGAGCCGGCTCGGCGAGCGCTCGCGCGGCGTGCTCGATCCGGGCGCGACGTCCTGCGCGATCATCCTGCGGGCATTGGCCGAAGGCGCGAAGGCGAAGCTCGACGGCGTCGGATTCACGAGAGGCAAGCGGGGTGCAACCGTGAAAGTCGCCCTGGGCGCGGACAGCGCCGGAAAACCTCTGCTCGACGTGATCGCCGCGCACCTCGCGCGACGGACCGATCTGACTGTCACGGATCTGAGCGGGCCGGGCTTCTACGCCGACGTCGCGGCCAAGGTTGCCCATGCGCTGCTCGCCGGCGAACACGACCGCGGCGTCCTCTTCTGCGGCACCGGCATCGGCGTCTGCATTTCCGCCAACAAAGTGCCGGGCATTCGCGCCGCGCTGACGCACGACACCTATTCCGCCGAGCGGGCGGCGAAATCGAATAACGCGCAGATCATCACCATGGGCGCGCGCGTCATCGGCCCGGAACTCGCCAAGGCGATCGTCGACAAGTGGCTCTCCTCGGAGTTCGACCCGTCAGGCCCGTCGGCCGCCAATGTCTCCGCGATCGACCGTCTGGATTCCGGAAAGCGTGCAGGCTGATCGGTCGCCGAAGCCGGCGACGAACGGAGGGCGGCGCCCCTGACCAGGCGGCTCGAGAACCGACCCCTGAGGCCGCCCGTGTCGGCCAGGCGATGGGTTTCGCCGGCGGATCGCGCGAACTTGCTCGACACGTGTGACGCGGACCTTCTATCCTTGTGTCGCAGGCGCCAAGTCGACCCGGGAGGAAGGTTTCTGTGACGGACAGCGAGAGCGGGCTACGCAGCAGCACACGGCCGCGCTTGGCGCCGGTCGAGGCCGGCGGAGCGACCCCGCTGCGCTTTGGCGATGACCCCTACGTCTGGGCGAGCTGGCTCTATTACCAGGAAGGGATGACGCAGAACGATATCGCGCAGACGATGGGCATCTCGCGCGCGACTGTCATCACTTATCTCAACGAGGCGCGAGAGCGCGGCATCGTCAACATCGCCATCGAGCCCGCGCGACTGGCTTCGTTGACGATCGCCCAATCGTTGAAGAGCCATTTCAACCTGCGCGATTGTCTCGTCGTTCCCAACGGCGCCGACGATCGGGCGCTTGGCGATCGGTTGGGCGCGGCGGGCGCCATGGCGATGCGCAAGTTCCTCAAATCGGGCGATACGCTCGCCGTCACCGGCGGCCGGACCGTGATGGCGGTCGGCGACAGTCTCCGGATCGCCGGCTTGCAGGACGTGACCGTCGTGCAGGCGATCGGCGGCGCCATCGCCAGGAACCCCGCGTCGCCTTCACAGTGCGCCTCGACGATCGCCTCGGCTGTGAACGCGACGTGCGTTAATCTCTCTGCGCCGGCCGTCGCCTCGAGCGTCGAGGCGAGGGCGGTCATGGTCGCAGAGCCGCTCGTCTCCGAGCAAATGAGCATCTTGTTGCGCGCCAACAAGGCGCTGTTCGGCATCGCATCGCTTGCGGCCGAACGCCTCGCTCTACAGCGAGGTCGTCTTCGAGGCCGCCGAGTTGCAGAGCTATATCGACGGCGACGCGGTGGGCGTGCTGGCGGCGCGTTTCATTGACGCCTGGGGGCAGCCTGTAGGCGGGGCCCTCGACGACCGGGTGATCGGAATGTCGCTCGAGGATCTGCTGCGCGTCGATTTGCGCATCTGCGTGGCGGGCGGATTCGACAAGGTGCCGGCGATTCTGGCCGCCCTTCGTCGCGGTTACGCCAATGTGCTCGATCACCGACGCCGCCACAGCGCGCGGGGTGCTCCGCGCCGACGGCGGCGTCGAACTCGATCGGCGCCTGACCGATAGACAGGCCGTCAGGGACCGTGGTCGAGAACCGCGGCAATTCGTCAAGAAGTTCATCAACGAGCCCGACGTCGTGGTCGAGGAGATGCTCGAGGGCGCCATTCGCGCCCACCGCGCCTTCATACGGCCGATCGCGTCCTCGCGGCGTGCGCTGGTGGCGCTGGACGGGCCGCGCCCGGGCAAGGTCGGCCTCGTGGTCGGCGGCGGTTCGGGGCACGAGCCTTGCTTCCTTGGCTACGTTGGAAAGGGCCTCGCTGACGCCGTCGCAGTCGGCAACGTCTTCTCGACGCCTCCGCCCGATCCGATCTTCCAATGCGCCCAGGCGGTCTCCGGGGGCGCCGGCGTTTTGTTCGTCTATGGCAACTATGTCGGCGACGTCATGAATTTCGACATGGCGGCAGAGATCGCGCGCGATCAGGGCATCGAGACGCGGTCGATCATGACCACCGACGATGTCGCCTCGTCGCCGCGCGAGAACCGGGATTCGCGGCGCGGCGTCGCCGGCAACCTCTTCGTCTTCAAGGTCGCCGGCGCGGCTTGCGACAAGGGCTGGAGCCTCGACATATGCGAGGCGGTCACGCGCAAGGCGAACGCGCGCACCTATACCGTCGGCGTCGCCCTCGAGCCATGCTCGTTGCCGCAGACGCGCCGCTACAACTTCGAAATCGGGCCCAACGAAATCGAAATCGGCATGGGCATTCATGGCGAACCGGGAGTCATGCGCGGCGCGCTCGCGACGGCCGACGAGATCGTCGACAATATCCTCGACCAGATCTTCTCGGAAATGCGGCCAAGCTCCGGCGACAAGGTCGCTGTGCTGGTCAACTCGCTCGGCGGCACGCCGCTTGATGGAATTGTACATCCTTTATCGCCGCGTCGAGCAACGGCTGGTCGCAAAAGGCATCGAAATCGACATGAGCCTCGTCGGCCATTATTGCACGTCGATCGACATGGTCGGCGCGTCCATATCGCTCCTGCACCTCGATCGCGAGTTGCAGGATCTTCTTCATCACCCTTGCCGAACCGCATTCCTGCAGGTGGGCTGAACTCGGCGGTCACTGAGCGGAGAAACCCTATGGTCGAGCTTCTTTCCCATTCCCTGAGCCGAATGTTCCACAACATCTCCAACTCGATCGAAGCAAACGAAGGACCACCTTTCGGCGCTCGACGGCGCGATCGGCGACGCCGATCATGGCGTGACGATGTCGATCGGCTTCCAGGCGGTGAAGGCCGAACTGTCCCGGCGCAACGTTGACGCCATGGCGCCGGCGGACCTTATGGACACCGCCGCAATGGCGTTCCTCAATTCGGTCGGAGCGTCGACCGGTCCGCTCTACGCGACCGGAATGCGGCGCGCGGCGCAGGCGCTGGTGGGCGCGGTCTACTCGACGCCGGAACTCCAGGCCGCGATCGTCAAGGGAATCGCCGACGGCGTGCGCGAGCGCGGCAAGGGACAGCGTGGCGACAAGACGATGCTCGACGCCTGGATCCCGGCGTCGGAGGCCGGCGCCGCCGCCGTCCGCCGGTCGGCGAACGCCGGGGAGATGTGGCGGGAAATCATCGCGTCGGCCGAATCAGGCGCGGATGCGACGCGCTCCATGGTGGCGTCCAAGGGACGGGCGGCGCGACTGGGCGAACGGGCGCTTGGCCACGTCGATCCCGGGGCGACGAGCGCGGTCATCATTCTCCGTGCGATGGCGCTGACGTTCTGCGGGGAAGCGGGCGAGAGGGCGAAAAACTCTCCAGAACGCGGAACGCAGCGCGTACGCAAGGCGGAAGCGCAGACCGAAGCCTGGAAGGGATCGCGGAACTGAGCGCTTGGGCGCCCTGCGTCGTCGCGCTGAGATTGAACTCGACTTGCAAACCTCCTCCGCGCCGCTCCGCTCCCGCCAGACGTCGGCGCGCCGTCCATCCACGTGAACTGTAATCTCGGCAGCCGGCGGAGCGGGGCGCCTTCGGCCCCTTCCGCAACGGGGGAGGATGCGGCGCGAGGCGGCGCCGTCGAGGCCCAGGATCCGGCGAACTGCTTCAGCGGCTACGCGGTCAAGCGCCAAATCAAATCCTAACGCTGCGACCTAGCGTCGCATCGGTAGAGCGGTTGGCGACCCGCCAAGCGCTTGAATTCTAGTAAGTTTGAGCGCGAAAAAGTCCGAACGAATTCCAGTGTGAGCGCCGCAAGCGATCCTCATCGCAGCCGCTTTGACTTTTGTCGACCGCTGCTCGACAAAATACGGCTTGACGTTTGTCGAGCGTAGGCAGACAAATATCAACAAAGCCGAGGTCAAAGCGGCCTGCGGAGGAAACGTGACGGCGCTGCTGGAAAAGGAAGGGCTTAAGCGGCCATTCGACGGCGCTCCTGCGATGCGCGACGCTTGTTTCCATGTCGAAATTGCTGGTCATCGGCCCGAGTTGAGCCCGGACTCCGTGGCGGTCGTCGTCGCAGCTATTGGCCCCCAAATTCAGCGCCGGGAGACTCTCGGCAAGATCAGCTTTTGCAAGTGGACGCGGCGGCTCGGGCTATTCCCCATCGTCGGTGCATCGAGAGGCTCGCCTCGCACCGCGTTTTCATACACCTGAGTCCCGCACAGGCGGGGCCGAGAGGAGGAGGGAGATGACGACAACAACGTTGGCGAACGAGCTTCCGGAGACGATGAAGGCCGTTGTAGCGTATGCGCCGCGCGATTACCGTTTCGAGACAGTGCCTGTTCCGCGGGCAGGCCCCGACGACATCATTATCGAGGTGGAGTGCTGCGGCATCTGCGCCGGCGATTCCAAAGCGTACTGGGGCGCGCCCTCGTTCTGGGGCGACGCTGAGCAGCCAGCCTACATCAAGGCGCCGATGATCCCGGGCCATGAGTTTGTCGGCATCGCCGTCGAACTCGGCGAGAACATCGCCCGTCGCGGCGAATTCCATCTTGGCGAGCGGTTGATCTCAGAGCAGATCGTGCCGTGCGACGACTGCCGCTTCTGCAAGAGCGGCCAGTACTGGATGTGCGAGCGTCACGACGTCTACGGATTCCAGAACAATGTGAACGGCGGCATGGCGAAGTACATGCGCTTCCCGCCGACCTCGCGCACCCACAAGGTTCCGAACAACTTGCCGCTCGAAAAGGCGGCGCTGATCGAACCCTACGCCTGCTCGGTTCATGCGGTGAACCGCGGGCTTATCGAACTTGACGACTTCGTCGTGCTTGCCGGCGCAGGGCCGCTAGGTCTGGGCATGGTCGGCGCGGCGCGGCTGAAGAACCCGTCGAAGCTAGTCGTGCTCGACGCCAAGCCGGAGCGGCTCGAGATCGCCAAGCGGTTCGGCGCCGACCTGGTGATTGAATCCGCTCAAGGACGACGTCGTCAAAATCGTCAAGGAGATGACCGGCGGATACGGGTGCGACGTCTACATCGAAGCGACGGGTCATCCCTCGAGCGTCGTGCAGGGCCTGAAGATGATCCGCAAGCGCGGGCGCTTCGTCGAGTTCAGCGTGTTCGGCGAGGATGTCACCGTCGACTGGAGCATCATCAGCGACCGCAAGGAACTCGACCTCTACGGCGCGCATCTCGGCCCGTACTGCTATCCGTTCACCATCGCGGCGATCTCCGACGGACGCCTGCCCACCGATGGCGTGGTGACGCACCGCCTTCCGCTGTCCGATTTCCAGAAGGGCATCGACATGATGCACAAGGGAGAGGGTTCGATCAAGATCATCCTCATACCGTAGGTATAGTTGCCGCCCGCCCTCGCACTGCGCGGGCGGGCGGCCGGCAAATCCGCTTGCAAAGGTGAAGTCCATCGCCCCGACGCCAAGGAGGGGAAGGGCCGCTGTTTGCCTTTGTCAAGTGGTTGCACAGGGAGAGAGCGAGGAGTTTTCCAAATGAACGATAAAACAACTAGCCTGTTCAGCGACTACATCGCGGGACGGATGAGCCGCCGCGAGTTGATGACGCGCGCGGGCAAACTCGGCCTCGGCGCCGCAGCGGTCGGAATGATGCTGGGGGGCGCGCAGACCCGGGCCATGGCGGCCAACTTCGACTGGAAGAAGGAGAAGGGCAAGGCGATCAAGCTGCTGCTCAACAAGCATCCGTACACCGACGCGATGCTGATGAATCATCGATCATTTCAAGGAGCTTACCGGGCTTGACGTCACCTATGACGTGTTCCCCGAGGACGTCTACTTCGACAAGGTGACGACCGCGCTGTCGAGCAAGTCCTCCGGCTATGACGCGTTCATGACCGGCGCGTATCAGACCTGGCAGTACGGCCCCGCCGGCTGGCTGGTCGACCTCAACGAATTCATCAAGGATCCGGCCGCGACCTCGCCTGACTGGAACGTCGGCGACATCCTGCCGGGCCTGCTGCACTCCGACGCCTGGTCGGGCGTGCCCGGCGAGCCGCTCGGCGGTCCTAACGCCAAGCAATGGGCGCTGCCGTGGGGCTTCGAGCTGAATTCGATCTCCTACAACAAGCGCATACTTCGAGCAAGCCAAGCTCGATCCGCCGAAGAACCTGCCCGATCTGATCGAGAAGGCGGTGAAGCTGCAGACGGACATCAAGGGCATCTACGGCATCGGCGTGCGCGGCAGCCGCAGCTGGGCGACGATCCATCCGGGTTACCTCTCCGGGCTGGCCAGCTACGGCGGTCGCGACTTCACGGTCGAGAACGGACAAGCTCAAGTCGGCGGTGAACAGCCCGCAGTGCAAGGCCTTCACCAAGCTGTGGATCGACATGATCCAGAAGGCCGGTCCGAAGAACTGGACCAACTACACCTGGTACGAGGTGGGCAACGATCTCGGCGCAGGCGCCTCGGCGATGATTTTCGACGCCGACATCCTCGGCTTCTTCCAGCAGGACGGCACGAAGGAGGCGGGCAACATCGGCTACGAGGGCTTCGCCGCCAACCCCGACAAGAAAGAGCCGACGCCGAACGTGTGGATCTGGTCGCTGGCGATCAACGCGGCCTCGAACAACAAGTCCGCCGCGTGGCTGCTGCTGCAGTGGGCCGCGGCGACCCAGCAGTCGCCTGTTCGGCGCCACCAAGGCCAACCTGGTCGACCCGGTGCGGCAGTCGGTGTGGGATGACAAGGGCTTCCAGAGCCGCTTGAACGAGAAGTATGCCGGCTACCTTGAGCAGTACAAGGCCTCGGCGCCCGGCTCGAAGATCTACTTCACGCCGCAGCCGCTGTTCTTCAACCTGACGACTGAATGGGCCGCCAGCCTGCAGAAGATGTACGCCAAGGAAGTGCCGGTCGACGAGGGCCTCGATCAAGCTTGCCGAAAGCGTCATGAGCCAGCTTCAGGACGCCGGCATCGTCAAGTAATCAAACGCACGCGCGGGGCGCGCGACGCCCGCCCCCGCATCCTTCGACGGATCTCGACGTCATGAGTACTTCCGGTGTGGCCAGCATCAACGCCGCGCCCCGTTGTCGGACGCCGGGGCGCGCGCATGGCCGGCGTTCTGCCTTATCTGCTGAGCATGCCGGCTCTGCTCACCTGCATCGGCATTCTGGTTCCGTTCGGAACGGCGGTCTATTACTCGCTGCAGCGCTACAATCTCGCCTTCCCGACCACGCGCAACTTCATCTGGTTCGCCAACTATATCTCTCTGCTAAGCGACGCCTGCGTTCTGGCACACCGATCTTCGTTTCGATGGTTTACACCGTGCTCACGGTCGGGCCTGGAGCTGCTGCTCGGGCTCGGCATCGCGCTGCTGCTGTGGCGCCGCACGATCGTCACCAACCTGCTCAGCGTGGCGTTGATTCTGCCGCTGATGGTGGCCCCTGCGATCGCCGCCCTGATGTGGAAGCTGATGACCAACGCCAACTTCGGCATCCTCAGCTACTTCGTCTCGCTGCTCGGCTTTCACGACTTCAAATGGGCGTCCGCTCCGCAGAGCGCCATGTTCACCGTCGTTCTGGTCGACATGTGGGTTTACACCCCGTTCATCACCATCCTGCTGCTGGCCGGCCTGCGCGGCCTGCCCCGCCAGCCCTTCGAGGCCGCCGAGCTCGATGGCGTGCCGGCAAGCTTCGTGTTTTTCCGCATCATGCTGCCGATGCTGCTGCCCTACATTCTGACCGCCGGCCTGTTTCGGATGCTCGACTTCGATCCAGCAGTTCGACATCATCTACGCGATGACGCAGGGCGGACCGGGCGACACGCTCATGGTCTTCCAGGTCCAGGCCTACACGCAGGCGTTCATCTTCACCAATATCGGCCGGGCCTCGGCGATCCTCATGGTCCTCTGGGCCATCACCTACGTGCTGAGCAACGTCTTCGTGAAGAACTGGCTGCGCCTGCGCGAGCGGGCCCGCGGACGGGTCTGAGCGGGGATGCATCGATGAACGGCAAGTCCGTCCTGCGCGCCGTCGCGCTGACCGCTGATCGGTCTGTTCTTCCTGTTCCCGCTGTTCTGGGTCGCTGCTGATGTCGTTCATGACGAACGCCGACATCCTGCGCAACCCGCCCAGCCCGTTCTTCATCCCCGACGCTGCACAACTACACGGCGCTGGTCTCCGGCGAGCTCGGTCACGAACGTCGGCACGCAGAAGATCGACTATATGCTCAACCTCTTCAACAGCACCTGTGCTGAGCGCGTGCTCGGTGATCCTGTCGTTGATCCTCGGGGTGCCGGCGGCCTACGCCTTCGCGCGCTACAAGTTCCGCCTCGGCGAGGACATGGCGTTCACGCTGCTGAGCTTCCGCTTCGCCCCGCCGCTGTTGGTGCTGCTGCCGCTGCTGCTCTATTTCCAGAGCATGGGGCTCTATGACACCTACATCGGCCTGATCTGGGTCTACCAGCTCATCACGCTGCCGCTGGTGCTGTGGATCGTTCGCGGCTACTTCGAGGACGTCAGCGAGGACATCGAGCTGGCCTATCGGCTCGACGGCCATAGCTGGCTGAGCACCTTCTTTCGCATCTCCATTCCGCTGGCGCGGCCGGGCATCGCCGCGGCGGCGCTGCTGAGCTTCATCTTCGCCTGGAACAACTTCATCTTCGCGCTGATCCTCGGATCGTCGGCGGTCCAGCCGGTGACGGTGGGGGCGTTCGCCTTCGTCACCGCTTCCGGCATCGAGTACGGCCAGATCGCCGCGGCGCTGGTCTTTTCGATCGTGCCGACGCTGGTGCTGGCGATGTTCACCCAGCGCTATCTCGTCGAGGGCCTCAGCCTCGGCGCCATCAAGGGCTGAAGGAGCGAGCGATGGCTTTCCTTGGAGATCACCGGCCTCAGCAAGTCCTTCAAGAACCACGGAGGTCATCCGCGATCTGTCGATCGAAGTCGAAAAGGGCGAGTTCCTGGTCGTCTTCGGCCCTTCGGGCTGCGGAAAGACCGTGCTTCTGCGGCTGATCGCCGGCATGATGCACCCGGACGCTGGCGACATCGCCATCGACGGCCAGTCGGTCGTCGACGTGAATCCCGAGCACCGCGACATCGGCATGGCGTTCCAGAACTACGCCCTCTACCCGCACATGACGGCGTTCGAGAACATCGCCAGCCCGCTGCGGTCGCGCCACGTTACGGCGGCGGAGATCAGCGCGCGGGTGAACGAGACGGCCCGCATGTTGCGGATCGACCATGTGCTCGATCACCTGCCGAAGGCGCTGTCGCAGGGCCAGAAGCAACGCACGGCGCTGGCGCGCAGCCTGGTGGGACGGCCGGGCGTCGTGCTGCTCGACGACCCGCTGCGAAACGTCGACGCGAAGATCCGTTACGAGATGCGTTTCGAACTGCCGCGCGTCCTGCGGCGCTACGAGTCTACCGTCATCTACGTGACGCAGGACTACAAGGAGGCGATGGCGCTCGGCGACCGCGTCGCCGTGCTGGTGGACGGCGCCTTCGACCAGGTCGCGGCCCCGCAGCGAAGTCTACGACTCGCCGAGCCACGACCCGCATCGCCCGGCTGTTCGGCGATCCGCCGATCAATCTACTGCCGGTTCGACCCGTGACCGGCGCCGCCGGGATCGAGATGGACGTGGCGGGCGGCACGGTGCGCTTGCCGGCGGACCGCTCCGCGGCCTCGCCGGACGCGAGTGCATGTTCGGCATCCGCTCCGAGGACATTCGTCGTGTCGCTCGAACCGAACGGCGGCCTGCCGATGACGCTGGACGCGATCACGCCGGTGAACAACCGCCTGGTGATGCTGCTGCGCGGCGACGAGGGCACGGAGCTGTTCGCGAGCTGCCCGCAGGGTGGTCCGCTGGACCATCTGCGGGGCCGACACAAGGCCTGGGCCACTCTGGATCTGACGCGCGCGCACTTCTTCGACCACGGCGACGGCATAAGGATCTGAGTGAATCCCATGGCAACGCTCAATTTGGATAAGATCTCAAAGGTCTACGACCGCGCACGCGAGCGAGCCGTCGACACGGTCACGATGCATATCGACGATGGCGAGATCATCGCATTGCTCGGTTCGTCGGGCTGCGGCAAGACGACGTCGCTGCGCATGGTCGCCGGCCTCGAGTCCGTGTCACGACGGCGAGATCCGTGTCGGCGACCGACTTGTGAACACGCTCAGTCCGTCGAAGCGCAACGTCGCCATGGCCTTTGAGACCTACGCGCTCTATCCGCCGTTGCGGGTGCGCGAGAACATCGCGTTCGGCCTGCTGCGCGATCGTGTGGCGAGTGCGGAGATCGAAAAGCGGGTCAGGACAGATTGCGGAGATGCTGGAGATTACGGACCTGCTCGAGCGCTTCCCGCCGTCCATTTCGGGCGGCGCCCAGCAGAGGGTGAGCCTGGCCCGCGCGCTGATCCGCAATGCGGCCGTCTACCTGCTGGACGAGCCGATGTCGCAACTCGAGCCGCAGTTGCGGGCCTTGCTGCGCGCTCGCATCAAGGACTACCTGATCGCGCACAAGATGACGACGGTGATCGTCACTCACGATCAGACCGAAGCGATCGCTTTAGCCGATCGCATCGCGGTGATGGAGAAGGGCGTGTTGCAACAGTTCGCCACCCCGCACGAGCTGCAGGAAAGACCGGCCAACTTGTTCGTCGCGTCGTTCATCGGCGAGCCTCCGATGAACCTGTTTCCCGCCGTGTCGCAGGATGGTGGAATTGCCGTCCTCAACGATGCAAATGAGGTGGCGTTCCATGTGCCGCTGTCCATCTCGCAGGCGACCGGCAAGCTTAGCGACGGCAAGCGGATCATGGTCGGCGTCAGACCGCACAGAATTCAATTGGCGCCGGCTGGACCAGGTGACGGGTGCGGTCTTGATGGGTGAGGTGAACTCGAACCACTGGCTCGGCGACCACTGCCAAGTTGGCTTCCTGGTGAATGGCTGCACCCTGGTCGCCGTGGCTGGGCGCGATGTGCGGGCGCCTGCGCGTTCGCAGGTGCCTTTGGTCATCCCGGCTGACGCCGTGCGCATTTTCGACGTCGACAGCGGCGCGGCGATAGGTCGCGACGTTGAGCCGGTTGCATCGCTCGTCGCGTGAGACGGCAAGGACGGCTCACGCCTCGGGGCTTGTCCGACAGCGACGCTGCGCTTTGACACGGGGTGCAGTGTCGATCGCCCGACCTCAAGTCGTTCGGGCCTGATCAAGAACAGGGTCGCGTCCGACTACGCGGGCAATACGGGAAAGACAATCGTCCGGCGCATTCGATCAACCACCCGCCTGTTGCTCAAGAACAAGGAAAATAGACATGTCGAATGGCCTTAAAGGCAAAGTCGCCGCCGTAACGGGCGCCGCATCCGGTATTGGGCTCGCATGCGCCAGCGCGATGGCTGCCGCCGGCGCCAAGGTCGCGTTGATCGATCGGGACGGCGCCGCCCTGGAGTCGGCTTGCAAGCACATCGGTTCGCGCGCCTTTCCGGTCTGCATCGATCTCACCGATCCAAAGCATGTCGCGACGATGCTGCCGCAAATCCTCAAGCAGGCGGATCATCTTGATATCTTCCACGCCAACGCCGGCGCCTACATCGGCGGCGAAGCCGCGACCGGGAACCCCGACGCTTGGGACCGCATGTTGAACCTCAATATCAACGCGGCCTTCCGAAGCGTTCACGCGGTTCTGCAATATATGATCGACCGCAAGAGCGGCGACGTCATCATGACGAGTTCTATCGCCGGGGTGGTTCCGGTGATGGCGGAGCCGATCTACACGGCGTCCAAGCATGCGGTGCAGGCCTTCGTCCACACCGTTCGTCGACAGGTGGCCAAGCATGGGGTCCGCGTCGGCGCGGTCCAGCCCGGACCCGTCATCACGCCGCTGCTCAATGACTGGGAGCCGGACCGTTTGGCGGGGGTAAAGGCCGCCGGCGGCGTCATCGAGGCAAGCGAGGTCGCGGAAGCCGTTCTCTTCATGCTCACGCGCCCGCGCAACGTGACCATTCGCGACATCGTCGTGCTGCCAAGCGGCTTCGACATCTAGGCAGTTTTGATCGAATCGGCGCTTCTGTTTGCTCCTAAGAGGCGATTCGAGCGGTCCTTCCATTGCCGGACTCGCCGCACGCCAGACCTCATGTTCGCGGGCCGACCCGGTAGCCCCCCTTTCGTGCAGGAAAGAGCGAGGGTCGCTCGGGCAGGCCGAGCCGCGCCTCATGCACGGAGGGCGGACCATAGTCTACGACCCCACCGTGAACTGCGCCATCATCCCGGAATCCTCATGCTCCAGGATGTGACAGTGCGCCATGTAGGGCGCGTCGGGACCAGCCAGATACGGGAAGCTCACCAGAATTTCGCTGAAGCCGCCGCCTGAGATCGGGGCGATGTCTTTCCACCCGGAGCGATACGCCTCCGGCTTCTGTCCGCTCTGCGACACGATGCGGAACTGGCAGCCGTGGACATGGACCGGATGCGGCATCGCGTCGTCGCCCTCGGAAATCCGCCAGCGCAGACTCTGCCCGCGCCGGACGGCGAAGCTCTGTTCGCCGAGCGCGAAGGGCTTTCCGTTCACCCCGTTGGCGGCAAGCTGCTCCGCCTCGGTCAGTTCCGGCTGGTCCTCGATCAGCTTCACGACGCGGGCGACTACGGCCGGGTCGATCTCACCGCCCCCGTCCATCGCCAGCCCCGCCATCTTCAGCGGCATCATGCCCTCCTTGTCGCGGAACATGTTCATGACGAGCTCCTGGCTGATCGGCGGCAGCTCCGCGGGGATTGGCGGCAGCTTCGCGAGCGAGGTGGGAAGCAGCCCCTGTCCTTCGGCGCCGTCGGGCCGGATCGTGACGAGCGGGACGGCGCCGTCGAACGGCGGCAGCCGCATGATTGGCTCGCCGGCCGGAACCGCGACAATGTCGAACGGCGCGCCGGAGCGGCAATCGACCAAGACCTCGAAGCGCTCGCCCGCATAAATCATGATTTGCTTCATCTCGACGGGGCTCTCCAGCAGCCCCCCGTCCGAGCCGATGACGAACAGCGAGCGGTCGTCCGAGGCTTTCAGCAGATAGCTGCGGGCATTGGAGCCGTCGAGAAGGCGAAGGCGCACCCAACCGCGCGCTGTGCGGGCCTCGGGATAGCGGACCCCGTTCACCAGCGCCACGTCGCCGACATATCCGTTCGTCACCGCCGTCATGTTCATCCGGTCGAAGAACTGCCCGTCTCGCTGGAAGCGACGGTCCTGTAAGATCAGCGGAATGTCGTCCACGCCCCAGGTGGAGGGCAGCTTCAGTCGGTCGGTATCGTCGTCCTCAACGATCAACAGGCCGGCGAGGCCCTTGATGACCTCCGCGGCCGTGCTCGGGTAAAAGTGCGGGTGAAACCACAGGGTGGCCGCCGGCTGATCGATCGACAGGGCCGGCCGCCATCGCTCGCCGGGCGCGACTGGCCGGTGTGGACCGCCATCGACGTCGCCGGGAATGATCAGTCCGTGCCAGTGCACGGTCGTGGGCTCCGGAAGATTGTTGGTGAAATCGATCGTCGACGGTCTGGCCCCTTCGTAACCGCAGCGCTGGCCCGAGAAACGGCCCATTATAGCCGTACGATGCGGTGCGCCGTCCCGGCGCGAAGCTGGCCTCGCCGGCCTGGGCGCTGAAGGCGATCTCACTGAGGGCGTCCGCCCTGATCTCGGGAGGGATAGGCAGCGCCGGCCGGACGGTGTCGCTAGCGAGCGCAGGACGGAGACGCAGCGCAGCCGCGGCTCCTACGGCTGCAGCGGCGATCAGCGCGTCGCGGCGAGAAAGATCAGTCATTTGCTGCTCACGAATTGCTTGGCGCACGGAGCGTGCAGTTCAGATTAGGACAGGCTCTCACTTTGGTGAAGAGACTGGTCCGTTGATCCGCAGGGCGTTGACCGCCAACAGCCCCGACGTCGGCTCCTGCGAAGGAACGAACTCTGGCGCAGCTCTGTTTGTGTCGCCAGATCCCCTTGCTCCGCATCGCCATCGCGCCAAGCAAAGGCTCGATCGACGCTGGTCCGGGGAAGCCCGCGAGGCCTAAGCGCCAGCCCGGCTCGCCGAACGCCTGTCACGCGTCGCCGCGGTATCGCGCGCTTTTTGCATCGCTGAAGCCGGGGAAGTCACCGAGCGGGCGGTTCCGTAGCGGCTCCAGGCATAGAGCGCCGCTGCGCAGCGGCAGCGCGTCGAAGCTCACGCCGCCGTAGACGTCGGCGAACGCCGAGTTGACCTTGCGCAACAGGAGGCAGGGGAGACCGAAGGCGGGCGCACGCGGCACAAGCTGGCTTTTCCGAAGCGCTCGTTGGCGACAAAATTGACGCCAAAGGAGCGAGACTGTCGGAGCAGACCCGTTTCGTAGCCGAAATAGCGTTCTATTGCAAAAATGGAGCGGGTGAAGGGAATCGAACCCTCGTATTCAGCTTGGAAGGCTGCTGCTCTACCATTGAGCTACACCCGCGCCGGAGCGCCATCGCGAGCACGCCGGAAGGCGCGACGACTTCATGGCAAGCACTGGTGATGAAGTCAATCTCGTGTGCTGGTCAGCCAGGGCTCCGAACTCGGGTTAACGGGATTTACGAGTTGCGGAAGAGGTAAATTTATGGGGCTCCTGATTCGGAGCCCGGCCATGGACGCTTCATCCTTTCAACCCGCCCAACCCTCGCGGCTGCGGCTTCTCCTGGAGCATTTTTCCCGGATCGAGGACAAGCGGAGCCCGGAACGGGTGGCGCACAGGCTGGACGAGGTCTTGCTCCTGTGCGTCTGCGCCACAATCGCCGACTGCGACAGCTTTGACGCCATCTCCGACTGGGGAAACGCGCATCTCGGGTTCCTGCAGCGGTTCCTGCCCTACGATTGGGGCGTTCCCTCCGGGCGCTGGCTCAACCTGATGATGAACCGGATCGATCCGGCCCTGTTCGCCGCCTGCTTCATGGATTGGGTGCTGGACTGCTGGCCCGAGCCGCTCGACGCGATCGCCATCGACGGCAAGACCGTGCGCCGCAGCCACGACCGGTCCAAGGGGCGGGCCGCGCTGCATCTGGTCTCCGCCTTCGCCACGGGCAGCCAGCTGGCGCTCGGGCAGGAGGCGGTCGCCGACAAGAGCAACGAGACGACCGCCATCCCTCTCCTGCTCGAAAAGCTCGCCGCCGACCGCAGCCTAGAGGGCGCGCTGATCAGCATCGACGCCATCGCCTGCAATCCTCCCATCGCTCAGGCCATCCGCGCCGTCGGTGCCGACTACCTGCTCGCCGTCAAAGGCAACCAGCCGACCCTCGAGGCCGACATCGAGGCCGCCTTCGAAGCCGCCGCCAAGGGCGAGATCGAGGTCGACGTCGATCACGACAAGGGCCACGGCCGCATCGAGACCCGCACCGTCTCCGTCATGCGCCAGGTCGACTGGCTCGACGGCGACCGGCGCTTTCCCGGCGAGGTCCGGTTTCGCGACGCGCGCGCCATCGTCAAAGTCGAAGCGCGGACCGAGTTGAAGGACCGCTCCCGGTTCGACACCCGCTATTACATCACCTCCAGCCCGCGCTCCGCGACCGCGCTCGGGCGCGCCATCCGCGGCCATTGGGGCATCGAGAACCCGCTGCACTGGACGCTCGACGTGACCTTTCAGGAGGACCTGTCGCGCGTGCGTAAGGGCCACGGCGCGCAGAACATGGCGCTCGTGCGCAAGTTCGCCCTCAACAAGCTACGCGCCGCCCCCCAGCTCAGCCAGCCGCCGAACCTTCCCGTCAAACCCTGCCGCCGGCCGACCAAGCCGCCCCGCCCCAAAAGCCTCAAGCTGCGCAGAAAAATCGCCAGCTGGGACGTCAAATGCCTCGCCGAAATCCTCACCGGTCAGACCGGTTAAGGAAAATTAAGCCGGATTTCGGAGCCCTGGCTGGTCAGCATATATGAGACGGCGTCGCACGCTGCTCCGAGGCGCTTCGCCGCGGGAAGCCCGCATTTCACATGTTCTGAGGACGTAGCCGTCGGGTCGGATGACCGCGTAGTTCGGCGCCCTGCGGCCAGGATGGCCTTGGGATCGGGTTCGAGGGGCTTGATAGTGGCGAGTGTAGAGGCTTTCGCGGCCGGTCTCCGGTTTGGTTGCCACTTAACGGCAAGTCTCTGCGGCTCCTGTCGCCTGTTGGTCTTGCCGCGCCGCCGGGGCTCCTCTATAAGCCAGCGCTTCGCGCCGGTTCCGACACCCCTGGAGGCGTGGCGCGATCAAGCAAAAGGATATTCTCATGGCAGCGATCAAGCAACTCGCGGCCGTGACGCGTAGCGGGACAGGCAAGGGGGCCGCCCGCTCCGTTCGTCGCGAAGGCCGCGTTCCCGCCGTCGTCTATGGCGGCGGTTTGAAGCCCGAGCCCGTCTCGGTCGACTTCAAGGACGTCAACAAGCTCATCTACGCCGGGCACTTTCTGACGACCATCTTCGAACTGGACGTGAACGGACGCAAGGAGCGCGTGCTCCCGCGCGACTACCAGCTCGACGTCGTCACCGACCGGCCCGTCCATGTCGACTTCCTGCGCCTTATCGCGGGCTCGCGCGTGCGGATCGGCGTTCCGGTCCACGTCGAGAACCGCGAGGCCTCCCCAGGCATCAAGAAGGGCGGCACCGTCAACATCGTGCTCCACACGGTCGAGGTTCTCGCGCCGGCCGACGCCATCCCCGAGGCGATCACCGTCGACCTCAGTGGCCTCGACTTCGCCGACTCCGTGCACGTGTCGTCGCTTAGGCTGCCGGAGGGCTGCAAGCCCGTTTCGTCGAAGTCGGACCTCACGGTCGTGACCATCGTGCCGCCGACCGTGATGGCTGAAGAGCCGTTGGCGGCCGCCGCCGCCGCGCCGGTCGCCGCCGCCGCCGCGCCGGCCGCCGCAGCGAAGCCCGCCGCCGCCAAGCCTGCGGCCGCCAAGCCCGCCGCAGCGGCCAAGCCCGCAGCCAAGAAGTAAGACGCGGCGCTCCCTTCCGCTTTGCGCGGCAGGGGGCGTTTCACGGCGCGCGCGTCCGATCGGGGGCCCCATGCTCGTCATTGCGGGACTCGGCAATCCGGGCGCGCGCTATGCGCGAAACCGCCACAACATCGGCTTTATGGCTCTCGAGGCGACCGCCGCGGCGTATCGCTTCGGTCCGTTCCGCGCCCGCTTTTCCGGCCTCGCGTCCGAAGGCGTCATCGGGCGTGAGCGCGTCATGCTGCTCGCCCCGCAGACCTTCATGAACGAATCGGGCCGAAGCGTCGGGGAGGCGCTGCGCTTCCACAAGCTCGATGCGAGCGCCCTCACGGTCCTTCACGACGAACTCGACCTCGCGCCCGCAAAGGTTCGCGTGAAGGTCGGCGGCGGCAACGCCGGGCACAACGGCCTGCGTTCGATCAGCGCGCATGTCGGCAACGACTATCGGCGCGTCCGGCTCGGCATCGGCCATCCCGGCGACAAGGCGCTGGTGCACAACTTCGTGTTGAGCGATTTCGCCAAATCGGAGGCGGGCTGGGTCGACGCCGTCTGTCGTGCGGTCGCGGACGCCGCGCCGTTGCTGGTCGAGGGCCAGGACGCCAGCTTCCAGAACAAGGTCCACCTCGCCCTCGACGCGGCCGGTTTCGGCGAACAGGGGTCGACCTGAGGGTCACGCCGCCTGGGCCGGATCGGTCCGCTTTCGTCGAAAGCCGCGAAGCCGCGGCTCGGGCGGGTCGGGCGGCGTGTCCGGATCGAGCGCCGCCGGCGCATTCATCACCCGCTCGGGCGGGAAGATCACCACAGCCTCGGTCCCCTGCCGCACCTTTGAGGTCAGGCGGAACTGGCCGCCGTGAAGCTCGACGAGGCCCTTGACGATCGGCAGCCCGAGTCCGGTCCCCTCCTCGGCGTTCTTGTGCGCCAGCGACCCCCGGCCGAACGACGACAGGACGACCGATATCTCTTCCGGCGGAATGCCGGGGCCGGTGTCCTTGATCGACACGTACTGTCCGCCCGAGCCGGTCCACCCGACCTTGATGACGATCGAGCCGCCCTGGGGCGTGAACTTGATGGCGTTGGTCATGAGATTGAGGGTGACCTGACGCACCGCGCGCTCGTCCGCCCAGATGCGCGGAAGGTCCCGGTCCAGTTGCTCCGTGAGGGTCAGATTGCGACTCTTGGCCCGCATCGACAGGAGCCGGCAGCAGTCCTGCACGACGCCAGGCAGGGACACCGGCTCCTCTTTCAGCTCGTACCGGCCGGCCTCGACCCGCGACAGGTCGAGGATCTCGTTGATCAGCATCAGCAGGTGCTGGCCGCTGACGTGGATGTCGTTGGAGTATTCCTTGTAGGCGGGAACGCCGTGCGGGCCGAAGAGTTCGCCTTTCATCACCTCCGAGAAGCCGAGAATGGCGTTGAGCGGGGTGCGCAACTCGTGGCTCATCGTGGCGAGAAAACGGGATTTCGCGAGGTTCGCGCCTTCGGCCCGTCGTCGCGCCTCGTCGGAGTTGAGCTTGGCCTGCTCAAGCTCGGCGATGAGCGAGTCCTTCTCCGCCTGGAGGGACACGTTGCGCGCGGCGGCGGCGTGCAGGCGCTGGACGACCACGAGGAAATAGCCGATCACGCCGATCGTCATGGCGGCGGCCGGCAGCGCCGGGTTCTGCAGGCGGGCCGACCAGGCGAGAATCACGCCGACGATCATCGGCAGCATGCCGGCGACGAACGCGGCCGGAATGGTCGCCGCCAGCAGCGACATCACGGTCGACGCCAGCAGCATGACGAGCATGGCGAAGGCCGGCGCGTCCGGCTCCGCCGACCGCAGCAGCGCGACGATGAGATAGGTCCAGGCGGAGCCGCAGAAGGCGGTCGCCAGAACGAACTTGCGCCGCCAGGCGCCCGCGCTCCTGTCGGCCTCGCCGTTGTCGAGAAACGCGATCGGCAAGGCGTAGACGAGGCCGACGGCGCAGCCGATGAACACCGCCCAGGTCGCGAGCGCCGCGGCGCCGACCAGGCTCAGGGCGACCGCGGCGGTCCCGAGCGCGACGAGACCGAGCATGGGGGCCGAACTGCGGTTGATGCGGGCGAACAGCCGCATCATCCCCACCGAATGGGACGGCGCCGGCTCGGGTCCGGTCAGACTCTGGCGGGCGCGCCTGAACCCGATGCGCATGCTGCGACGGCGCGCCGCGACGTTCGGGTCCCGCCGCTCATCCGCTCTGCTCTCCGGCCTCGACTCGCTCATGGCACTCGGCACGCACCGCAACACACGGGAAGGATTATGCTGTCCAAAGGATTAACGAGGGGCTGACGCGGCGCGTCGCCATTGAGGTTTTTCGGCGTCGGAGTCGAATAAGCTCCGCCACAAGCTTCGGCTGGGAGGAACCGATGAAACTCTACAATTCCAATTTCGCGCCGAACCCTCGCCGCGTGCGCGTCTTTCTCGCCGAAAAGGCGGTGTCGATCCCACGGGTGGAGGTCGATCTCGCCGGGCTCCAGCACAAGACGCCCGAGTATTCCGCGGTCAATCCGTTCCAGGTGATTCCGGCCCTGGAACTCGACGACGGCACGGTGATCGGCGAATCGATCGCGATCTGTCGCTATATCGAGGAGTTGCATCCCGAGCCGAACCTGTTTGGCGCGACGCCGCTCGAACGGGCGACGGTCGAGATGTGGCAGCGACGGGTCGAGTGGCATCTGCTGCTGCCGATCGCGCAGGTCTTCCGCCACTCGCATCCGCATATGTCGAAGATGGAAGACCCGCAGGTCGCCGACTGGGCGGCCGCCAACCGGCCGCGCGCGCTGCGCAATATGATGATTTTCGACGAGGTTCTGCGTGACCGGCCGTTCGTCGCGGGGGAGCGGTTCACCGTCGCCGACATCACCGGGCTCGTGGCGCTGGACTTCGCCAGGTCGGCTCGGATCGCCATCCCGCCCGAGCTGACGCATCTGACCCGCTGGCACGAAAGCCTGAAAGCCCGGCCGAGCGCTGCGGCGTGACAGGCTCGGGCGACGAGGCCGCAGCGAGCGAGCGGCGGCCTCGCATCGTCAGGGCGCGTCGGTCAGCGGCAAACCCGGACGCCGTTGACCCACCAGCAGTGGGGCCGATAGGCGTAAGGATATGGCCGGTAGAAGGGCGCAGGACGAGCGTAGCCCATCGGGTGGCACCGTCCATACGGCCCGCGGAACCATCCCGGTCCGCACCCCTGTGCGATCAGCGTCACGCCCGGCGGGGCGTCGGAAGCGGGCGGGAACGGCATCGCGTGCGCAGGAACGGCGGCGAAGGCGACAAAAGCGGCCCCAATGGTCAAAAGCAAACGTCGCATGAGCTTACCTCTCGGGTCAGGCGGGCCGCCTTTAGCCTCCCAAGCTTGAACGCCCGGTGAATGTCAGCGGGCGTCGCATCAGCGGGCGTCGGGCTTTCGCTTCCGTCGCGGCGGGCGGTTCGGCCAGAGCGACGATCCTTTCCGGCCACGAGTTCCTGCGCAAGATCGTCTTCGGAGGCGAACACGCGGCCCCGGACCGAAACCCCGGCCTCGACGACGCTTTCGGGGGAACCGGAGACGAGCGGATGCCAGTCCGGCAGATCCTTGCCTTCGGAAACCAGCCGGTAGGCGCAGGTGCGGGCAGCCAGCTCAGCGTGCGAACGGCCGCGGGCGTCAGCCTGACACAGTCGGGGACCCGACGGCTGCGGCGGCGATAGTCGCGGCAACGGCAGCTCTTGGCGTCGAGCAGCGTGCAGCCGATGTCGGTGAAATGAATTTCGCCGGTGTCCTCGTCCTCGAGCTTGACGAGACAGCAGCGGGCGCAACCGTCGCACAGGCTCTCCCATTCGTCGACCGTCATCTCCTCGAGCGACTTGGCTTTCCAGAACGGCGCGCTCTCGGGTCGCTGGTTTTTCATGTTGGCCGGCTCGTGCTCCCCGCGGGCGCGGGTCGCTCGCGCTCGATTATGGCGCTCGTCCGCCTCCCTTTAGGGCGCGGCGACGACTATGTTAAGTCTCCTGAACCGGAAGCGCGATCCGATCGGCGGCCGCAATCGAGGGCGTTGGCGTTGAGGAGGCGAATAGCGCAAGCGTTGACGGCGGCGTCGCGGGCCCTGCTCGCGCTCGACGCGCTTCATCGATTCGACCATGTTCGCGGCAGGGCGAAAAGCCCTCCGCGTCCTCGAGGCGATCGACGACGACGTCAGACCGGCTGCATCTGACCGGCGCGCCGCGGATCGCGGTCGAGTTCGCCTGCGAGGCGTTGACGCTTGGACTGGGCGGCCTTCTGGTCGCGCTGACCCTGGCGCTCCCCGCTTTCCGCGAGACGGCCGACGACGATCGCCTGGCGCGCAGCGATCTCGCCGTGACGTTTCAGGACCGTTACGGCGTCGAGGTCGGCAAGCGGGGCGTCAATCGCGACGAGGCCGTGCCGTTCGAGGAGCTGCCGGACTATTTCGTGAAGGCGGTGATCGCGACCGAGGACCGGCGGTTCTTCAACCACTTCGGCATCGACGTGATCGGCACGTTCCGCGCGCTCACCGTCGACGCCAGAGCCTCCGGCGTCGTGCAGGGCGGCTCGTCGATCACGCAGCAACTCGCCAAGAACATCTTCCTCAGCAACGAGCGGTCGATCGAGCGCAAGATCAAGGAGGCCTATCTCGCGCTCTGGCTCGAATTCCATCTGACCAAGAAGGAGATTCTCAAGCTCTATCTCGATCGCGCCTACATGGGCGCCGGCGCGTTCGGCGTCGAGGCGGCGGCGCAGACCTATTTCGGCAAGTCGGCGCGCGACATCGATCTCGCGGAGGCGGCGATGCTCGCGGGCCTCTTCAAGGCGCCGACCAAGTTTTCGCCGCTCGTCAATCTCGCGGCGGCGCGCGCCCGCGCCAACGACGTTTTGAGCAATCTCGTCGATGCCGGCTTCATGACCGAGGGGCAGGTCTACGCCGCGCGCCGCAATCCCGCGACTCCGGTCGATCGTCCGCCGCACGCCAGCCCGGACTGGTACCTCGACTTCGCCTATTCGGAGGTCAAGGCGCTCGCGGCGGCCGGCAAGCTCGGCAGCGACCGCACCCTGACCGTGCGAACGGGCCTCGACACCGCGCTGCAGGCCAAGGCGGAGGAGACCATCGAAACCATGCTGCGCGACAAGGCGCCCGCCTACAGGGCGCATCAGGCGGCCGCGGTGGTCGCGACGACCGACGGGCTCGTGCGCGCGATGGTCGGCGGACGCGACTATGGCGCGAGCCAGTTCAACCGGGCGACCGACGCGGAGCGCCAGCCCGGCTCGTCGTTCAAGATCTTCGTCTACATGACCGCCTTGATGACCGGCAAGTTTCACGGCGACACGCCGATCGACGCATCCAGCGTCTGCATCGGCGATTATTGCGTCCACAATTACCATGGCGAGAGCGCCGGCATTCTGCCGCTCTACCGGGCGCTGGCCGAGTCGCTGAACACCGCGGCGATCCGCATGTCGATCAAGATCGGCGAGGTCTACTGGCCGCCGAAGCAGAGTTATCACCTGGCCAAGATCGCCGCGCTTGGACGCTCGAAGATCGTCGAGACCGCCCGCGCCATGGGCGTGACGACGCCGCTCGTCGACACGGTGTCGCTGCCGGTCGGCGCCGACGAGGTCAAGATGATCGACATGGTCGCGCGCCAACGCGACCCTGGCGAGCGGCGGGCTGCGCATGACGCCCTACGCGGCGGTCGAGGTCCGCAACGCCAGCGGAAAGCTCGTCTATTCCCACGCCGCCGACAGCGGCCCGCCGAGGCGCGTTCTGCCGGCGGACAAGGTCGCGGAGATGAACGAGATCATGACCCATGTCGTGACCGAGGGCACGGGGCGCGCGGCTCAAATTCCCGGCCTGGTCATCTCCGGCAAGACCGGCACGACCAACAATTCGACCAACGCGTGGTTCAACGCCTTCACCGGCAATCTGGTCGGCAGCGTCTGGTTCGGCAACGACGACAACGCGCCGATGGAGAACCTGACCGGCGGCATCCTGCCGGCGATGACCTGGCGGGAGATCATGATGTTCGCTCACCGGGGCCTCGAGCCGAAGCCGCCGTTCGGCGTCGCCACGCCGCCGCCGGCGCCGAATGGTCCCGCCGCGCCAGGCCCAGGCGGCGAAGACCGCGCCGGACGCCGGCGCAGCGCCGCCCCCTATCGCGCTCTCGCCGGCGGCGACGCGGGCGATCGTCGATATTCGGGAGCTGGCGCGTACGGCGCTGTCGCGCCTGCCGGTCTCGAGCGGGGCCCGGACGCCGATCCGGCGACGACGAGCGAGGCGAGCGCCGTCTCGCCGGACGTGGCCGGGTCGCCTTAGGCCGGAAGCGTCTTGACTTTGTCCGGTCGGCGCGCCTTGTCGGCCGAACTGCGAGGATCGGGCGTCGCGTGGCGGATTTCGTCCGAATTGTTCTGGTCGGCGTGCTGGGGCTGGCGCTCGGGCTCGCTCGCGAGCGCGTTCGCGCTGTCGCGGTCCGAGCCCGTTCGACCAGGTCCGGCTCGGCGCATGGTCGATCGAGGCCCATGCCGGTTCGGTCGAAGCCGATCCGTACACCCGCGCCCGCCTCGCCCGGAGCGGCGAAATCCCGCTCGCGACCGGCGAGGGGCTGCAACTGATCGCGCGCAAGGACGACGATGGGCGCCCGCTCGACGCCCGTTGCGTCTATCGGATCGGCCCGCGCGCGCCAGCCGCGCGCTATTGGACGTTGAGCCTCACCGACCCGCAGGGCTTTCCGGTCGCCAATCCGGCCGATCGCTATGGTTTCCGCTCGTCGGAGATCCTGCGCGACGGCGCCGGCGATTTCGTCGTCACAGCCGCGGCGGAGGTTCAGCCGGGCAACTGGTTGCCGATCGGCGCGCCCGGCCCGTTCGCGCTGGCGCTCAGGCTCTATGATTCGCCGCTCGGCGCCACGGCGGCCGCGATCGATCCCGCCACAGTCCCGCGGGTCAAGCGGGTCGGCTGCCCATGAGGGCGCCGCCTGGGCTCAGCGCCCTGCCGATCCTCGGCGCCGCGGCGATCGTTCTTGCCGCGATCGTGCATTTCGTCGTGATCCTGGCCACGCCCTTCGTCGCGACCCGCGACGCCTACGCGCGACTGGCCGGCCTCGGGCAGGTCGACGAAACCGTGGCCTTGCCGGCCGCCGACCCCGCTCGGCGGCTGCTGCCCTACGCCGATCCGGCCGTGGCGGCGGCCTTCTGCCGGTACGATCTCGCCGCGGGGCCGATCCGCGTCCGGGCGCCGACCGGCCGCGCCTTCTCCTCGATCTCCTTCCATACGCGCCACGGACTGGCCTTCTACGCCCTGACCGACAAGGCCGGCGCGCACGGGACGATCGAGGCGGTTCTGGCGACGCCCGACGACGTCCGCGCGCTCGCCGCGCGCGACGACGAAGAAAATCCTTCGCGCGACTTGCGCATTGCGGCGCCGGATCGCGAGGGCTATGTGATGATGCGCGTCTTCAGCGAGATGCCGAGCCTGCGCGCCGAGGCCGAGGCCGACGCCAAGCGGCTGACGTGCGCACCGGAACCCGTCCCGCGGTGAAACGTACTTGTGGACTGCAGGCGGCCTTCGGCGGGAGAGTGCCGGAGGATGGGGAAACGCGTTTCGAGGAGGTAGGACGCCAGATTGACCACACTGCTCATCAGCCATCCTGCGTGCCTCGCGCACGACATGGGCGAGGGCCATCCCGAGCGTCCCGACCGCATCCGCGCGGTCGACCGCGCGCTCGAAAGCGAAGTGTTTCAGATGCTGGCGCGCGATGTCGCCCCGCGCGCCGAGATCGCGGCGATCGCCCGCGTCCACCCGCTCGACTATATCGAGGCGATCCGCTCGGCGACGCCCGCGCAAGGTCATGTCGCGATCGATCAGGACACGTCGATGTGCCCGGGAACGTTCGAGGCGGCGCTCCGCTCGGCCGGCGGCGCCCTGTTCGCCGTCGACGAGGTGATGACCCGCAAGGTCCGCAACGCCTTCGTCGCGACCCGCCCGCCCGGTCACCACGCCGAGATGGCGACGCCCATGGGCTTCTGCTTCTTCAACAACGCGGCGGTCGCGGCGCGCCACGCGCGGGCGGTCTACGGCGCCGAGCGCGTCGCGATCATGGATTTCGACGTCCATCATGGCAACGGCACCCAGCACATCTTCTGGAACGACCCGAACGTGATGTACACGTCGACCCACGAGATGCCCAATTATCCCGGCACCGGCGCGATCAGCGAGCGGGGCGAGCACGACCAGATCGTCAACGCCCCCTTGCGGGCCGGCGACGCCGGCGACACGTTCCGCGAGGCGATGGAAGTGGCGATCCTGCCGCGCATCGACGACTTCGCGCCCGACCTCGTGATCATCTCCGCGGGCTTCGACGCCCATCGCCGCGACCCGCTCGGCAATCTCAACCTGGTCGAGGCGGACTACGCCTGGGCCACGCGCAAGCTGATGGAGCTCGCGCAGAAGCATTGCGGCGGCCGCGTCGTGTCGGTGCTCGAAGGCGGCTACGACCTCGAGGGCCTCGCCCGCTCGGTCGCCGCCCATGTGACGACGCTGATGGAGGGATGAGGCGTCCCGGCCGCCGGCGCTTTTCCGGCGCGCGACAGCGCCAGGCGGTCGAAGGCGACACGGTCGTCGTTATCGCCTTCGAAAACATGGATTGTTCGCCAGCAGCAGACCTCGCTGACGTTTACAGGCCCTGCCGACGACCGTAATTGTCCCGCATCTCCCGCTTGAGGATTTTGCCCGCGACGTTGCGGGGGAGGGCGTTCATGATGAGAACGTCGCTGAGCCGCTGAAACTTCGCGTCCACATGGCTGTTGGCCCATTGCCTCAACGCATCGGGTTCGATCGTCTCTCCCGCGCGCGTGACGACCGCCGCCACCGGTGTCTCCCCCCATTTTTCGTCGGGAACTCCGAACACGGCCACTTCGGCGACCGCGGGATGCTGGATCACCACATCCTCAATGTCCCTGGGATAAACATTGACTCCGCCGGTGATGATCATGTCCTTGATCCGGTCGACCAGGAAGAGATAGCCGTCCTCATCGACATAACCGGCGTCGCCGGTGTGCAGCCAGCCGTCGACGATGGCCTTTTCGGTCAGGTCGGGACGCTTATAGTAACCCGCCATCAGGAGCGGGCCCTTGCCGCAGATCTCACCCACTTCGCCACTGTCGCACTCCCCGCCGTCCGCCCTGAGGATGCGCATCTCGAAAAAGGAGGGCGGCGCTCCCACCGACCCCACTTTGCGTATGGCGTCATGCTTGTCGAGAACGGTGACGAACCCTTCGGTCAGCCCGTAGAGCTCATAAAATCGGCCCGGCAGCAATTCATTCAGCTGATGCTTGTATTTCAGCGGCAGCGGGGCCCCGACATTGTGTATCATCTCCAGCGACGCCAGCGCCTTCCGGGTGAAGGCCGGGCTGTTGAGCAGCGCGATAATCTGGGCCGGCACCAGGACGATATGGGTCACCCGTTCCCGCTCGATATCCCGGATCACCCGCTCCGCGTTGAAGGCCTCGTGCAGAATATATGTGGCGCCAAGGTACATCCACGGCATCAGATCCAGCATGGCGCCGTTGAAGACAATGGCGCCGGCGTGCAGGGACACGCTCTCCGGCGTCATCCGCCAGGCCGAAGCGAACAGCGTGCAGTACATGGCGCGCACGTAGTGAGTGTGGACGATGCCTTTGGGGGCGCCGGTCGTGCCGCTGGTGTACATGATGTTGTACACGTCCGCGTCCGTCAGGCCGGGATCCGGGGGATCGTCTTCGGCGGCCCCGGCGGTGAAATCCTCATAAGTGTGGAAACCCGGCGGCGCCTCTCCCTTGACAGCCGACCAGCACGAACCCGTCAGCCCGCAGCGCCGGCAGTTCGCCGCGAATCCGGTCCAGGGTTTGGGCGAAGGTCGCGTCGGCGAGCACGGCGACCGAATCGGAATCCCGCAGGAGGGCCGCCAATCCGTGGTCCTGCATCAGAGTGCTCATCGGAACGATGACGATGCCGGTTTTTGCCGCCGCCCAGTAGGCGGTCATCAACTCCAGACAGTTGGGTAGAACAGTCGCGACCTTCTCGCCCTTCGCGATGCCGCGCGCCAGCAGGGCGTTCGCCAGCCGGTTCACCACAGCGTTCAATTTCCGGTAGGTCAGCCGCTGGTCGCCAACCGCCAGCGCCAGATGATCGGCTCGGTAGCGGGCGTGACGCGGCAGCAGGGCGCCAATGTTCATGATCAAGTCCTCCCCATCCGTAGTCGATTCTCGAGCAGCGTTAGCCGGTATTATCGCGGAGAATGTTGGGTTCCGCCACAGCGCTCGATTCCGCCGAGCGTGGCCGTCTCCGGCTGTCGCATGAGGAGCGCTTCGCGACAGGCGTCGCCGAGCGCCTGGAAGCGCGCCGGATTCGAGCCAATGAGGGACCGGCGACGGGGCGTGCGGTTTTGAGGAACAATATCCCGCCGCGCCTTGCGAACGACGCGGAAGCGAGGTCCGCGTCTAACAAGGCGCGCAATCGGGCCGCCTCACCCCTCGATGGGTTCGACCGACGCGATCTCGATGCCGAAACCGGAGAGGCCGACATAGGTGCGGGGGTGGTTGGTCCTGAGCCGGATCGACGTCACGCCGAGGTCGCGCAGGATCTGCGCTCCGAGGCCGACTTCGCGCCACTGCCTCGCCCGCGCGCCGTCCGACCCGTCGGGATCGTCGCCGCCGAAATTCGCCGGCACGCCCGCCGATCCGTCGCGCAGATAGACCAGCGTTCCGCGCCCTTCCTCCTTGAACTGCTGGAGGACCTTGGGGATCGCCCCGCCGCCGAAAATGTCGCCGATGATATCGCAGCGGTGAAGCCGCGCCGGCATGTCGCGACCGTCGCCGATCGGCCCGAGCACGAAGGCGAAATGCGTGACCTGGTCGAAGCGCGTGCGGTAGGCGTAGCCCTGGAGTTCGCCGATCGGCGTCTGGACGGGAAAGGCCGCGACGCGCTCGACCAGTTTCTCGCGGCCCTGCCGGTAGGCGATGAGATCGGCGACCGAAATGCGCTTGAGGTCGTTCTTCTCGGCGAAGGTCGCGATCTGCGGCCCGACCATGACTGTGCCGTCGTCGTTGGCGAGTTCGCAGATGACCGCGACCGGGGGCAGGTCCGCAAGCGCGCAGAGGTCGATGGCGGCCTCGGTGTGGCCCGAGCGCATCAGAACGCCCCCCTCCTTGGCGATCAGCGGGAAGACGTGGCCCGGACGGGCGAAGTCGCTCGCGCCCATGTTCCCGTTCGCCAGCGCCCTGACCGTGTTGCAGCGCTGCTCGGCCGAGATGCCGGTGGTCATGCCGTGCTTGACGTCGACCGAGACGGTGAAGGCGGTGCCGAGCGGGGCGTCGTTCGCCGCCACCATCGGCGGGAGGTTGAGCCGCCTGGCGTCGTCCGCGGTCAGCGGCGCGCAGACGATGCCGCAGCCGTTGCGGATGATGAACGCCATCTTCTCGGTGGTGCAGAGCGAGGCGGCGACGATCATATCGCCCTCGTTCTCCCGGTCGTTGTCGTCCGTGACGACCACGATCTCGCCGCGGGCGAACGCCCTTATGGCTTCCGTGACGGGATGGTGCATATCGTGCCCCTTTCGCGGTGTGGGCGGGTTGAGGAGGAAATCGTTCGGCGTGACCGCGCCGCCGGTTTCGGCGACGATTCGCTCGGCGGTGTCGCGGGACAGCCAGGCGCCGTCGCCGCGGCAGATCAGCGTCACGGCGCCGGGAGACACGCCGATGCGCCGGGCGAATTCCGCGCGGGAGACGCCGTTTTGCCTGAGCCAGTCGGTGAGCTTCATAACCGCAAAGACCGTCGCCGCCGAGCACGCGCTGCGACGCGTCGTCGCCGCAGGACCAGCGCACGCGATCGGAAGGGCCCGGGCCCGCTAGCCCCTGCCCGTCGTCCCGCGTGCGCGGGACGACAGGTAGACACAAATGGGGCGCATTTCAACAGGACTCAAATCACACGGAGTGCGTTGAGTTTGGCTCAATCCACCCGGATCAGCATCTTGCCGAAATTCTCGCCGCGCAGGAGGTCGACCAGCGCCTGCGGCGCGTTCTCGATGCCGTCCCGGACCGTCTCGCGCCACTTCAGCCGCCCGGCAGCGATATGGCCGGCAAGCTCGCCGATCGCCTGCGAGCCAGAGACTCGGGTGATCCGAGACGATGAAGCCCTCGACCTTGATGCGCCGGACGAGGAAGATGCGCATGTCGGGCAGGGCGGTCGGCGCGCCCTCATAAGACGCGATCAGGCCGCAGACGGCGACCCGCGCGAAGTCGTTGAGGCGCCGCAGCGCCTGCTGGAACGGCTTGCCGCCGACATTCTCGAACACGCCGTCGACTCCGCTCGGGACCGCGGCCTCGAGCTCCTCGGCGAAGCTTGGCGACTTGTGGTCGACGCAGGCGGCGTAGCCGAGTTCGTTTACCGCGTAGGCGCATTTCTCGGCGCCCCCGGCGATCCCGACGGCGCGCGCCCCGGCGGCGCGTGCGAGCTGGCCCACGACCGAGCCGACGGCGCCGGTGGCGGCCGAGACGAGCACCGTCTCGCCGGCCTTGGGCGCGATGATCCGGTTGAGGCCGTACCAGGCGGTGACGCCCGGCATGCCGACCGGGCCGAGATAAGCCTGGATCGGGATCGATGTGGCGTCGACGCTGTTCAGGTCGCGTCCGTCGGTCAAGGAATAGCGCTGCCAGCCGCCCATGCCGACGACCGCGTCGCCGGGCTTGAACCGCGGATTCTAGGGATGCCTCGACAATCCCGACGGCGCCGCCTTGCATCACCGCGCCGACTTCCTGGGGCTTGGCGTAGGACTTCGCGTCGCTCAGGCGGCCGCGCATGTAGGGGTCGAGCGACACGAAACGTGTGCCGCACCAGCACCTGCCCGGGGCCGGGAGTCGGGACGGGCGTCTCGATGACGCGGAAGTTCGCCGGCGAAACCTTGTCCGTCGGGCGATGGTCGAGCAGGACCTGGAGGTTGCTGGCCAAGGGTGGTCTCCTGATGAGCCGGCCCTCGCGGGCGGGGCGAAGGCGGGACCCTAATCCATGCGACGGGCGAACGGCAACGCCGCCCAACGCTTAAATAACGCGCAAGTGTCGCAAATAACGGACATCGCTTTCAAGCGTCCCACTCGAGGGCGCGACGCGCCGGGGCGCGGTCAGGACTGCGCCCATTCGCGCGCCCGCGTCCCGGTCAGCGCCGCGAGGTTCGAGACGCCCCGCCCCCCGACCGCTTGCGCGAGCCCTTCGAGGATCTCGGCGACGACGCCGACGCCTTTCAGCGCCAGCGCGGTATAAAGCTGCACGAGGTCCGCGCCCGCCTCGATCTTGGCGAGCGCGGTCGCAGCGTCCTCGACGCCGCCGCAGCCGATCAGCGCGACCGCGCCGCCGAGCGCAAGGCGGGCGCGCGCGAGAAGGCGCGTCGATGGCTGAAACAGCGGTCGGCCCGACAGGCCGCCGGCCTCCTCGCGATGGGGCGAACGGAGCGTCGCCGGCCGCGCGGTCGTGGTGTTGGAGACGATCAGGCCGTCGATGCCGCGCTTAAGCGCGACGGCGAGAATGTCGTCGAGGGCGCGGTCGTCGAGGTCGGGCGCGATCTTGACCAGGAGCGGCCGGCGCGGCGCGCTCTGGTCACGCGCCTCGATCGTCCGCGCCACCAGCTCGTCGAGCGCGTCGCGGCGCTGCAGATCGCGCAGGCCCGGCGTGTTGGGCGACGAGACGTTGATCGGCGAGATAGTCGGCGATGGCTGCGAAGGTTTTGACGCCGAGCGCATAGTCGGCGATCCGGTCGGCGGCGTCCTTGTTGGCCCCGACATTGACGCCGAGGAGGCCCGTCGGCCGGCGCTCAAGGCGCGCGCGCGCCCGGTCGTAGCCCTCGTTGTTGAAGCCGAAACGGTTGATGACCGCGGCGTCTTCGCTGAGGCGGAAGAGGCGCGGGCGGGCGTTGCCCGCTTGCGCGCGGGGCGTCAGCGTGCCGACCTCGACGAAGCCGAAGCCGAGCCGCAGCATCGCTCCCGGGACCTCGGCGTTCTTGTCGAAGCCGGCGGCAAGACCGAGCGGGTTGGGGAACGCCAACCCGAACACCGAGACCGCGAGGCGCGGATCGGGCCGCTTTGCCGGCGGAGGCGGGGCGAATTTCAGCCCGAGGATTGCGGCCCGATGCGCCGCTTCCGGCGGCAGGCGTTTGACGAAGGGCTCGAAGAACTCGGCCGTCCTCACCCGCCCAAGTTCCCGAAAACGAGGTCCCCGAAAACATGGCGGCCGTCGCGGCCGAGCGGCAGCGGGCGCGACCAGACGACCGCGCGGATCGGCAGCGGACCGTAAAGATGGGGAAAGAGCGCCCCGCCGCGCGAAGGCTCCCAGCGGAGCGCCGCGCCGAGCGCGTCACCGTCGATCGCGGCCAGCGTCAGGTCGTCGCGCCCGGCGAACCACTTGGCCGCGGTCTCCGCCGCCTGGGCGGCGGTCGAGAAATGGATAAAGCCGTCGGCGCGGTCAATCGCGGCGCCTTCGAACACGCCGGCGCGTTCGGCCGCGCGCCATTCGTCCGTCGAAAGGATCTTGAACACGAGCGTCATCGGCGCGTCTGGATCCCTCGGCTTGCGGCGATCAATCCTGCAGCATTCGCTTCAGGAGGTCGATCTCTTCGCGCAAGGCGCCGTCGGTCTGCGACAGCGCCTCGATCTTGCGCACCGCGTGCAGCACGGTGGTGTGATCGCGGCCGCCGAACCGCCGGCCGATTTCCGGCAGCGACCGCATCGTCAGCGTCTTGGCCAGGAACATCGCGACCTGGCGTGGCTTGACCACCACCGCGGTGCGGCGCGACGACAGGATGTCGGCGCGCGACACGCTGTAGTGCGTGGCGACGAGCTTCTGGATGTCCTCGATCTTGACCCGTTTGGGTTCGTGGGCGCGGATCAGGTCGCGGATCGCCATCTCCGCCGCTTCGACCGTCAGCGGCGCTCCGGTGAGCGTCGCATGCGCGAGCAGCCGGTTGACCGCGCCCTCGAGGTCGCGCCCGTTGGAGCGGATCGAGCGGGCGACGAACGTGAGCACGGCCGGCGACAGTTCGAAGGCCGGCTGCACAAGGCGCGCGGCAGCGATGCGCGCCTCGAGGATCTTGACCCTGAGCGGCTCGTCGAGGGCCCCGATCTCGACGCACAGGCCGACGCCAAGGCGCGAGCGCACCCGCTCGTCGAGCGCCTCGAGATCGTTCGGCGGCCGGTCAGCCGCCACGATCACCTCGCGTCCGGCGTCGACCAGCGCGTTCAGCGCGTGTCCGAACTCGGCCTGGATCGTCTTGCCTTGCAGGAACTGCGCATCGTCGAAGATCAGGAGATCGATCGCCCTGAGGCGCTCCTTGAAGGCGATCGAGGTCTGCGCCTGAAGGGCGGCGACGAACCCGTACATGAATTTTTCGGCCGTCAGATAGATCGCCGAGCGGCCCTGGGCGGCCGCGGTATGCGCAACCGCCTGCAAAAGGTGGGTTTTGCCAAGGCCGACCGCCGAATGGATGAACAGCGGGCAGAAAGACGAGGCCTGTCCGGTGAGGTTTTCGGCAAGGCGCTTGGCGGCTGTGAACGCCAGCTGGTTGGAGCGCCCGACCTGGAAGGTCGAGAAGGTCAGCCGGCGATCGAGCGGCGAGCCGACCAGGGCGTCAACGGCGGCCCGCGCCGGAGGGGCCGCGCCGCGGCGGGCGCCGGGCGAGGTCCGCCCCTCGACGCTCGGCGGGAGCGCCACGGGCCTGGACGGGGGCAAGGCGCAAATCGCTGCGGCGGCCGGCTGCGAGTCCGGGCGGACCGACGACCGGACCACGACCAGGATGCGGGCGAGCGCGCCGAATTCGGCGGCGAGCGCCGCCGTGATCGGACCGAGATAGTGGGTGTCGATCCAGCTCTTGAGGAAGCGCGTCGGCACGGACAGGCGCGCCTGACCGCCGGCGATGGATTCGATCTCGATCCGCCCGAACCAGCTGTTGAAGATGTCGTCTCCGAGCTCGGCCCGCAGGCGCTCGCTGCAACGCCGCCACGATTGCGCGAGGAGCGGACCTCCGACGGCGCTGGAATCGGCGGAGATGGCGACGGTTTCGTTACGAAGGCCCATGGGCGGAACTCGAGCGCAGGAAAGGGATCGGATCATCGGCGGAGCGCTTGGTGAGAAGCGGCGGGTGACGGCTAGGTCTGCGTCCACGGGAGATCTCCCGCCTTCCAGCCGCCAATGACGCTACGGTGGCTCCAGGGATCCAGCGGGCCTTCGAATCCATCGGCGATATTGAGGCATTGCGCCCATCCCGCCTTGGTCATGGCGGCCGCCGCGTGCCGCGATCGGGCGCCGGACCGGCAGAGGAAGAGCAGGGGAGCGTCGCGCTCGACGCCGGCGGCCTCCAGGAGGCCGGTGAGGCGCGTCGCGAACCCGGGATCGACCTGCATCGCAGGAAAGCTCTGCCATTCGAGAAAAAGAGGGGTCTTGCCCAGCGACGAGAGATCGGGAACGCCGACATAGCCCCATTCCGCCTGGGTCCGGACATCGATCAGGACCGAGGACCGCTCGCTTGAGAGGCGGCGGTAGGCCTCGGCCGCGGCCACATCTCCAGCGTAACCGGCGGCGCTTTCACTAGACATGAGTTCTCCCTCCGCAGTTTGCACTGCGGATCCTCTAATCTTTTGGGGAAGCTATTGTGTGGCCGAATTGACAGCGTTCGGCACAAAACGAAACTTGAAGCCCGTAAGCCGATGCCCCACTTATCGCTCACAGGATGGGTATACTTGCCCGTTCTATTCGTATGTTACTTCATTATACCGAGCCATCACTGTTTCTACGCATTTATATCTCGGAACGACCAAGATTATGGCACGGTCGCCGCGGCGAGGCAATCATCATTGTCGGCTGCAAAGAGTTGCGCCCATCGTCCAACTGACGCAAATTTTAAACATTCCACAACTGTTTGACGGCAAGCGCTTGATTCGAGGCCAAAGATCATTTTCGTCGCTCTGTTGACGCGTGCTCCCCTCACGGGCGGCGAGGCGGCCAGTCTTTTTGGCGAGCCCTCTGAAATCGCCCACGACCGCGTCCGGTTTCCCTCTTGATCGGCAAGCGATTGATAAAACAGTAAGTTTTGTGTTCGCCAGCCGCGCGGAACCGTCGTCGGCCTGTTGCAAAACCGACATATTGCGTCCGAACGACGACGGCATGACCGTTTTCAAGGCGCCCCGACCACCTCGCGAACGCCCTTGTCCGCAGAGTTATCCACAGCTATGACGCCGAAAAAAGCGGGCAGAGCCAAGAGATAGGCGACGGCTGCGATTTCAATCACGGCGCCGAGGCCGAAGTTGGTCGCAATCACCGGCGCCGCCGCCGCCCCGATCACCGAAAAGCAGCCGTTGACGCCCCAGGCCCAGATGAACAGGTGATCTTTTCCGAGGCGCCCGAGCGTCGTCATCGCGGTTGACATCGGGAAACCCATCAAGAACGCCGGCGGCGCGATGAGCAGGAAGCAGAGGGCGAGCCGCTCGCCGTAAGGCAACGCGCGCGACGCCGTCGAGCGCGAGGTTCACAAAATTCGCATAGAAGATCAGCAGCCCGCCGATGGCCAGGAACAGCGCCGGCATCACCCTGCGCATATGCGGCAGCGCGCGCTCCGAGGCGAGCGCCCCGAGGCCCGAGAACACCAGCATGCCGGTGATCAGCACCGAGGCGGAGATCGTCGGATTGCCGAGCGCCATCACGAAATGGGCGATCAGCCCCACCTCCACCATGATGTAGCCCGCGCCGAGGCAGGCGAAATAGAGCACGGTCAGCGCCTTGCCGCGCGAGCGCGAGAAGATCGTCCGCCACCCCCATAGAACCGGGATCGCCAGCAGAACCGTCGCCGTCAGGCAGGCGACCCCGAGGGTCGCCCAGATCAGGAGATAGCCCCACTCGTCCTGCAGGAGTTCGAGCCGGTCGGTAATCCGCGGCAGGTCGCCGGGTCTTCACGTAGGCGGCGAAATAGGGGGCGTCGTTGGTCAGCGCGCGGGTGTTGAACACGTAGCGCGCGGCGACGTCCGGCCAGTCGCCGGCGATCAGCGCGTGCCAGGCGAGGCGTCCCATCACGGTCGCGGGCAAGACGCTGTCGTCGGCCTTGCCGGACGGCGGGGGCGCCGTCGTCGGTCGCCCCTTCCGCCGGGGCTGCGGCATTGTCTCCCGGGGCCGGCGGACCGCCCGCGGCGCCGGCGAATATCTGCTCGACGTAACCGTCGAGCGTCGCGTCGGTCTGGGACGGGTCGAAGGCGATGCCGGGGTAGTAGATCTCGTCGAACGACATGGCGCGCGTATGGACGCGCAGCTTGGCGATCTCCTCGGGGGTGAAGCCGCCGTTCTTGTAGAGGACGGTCGCGGTCGACAGGTAGGACGAGACGACGAAGAACGAATTGGCGAGACGGATCGGATCGACCGCGCGCCCCGCCGCCGCCATCGTGGCGTAGAGCTTGAGCACCGATTTCGGCGGCTCTTCCTTGTTCCACAGCGTCACCGCCAGCACGCCGCCCGGCGCCAGCGCGCGCATGTAGGTTTCCATCGCCTCCTTGGTGTAGGGGAACTTCTCCACGATGGCGAAGCCGCCGGGATTGGAGAGTCCGACGGAGTCGGCGAGGCTGAGGTCGATGACGTCGAACTTTTCCTTCGCGCCGGCGAGGAAGTGGCGGCCCTCGTAGGGGATCACCCGCACCTTGGACAGGATGTCGCCGGTGAAGTCGCGGATCGCCGGGCTCCTGAACGCCGCGAGCACGGCCTGGTTGCCTTCCGCGACGGTGACGTCCTTCGCCCCGGAATGCAGCGCGACCTCCGTCGAGATGCCGCCGCCGAACTGGGTGATGAAGGTCTTGGGCGCCGACTTGATGACATACGGATAGACCATCGGCAGGAAGCGGAAATAGGCCGTCTCCTTGTCGGTCAGGTCGCGCATGATCCCGATCGGGCCATCGCTGTCGATATACATGCCAAGATAGGCGTTGACCGGCATGGTCGGCAGGCTGAAGCCGGCGTTGTCAGACAGCCCGGGCGCAAAATGCAGGTACGAGCTCGAATAGATCTCGAGGTAGCCGAACGGCGAAGCGCTTTCGTAGACTTTCTTCGCGTCCGGAAACTTCCGCGCGTAGGACACGCCCTTGTAATCGTTGACCGCGAGCGTCTTCAGGCCGAAGGCGGGCGCGACGACGAAATGGCCGCCGAACGCCACCAGGCCCGCCACAACATAGGGAACGAGCGCCTTGAGGCCCCCCGGACCGAACGCCCAGGCGATGCAGGAGAGCAGCCAGAGGGCGAGCGGGGCGGCGATCAGATTGGCGGGGACGAAGACGTACATCGCGCGCAGGAAGATCAGCCCGCACAGGCCTGCGCCGGCGAGGTCGGCGAAATAGACGCGCCCGAACGTGCGGTTGCTCTTGAGGAAGACGCAGCCGAGGAACACCGCGCCGGCCAGGAACGGCGTGAGCTCCGCCAGGAACATCTGCAGGAGCTTCCACTTCTGGGTCGGGTCGGAGACCAGGAAGATCGCGTTGAAGCCGAGCCGCTGGACATAGAGGTTGGCGGCGACCGCGAGGGGCCCGAAAAGGCCGAGCGCGACCGTCGCGGCGATCCGCCAATGACGCGCGAACCAGTCCTTGGTGACGGTCATCACGGCGCTGGTCAGTCCGAAGCCCAGCATGGCGAGACTGACCACCAGCGAGCCGAAATGCGCCCAGCTGCCGACCGAGAACACGCGCATGATGTCGATCTGCAGCGCGATCACCGAGCCGGCGCCGAGGCCGACCGCAAGGTAGAGCCCGATCCGCTCGCGCGCCGTGAGCACGGCGTCGTCGGAGGGATGCTCGAAAACGCTCGCGTCCGCGGCAATGGGGCTGGCGTCGTTCATGAAGTCCTCGCCGGACGGCCGTCAGAAGGCAAAACGGCGCTCCTTGATATCGGAGCGCCGCATCGGAAGGACGAATAAGCGTCCGTCAATTGTTGTGCGTGCCGACGATCTGATCGCCTTCGAGCTTGGTGAACGGCACGAACGGCACGATCCGGCCGCCGTAGATGTCGGAGCGGGCGACCGTCATCTGGCCGTCCGAACCTTCGGTCTTGACGACCTTGAGCACGCGCTGCGCGCCGGGCGGTCCGACCGGAATGACCATGATCCCGCCGGCTTTGAGCTGCTGCAGCAGCGGCGGCGGCACGTGGTCGATGCCGCAGGTGACGATGATCTTGTCGAACGGACCGGCCTCTTCCCAGCCATAGTAGCCGTCGGCGGCCTTCGAGGAGATCGCGCCGAACTCGTTGTAGCCGTCCTTGATCAGTCCGTCGTAGATGCCGCGGGTGCGCTCGGCGAGCGGCTTGATGATCTCGATCGTCCAGACCTTGTCGGTCAGGTGCGAGAGGTAGGCCGACTGGTAGCCCGAGCCGGTGCCGATCTCGAGCACCTTCTCGCCCTGCTTGGGATCGATGTTGGAGGTCATGCGGCCGACGATGTGAGGACCCGAAATGGTGACCCCGAAGCCGATGTCGAGGAAGGCGTGCTCATAGGCGCGGCTGAGGTTCTGCTGCAGCACGAATTTCTCGCGCGGCGTGAGCAGGAAGGCGCGCTTGTGACGGTCGTTGAGCAGGTCCTCATTGCGGACCATGGCCTGGAAGCGGTCGAACCGCTCGCCCAGGAATTTGGGATCCTCTCCGCGCTGGGCGACGCCCCAGGCGATGAACTTCTCGCGACTGTCCATAGGCGGATTGAGGTCGAGCGTATAGGGCGTCGGCACGTTGGCCAGCGCCAGCCTGGGCGCGCAGGCCGCGCCCAAAAGACCGGCCGCGCCGGCTATAAATTCACGTCTGCGCACCAAATGCCTCCTCGAAAACAGGCGTCGCCGGCCTGATAGCCCAAGCCGGGGAAAAAGGCGACCGCCAAACGCTCGTGTCTTCAGGCGTTTCGGCGCCGCGCGCCTTCTCTCGCCCGCTGTGACAAAGGAAAGCGGCCGTCCGGAGGCGCCGGCGTGACGACCCTGCGGCTTGAGGCGCTCAGCGGGCGACCGGGTTTCGGGCCCACTGCTTGAGCGAGCGTTCGTGCGGCGCCGGCGCATAGGCGAGCGCGTCGCGCTCGACGCGCCGGGCGTGCGCCACGTAGGTCGGCGCGTCGCCGGCGATGCGGATGACCGCCCCCTCGGACTGGACGAGGGCGAACAGCAGCGCCGCATGCTGCGGCGACAGCCGGATGCAGCCATGCGAGGCCGGATTGCCGAGCGCGCCGACGGAATGGGTGCCGTGGATCGCAAATTGCCCGTAGAAGAAGATCGCGTGCGGCATCGGCGCGTTGTTGTACTTGGCCGAATGGACCATCGCGTACATGGCGCGCGGGCGGAACACCCCGCGCGGCGTCAGATGGCCCTCGCGTCCGGACGAGATCGGCCATACGTAGCGCTCGCCTGCGCTCGAATGGACGCGCATCGATTGCGCCGTGAGGTCGACGTCGATCGACACGAACGCGTTGGCCCTGGCCTCTACCGCCAGGAGAACGCCGAGAGCCAGCAAGAGCCTGACAAAGAATTGCATGACCGCCCGCTCCCCCGTCGCGCGCCATCGGCGATTCGCGGCCTGATGGGCCCCAGCGAACACTTTCGGATCGTACGCCCGTCTCGGCCCGCGATCGGGCCAGCATATTTCATGGCGCCGTTCGGGCGATGGCGCAATCGTGGTCCTGAAGGTCCTCGGCGTGGCCGCCGCCCTCCAGCGAAAAAACGTCGGCGAGCAGGACGAACCCCGGCTTGCCGTCGAATTCCGCGCCGACCGACGCCGAGGCTCATCGCCCCCATGTGGTCCTTGGCTTCCTTGAGGCCGTCGGCGAGCACGCGGAGCAGCGGTTCGCTGCTCGAAAGGTCGTCCGAGACGAGTCCGCCGCGCGAAATATTTGCGGCCGTCGAGCGCGACCGTCATCGGCCGCCACTGATCGTCGAGCGCGGGCGATAGTCCGCAAGCGCCTTCACGACGTCGGCGCGCACGCAATCGACGTGGACGTGCAACTGCTCCTGGCTGCGGGCGTACTGCGAATTGATCGCCAGCGCGACCGCCTCGCGCGGCAGCGGCCGCCCGCCGAGCCTCGCCTCGACGAGGGTCTTCGCCTTCCAGCCGTCGGCGAAGACGGGCGGCGCGTCGGGCGCGAGCATCTGGGGATCCTCGATCCCGGTAATCCTACGGGTCGGGATGGCGAGCATCTGGGCGACGCCGACCAGGTCCTTGAGGATCGCGACGTCTTGGGAAGCGCCCCCGTTGACGTCGATCGCCTCGCAGGGCTTCGGGCCCTTTCCCGCATCGAAATGCGGGACGCAGCCGTCGTGGACGATCCGCCAGAGCGCGTTGGGGTCGGCGCGGACGGGATCCGGGACCAGAGCGACGGCCAGCGCCAGCGAAGCTATCAGTGCAAGGACAGGAAGACTCGTGCGCCGCGGACTCATCGCTTAGCCCCGCTCTATTTGCTTCGCCGGCCGCGAACTCCAACTGTCCTCAGACGTGGATCGCGCGCTTTTCGACCGCCATGGCCGCTTCCTTGACCGCCTCCGACATCGTCGGATGGGCGTGGCAGGTGCGGGCGAGGTCCTCGGACGAGCCGCCGAACTCCATCAGCACGCAGGCCTCGTGGATCATCTCGCCGGCGCCGAAGCCGACGATATGGGCGCCGAGCACCCGGTCGGTCGCGGCGTCGGCGAGGATCTTCACGAAGCCCTCGGTGTGGCGCATGGCGCGCGCCCGGCCGTTGGCGGTGAACGGGAACTTGCCGACCTTGTAGGCGACGCCGGCCGCCTTGAGCTCCTCCTCGGTCTTGCCGACCGAGGCGATCTCGGGGCTGGTGTAGACGACGCCCGGGATGACGTCGTAGTTCACGTGGCCCGCCTGGCCGGCGAGGATCTCGGCGAGCGCGACGCCCTCGTCCTCCGCCTTGTGCGCGAGCATCGGGCCGCGGATGACGTCGCCGATGGCGTAGACGCCCGGCACGTTGGTGGCGAAATGCGAGTCGACGACCACCATGCCCCGGTCCATCGCCACGCCCTGCGCCTCGAGGCCGAGGTTCTGGGTGAACGGGCGCCGCCCGATCGCCACCAGCACCACGTCGGCGTCGAGGACCTTCGCTTCGCCGCCCGCGGCCGGCTCGATGGTCGCCTTGACGCCGCGCGCCCGCCTTTTCGACCTTGGTGACCTTGTGGGCCGAGATGGAAGGCGAAGCCCTGCTTCTCGAGCAGGCGCTGGAATTGCTTGGCGACCTCGCCGTCCATCCCGGGCAGGATGCGGTCGAGGAATTCGACCACCGTCACTTCGGCGCCGAGACGGCGCCAGACCGAGCCGAGTTCGAGTCCGATCACGCCCGCGCCGACCACGATCAGCTTCTTCGGGACCTTCGGCAGGCTCAACGCGCCGGTCGAGGAGACGACCGTCTTCTCGTCGATCTCCACGCCCGGCAGTTGCGCGACGTCGGAGCCGGTGGCGATCACGATCGCCTTGGTTTCGAGGAGCTTCTCGGCGCCGTCCTCGCCCTTGACCACGACCTTGCCCGGCGAGCGGATGCTGCCCTCGCCGAACACGGTGTCGATCTTGTTCTTCTTGAAGAGGTACGCGACGCCGTTGACGTTGGCGGCGACGGTTTCGTCCTTGTGCTTCATCAGCGCGGCGTGGTCGAGCTTCGGCGCGCCGACCACGACGCCGAGCGGCGCGAGGCCATGACCCGCCTCCTCGAACATCTCCGAGGCGTAGAGCAGCGCCTTCGACGGGATGCAGCCGATGTTGAGGCAGGTGCCGCCGAGCGTCTTGCGCTTTTCGACCACGGCGACCTTCAGGCCGAGCTGGGCGGCGCGGATGGCGCAGACGTAGCCGCCGGGGCCGGCGCCGATGACGACGAGATCGTAAGTCAAGTTTGCTTCCATTCCTGCAAGTTTGCTTCCATTGCTGATAGGGTAGCGCGGCCTTCGGACAGGACCGCTCGGCCGCGTCGTGGTCGATGCGCTTGTTTTCCGGATTCAACTGGCGATGACGGAGAAGCTTCACAACGCCAGTCTCACCAGCATCGCCACGAGCGCCACGACGGAAATCACCCACGCCAGCGGTGCGGGGTAAGGGACGCCGGCCAGGTAGAGCGGCAGATAGACGATCCGCGCGGCGATCCAGAGCGTCGGCCAGATCCCGGCGGGGTGGTTGGTCGCCAGGAAGGCGAGATCGAGCGCCGCAAAGGCTGGAAAGTTCTCCATGTAGTTGCGGAACGCGCGCGCCGCGCGGCCGCCGACGATAGTCGGTCGCCGGTCCCGGCTCGTCCCGCGGGCTCAGCGTTCCAAGGCAGCGGAACACCCCGAAAGCCCCGCCTGCAACATGAGGTGAACGAGCCACAGCAGGACGGCCAAGATCAGACACGCAAGTTCGCTCATTCGAAATTCCCCCTCCCCGCTTCGGCGGCCTCGGCCTAGAGGTCCAGCACCAGCCGCGCCGGATCCTCGAGCGCCTCCTTGACCCGCACCAGGAAGGTCACCGCCTCCTTGCCGTCGACGACGCGGTGGTCGTAGCTCAGCGCCAGATACATCATCGGGCGGATCTCGATCTTGCCGCCGACCGCGACCGGGCGCTCCTGGATCTTGTGCATGCCGAGGATGCCCGACTGCGGCGCGTTGAGGATCGGCGTCGACATCAGCGAGCCGTAGATGCCGCCGTTGGTGATGGTGAAGGTGCCGCCCTGCAGGTCCTCGAGCTTGAGCTGGCCGTCGCGGGCGCGCTTGCCGAGGTCGGCGATCGCCTTCTCGATCCCGGCGACCGAGAGCTGGTCGCAGTCGCGCACCACCGGCACGATCAGGCCCTTGTCGGTGCCGACCGCGATGCCGAGGTGGTAATAGTTCTTGTAGACGAGGTCCGCGCCGTCGATCTCCGCGTTGACCGCCGGGATCTCCTTCAGCGCCTGGACGCAGGCCTTCACGAAGAAGCCCATGAAGCCGAGCTTGGCGCCGTGCTTCTTCTCGAAGGCGTCCTTGTAGCGGGCGCGCATCGCCATGACCTCGGTCATGTCGACCTCGTTGAAGGTCGTCAGCATCGCCGCGGTGTTCTGGGCGTCCTTGAGGCGGCGCGCGATCGTCTGGCGCAGTTTCGTCATGCGCACGCGCTCCTCGCGCGCGCCGTCGTCGGGCGTGGCGACGCGCGGCGGCCGGGGCGGGCGCGGGCGCTGGCGGGGGCGCGATGACGGAAGCGGCGCGGGAGCGGGAGCGGGCGCGGCGCCGCCGGCGCCGCGGCCGCGGTCAGAACGTCGCCCTTCAGCACCTGGCCGCGCCTGCCGCTGCCGGCGACGGCGGAAAGGTCGATCTGCTGCTCGGCCGCGATCTTGGCCGCCGACGGCGCGGGCGGCATGGCGGCGCGCCGCGCGCGCCGGCGCGGCCTTCGGCGCCGCGGCCGGGGCGGGAGCCGGCGGCCGGCGCGGCGGCGCCGCCGGCGAGCTGGCCGAGCAGCGCGCCGATCGACACCGTCTGGCCGGTCTCGGCGGTGATCTCGCTGAGCACGCCCGCGCCCGGCGCGTTCACCTCGAGCGTCACCTTGTCGGTCTCGAGCTCGACCAGCGGCTCGTCGGCCCGCACCGCCTCGCCCGCCTTCTTGAACCACTTGCCGACGGTCGCCTCGGTGATCGATTCGCCAAGCGTCGGGACACGGATTTCAATCGCCATTCTGATTGCGCCGCAAGGCGCCCTTCTCATCAGGGTGTTACGGAATCGATCGGGGCGAGCGGCAGGCTCGGCCGCACCGCGATCGCGGGCATGGGAAAGATCTGGTACGAAAAGCCGCGCCTCGACAGGATCGCCGGGTCCGACGCCAGCATCGCCTCGAGCGCGGCTCGCGACGGCGCCTCGATGATCGCGACGCCATAGGCGCCGGCCGGGTCGGCGACCGGCCCCATCGCGATCACCACGCCGATCTCGACCCTCGGCGTCCAGTATTCGCGATGCCGGCGCATCACCAGCGCTTCGTCCGCCGACATATCGGACAGAAACGTCGGCCGCGGCGGCGTCAGTTTGCACAGGAAATGCGACATCGAACCGCCGTCCGCGTCTTACATGAAGCACTCGTCGAGGAACGCCTTGAGCTGGGCGAGGTGCTTCGACATGAGGCCGGTCGCCGTCGCCGCCGCCGCCGGCCGCCCGGCGTAGCGCGCCCGCTTCGACTTGCCGCCGACCTGGCCCAGCACCCATTCCATGTAGGGCTCGACGAAGAACCACGCGCCCATGTTCTTGGGCTCCTCCTGGCACCAGACCACCTCGGCCTTCTTGAACCGCGAGAGATGCCGGACCATCTGCTTGAGCGGGAACGGATAGAGCTGCTCGCAGCGCAGGAGGTAGACGTCGTCGATCCCGCGCTTCTCGCGCTCCTCGTACAGGTCCCAGTAGACCTTGCCCGACGAGATCACGACCCGGCGGATCTTGTCGTCCTTGGCGAGCTTGATCTTCTCGTTCTTCCAGGTCTCGGCCTTGTCGAGCAGGATGCGGTGGAAGGCCGTGCCCGGCGCGAAGCGGTCGAGCGGCGACACCGCCCGCTTGTTGCGCAGCATCGACTTCGGCGTCATCACGATCAGCGGCTTGCGGAACGGCCGCTTCAGCTGCCGGCGCAGGGCGTGGAAGAAGTTCGCCGGCGTCGTGAGGTTGACGACCTGCATGTTGTCCTCGGCGCACAGCTGCAGATAGCGCTCGAGCCGCGCCGAGGAATGCTCCGGCCCCTGGCCTTCGTAGCCGTGCGGCAGCATGCAGACGAGGCCCGACATGCGCAGCCACTTGCGCTCGCCCGCCGAGATGAACTGGTCGAACACGACCTGCGCGCCGTTGGCGAAGTCGCCGAACTGCGCCTCCCAGATGGTGAGCGCGTTCGGCTCGGCGAGCGTGTAGCCGTACTCGAAGCCGAGCACCGCCTCCTCGGAGAGCATCGAGTTGATGACCTCGTAGCGCGCCTGGCCGTCGCGGATGTGGTTGAGCGGGATGTAGCGCGCCTCGGTCTGCTGGTCGATCAGCACCGAATGGCGCTGCGAGAACGTGCCGCGCTCGGAGTCCTGGCCGCTGAGGCGCACCGGGATAGCCCTCGTCGAGCAGCGCGCCGAAGGCGAGCGCTTCGGCGGTCGCCCAGTCGATGCCCTCGCCGCTGTCGATCGCGTTGCGGCGGTTGTCGAGGAAGCGAAGGATGGTCTTGTGGATCTCGAAGCCCTGCGGCGCCGTGGTGATGCGCTCGCCGATCTGCTTCAGCCGGTCGACGTCGTAGCCGGTGTCGCCGCGGCGGTCGTCCTCGACCACGTCCTGCGACGCCTTGAAGCCGGCCCAGCGGCCGTCGAGCCAGTCCGCCTTGTTGGGCGCATAGGCCTGGCCCGCCTCGAATTCCGCCTCGAGCCGATGGCGCCAGTCGCCGCGCATCTTGTCGACCTCGCCCTGGGTGACGAGACCCTCGGCGATCAGCTTGTCGGCATAGATCTGCAGCGTGGTCGGGTGCGAGCGGATCAGCCGGTACATGATCGGCTGGGTGAACGACGGCTCGTCGCCCTCGTTGTGGCCGAACCGCCGGTAGCAGAACATGTCGATGACGACCGGCTTGTGGAACTTCTGCCGGTACTCGATCGCCACCTTGGCGCAGAACACCACCGCTTCCGGATCGTCGCCGTTGACGTGGAAGATCGGCGCCTCGACCAGCTTGGCCACGTCCGACGGGTAGGGCGAGGAGCGCGAATAGCGCGGATAGGTGGTGAAGCCGATCTGGTTGTTGATGATGAAGTGGAGCGAGCCGCCGGTGCGGTGGCCGCGCAGGCCCGAGAGGCCGAAGCATTCCGCCACCACGCCCTGGCCGGCGAAGGCCGCGTCGCCGTGGATGAGAAGCGGCAGCACCTTCGAGCGCTCGATGACGTCGTCGAGCTGGTCCTGCTTGGCGCGCACCTTGCCGAGCACCACCGGATCGACGATCTCGAGGTGCGAGGGGTTGGCGGTCAGCGACAGATGCACGGTGTTGCCGTCGAACTCGCGGTCCGACGAGGCGCCGAGATGGTACTTGACGTCGCCCGAGCCTTCGACCTCGTCGGGCGCGGCCGAGCCGCCCTTGAACTCGTGGAAGATGACGCGGTGCGGCTTGCCCATCACCTGCGACAGCACGTTGAGGCGGCCGCGGTGGGCCATGCCGACGCAGATTTCGCGCAAGCCGAGTTGGCCGCCGCGCTTGATGATCTGCTCGAGCGCCGGGATCATCGCCTCGCCGCCGTCGAGGCCGAAGCGCTTGGCGCCGGTGTACTTGATGTCGAAGAAGTTCTCGAAGCCTTCCGCCTCGACCAGCTTCGACAGGATGGCGCGCTTGCCTTCGCGGGTGAAGTGGATCTCCTTGTCCGGTCCCTCGATGCGCTCCTGGATCCAGGCCTTCTCGGCCGGGTCGGAGATGTGGAGGAACTCGAAGCCGATCGTGCCGCAATAGGTGCGCCGCAGGATCGCCAGCATCTCGCGCACGGTGGCGTATTCGAGGCCGAGCACGTGGTCGATGAAGATCTTGCGGTCGTAGTCGGCCTCGACGAAGCCGTAGGTCGCCGGATGCAGCTCCTCGTGGTCCTTCTGCGGCTCGAGGCCGAGCGGATCGAGGTTGGCGTGCAGGTGGCCGCGCATGCGGAAGGCGCGGATCATCATGATCGCGCGCACCGAGTCGCGGGTGGCGCGCTGGATCTCGCCTTCGCTGGCCGGCGCGGCCGGAGCGGCCTCGGCGGCCTTGGCGCGGATCTTGTCGCCGAGCGCCTTTTCCGTCGCCGGCCAGTCGCCGTCGAGCGCGTTGATCAGATCGCCCTTCGGCGTCTGCGGCCAATTCGGCTTCTTCCACGACGCGCCGCTCGCCGTCTTGGTCACGCTCGCCGGGTCGTCCCCGAGCGCTTTCGAAAAAGTCGCGCCAGCCGGGTTCGACCGACATCGGGTCCTTCTCGTATTTCGCCTGCAGCGCCTCGATGTAGGCGCTGTTGGCGCCGTAGAGGAACGAGGTCTGCAGCAGCGCCTGGTTGACGTCCTGGCGGGTCATGAAGCGCGTTCCCTTGCTTGGCTTCCTTGCTTGGGCCTACTTGCCGTTCAGCAGCTCGACGAGCGTCTTGCCGAGACGGGCCGGCGAGGGCGAGACGCGGACGCCGGCGGCTTCCAGCGCCGCGATCTTGTCCTCGGCCGTCGCCCTTGCCGCCGGCGATGATCGCGCCCGCATGGCCCATGCGGCGCCCGGGAGGCGCGGTGCGGCCGGCGATGAAGCCGACCACCGGCTTCTTGCGGCCCTTCTTCGCCTCGTCCTTGAGGAACTGCGCCGCGTCCTCCTCGGCCTGGCCGCCGATCTCGCCGATCATCACGATCGACTTGGTGTCCGGGTCGGCGAGGAACAGTTCGAGCGCGTCGATGAACTCCATGCCCTTGATCGGATCGCCGCCGATGCCGACGGCGGTGCGTCTGGCCGAGGCCGACCTGGGTCGTCTGGAACACCGCCTCGTAGGTCAGCGTGCCGGAGCGGGAGACGACGCCGACGCTGCCCTTCTTGAAGATGTTGCCGGGCATGATGCCGATCTTGCATTCGCCGGCGGTGAGCACGCCGGGGCAGTTCGGGCCGAGCAGCATCGACTTCGAACCGGTGAGCGAGCGCTTGACCCGCATCATGTCGAGCACCGGGATGCCCTCGGTGATGCAGACGATCAGCGGGACCTCGGCGTCGATCGCCTCGCAGATCGCGTCGGCCGCGCCCGGCGGGGGCACGTAGATCACGCTGGCGTCGGCGCCGGTCGTCTCGCGCGCCTCCTTGACCGTGTCGAACACCGGCAGGCCGAGATGCTTGCCGCCGCCCTTGCCGGGGCTGACGCCGCCGACGAGCTTGGTGCCGTAGGCGATCGCCTGCTCGGAATGGAACGTGCCGTTCTTGCCGGTGAAGCCTTGGGTGATGACCTTGGTGTGTGCGTTGACGAGAATGGACATGTCGGACTTTCGCCGTAGGATATGGGGAGGGCCGGAGCGAAGTTGAGCAGCCTTGAGTCAGGCCGCCGCCTTCACCGCGTTGACGATCTTCTGCGCCGCGTCGTCGAGGTCGTCCGCCGAAATGACGTTGAGGCCCGACTCGCGGATGATCTTCTTGCCGAGATCGACGTTGGTGCCCTCGAGGCGCACCACCAGCGGCACCTTGAGGCCGACGTCCTTGACCGCGGCGATCACGCCCTCGGCGATGATGTCGCAGCGCATGATGCCGCCGAAGATGTTGATGAGAATGCCCTTCACGTTCGGGTCGGCGGTGATGATCTTGAACGCCGCCGTCACCTTCTCCTTCGAGGCGCCGCCGCCGACGTCGAGGAAGTTGGCCGGGCTCTCGCCGTAGAGCTTGATGATGTCCATCGTCGCCATGGCGAGGCCGGCGCCGTTGACCATGCAGCCGATCGTCCCGTCGAGCGTGATGTAGCTGAGGTCGTGCTTGGACGCCTCGATCTCCTTGGCGTCCTCCTCGCTCTCGTCGCGCAGGGCGACGATGTCGGGATGGCGGTAGAGGCTGTTGCCGTCGAACGACACCTTGGCGTCGAGCACGCGGATCTGGCCGTTGGTCATGACGATCAGCGGATTGATCTCCAGCATCGACATGTCCTTGTTGACGAAGGCGGTGTAGAGCCGCGTCGATCAAGCTGCTCGATCTGCTTGGCGCCCTCGCCGGTGAGGCCCAGCGCCGCCGCCGCGGCGCGGCCGTGGTGCGGCATGACGCCGGTCGCCGGATCGACGGTGAAGCTGTGGATCTTCTCGGGCGTGTTGTGCGCGACCTCCTCGATGTTCATGCCGCCCTCGGTCGAGACGACGAACGAGATGCGGCTCGTCTTGCGGTCGACCAGCGCCGACAGGTAGAACTCCTTGTCGATGTTGGCGCCGTCCTCGATGTAGAGGCGGTTGACCTGCTTGCCGGCCGGGCCGGTCTGCACCGTCACCAGCGTCGCGCCGAGCATTTGCCTGGCGAAGGTCTCGACCTCCTCGATCGACTTGGCGAGCCGCACGCCGCCCTTCTCGCCGGCCGAAGCCTCCTTGAACTTGCCCTTGCCGCGGCCGCCGGCGTGGATCTGGCTCTTGACCACCCACAACGGGCCGCCGAGCTTCCGGGCGGCTTCGGCGGCCTCCTCGGGCGTGAAGGCGGGAAACCCGCTGGCGACGGGGGCGCTGAACGCGCGGAGCACGGCCTTGGCCTGATATTCATGGATGTTCATGGGGACATCGACCTCGAGAAGAGAGCGAACGCCCGCGTCGACGGCGGGCGTTCCGGGGACCGTCAGGCGGCGAGCGCGGGATTGATGCCCTTGCAGGCGTCGATCAGGGTGCGAACGGAAGCGACCGACTTCTCGAACATCGCCTTCTCGGCCTCGTCGAGCGTGATCTCCACGATCCGCTCGACGCCGTTCGCGCCGATCATCGACCGGCACGCCGACGTAGGTGTCCTTGACGCCGTACTGGCCGGTCAGATGCGCCGCGACGGGCAGAACGCGGCGCTGGTCCTTGAGATAGGCCTCGGCCATCGCGATGCCGGAGGTGGCGGGCGCGTAGATAGGCCGAGCCGGTCTTGAGCAGCGCGACGATCTCGCCGCCGCCCTTGCGGGTGCGCTCGACGATCGCGTCGAGCTTGGCCTGGGTCGTCCAGCCGAGCTTGACGAGGTCGGGCAGCGGAATGCCGGCGACGGTGGAGTAGCGCACCGAGGGGACCATGTCGTCGCCGTGGCCGCCGAGCACGAAGGCCGTCACGTCCTCGACCGAGACGTTGAACTCCTCGGCGAGGAAAAAGCGGAAGCGGGCGGAGTCGAGCACGCCCGCCATGCCGACCACCTTGCTGCGCGCGGCAGGCCGGAGAACTTCTGCAGCGCCCAGACCATCGCGTCGAGCGGGTTGGTGATGCAGATGACGAAGGCGTTCGGGCGCGTGCGCCTTGAGGCCGGCGCCGACCGCCTCCATGACCTTGAGGTTGATGCCGAGCAGGTCGTCGCGGCTCATGCCGGGCTTGCGCGGCACGCCGGCGGTGACGATGACGACGTCGGCCCCGGCGATGGCGGCGTAGTCGCTCGCGCCGGTGAGCTTGGCGTTGAACCCGTCGACCGGGCCGGACTCGGACGAGGTCGAGCGCCTTGCCCTGCGGCACGCCGTCGACGATGTCGAACAGGACGATGTCGCCGAGTTCCTTCAGCGCGGCCAGATGGGCGAGCGTGCCGCCGATCTGACCGGCGCCGATCAAAGCAATCTTCTTGCGCGCCATGGGATTTCTTCCGCTCTTCGTCCGCTGGTTGAGACGAGCCGCTGCGTCACGATGCCGCACGGCCCCGGGATTTCTTCCGGGTGCTATCCGCTGATCGTCCCGGAGCGATCAAGCCGAACTTTTGGCGCAGGCGGCGCGATTTCTTCAGTCGGCGCCTCGTCCGGCGAGTCGAAATTCAGTTTACATCAAAACAGAACCTGGAGAAGCCATGTGCGCGCGCGCCGCTCCGGGCCAGCGGCGCGAGAATTTGGACAATCGATGTTACAAATTTTGTCATCTGTCATGGACGGGAATGTGACGACGAAAGAGCGGCGACTCGTCGCGCCCGGTCGCACGAGGCGTTGCCGGAAAGCGTGGCCCGTTGGGCCGTCAATAGACCTGCCGCCCGAACAGGCTCGCGGCCAGATCGACCAGCAGCAGCGCGCTCTTGCCCCGCTCGTCCAGGAACGGATTGAGCTCGACGAGATCGAGCGACGGCGACGAGCCCGGACTCGTAGAGCAGCTCCATCACCAGATGCGCCTCGCGGTAGCTCGCGCCGCCGGGCACCGCCGTGCCGACGCCCGGGCGCGATGGTCGGATCGAGGAAATCGACGTCGAGGCTGACGTGCAGCATCCCGTCGGCCGCCCGCACCCGGTCGATGATCCGCCGGATCGACAGCGCGAAGCCGTCCTCGTCGAGCCGGCGCATGTCGACGACGTCGACGCCGCGGGCCTTGAGGAGCCGCCGCTCGTCGGCGTCGATCGAGCGGATGCCGAAGAGATGCACGTGCGACGGGTCGATCAGGGCTCGCGGCTCGTCGCCGAACAGGGCCTCGAAACCCGGGCTCGCCGCTCAGCATCGCGACCGGCATGCCGTGCATGTTGCCCGACGGGCGAGGTTCTCGGCGTGTTGTAGTCCGAATGGGCGTCGAGCCACAGGACGAACAGCTTCCGCCCGGCCTCGGCGGCGTAGCGCGCGACGCCGGTGATCGACCCCATCGCCAGGCTGTGGTCGCCGCCGAGCACCAGCGGCAGCCGCCCCTCGCGCAGGATCGCGTGGGTCTCGCGCGACGAGATCGCGCGTCCAGGCGGCGATCTCGGCGAAGTAGCGCGCCCTGCCCTCGGGCGCGGCGCGGGTGGCGCGAGCGGCATGGCCGGGAGCGAGGTCGCCGAGGTCCACCACGTCGTGGCCGAGTTCGCCGAGCGTCCGGACGATCCCCGCCGTGCGCAGCATCGCCGGGCCCATCGCGCAGCCCGCGACGCCGGCGCCGGCCTCGATCGGCGCGCCGATGACGGTGATCGCCTGCCGGCGATGGCGGTCCGCCGCGCCGCCGCGCCGGCCTCGCTCTCGATCGGTTCGGTCATCTTGGGCCCCTTTTCGGCGCGCGTCCCGGCGACATGATAGCCGACTTTCGCCGCGGCGCCTTGACAACACGCGCCGGGCCTGCCCGATGGAAGCGCCCATGACGCCCACCCTCCGCATCGCCCGGATTCATCATTACCTGCTAGCTCTTCAGCTGGCTGGTTCGCGTCTCCGTCTTTCCCAAAGAAACTTTCGAGAAGCGATCATCCGGCCGGTCCCGGACGGCGCCGCCTTGCGCCGTCGCGCATCAAGACGAGACGTTCGATGTCGCTGCGCCTTTACAACACCCTGACCCGCCGCAAGGAGGCGTTCGAGCCGATCGACCCGGCCGCGGTGCGCGTCTATGTCTGCGGCCCCACCGTCTACGACTTCGCCCATATCGGCAACGCCCGGCCGGTGATCGTGTTCGACGTGCTCTATCCGCCTGCTGCGCCAGGTCTACGGGCCGGAGCATGTGATCTACGCCCGCAACGTCACCGACGTCGACGACAAGATCAACGCGCGCGCGGCGCGCGACTTTCCCGACCTGCCGTTCAACGAGGCGATCGCCAAGGTCACCGAGGCGACGGCGCGCCAGTTCCACGAGGACGTCGCGGCGCTCGGCTGCCTGCCGCCCGACGTCGAGCCGCGCGCGACCGACCACATCGAGCCGATGCGGGCGCTGATCGAGCGCCTCGTCGCCCGCGGCGTCGCCTACGTCGCCGAGGACCACGTGCTGTTCTCGCCCGCGGCGATGGACGCGCTGCCCGGCGCGCCGCGCTACGGCTCGCTCGCCCGCCGCTCGCTCGACGAGATGCTGGCCGGCGCCCGCGTCGACGTCGCCCCCTACAAGCGCGACCCGATGGATTTCGTCCTGTGGAAGCCGTCGAAGCCGAACGAGCCGAGCTGGCCGAGCCCGGCCGGGATCGCCGCGCCCGGCCGCCCCGGCTGGCACATCGAATGCTCGGCGATGTCGATGGCGAAGCTGCTCGAGCCGTTCGGCGGCGGGCTCCAGTGCGACGATCCGGCGCTGAACACGTTCGACATCCACGGCGGCGGCATCGACCTCGTCTTCCCCCACCACGAGAACGAGATCGCCCAGTCCTGCTGCGCCTTCGGCGGTCGCAGCGCATGGCCAACGTCTGGATGCACAACGGCTTTCTGCAGGTGGAAGGCGAGAAGATGTCGAAGAGCCTCGGCAACTTCGTCACCATCCGCGAACTGCTGGCGACCGACATTCGGCGGACGGCAAGTGGCCGGGCGCGGTCGCTGCGGTTCGCAATGCTGCGCACCCACTATCGCCAGCCGATCGACTGGACCGTGCGAAGGCGCTGGAAGAGAACGCCGAGGCGACGCTCGAGCGCTTGCCGAGACGATCGACTCGGCGCGCCGACGACGCGCCCGGGCCGTCGCAGGCGCTGCTCGAAGCGCTCGCCGACGATCTGAACACGCCGGCGGCGATCGCACTGCCGCGCTCCACGGCGAGGCGCACCACGCGCCGCGGGACGCCGCCCGGCAGCGTCGCCGTCCTGAACGCCAGCGCGAACCTGCTGGGCTCGACTCTGCAGCGAGCCCGATCGGGCGGCAGGGCGTCCCCGATCGAGCGCCGCCGGAGACGATCGCCGAGATCGAAGCGCTCCTCGCCGCCCGCGCCGCCGCGCGCGCCGCGAAGAACTGGGCGGAGTCGGACCGGCTGCGCGACGAACTCGCGGTCCTCGGCGTCGCGATCAAGGACAGCAAGGACGGGACGACCTGGGAGTTCGAAGCGATGAGCGCCGTCGCCTTCCGCCCCTATCTGCCCGCCGACGCCGCGCGCTGCGCCGGCGATCTTCCGCGACGCCATCGAGTTCTCGGCCGCCGACGACTACGACGACGACCAGCGCGCCGCCTGGGCCGCGCGCGCCGACGACGAGGACGCGTTCGGCGCAAAGCTCGCGGGCCAACTCACCATCGTCGCGACGCTGGAAGGCTTCGTCGTCGCCTTCGCGAGCCTCAAGGGCGCGGACCAGCTCGACATGCTCTACGTCGATCCCGCCGCCGGCCGGCAGGGCGTCGGCGCCGCGCTCGTCGACGCGCTCGCGCGCCTCGCGACGGCGCGCGGCGCGAAGCGCCTCACCGCCGAGGCCAGCGACGTGTCGAAGCCGCTGTTCGAGCGCCTGAAATTCGTCGCCGAGCGCCGCAGCCTCGTGCAGCTCGACGACCAGTGGCTCGCCCACACCACCATGACCAAGACGCTCGGCGACGACTCCGCGCCCGCAACCCGACACTGACGAGAGCGAGACATGACCCGCGAACGCCTCTACCTCTTCGACACGACGCTGCGCGACGGCGCGCTGACCACCGGCGTCGACTTCTCGCTCGACGACAAGCAGAACATCGCCATCATGCTCGACCGGCTCGGCGTCGATTACGTCGAGGGCGGCTATCCCGGCGCCAATCCGCTCGACACGGAATTCTTCACCAAGAAGCGGACGAAGCGCGCAAAATTCTGCGCCTTCGGCATGACCAAGCGCCCGGGCCGCTCGGTCGGCAACGATCCGGGCGTCGCGGGCCTGCTCGCCTCCGACACCGACGCGATCGTCTATGTCGCGAAGTCCTGGGACTATCACGTCCACGTCGCGCTCGGCTGCACGCTCGAGGAGAACCTCGAATGCATCGCCGAGAGCGTGCGCGCGGCGGTCGACTCGCGGCCGCGAGGCGATGGTCGACCTCGAGCATTTCTTCGACGGCTACAAGGCCAATCCCGAATACGCGCTCGCCTGCGCCAAGACGACGATCCAGTCCGGCGCGCGCTGGGCGGTGATGTGCGACACCAACGGCGGCACGCTGCCGCACGAGATCGAGCGGATCGTCGCCGAGGTCGCCGCGCATCATCCCCGGCGCCAAGCTCGCCATCCACGCCCACAACGACACCGGCAACGCGGTCGCCAATTCGCTCGCCGCCATCCGCGCCGGCGCGCGGCAGGTGCAGGGCACGCTGAACGGACTCGGCGAGCGCTGCGGCAACGCCAATCTCGTCACCCTCATCCCGACGCTGGCGCTGAAGGCCGAGTTCTGCGCGAAGCCTTCGAGATCGGCGTGACGCCCGAGGCGCTGAAGGAGATCACCTCGATCTCGCGCGCCTTCGACGAGCTCCTGAACCGCTCGCCGAACCGGCACGCGCCCTTACGTCGGCGCCTCGGCCTTCGCCACCAAGGCGGGCATCCACGCGTCCGCGCTCGCCAAGGACCCGCGCACCTACGAGCATGTGCACGCCGGACAGCGTCGGCAACCAGCGCGCCATCCTGGTCTCCGACCAGGCCGGCCGGTCGAACCTGCTGTCCGAACTGCGACAGGCTCGGCGTCGACGCCGATCCGGCCGATCCGCGCCTCAACCGCCTGCTCGAGATCGTCAAGGAGCGCGAGTCGCAGGGCTACGCCTACGAGGCGGCCGACGCGTCGTTCGAGCTTCTGGCGCGCGGCGTGCTCGGCGGCGTGCCCGACTTCTTCGAGGTCGAGAGCTTTCATGTCGGCGTCGAGCGCAAGGTGGTCGCGCCGGGCGTGCACCTATTCGGCCTCGCAGGCGGTGGTGAAGATCCGCATCGGCGACGATCGGTTCATCTCCGCCGCCGAAGGCAACGGCCCGGTCAACGCGCTCGACCTCGCGCTGCGCAAGGATCTCGGCGCCTACCAGAAGCATATCGACAAACCTGGAGCTGCGCGACTACCGGGTGCGGGTGTTCCAGGGCGGCACCGACGCGGTGACGCGGGTGCTGATCGAGTTCGGCGACGGCGACCGCGACACCTGGTCGACCGTCGGCGTCTCCGGCAACGTCATCGACGCCTCGTTCCAGGCGCTGGTCGAGGGGATCGTCTACCGGCTGGTGAAGCTCGGGCATTCCGGCGCAGTAGCGGGCCTCACCGGAGCGCCTCTTTCGCCATGAACAGCGCCATGGCGACGATAAAGGCGATCAGGAGAAGACGCAGCGTATGGTCGCCGACTCGGTGCGCGAGCCGGGCGCCGACGTCCGTTCCGGCGACAAGCCCGAGGATGACGCCGATGAGAACCGGCCAGGGGGCGAGCGAACCTTCCCGCCAGTAGACCCATGCCGCCGGGAGGGTCACCGGGATCGATAGCAGCACGAGGCTGGCCATCTGCGCCTGACGTTGCGGAACCCTCAGCCACGCGGTCAGTCCGACCGTCATCGCCAGTCCCCCGCCGATGCCGAGAAACCCGGAGGAGAAGCCCGCGAAGGCGCCGACGACCGCCAGCGCGACCGACGAGACGGCAGGATCGGCCCCGCCGGCGAGGGGTTCGCCGTTCCGATGGGGCGGACGCGCGATCACGACCCCGCCGAGCGCAACGAGATAGACAACATAGGTCCATTGCAGGGCGACCCGCGACGCCGCCGCGGCGGCCTTGGCGCCCAAAACCCCGCCAGCGAGGAATCCCGCCCCGAGAAGCACAAGCCAGATCAACGGCGTGCGGTGGCCCTTCCCCCAGTACTGCCTCACGCCCGAGAGACTGGTGGGCGGAACTTGCGCGACCAGCGAAACGCCTTGCGCGAGGTGCTGCTCGGCGCCGAGGAGCAGCACCGAGAAGACGACGAGACCCCCTCCAGGGCTCACACCCATGAGGCCTGACGTCACCCCGCCGACCAGTCCGACCACCGCGCCGGAAAAGAACCCGTCGGCGAGCAATTCGCGTCTCCGTCAGCCGTGGGAGCCGGAAATCTTCGGGCGCACCGCAAAGCGCCGGGAGGGGGCTCTCCAATCTTGGCCTTTCCTAGGCCTTGTCGTCGCCTGCCGGCCGGCTTTATCGTGCCCTTCGGGCGTAGCGTCGCCTCCCGCGCCGCCGAGCCTTTCGCACGGGGAGGAGGCTATGGACGGTTTGCAATCGGCATGCCCCTGTTGCGGCGGCCTCATGCGCCAAGCGTGGAGCCGGCGAAAATTCCTCGCCGCCTCGCGGCTGTCCTTCCCGTCCGCCCTTGATACGGGAGGACGCCGCAAGACGCCGTTCCGGAGCAGTTGGGAACGCCGGGATCGAACTCGGAACGGTCGCTCGCGGGCTCCCTCTTTTGTGCAACCCTGTCTCTACGACGGCTTGCGGGGGAACGCGGCCCGAAGAAATGCGATCAACAGGAGCGGTGCGACGGGCCATTGAAACCAGACGTGGTTGAGGCCGCTGAACAGGTTGATCAGAAACAAGAACACCGCAACGGCAATCAACACGGCGCTCGCGCGGGGCAGCCCCCTGTACCAGCCCCATGCTGAAGCAAGGCCAGCCTGAGCCTGTTGCGCGGGACGATGCGGCGTATCGACCTCCATCCTCACATCGGGCCGCGGTGCGCGCGGCGGCGTCCTCGCGCCGACTTGAAGAACGCGATAGCCTGTCACCGGATTGGTGACGTTCTTCAAGTGCTGTTGGCCGAGGCAGTCGAACCCAATGGATAATTTGTTGTGCACCTGATCGTAGACCGGACCGGATATGAGGATTCCCCCCGGTTCGGCCCGCTCCTGCAAGCGCGCGGCGATATTGACGCCGTCGCCATAGATATCATCGCCCTCCACCATCACGTCGCCCAGGTGGATGCCGATGCGGAATATCATCCGTCGCGGCTCGGGCAGTCCGCCGTTATACGTGGAGAGCTCCTGCTGCGTCTCGACCGCGCATTGCACGGCCTCCACGACGCTGGGGAACTCGGCGATTACGGCGTCGCCCCAAGTGTTGACGACGCGCCCATCATGGCGCTCGATCAGCGTGGCCATGGCGGCGCGGTAACGGCGCAACGTCTCCAGGGTTCCCGCTTCGTCGGCCTCCATGAGGCGGGAGTACCCCTCGACATCGGCGCATAGCAGCGTCGTAAGCCGCCTTCTGACCTTCGTCGTCATGGCGACCTTTTTAGCGCAAAAGCTTGCGGAGGGCACGGCGTAGCGTCACGGAATTTCGCTTGGGCCCCTTCACCGCCTGCGTGGACGCGGCGACAGTTTCTTGACTCCCGAACGGCTTTGTTCTATCTTTGTTCCTATCAGAAGGAGAAGTGGGGCGCTTATAGCGTTAGCTGTTGTTTTGGGGCAGGCTGGGGTCGGATCGAGGGCTGATTCGATGAAGGCTGAGGACTTTTCGGGCTGGCTGTCGGCGATTGGCGGCTTGAGCGCGGCGCAAATCGGCGAAGCTTTGGCGGCGCTGGCGAAAGCGGAAGCCGCGACCCGGAGCGAGAGGTCCGGCGGCTCTTCAGAGGCAGCCGGCAAGCGTCGCAGGCGCGAGGACGCCCTTGGCGCGACCGGTGTTGAACGCGTCGAGAGCCAAGGCTGTCCGCATTGCGCGGGCCGCGAGATCGTCGGCTGGGGCCGGTCGCATGGGCTGTTGCGCTTTCGCTGCAAGAGCTGCGGCCGCACGTTCAACGCCCTGACAAAGACGCCGATGGCGCATCTGCGCAAGAAGGAGAAATGGCAAGCTCACGCCCAAGCGATGATCGAAGGCAAGAGCCTGTCCAAGACCGCGAAACTGTGCGGCGTGCATCCGACGACGGCCTTCCGCTGGCGGCATCGGTTTCTCCGGTCTCCGGCGGCCGACAAGCCGAGGCGCTTGAGCGGGATCGTCGAAGCGGACGAAACCTTCCTGCTCGAATCCTTCAAGGGACGGCGGTCCGATCTGCCGCGAGAGGCTCGAAAGCGGGGCGGAAAGGCCAGACACCCAGGGCTCCATCAGGACAACATTCCGGTTCTCGTGGCCCGCGACCGCAAGGGAGCCACCTTCGACGCGGTTCTGCCGCAGGTCGACAGCGCTTCGGTGGCGAGCGCGTTTGCCGGCCTCGTGACGCTGGGCAATCATCTCGTCAGCGACGGCGGTCGGGCCATCGCCGCTTTCGCCCGGAAAGCCGGCATCCCGTTTCACGCCGTGCCTGCGCCTGGAAAGCCGGCCCCGGAGGCGCCGCACCTGCACATCAACAACGTGAACGCCTACCACAGCCGCTTCAAGCAATGGCTCAACCGCTTCAACGGCGTCGCCACAAAAAACCTGCCCAACTATCTCGGATGGCGTCGAGCCCTCGAAGCCTGGGGCGACCAACTCGCTCCAGACACCTGGATCAAAGGCGCTATCGGGACCGGACCGTACCAACAGCTAACCCGATAAGCGCCAGAAGTGGGCCCCTATGTCCGATTGCGCCGAAGCCGCCTCTGCGGCCGACTGTTCTACGCCCTCGACGGACGCCCGCGCCGCGCGCCTTGCGAAATTCGATCGGGAACCGGTGCTCGTCGGCTATCTCAACCGCGGCGTTTCGATGGTCGAAATCTCGGCGCCCCGCGCCCGCTGCAACTTCATCACTCGAGACCCGCCGCCTTCAGCGCTGCTTCTCACGGCGAGCCCGCAAGAGGGAGCCCTGAGCGGGTCGAGCGCCTCGATCGCCCGGAAAACCTGGCGCAAGGCATTGAAAAGGTTCAATCCGCGCCCGGGATTGAGACGGCGCTGGAAGTCGCGAGCCTCATCGAGACGCCGCGGTGCGCGCTGCAACATCCTTCGGGACGCGCCGCCTTCGACTACGCTCCGCAAGACGAGGTCGCAAAGCGCGCGACGACCGGGTTGAGCGCGACGCTCGCCCGGAAAATCCGCTGCAAGACTCTGACAACGTTGAATCCGCGCCCGGGAACGATCGGCTCGCTGACGCCTCAGCGTCCAACGTCGGCGCGACTTTGCCAAACCCGATCTTCGGTCCCTTAAAAGTTCGGATGACGCTCAATGGCGTTATGGCCTGTTGAAAAGCGCGACATCCGAACGGCGCCGGACGCGCTCGCATCTGCTGACGCTGTTGGGTTACTGGTCCTCCTCCATCGGCGGTTCGGTCTTCAAGAACGCCTCCAGCCAGTGAATGTCATACTGGCCGTTCTGGACGTCGGGGTTGCGAACCAGGGTGCGAAACAGCGGCAGCGTGGTGTTGATGCCGTCGACGATGAACTCGTCGAGGGCGCGCCTCAACCGCATAAGCGCCTCGGTGCGCGTGCGCCCGTGAACGATCAGCTTGCCGACCAGCGAGTCGTAATAGGGCGGGATCACGTAGCCCTGGTAGGCCGACGAGTCGACGCGCACGCCGAGGCCGCCCGGAGGGTGGAAATAGGTGATTCGGCCGGGCGAGGGGATGAAGGTGCGCGCGTGTTCGGCATTGACGCGGCATTCGATCGCCGCGCCCAGAATACGCACGTCGTCCTGAGCGAACGACAGCGGCGAGCCGGCGGCAATCTTGATCTGCTCGTTGACGATGTCGATGCCGGTGATCATCTCCGTGACCGGATGCTCGACCTGGATGCGCGTGTTCATCTCGATGAAGTAGAATCGGCCGTCCTCGTACAGAAACTCTATCGTTCCCGCGCCGACATAGCCGAGTTCGGCCACCGCGCGAGCCACGATGCCGCCGATCTCCTCGCGCTGTTCGGTGTTGAGCGCCGGCGACGGGCCTTCCTCCCAGACCTTCTGATGGCGGCGCTGCAGCGAGCAGTCCCGCTCGCCGAGGTGGACGGCGTGGCCCTGACCGTCGCCGAGCACCTGGATCTCGATATGGCGGGGCCTCGCGAGATACTTCTCCAGATAGACCGAGTCGTCGCCGAAGGCCGACTTGGCTTCCAGGCGCGCATTCTGGAGGGCGTTGGCCAGCTCGTCCGAATTGTTGGCGACCTTCATGCCGCGCCCGCCGCCTCCCGCCGCCGCCTTGACGATCACCGGGTATCCGATCTCGTCAGCGACCCGCAGCGCCTCCGTCGGGTCGTCGATCGCGCCTTCGGAGCCGGGGACGCAGGGGATGCCGAGCCGCGCCGCCGTGCGCTTGGCCTCGATCTTGTCGCCCATCAGGCGGATATGCTCGGCCTTCGGGCCGATGAAGGCGATCTCGTGCTCTTCAAGGATATCGGCGAACCGGGCGTTCTCCGACAGGAACCCGTAGCCGGGGTGGACGGCGTCGGCGCCGGTGATCTCGCAGGCGGCGACGATGGCGGGAATGTTGAGGTAGCTGTCCTTCGCGGCGGGCGGCCCGATGCAGACGCTCTCGTCGGCGAGCTTGACGTGCATCGCCTCCTTGTCGGCGGTCGAGTAGACGGCCACCGTGGCGATGCCGAGCTCCTTGGCCGCGCGCATGACGCGCAGGGCGATCTCCCCGCGGTTGGCGATCAGAATCTTGTCGAACATCGAGGCCTGTCCGATCACTCGATGAGCATGAGGGGCTGGCCGTATTCGACCGGCGAACCATCGTCGACGAAGATGCTGACGATCTTGCCTGCCGCGCGGCGCGACGATGTCGTTGAAGGTCTTCATCGCCTCGACGAGCAGCAGCTTGTCGCCCGACTTCACCGTCGAGCCGAGTTCGACGAACGGCTTCGCGTCGGGGCTGGGGCGGAGGTAGGCCGTTCCGACCATGGGCGACTTGACCGCGTCGGCGAGTTCGTCGGCGGGTTCGGCGCGCGCCGCCGAGCGGCTCGGGCGCAGCAGCGGGGACGGCCTGCGAGGCCGGGATCGGCGCTGCCGCAGGACCGGCGCCGGGCGCTCGCGCGCCAGGCGGACGCGAAATTCGCCGAGGTCGATCTCGACTTCGCTCAGGTCGTATTTCGGCGACGATCCTGGCGAGCTGGTCGATCGACGCGACATCGACAAGGCTCTCCCTCAGACTCGTCGGTTGCGCGTGCCGGTCGGCTTCTTCATGGGTCTTGGCTCGTGATGGGGAATGACGATTGACGTCGAAAGTTCGCGCTCCCTATATCCCGCCGCTTCGGGCAAATAAAGGGCGCGCGATACGCTCAGGCGCGGCGCGCCCAGACGCTCACGTCATGAAACGCAACGCCGCCGAACGGCGCGACGCTGTCGTCGCCGACCAGCACGTTGATCCCCCAGCCGTCGAGAAAGGCGGACGGCGGCCATATGCCTTCGCTGACCAGCACGCCGCGACGGGCGCCGGCGAACAGCCGCGCATGCAGACGCGTGCGCCCGCGGTCGTTGCCGATCTCGACGATGTCGCCGTCTCCGACGCCAAGCCCCGCCGCATCCGCGGGGCTGATCGAGCAACTCGGGACGCCGCTCTCGCGCGAGCGAGGTCGCGGTCTGGGTGAAGGAGGAATTGAGGAAATTGTGCGCCGGCGAGGTCGCGAGCTTGAACGGACGCCGCTCGTCGACATTTTCGTTGACCGGCCAGTGGTCGGGCAGTTCGGGCATGTCCCGCCACGCGCCACGCAGGCCGTCGTTGGACAGGGGCGTATGGGTCCAGTCCGGCTTGAAGCCGGAACTTTCCGTCCGGAAAGCCGAAGCCGTCGAGGAAATGGGCCTCCTCGAATGGCGGCTGGAGATCGAGCCAGCGCGCTTTCTCGAGCGCTGCGAGATCGCCGTAACCGGATTCCCTGAGCGTCCAGTCGATGATCTCGCGCGGGCTCATGGCGAAGGCGGGATGCTCGGCGCCGACGCCGCCCGGCGAGCGCGGCGATCACCTCGTGATTCGAGCGGCACCCGGGCGGCGGGTCGATCGCCTTCGGCGCGAACTGGAGATGCTGGTGGCCGCCGGCGGTGTAGAGGTCGTCGTGCTCGAGAAACATGGTCGCCGGCAGCACGACGTCGGCGTACCGCGCGGTGTCGGTCAGAAACTGCTCGTGCACGCAGACGAACAGATCGTCGCGCGCAAAGCCGCGCCGCACCTTCTCCTGATGCGGGGCGACCGCCAGCGGATTGGTGTTCTGGATCGAGCATCGCCTTGACCGGCGGTCCGTCCTTCAACGCCTCCGGCTTCACCGGTGAGGATGGCGCCGACGCGGGACTGGTCGAGGCGGCGGACGCGCGAATCGCGGACATCCAGTCCCTCGATCATGGTCTTCCGCAGCTTGAAGATGCCGCTGTTGCTGTGGAACGCGCCGCCGCCCTCGTGCGCCCAGGCGCCGGTCACGGCCGGGATGCAGAGCGCGGCGTGCATGTTGACCGCGCCGTTGCGCTGGCGCGAGAAGCCATAGCCGAGGCGGAAGAAGGTCCGCTTGGTCTTGCCGACCAGCGCCGCGAAGGCCTCGATCTCCGCGACGTCGAGCCCGGTGATCGCCGCCGCCCAGGCCGGATCGCGGGTCTGCAAATGCGCCTCGAGCTCGTCCGGCGCGTCGGCGTAGCGCTCGAGATAGGCGCGGTCGGCGAGACCGTCGCGGAACAGGACGTGCATGACGGCGCAGGCGAGCGCGCCGTCGGTGCCGGGCCGAAGGCGCAAGGCGAGATCGGCCTGCCGCATCGTCTCGGTCTCGTAGATGTCGATGGCGACGATCTTGGCGCCGCGCTCCTTGCGGGCGCGGACGGCGTGGGTCATCACGTTGACCTGGGTCGCGACGGCGTTCGTTCCCCAGATCACGACGCAGTCCGACTTCGCCATTTCGCGCGGGTCGGCGCCGACCAGCTTCCCCGTTCCGGCGACATAGCCCGGCCAGGCGATCCCGACGCAGATCGTGCCGTAAAAGCGCGAATAGCGCTTGGCGTGGGTCAGGCGCTCGATCCCGTCGCGCATCACGAGGCCCATCGTGCCGGCGTAGAAATAGGGCCAGACGCTTTCGGACCCGAACCGCGCGCTCCGCCTCGAGAAACGCTTCCGCGACCCGGTCGAGCGCCTCGTCCCAGCCGATCGGCGCGAATTGGCCGGAGCCCTTGGGACCGACCCGCAGCAGCGGTTGGGTCAGGCGGTCGGGATGATGGATGCGCTCGGCGTAGCGGGCGACCTTGGCGCAGACGACGCCGGACGTGTAGCGTCTGCTCGGGCGCGCCGCGAACGCGTCCGATCCGCGAGCCGCCGACCACCTCGACGTCGAGCGCGCAGACCGAAGGGCAGTCGTGCGGGCAGACCGAGGCTTTCCGGACGATTTCGGCGGAAACGTTCATGCTGCTCCCCCGGCGCGCCGCGGGCCGGCCGGTGCGCTGTTTGCGCTGGACTACAACCTGACGCAACTTTAGGTTGTATCGTCATGGGGTCGATTCGGCGAGACGATGCGCTTTCTCCTTGTCGGCGCGGCTCTCACGCTCCCGCTCCCGGCTTTGTCAGGGGACGGGCCGGTCGAACGCGCGCGGAGATTCATTATGCGCCGGAAGAGAACCTGGAGCTAGTGGACGCCCGGGTCATCGGAGGGGCGGAGTTGTCCATCGACATGGCGGCTTACGTGCTCACCGATTCGCGGATCATCGAGGCGTTGACCGCCGCCGCGGAGCGGGATGTCGCCGTGCGGCTCTATTTCGACAAGTCCCAGTTTGCCCAGCACGGACTCAGGCTCGGCGCTCCGATCGAGGCGCTGATCGCCCATCCCAATGTCGCCGCCCGCGTCAAGGGCGAGGGCGTGCTGATGCACCTCAAGGCCTACGCCGTCGACGGCAAACTTTTGCGAACCGGCTCCGGCAACTTCTCGCGGCCTGGCCTCTCCGAACAGGACAACGATCTCGTGCTGATCGCCGACCCGACCGCAATCGACGCCTTCGAGCGGACCTTCGAGGTCATCTGGTCGCGCGCGCAAAACATCGACGCGCTCGACACGCCGGAGCAGGGCGGCGCGCCGTAGGGCGTCGCTTGTCGGAGAGCCGCGCCCGTTTTGAACGTTTCCAAACACTTGCGGCGAGTTTTCCGGGCGAGCGTTAGGCCGCCGCGCCCTGGAGGTTTCGGGCTTGGTCCGCGACCGGGGCCGTCGGCTTTGCGCGCAGTTCGTGCATTGCGCGTTTATTTTCAGCGGCTTACGCCCGCTTTTGAGCGATATTCGGTTCCGGCGCCAGACTTTTCAGACGGTTAGACCGGATTAGGCGGCGTCCGACGGCTTACCGGGCGCGCCGACAATTTCGCCTTGAGCCCGAGGCAAAGCTATCCATGCCATCGCCGCGAGCGAGAAGGGCGCGTGAACCGGAGCTCTTATTCGTATGTGAAACAGCGAGGATCGCGAGCCGCCGACCCGGCTGGTTCCCCGTCTGGAGGCGCGCCGCGGGTCAGTCTTTCGCGGAATTCAACGTAACATGGATTTCGATCAGGCTGAAGAAATTGTCGAACCCGCGAAACCAGAGATTTTGGAATGCCAGAACCGGTGGCGTCTGGATCCAACGTGAGGGCTGCCGGGCAGCCGGCCCCTGACGGGTCGGGGCTCGATTGCAGTCCTATCAGACCGCGGCCGCGAACTTATGACAAAGGGGAGGTGAGCGGTTGTCCTGCGCGACCTGGAGGGTGTCCCTCCGAGGCCGACAATCCCAATTCAATCCCGATGGCGCCGTATTGACATAAAGCTGGTCCGCTCTAATTAGATTGGGTTTGCGCATCGCTTCAGGAGCGGAAGCCGGTGGGAATCCGGCGCGGTCGCGCCGCTGTGATCGGCCCCTTGGCCGAAAGTCAGACCTGCTCCGAAGCCAAGCGCATCTCGCATGGGGACGCGAATTCCCCAAGGAGTAGCTGACTATGAACACCGCCACGACTCTCGCGCCGACTGCCGGCGTCACTGCAATTCCAATCCGCGAATTGCTGCCTTGGGTCATCTTCGCCGGGCTCATTTGCTTGCTCGGCGTCTATTTCGTCGGCGCCGAACAGGGCGCGACCTCGATCTTCAAGGGCATGTATATTCACGAATTCGTGCACGACAGCCGTCATCTTCTCGGCTTCCCCTGCCACTGACGACGTCCACTGGCGACGACCCCGGCGCGAGCCGCTTCGGGAGTCGTGATTCTGGAAACACGCATTCGGTTGCGGCCGGCGCAGAGCCTCTGTGACGGCGCCATGCGCGTTTCGCCTTGAGGACAATCATGATGACGACTGGATCTTTGCTGTGGCGAGGAATGATCGTCGGCTTCGTCGCCGCCGTTCTTTCGTTCGGTTTGTTGAAAACGGTGGGCGAACCCGCAGTCGATCGCGCGATCGCCTTTGAAATCGGCGATGGATGACGCGAAGGCCAAGGCCGAACATGAGGCCGCGGCAGCAAGAGGAGAAAACCCGGCTCCGATCGTCGAGGAACCGGAACTCGTCAGCCGCCCTGTCCAGGGCGGAATTGGGCTCTTCACCGGGGTCACGGTCTACAACCTGGCGTTCGGCGGTTTGTTCGCGCTGGCTTTTGCGATCTGCTACGGTCGCATGGGACCCTACAGCCCACGGGTCACTGCGGCGCTGCTCGCGCTCAGCGGCTTCATCGCCGTCTATGCCGTCCCGATCCTGAAATATCCGGCGAATCCGCCTTCGGTCGGCAACCCCGACACGATCGGCCTCCGCACGGCGATCTATTTCGCGATGCTGCTCTTGTCGCTGGCCGCAATGATCGCCGCCTGGAACGTCCGGAATCGCCTGGTCGACCAGTTCGGCGCTTGGAACGCGACGCTGATCGCCGCAGCCGTCTATCTTGTCGCTGTAGTCCTGATCGCCCTGGCGATGCCCCCGCTGAACGAGGTTCCCGAAGGGTTCCCCGCCGTGGTTCTCTGGCGGTTCCGCATGGCGTCGCTCGGCGCGCAGGCGATCATGTGGACGGTCATTGGGCTCGGCTTCGGGGCCTGGGTCGAGCGTGATGGCGTGCCGGCGAAGCTGGGCAGGCCGCGAACGGCCTGAGGCGGCCGGGTGGGCTTGGCATGACCGCGCGCCTCGATCTCATCGCTCACGGCGCGACCGCGGCGACGCGGGCGGCGCGGTTCCCCGACGACGAGGCGCTCGAAGCCTCCGCCGTCGGCGCCCTCGAAGCGCTCCGCGGCCGGCTGCGATCCTACGAACGAGCGCTGGCCGCCCCGGCTCGCGCGGCTCTCGAAACCGCGGTCGCGCTGGGCCTCGATCCCCGACGTCGAGACGGCGATCAGGGACTGTGACTACGGACGCTGGCGCGGTCGCACCTTGACGGATATCTCCGCACGCGACCCAGAGGGGTTCGCCGCATGGCTCGCGCGATCCTGCCGCCGCGCCCCACGGCGGCGAGTCGCTAACCGCGCTGATCGAGCGGGCCGGCGCCTGGCTCGCTCAATGCCTTGCTCGGGACAGCGCGACGGTGGCCGTCACCCACGCCTCGTTCGTTCGCGCGGCCATTGTCAGCGCGCTCGGCGCGCCCGCTTCGGCGTTCTGGCGAATAGACGTCGCGCCGCTCGGGCTTGCGCGACTGAGCGGTCGCGAGGGGCGCTGGAATCTCGTGGCGTTGAGGGCTTTGGACGCACAAGCGTGATCCGCTTCCTCGCCGCTCTGGTCGCCGCCCTCATATGGCTCGGCGCCGCCCCCGGCGAAGCGCACCGGCCCGGAGCGCGCGACGGGTCGGCTCCAGTCGGCATCTCCATACCGAGCCTCACCCATGGCCAAATGGCGGTAATCAGCGACAATCTGTCAGCGATCCGCGCGCTGGCCAGCGCTCGGATTGGCTTCGACATGACGACATGGCGAATGGAGGACTATCTGAACCTTCAGTCGTTCGCTTGTCTCTGGGGCCTGGCTCCCGGCGCCATCTCGGACGAGCAGAGCCCGTTCAACGAATGCGCCCACGCCTATCTTGCCGCCGGGCGGGCGCTTCTGCTGCAGTTGCGCGAGGCGCCGGGCGCGGACCACAAAGCGGTCGATGCGCTGATCGGCAAGATCGAGGTCGAGATGCTGGCCAACGGCGCGTCGCTCACGCTCTGCCGCTACAGCGACGAGCCCTTCAACACCAACGAAGTTATTTTCCCGCGTTGGACTGAGATTCCGTCGCACCCGCCGACCGCGACGTTCGCCGCGCTTCTGCTTGTCGCGGTCGGCGGCGCAGTATGGGGCGCATGGCCCTGGTGGAGGGCGGGGCCGCAACGGGGCGAGACAGGGACGTAGGTTTCTCTCAGCCTGTGAAGGGCGATCGCAAACCGACATCCGGATATGGAGCGATCACCCTGCCGAAATCGTCCGGGGAAGGTCAGCAAGCAGTCCGAGATAGCCCGTTTCTGGAGCGCCGTCTGTCGTGGCGACGGCGACGCCGATGCGTCAGGTTTCGTCGGACGACCAGTTCGAGGTGAAGCCGGCCGGCCGTTCGGGCGGCAGGCGGTAAAGATCGTTCCCGTGCTGATCGAGCAGGCCGGTCCGTCGCGGCCCCTTCTCGGACACGATGACGTCGATTGAGGATCTGTCGATCCTCCAATAGTCGTCGCCGACGTACGATCGCTCGGGTTGCGGTTCGCGGCGGATGGCGATGTAGCGTGGCACTGGTGGTCTGTGCTCCTTCGCTCCTGGCGGCCCGGCCGCGGCCCGACACTCATCGGGACAGGCGCGCCCAGTGAATCCACGGTCAGATAGATCGGCGCTCCGTCTTCGATGCATTCATCTCTTCAGTCCAGGGTTGGCATAGTGAGGCCACTCATGGACAACGTTCAAGTATAGCAGTTTTCTACCAGACTAAATCAGCGATCAAACCTGATAGCGTACCGCGGCGCGGACAACGAGACGACAAATTGACGCGCTGGGCGTTAGGCGCCTCATGGGAGGTTTTCGGAAATCGATCCTCGCGGAAAGGAAACCGCTTTGCCGACGCGATGACTTCGGTTCCTCCCCAAACGACGGCGCGGCGACAGTCATGCCGGCCGTCAGTCGACGTTCACTTGGGCGCGTGCTTTGGAGACTATCCGTGGAGAGTGCGCCCGCGCCCGTCCAGCAGCCGAGCCGTCTCCGACCTTTCGCCCCACCGCCGCAACTCAGGCGCCAAGCGTCTGGCCGCGGCTCCTATCCGGCTCTCCGCCTAGTAGCGTGCGGGAGGTTCTGCAAAATCGCTGAGAGCGAGAGGCGGTCATGGCAGGCTGGTGATGTCCAAGTCACCTGATTCTCACTGGAGAACCTCCGCCATGACCAAGACCGAGGGTAAGCCTGCAATCGCAGCCGTCAAAGAGCTTTTCGCCGCGAGCCCGGACGGGCTGCGCGAGATTGTTCGTGCGGTGGTGCAAGAGATGCTGGAAGCCGAGATGACGGACGCGCTGGCGCCGGGAAGAGCGAACGGACATGCGCCGCCTCGGTTATCGTTCCGGCTATTACACGCGCACGCTTGTCACACGGGTGGGCAAGCTCGAGCTACGTGTGCCGCAGGATCGCACGGCCGGTTTTCAACCGAGCTTTTCGAGCGCTACCAGCGTTCCGAGCGCGCGTTAGTCGCGACGTTGGCCGAGATGTACGTGCAGGGCGTTTCGACGCGCAAGGTCAAGGCGATCACCGAGGAGTTGTGCGGCCACGCCTTCTCGGCCTCCTCCGTCTGCGCCATCAATAAGCGCCTGGACGAAAGCCTCGACGCTTTCGCCGCGCGGCCGCTTGCCGAGCCTTTTCCTTATCTGATTCTGGATGCCCGCTATGAGAAGGTGCGCGAGGGCGGCGTGATCGCTAGCCAGGCGGTGCTGATTGCGATCGGTATCGACTGGGATGGGCGCCGCCAGATTCTGGCTGTCGAGATGGCCAATCGCGAGAGCCCTTCCAGTTGGCGGGACTTCCTGCGTCGGTCTCGCCGCCGCGGGCTCGACGGCGTCGAATTCGTCGTCGCCGACGATCACGCGGGCCTTCGCGCAGCCATCCGCGAGGTTCTCCCGGAGGCGGCCGTGCAGCGTTGCTACGTGCACTTCCTGCGCAATGCCCTGGACCATCTCCCGCGCAAGGCCGATGACGACTGCCTGCAGGAACTGCGCTGGCTTTATGCCCGGCGAACCGTCGAGGAGGCCCGCCACGATTTGTCCGCATGGATCGCCATGTGGGGCAATTGTTACGACAAGCTCATCGACTGGGTCGAAGAAACGATCGAGGAAACCTTCACCTTCTACCGTCTTCCCCGCCAGCACCATAAGCATCTCAAGAGCACGAATATGCTCGAGCGCCTCAACGAGGAGATTAAGCGCCGTACCCACGTCGTGCGGATCTTCCCAAACACTGAGGCTTGTCTGCGTCTCGTCCGAGCCTTAGCCGTCGAGACTCATGAGAACTGGCTCGAAGCCCACCGCTATGTCAATATGAACGACCTCAGGGAACACAAGAAAACCGACCTCCGAAAAGCCGCCTAACCCAGCAAACCCATGACCGCCATTTGCAGAACTTGACGCACTCAATCCTCCGCCCCCGGCGCCTCGCGCAAAAACTCGGCGGCCATCGCCCGCGTGACGCGCCGGCCTTGCGCAAGGGCCTCCTGGTCGAGCGCTGCGACGATTTGGCGCGCGGCGGCGAGCGACCGCTCAATGCGCAGCGCGATGAAGGCGACGACCCTCGGCTCAACCGTGAGCTGACGGTCGCTGAACAGCTTGAACAGGACCGCCTCGGTCAGTTCGAGGTCCGGCGACCCAAGCCTGACCATGGGGGCGAGGCGCAGACGCGACAGGAGGTCGGGCGTTTGCAGATTCCAGGCGTCGGGGGCAGCGCGGGCCGTGATGAGCGTCCAGCTCTGGTTTTGCAGCGCGGCGTTGACGATGTGGAAAAGGCGCTCCTCGGCCGCTCCGACCCGGTCCGCGTCCTCGATCAGGATCGCCGGGCTTTCGACGCCGGTCATGAACTCCCCGTCGCCGAGACTCGAGGCCTGCACCACGGTCGCGCCGGCCTTCTCAGCCCACAACGCGGAAAGATGGCTTTTCCCCGATCCTTCCGGGCCGACCAGCAGAAGCATCGGGCCGGCCCAGTCGGGCCAGCGGGCGATCGCCTCGAACGCCTCGCGGTTCGAGCGGGCGGGCAGAAAGTCCTCGGGCGCGAAGCTCGGCGGATGCGGCCAGTCGAGCGTCAGTTGGCGCGGCCCGGTCACGGTCCCTCTTTGGCCGCGCGGCCGAGATAGAAGGGGCTCGCGAGATAGATCCCGATGAGATGTCGGACAATCACCCCGATCGCCGCCGCCGCCGGCACCGCGACGACGAGGCCGACGAAGCCGAACAATTGGCCGAACGCAAGGAGCGCGAACATCAGCCAGACCGGGTGAAGGCCGATCGATCCGCCGACCAGTTTCGGCGAGATGACATAGCCCTCGAGAAACTGGCCGGCGACCACGACCGCGACCGCCAGGAAAAACAGCTCGAGACTCGGCCAGCCCTGAACCAAGGAGACCGCGATCGACAGGAGGAGGGCGATCAGCGAGCCGACATAAGGGACAAACCCCAGAACGCCCGCGATGACGCCGATCAGGAAGCCGAAGTCGAGACCGATGAGGGTCAGGCCGATCCCGTACCAAAGCCCGAGAATGAGGCAGACCAGCGACTGGCCGCGGATGAACCCGGCGAGCGCGCGGTCGATCTCGCGCGCGATCTTGCGTAAGGAGTCGCGATGGTCGAGCGGCAGCCAGCCGTCCAGCTCGGCGATCATCCGGTCCCAGTCGATCAGGATGTAGAAGGCGACGACCGGCGTGATGATCAGGAGCGAGAAGAAGCTGAAGACCGCGGCGCCTCCGGAAACGAGCCCACGCAGGGCGTTGACCAGCCATTGAGCGCCTTGGCCGACGAAATCGCCGATCGTCTTCTGGATCTGGCCCGATGAAAGCTGATTTTCGAGGCCGAGCGTGCTCATCCAGCGGCCGAGGTACTTGTTCGCCAGCGCCGTGCCCTCGTCCAGCGCCAGACTCTGGAGCTTCGTCACATAGCCAGGGAGCTTCTCCGCGAAGGCGATGAGCTGGTTGCCGAGGATGGGCGCGACCACGATGAGCGTGACGATGGATGTCGCCGCAAAGACCACGAGAATGATCAGCGCCGCGCCCAGACGATTGAGCCCGAGCTTCTCCATTTGGCCGACCAGCGGGTCCAGAAGGTAGCCGAGCGCGATGCCGGCCGCGAACGGCGCGACGGTCGAGCCCAGCAAATTCAAGGCATAACCGAAGGCCCCCAGCACGAGGACCCAGAAGATGACCTGGCGCTCGACGCTCATGGTTTCCGGCTCATGGTTGCGGGTCGCCGGCGCCGTTGGACTGGATAAGGTCCCACTTGCCCCCCCAGGGGTCGGAAAAGACGGCGACGGTTCCGTACGTCTCCCGGCGCGGTGCTTCGAGAAACCGAACGCCCCGCCCGCTCAGAGCAGGATAGTCCCTATCGAAGGCGTCCGTTTGAAGGAAATACCCGACCCGCCCGCCGGTTTGATCGCCGATCAGCGCCCGCTGCCGATCATCGCTCGGAACCGCGAGCACGATGCGGGCGCCGGCGCCGCCCGCCGGCGCGACGACGACCCATCGCTTGCCGCCCGCAAGGGGGGTGTCCTCGACGACCGCGAAGCCGAGCGCGTCGCGAAAGAACGCCAGACCCTCGTCATAGCTTGGGACGAGAAGGGCGAAGGCGGCGACGCTTCGGGTCATTGCCGATCCGAGCGGGTCATGTGGTCGAGCCATTGGGCGACGTAGACGCCGCCCGAGGCCACGGTCGTGACGGCGACCGCCCATTCGAGCCCGGTCTGGATCGGATGCGCATCGACGCCCCAGGCGCGCGCCCCGAGCGCGAAGCCTGCGAGCGCGATTTGGGCGGCTGTGTTCAGCTTCGACACCCAGACCGGGCGAATCGCCACCGGCTTGTCGAGCAGCCAGGACACGATAACCGCGACCAGAATCATGACGTCGCGCGAGACGACCGCGATCGCCACCCAGGCCGGCAGTTCGCCAAAGATCGCCAGCGTCACATAGATCGAGATCAGGAGCGCTTTGTCCGCCAGCGGATCGAGATAAGCGCCGAGCTCCGTGCGCATGTTGTAATGCCGGGCGATGAATCCATCGACCGCATCCGAGACGGCGGCGAGCAGAAAGGTCAGGAAAGCCGCAAGATAGCGTTCCGAAACGATCATCAAAATGGCTACCGGGGTCATCACCATTCGGGCCAACGTGATGAGATTGGGAATATTGTTGATGATCTGAGAGAAATTCATGAATTTCCGTCGTTTCACGCGCCGGCGTCCGTCGCCGGGATATGGGAGGCGCCCTTTCGAACATTGCGCCGGTCCTCGCTCGCCCGCGCGAACCTCCTTCATTGTTGCGAGTTGACGGGCCAAAAGACGCTAACATGATGAGGCGCTGCTTGGGAAACCGACGGGTTCACGAGGCTTGCGCCCGGTCGGCCGAGCGATTAGGCCGTCGCCGGGAGCAAAGTTCCTGGAGCCGCGATGCCCGAAAGCCCCAAACCTCTCACCTATGCGGACGCAGGCGTCGATATCGACGCCGGCAACCGGCTGGTGGACCGCATCAAGCCGCTGACGCGCTTAACCCGCAGGCCGGGCGCGGATGCGGAACTCGGCGGCTTCGGCGGCTTGTTTGACCTGAAGGCCGCCGGCTTTGTCGATCCGATCCTGGTCGCGGCCAACGACGGCGTCGGCACCAAGGTGAAGATCGCCATCGAGAGCGGGATCTACGATACGATCGGGATCGACCTCGTGGCGATGTGCGTCAACGATATCGTCGTCCAGGGCGCGGAGCCGTTGCTGTTCCTCGACTATTTCGCGGCCGGCAAGCTCGACGAGCAGGTTGCCGCGGCGGTCGTCAAGGGGATCGCCGACGGCTGCGTCGAGTCCGGCTGCGCCCTGATCGGCGGCGAGACGGCCGAGATGCCGGGCCTCTACGCCGACGGCGACTTCGATCTCGCGGGCTTTGCGGTCGGCGCCGCCGAGCGCGGAACGCTCATGCCGCGGAGCGGTCTCAAGGCTGGGGACGCCGTGTTCGGGCTGCCGTCGTCCGGCGTTCATTCCAACGGCTTTTCCCTCGTGCGGCGCATCGTCTCCGTCTCCAGGCTCGACTGGGACCAGCCTGCGCCGTTCGAGCCGGCGCGCTCGCTAGCCGCCGCGCTGCTCACGCCGACGCGGCTCTATGTGCGGCCGCTTCTCGAGGTTCTGAAGCAGGGGGTCGGGGTGCTGGCGCTCGCGCATATCACCGGCGGCGGATATCCCGACAATCTCCCGCGCGTGCTGCCGCACGGGCTGGCGGTCGACCTCGACCTTGACGCTTTCGCGCCGCTCCCGGTGTTCTCGTGGCTGGCGGCGGTCGGGGGCGTGCCGGAGGCCGAGATGCTGAGGACGTTCAACTGCGGCTTCGGCATGGCGGCGTTCGTCGCGGCCGAGCACGAGGACGCGGCCAGGCGGGCCCTCGTGGCGGCCGGGCTCAAGCCGGTTCTGATCGGGCGGTTGGGAAAGTCGGACGGGCCGCGCGTCGTCATGCGGGGGCGGCTCGCGCTATGACGCGAAGGGTCAGAACCGGCGTCCTGATCTCGGGCCGCGGCTCCAACATGAGCGCGCTGATCGAGGCCGCTCGGAACCAGGATTTTTCGGCCGAGATCGCGCTGGTCCTGTCCGACAAGCCTGAGGCGGGCGGGCTCGAGGCCGCGCGTGGGGCGGGGGTCGGCGCCCGCGGGCTCGACCCCAAGGCGTTCGCCGGCAAGCTGGAATTCGAGGCGGCGATGACTGCGGCGCTCGCCGCGGCCGAGGTTGAGATCGTCTGCCTCGCGGGCTTCATGCGGATTCTCAGCCCCGCGTTCGTCGAGCGCTGGAGCGGGCGGATTCTCAACATCCACCCCTCGCTGTTGCCCGACCTGAAAGGTCTCCACACCCACGAGCGGGCGCTCGCCGAAGGCCGCGCCGAGCATGGCTGCACCGTCCACTTCGTCACCGCGGACCTCGACGCGGGGCCGATCGTCGCCCAGGCGCGCGTGCCCGTGTTGCCCGGCGACGACGCCGATCGTCTCGCCGCCCGCGTGCTCGTCGAGGAGCACCGGATCTATCCGCAAGCGCTCGACGCGGTCGCGCGCGCGCTGCGCGCATAAGCCTCGGAGGAGCGGCGTCTGGCCGCCCTGTCGCCTCTCTTAGGCCGGGCCTCCTTCCGGACGCTGCCGGGCGGCGAGACGTCGCCCCTCCGATTAGAGGCCAGACGGGGGCCCTGCAAAAAAGCTTGGCGCGGCGGGCGAATTGATTCCCAATCGTATTCGTTTAGAGATTGACGGTTGGCTTGAACCTGGAGACATCCGTGGCGCGAGGCGTTGCGACGACGGCGTTGGAACTGGAGCCGGCCGAGGCTCTGTCGGAACAGGCGAACCCCTCGCCGCTCATGTCGTCGCTGGACCGCTTCATCAACCGCGAGCTGTCGTGGCTCGAATTCAATCGGCGCGTCCTCGAGGAGGCAGCCAATCCGAACCATCCGCTGCTCGAGCGGCTGCGGTTTTTGTCGATCTCGGCCAACAATCTCGATGAGTTCTTCATGGTCCGGGTGGCGGGCCTGGTCGGGCAGGTGCTCTCGGGCGTCGCCGAGATTTCGGAGGACGGCCAGACGGCGGCCGAGCAGCTCGAGCGCATCGGCGAGCGGGTCGCCGATCCTGGTCGCGTCGCAGCAGGAGCGGTGGCGGGCGCTGCGCAAGGAGCTCGCCGGCGCCGGCATAATCATTCTCGACGTCGCCGATCTGACGCGCCGGGAGCGCGACTGGCTGCAGGAGTACTTCCTGAGCCATGTCTTCCCGATCCTGACGCCGCTTGCGGTCGACCCGGCGCATCCTTTCCCGTTCATTCCCAATCTCGGCTTCACGCTGGCCCTCGAGCTGCTCAACCCGCAGGATGGGCGGACGATGAGCGCGCTCGTGCGCATTCCAAGCAGCGTCGAGCGTTTCGTGCGCCTGCCGGACGGCCCGCTCGGCGCGACGGCGCGTTACGTCTCGCTCGACCGTCTGATCGTCGCCTTCATCTCGCTACTGTTTCCCGGCTTCGAGGTGCTCGGCGAGGGCGCGTTCCGGGTCATCCGCGACAGCGACATAGAGGTCGAGGAGGAGGCGGAGGACCTGGTGCGGCTCTACGAAAGCGCGCTCAAGCGCCGCCGCCGGGGCTCGGTCATCCGGCTCGAGATCGAGGCCAGCATGCCGGAGTTGCTGCGATCCTTCGTGACGGGCGACGTCGACGTTGTGCCGTCCGGCATCGTCAGCATCGACGGGATGCTGGCGCTGAACGAACTCTCGCAGCTCGTCGCCATCGATCGGCCCGAGCTCAAGTTTCCGCCCTACAACCCGCGGTTCCCCGAGCGGGTCAAGGAGCATGGCGGCGATTGCTTCGCCGCCATCCGACAGAAGGACCTCGTGGTCCATCACCCTTACGAATCGTTCGACGTCGTCGTCCAGTTCCTCAATCAGGCGGCCCGCGATCCCAACGTCGTGGCGATCAAGCAGACGCTTTATCGCACCTCGGCCGACAGCCCGATCGTGCGGGCGCTGGTCGAGGCCGCGGAACTGGGCAAGTCGGTGACCGCGCTGGTCGAGCTCAAGGCGCGTTTCGACGAGGAGGCCAACATCCGCTGGGCGCGCGACCTCGAGCGCGCCGGCGCCCAGGTGGTCTACGGCTTCATCGAGCTCAAGACCCACGCCAAACTGTCGATGGTGGTGCGCCGCGAGAGCGGCACGCTGGTCAGCTACTGCCACCTCGGAACCGGGAATTACCATCCGGTGACGGCCAAGATCTATACCGACATTTCCCTTTTCACGGCGGAGCCGGCGATCGGCCGCGACGTCGCGCGGATCTTCAACTTCATTACCGGCTACGCCGAACCGGACGGGCTCGAGGAGATGGCGATCTCGCCGATGGCGCTGAAGGCGACCCTGCTGCGGCTCATCGACGAGGAACGCGATCACGCCCGGCATGGAAAGCCGGCGCGGATCTGGCTGAAGTGCAACGCGCTCGTCGACCCGGAGATCATCGACGCGCTCTATCTCGCGAGCGAAGCCGGCGCCCAGATCGACATCGTGGCGCGCGGCATCTGCTGCCTCAGGCCTGGCGTTCCCGGGTTGTCCGAGAACATCCGGGTGAAGTCGATCGTCGGGCGATTCCTGGAGCACGCGCGCATTTATGCGTTCGGCGCCGGTTACGGCCTGCCGCATCCGAAGGCGCGGGTGTTCATCTCGTCGGCCGACCTCATGCCGCGCAACCTCGACCGGCGCGTCGAGGCCCTGGTTCCCCTGCTCAACCCGACCGTGCACGAGCAGGTGTTGGGCCAGATCATGGAAGCGAACCTCAGAGACAACGAGCAGAGTTTCCGGATCCTGCCGGACGGGTCGAGCGTACGCGTCGTGGCGGGCGAAGGCGAGGAGCCGTTCAACGCCCACAAGTTCTTCCAGACCAACCCCAGCCTTTCCGGGCGCGGGCAGGCGATGAACGATCCGTTCCCGGTAGCGTCGCGCGGACGGGCCTGATAAACGACCGCCGTCGTTAGCGGGCCGAATCCCGCCGGGGTCGTTCATGTCGGACAGTGTAGCGCAGGGCCGGTTGCCCGGAACGCCGGTCGCCATCGTCGACATCGGCTCGAACTCCGTGCGCCTCGTCGCCTACGAGTTGCATTCGCGCGCCCCCACCCCGACCTTCAACGAGAAGGCGCTCTGCGGCCTGGGACGCGGCGTCGCAACGACCGGCCTCCTGCCCGAAGACGCGGTGGCCAAGGCGCTCGCCGCACTGCAACGGTTCCGGGTGCTGTGCGACACCATGGAGGTCCGCGACATGCGCAGCCTGGCGACGGCGGCGGTGCGCGACGCGGCGAACGGTCCCCAGTTCCTGGCGCTGGCCGAGCGCGCGATCGGGTGCAAGATCGAGCTGCTCAGCGGGACTCAGGAGGCGAGGTTTTCGGCGCTCGGCGTCGTCAGTTCGATCCACAGGGCGGACGGCGTCGTCGGAGACCTCGGCGGCGGCTCCCTGGAACTGACCGACGTCAAGGACGGCGCCGCCACTTCGGGCCTGACGCTGCCGCTCGGCGGCCTGTCGCTGATGGATCTTTCCGAACGCTCGCCGAAGAAGGCGGCGCGGATCGTGCGCGAGACGCTCGCCGGCGTCAAAATGCTGCAAGGCCTCGCCGGGCGCACGTTCTATGCGGTCGGCGGAACCTGGCGCGCGCTCGCCCGCCTGCACATGCGCCAGCGCCAGTATCCGATGAACGTGATGCACAATTACGTCATCCCGACTGCCGACGCCGTCGAATTCGCCCGACTGGTCGAACGGATCGAGGTCGACGCCCTGATGGCGATCGAGGCCTTCTCGGCGGCGCGGCGGCCGCTGCTCGCCTACGGCGCGGCGGTGCTCGAGGAGATCATTCGCGTCGCCGCGCCGAAAGAGATCGTCGTCTCGGTGCTCGGCGTTCGCGAGGGCCTGCTTTATTCCCAGTTGCCGCCGGAGGTTCAGGCGGAGGACCCGCTGATCGTCTCGGCCAGCGAATTCAACCGCCTGCGCTCGCGCGCGCCGGACCACGGCGAGGAATTGTTCGATTGGACGACGCGCCTCCTGGACTCGTCGCATCTCGAAGAGACGGATGAAGACCGCCGCCTGCGACACGCCGCCTGTCTTCTTTCCGACATTTCGTGGCGCTCGCATCCGGATTATCGCGGCGCCCAGGCCTATGACCTGGTCGCGAACTCCGCCTTCATCGGGGTCGATCATCCCGCCCGCGCCTTTCTCGCGCTTGCCGCCGCCTATCGCCACCAGTCGAACGAAGATTTCATCACGCCGCAGTCGCGCTCGCTGGTCAGCGCACGCCAGCTCGACCGGGCGCGTATTCTCGGCGCGGCGATGCGGGTCGCCTATAACATCTCGGCCGCCATGCCGGGCGTGCTGCCGCGCGCGCCGATGATTTGCGAAAAAGGCCAAGTCGTTCTGACCCTTCCGGCCGAGCTCGCGCCGCTCAGCGGCGAACGGCTGCAGGCGCGCATACGGCAATTCGCCCGGCTGATCGGCGGCGATCCGGAGATCCGGGCGTCGCTGCCCAAATAGCAACGAACAGCATAAACGAGGAAACGGCTGCCACGAAGCCGGGGAACGTCAACGGCTCATTTGCAAAAGGCGACCGGTAGGACCATATTGTGGTTGTCTTGTCGGGACGCCACCCGGGCAGGAATTCTGCATGATCCCCACCGGCGGTCCTTGAAACCGCCAAGGCGAGGAGAGGTCGGTTATGGCGGCTGTCCAGGAGACGGTCGATCGTGTTCGCTCGATCGACGTCGACGCGTATAAGTACGGGTTCATCAGCGCTATCGAATCCGATGTCGCGCCGAAAGGGCTGAACGAAGGCATCGTCAGGTTCATATCGGCGAAGAAGGAAGAGCCGGAGTGGCTGCTGAACTGGCGGCTCGACGCCTATCGCCGCTGGCTGACGATGACCGAGCCGAAATGGGCCCGCGTCGATTATCCGCCGATCGACTTTCAGGACCTCCACTATTTCGCCGCGCCAAAGACCGCGGCCGGGCCGAAGTCGCTCGACGAGGTCGATCCGGAGCTCCTGCGCACCTATGAGAAGCTAGGCATTCCGCTGGTCGAGCAGGAGATCCTGGCCGGCGTCGAGCGACCGCGGGTCGCCGTCGACGCCGTGTTCGATTCGGTTTCGGTCGCCACGACCTTCAAGGCGGAGCTGGCCAAGGCCGGCGTGATCTTCTGCTCGTTCTCGGAGGCGGTCCACAATCACCCGGACCTCGTCCGCCGTTATCTCGGAACGGTCGTGCCGGCGACGGACAACTTCTACGCCACGCTCAACTCGGCGGTGTTCTCCGACGGGTCGTTCGTCTACGTGCCGCCGGGCGTGCGGTGCCCGATGGAGCTCTCGACCTATTTCCGCATCAACGAGAAGAACACCGGCCAGTTCGAGCGCACGCTGATCATCGCCGACAAGGGCGCCTACGTTAGCTATCTCGAAGGCTGCACGGCGCCAAAGCGCGACGAGAACCAGCTTCACGCGGCGGTTGTGGAACTCGTGACGCTCGAAGACGCCGAGATCAAGTACTCGACGGTGCAGAACTGGTATCCCGGCGACTCCGAGGGACGAGGCGGCATCTATAATTTCGTCACCAAACGCGGCGACTGTCGCGGCGCGCGCTCGAAGATTTCGTGGACCCAGGTCGAGACCGGCTCGGCGATCACCTGGAAATACCCGTCCTGCATCTTGCGCGGCGAGGCGTCGCGCGGCGAGTTCTACTCGATCGCCATCTCGAACGGCCGCCAACAGGTCGACAGCGGGACCAAGATGATCCACCTCGGCCGCAATACGACGAGCCGGATCATCTCCAAGGGCGTGTCGGCCGGAAGGTCTCAGAACACCTATCGAGGCCAGGTGTCGGCGCATCGGCTCGCCACCGGCGCGCGCAACTACACCAATTGCGATTCGCTGCTGATCGGTCCCGAATGCGGAGCGCATACGGTGCCTTATATCGAAGCGAAGAACGCCTCGGCGGTGATCGAGCACGAGGCCACGACGTCGAAGGTTTCGGAGGAGCAGCTTTTCTACTGTCAGCAGAGAGGACTGTCGGCCGAGGAAGCGACAGCGCTGATCGTCAACGGATTCGTCCGCGACGTTCTCCAGCAACTGCCGATGGAGTTTGCGGTCGAGGCGCAGAAGCTGATCGCGATCAGCCTCGAGGGGAGCGTCGGGTGACGGGCTCATCGATCCTTTCCGCCCGACTGCCGGCTCACGATAAGGCGACCTCCCATGCTTGAGATCAAGAATGTCCATGTTTCCATTCACGGGAAGCAAATCCTCGACGGATTGAGCCTCACGGTCAGGCCGGGCGAGGTCGCCGCGATCATGGGGCCGAACGGCTCCGGCAAGTCGACGCTCTCCTACGTCATCGCCGGCAAGCCGGACTATGAGGTGACGTCGGGCGAGATCCTGCTCGACGGCGAGAACCTCCTTGAGATGGAGGCCGACGAGCGCGCGCGGAAGGGCATATTCCTCGCCTTCCAATATCCGATCGAGATTCCCGGCGTCGCGACGATGACCTTCCTGAAGGCGTCGCTCAACGCGCAGCGACGCGCTCGCGGCGAAGCCGACCTGACGACGCCCGAATTCATGCGCCGCGTCCGCGAGGCGTCGCAGCGTTTGAAGGTCGACCAGGAGATGCTGCGCCGGCCGCTCAACGTCGGCTTCTCGGGCGGCGAGAAGAAGCGGATCGAGATTTTGCAGATGACGCTGTTGCAGCCGCGCTACGGCGTGCTCGACGAGACGGATTCCGGGCTCGACATCGACGCCCTGAGGATCGTCTCGGAGGGCGTCAACGCCTTGCGTGACGCGAACCGCGGCTTCCTCGTCATTACCCACTATCAGCGGCTTCTCGACCACATCAGGCCGGATATCGTGCATGTGATGGCCAAGGGCCGTATCGTCGCGTCGGGCGGCCCCGAGCTCGCGCTGGAGCTCGAGAAGAACGGCTACCGCGACTACGCGGTCGAGGCTGCCTAATGGCCGCTCCCGCTCCCTCCCGATCGACGGCGGAATCCACGATCGTCAAGCAGTTCGACGCGCTGAAGGCGCTTGCGCAGTCGCCGCTTCGCGCGGCCGCCTTCGAGCGCTTCGCCGCTTTGGGGCTGCCGACCCGGCGCGTCGAGTCGTGGCATTACACCGACCTGCGCGCGGCGATGAGCGACGCCGCGCCGCTTGCTCCCGCGCCCGACAGCGCGGCGGTCGAGGCGGCGCGGACGCTTCTTGCCGCCCGCCAAACGGCCGGCGCTTTCCGGCTCGTCACCGTGAACGGCAGGTTCGTTCCCGAACTCTGCGACGCTCTGCCGACGGGCGCCGCGGTCGCGAGCCGCGAGACGCGCGCTTTCGGAACTCAGGACGCCATGGCCTCGCTGGTCGAGGCGATGGCGCCCGACAGTCTGACGGTCGAGATCGCAGCAGGCGCAGAACTTTCCGGGCCGATCGAGATCGTGCATCTGGCGGTCGGCGAAGGCGCCTATTCGCTCTATTCCTGGACCGAGATCGCGCTCGCCGAGGGCGCGCGCGCGACGGTGGTCGAAACCTTCCTCGGCGCCGGGCCTTTGGTGCAGCGGCACGCGGCGACGACGGTGAAGGTCGGCAAGCGCGCGAAACTCCGGCACGCCGCGACGATCGCAGACGATCCGGAACTGCATCTTGAGAGCCAGCTCATCGAACTGGAGTCGGCGGCGGAACTGAACGCTTTCGGCTTCGTGTCGGGCGGCGCGCTGACACGCCGGCAGATCTTCGCCAAGCTCGTCGGCGCGGACGTGAAGATTGCGCTCGGCGGACTTGCGCTGACCGATGGGACATGTCGGGCCGACACGACGCTCGAGGTCGTTCACGCCTCGCCGCGGGGGTTCAGCCGGGAATTCTACCGCTCGATCGTCGCCGACGAGGCGATCGGCGTCTTCCAGGGCAAGATCGTCGTGGCTCCGGGCGCGCAGAAGACCGACGGCGCCATGAAATCGCAGGCGGTGCTCCTATCGCCGCAGGCGCAGATGAACGCCAAGCCCGAGCTCGAGATTTTCGCCGACGATGTGATCTGCGGTCACGGCGCGACCGTAGCCTCGATCGACCCGGAGATGATCTTCTATCTGCAGTCGCGCGGGATTCCGAAACCGCAAGCGGAAGCGATGCTGCTCGAAGCCTTCGGCGCGGAAGCGATCTCCCGCGTCGAAGACGAGGCGCTCGCGGAAAGACTGCATGCGCTGCTCGCCGCCTGGCTCGGCCGCCGACATGCAGGCGGAACAATTCGAAGCGAGACGACGGAGGCGAACACGTGAACGACATGGTCCGCCCCGTCGAGCCCTATGACGTCGCAAAAATTCGCGAGGACTTTCCGATTCTTTCCGAACGCCCCTACGGGAAGCCGCTCGTCTATCTCGACAACGCCGCCTCGGCCCAGAAGCCGAAGGCCGTGCTCGACCGGCTGACCTACGCCTACGAGCACGAATACGCCAACGTCCATCGCGGCCTGCACTATCTCGCCAATGCGGCGACCGAGGCCTACGAAGCGGCGCGCGAGACGGTGCGGCGCTTCCTCAACGCGGCTTCCACCGACGAGATCATCTTCACTCGCTCGGCGACCGAGGGAATCAATCTGGTCGCAGCGAGCTTCGGCCTGCAGCATCTTGGAGCCGGCGACGAGATCGTGCTCAGTGTGATGGAGCATCACTCCAACATCGTTCCCTGGCATTTCCATCGCGAACGGAAGGGCGCAGCCTTAAGTTGGATCGAGATCGGCGACGACGGCTCGTTCTCGATCGAAGCGTTCGAAAAGGCGCTGAGCGACCGGACGAAGATCGTCGCGATCACCCAGATGTCGAACGTGGTCGGCACGGCGCCGCCGATCAAGGAGATCGTCAGGATCGCACATGCGCGCGGGATCAAGGTGCTGGTCGACGGCTCCCAGGGCGCCGTCCATCTCGACGTCGACGTGCGCGAGCTCGACGCGGACTTCTATGTCGTCACCGGCCACAAGCTCTACGGTCCGACCGGCATCGGCGTTTTGTACGGCAAGCGCGACCTGCTCGAATCCCTGCCGCCGTTCATGGGCGGCGGCGAGATGATCGAGGAGGTGAGCCGCGACAGGATCACCTACAATCATCCCCCGCATCGCTTCGAGGCCGGCACGCCGCCGATCGTCCAGGCGATCGGACTCGGGGCGGCGCTCGACTACATGGAGGGGATCGGCAGGCCGCGCATTCGCGCGCACGAGGAGGCGCTGAGCGCCTACGCGCACGAGCGGCTGTCAAGGATCAATTCGCTTAAGATCATCGGCACGGCCCCGGGCAAGGGCCCGATCCTGTCCTTCACCATGCACGGCGCTCATGCGCACGACGTCGCGACGCTGATCGACCGGTCCGGGGTCGCGGTCAGGGCGGGAACGCATTGCGCCATGCCGCTCCTGCAACGGTTCGGCGTGACATCGACTTGCCGCGCCTCATTCGCCCTTTACAATACCTTTGACGAAATCGACGCGCTCGCGGACGCGCTGGAGCGCGCCCAGAAGCTGTTCATCTAGGGAAATCGCTGGCCATGTCCGATGCGCCCACCGCCACCGCACCGCAACAGCAGGCTGCCTTCAAGCCACCGTCGCAGATGGCGCCGGAGGAACTGCAGACGCTGACGGAATCGATCATTGCGGCGCTGAAGACGGTTTATGATCCAGAAATCCCGGCCGACATCTACGAACTGGGGCTGATCTACAACGTCGACATCGACGACGGTCGATTCGTCAGCATCGACATGACGCTGACCGCGCCGGCCTGTCCGGTCGCCGGAGAGATGCCGATCTGGGTGGAAAACGCGATCGGGGTGCTTCCGGGCGTGGCGGGCGTCAAGGTGAACATGGTGTTCGACCCGCCGTGGGACCAGTCCCGCATGTCCGACGAGGCTCGCGTCGCGCTCGACATGTGGTGATTTAAGCGAGCGGCTGAAAAGCCACTCCGATTTCCGCAAGACGATGAGCGACGCCTTCAAGGACCCTGTCTTAAGCGGCGCTGCGATGGCGGGGGCCGGCAATAGTTTCGCCGAACCGCCGGATGTCTTCGACCCTGGCGTGGAGTGTTATTATTCGGCGGCTATCGGGCGCCCGCTCGCGAAGGGGCGCGGACGATGAACGAGTCGCCGCTGACACGGACCGACGGCGCCGCAATTGAATTCATCGATGTCAACAAGTGGTACGGGGCCTTTTATGCGCTGCGCAACATCAATCTCTCTGTGCTGCGCGGCGAGCGCATCGTCGTCTGCGGCCCGTCCGGCTCGGGCAAGTCGACGCTGATCCGCTGCGTCAATCGTCTCGAGGAGCATCAGCAGGGAACGATCGTGGTCGACGGCATCGAGCTGACGCGGGACGTCAAGCGCATCGATGAAGTTCGCCGCGAAGTCGGAATGGTGTTCCAGAGCTTCAACCTGTTTCCGCACCTGACGGTTCTCGAGAACTGCACGCTCGCGCCGATCTGGGTTCGCCGCATGCCGAAGCGCGACGCCGAGGCGCTGGCGATGAGCCTGCTCGCGCGCGTGAAGATTCCGGAGCAGGCCGAAAAATATCCGGGCCAGCTCTCCGGCGGCCAGCAGCAGCGCGTCGCGATCGCGCGCGCGCTCTGCATGAGCCCGAAGATCATGCTGTTCGATGAGCCGACCTCCGCGCTTGATCCCGAGATGGTGAAGGAAGTGCTCGACACCATGACCGCGCTCGCTGAGGACGGCATGACGATGATGGTCGTCACCCATGAAATGGGCTTCGCCCGCCAGATCGCAGACCGGGTCGTGTTCATGGACAACGGCGAGATCGTCGAGATCAATGCGCCGGATCCGTTCTTCAACCATCCGCAGCACGAGCGGACCAAGCTCTTCCTGCGGCAGATCCTGCGCTGAGCGTGATGCAGTTGGCGCCACCCCCTCGTCCCGCTTGCGGGGAGAGGGCGTAGCCCGTCGAAAGACGGGCGTCTGCGACGCCCTTTGGGTGACGGGCCTTGGAGATCGGCCGCCGCGGCTTATCACTGCGCCCCTCATCCTAACCTTCTCCCCGCCGAGCGGGGAGAAGGGACTGTCAGCGCCTTCAGGGCGGCCGCCTCACAGCACGTGCGCGCCTTCTGCGGAGCGCTTCGCCGCCTTCTGGAACTTCTTGATCACTCGGTCGCGCTTGAGCTTGGAGATATGGTCGATGAACAGGACGCCGTCGAGGTGATCGATCTCGTGCTGCAGCACGGTCGCGAGCAGCCCGTCGGCCAGCACCTCGCGATCTTTCCCGTCGCGGTCGAGCGCCCGCACGCGAACGGACGCCGGGCGCTCGACCTCGGCGTAGTATTCGGGAATCGACAGACAGCCTTCCTCGTAGGTGTTGCGCTCGTCTGACCGCCACAGGATCTCCGGATTGACGAACACCTGCGGCGCGCGCGGTCTCTTCTTTCTGGGCGACGTCGACGACGAGCAGGCGGATCGGCTCGGCGATCTGGATCGCCGCGAGGCCGATGCCGGGGGCGTCATGCATCGATTCGATCATGTCGTCGATCAGCCTCGTCAACGCATCGTCGATGCGCTCGATCGGCTTGCTGACGAGCCGGAGTTTCGGGTCGGGCAGGGTGATGATGTGGCGAAGGGACATGCGGGACTCGAGGACGGACAACGATCGAACGGCCAACCGGATAACGCAACGCAAACGGGAGGCGAACGCGTCCCCACGAAGGGGGAGGGGCACACGTTCGCGCCTTCCGCCGCGGGCGCTCTGACCTGATGACCTCTTCTCTGCTGTGTTAGTGGTCTGGACGCGCGCGGTCAAACGTGTTCTCGTATTGTTCGGTCAGCCCGGTCGAATCGCCTGTGAATCTCGCTAACCCCCCCATCGCCGTTCTCGACGGCGTGCCGATCTTTCTGCCCGAGGCGCTCGCCGCCGCGCTGGCGGCGCTTGGCCTTCTGCTGCTCCTGACCCTGATCGCGCTGTGGCGCGCCGGCCGCGCCCGGGCGTGGGAGGCGGAGGCTGCGGACGAACGTCAGGACGCGATCGAGGCGCGGCTTCAGGCGCTCGCCCACGCCAATGCCGAACTCACCGGCCGACTGTCCGGCATGACGGAATGGCTGGGGGCGGGGATCGAGAATCAAACGCGCCGGACGGGCGAAAATCTCGGCAGGCTCAACGAGCGGCTCGCGGTGATCGACGCGGCCCAGGCGCGGCTCACCGAGATGACGCGCGAAGTCGTTTCGCTGAAAGACATCCTCGCCAACAAGCAGGCGCGCGGCGCCTTCGGACAGGGGCGGATGGAGGCCATCGTGCGCGACGGCCTGCCGGCGGGCGCTTACGACTTCCAGTTCACCCTGTCGAACCGCGCCCGACCCGATTGCGTCATCCGCCTGCCCGGCGACAGCCGCCTGCTCGCGGTCGACGCGAAATTCCCGCTCGAAGGCTTTTCGGCTTTGCGCGCCGCGCGCGGCGACGAAGCGCGACGAAGCGCGCTCGGGCGGGTGCGCGCCGACGTGACGAAGCACGTCCGGGACATTGCCGAGCGCTATCTCCTGCCGGGCGAGACGCAGGACGTGGCCCTGATGTTCGTCCCGTCGGAAGCGGTCTATTCCGATCTCGTCGAGCATTTAGACGACGTGGTGCAGAAGGCGCATCGCGCCCGGGTTGTCATCGTGTCGCCGACCTTGATGATGATGGCGATCAGCGTCGCCCAGGCGATCTTGCGGGACGCGCGCATGCACGAAGAGGCCCAGGCGATCCAGGCCGAGGTCGGCAGGCTGGTCAACGACGTGCGCATGCTGACCGAGCGCGCGGCAAAACTCGAGACCCATTTCCGTCAGGCGCAGGAGGACCTTGCGGGGATCGGCGCCGCCAGCGCCCGCATCGCCCGGCGCGGCGAGCGGATCGAATCGATGGATTTTTCCCGCGAGGCCGACGCGGGCGCCGCGCTCAAGCTGGCGCGCGGGGCGGAATAGGGGCGCCAGTCGCGCGATCAACCCACCACGTGGTACCCCGCGTCGACGTAGGAAATGTTGCCGGTCATCGCGCTGGCCGCGTCGCTCACCAGGAACGCCGCCAGCGCGCCGACGTCGTCCGGCGTGATGAGGCGATGCTCCGGCGCGAGCCTCGCCGTCCGGTCCAGCAACTGGTCGAAATGCTTGAGGCCAGAGGCCGAACGGGTCGCCACCGGCCCGGGAGAAATCGCGTTGACGCGGATTCCCTGCCCGCCCAGTTCGAGCGCCATGTAGGCGATCGCCGTTTCGAGGGCGCCCTTGACCGGCCCCATGACCCCATAATGCTCCACCGCCTTCTGACCGCCGTAGTACGTGATCGCCAGCAGGCAGCCGCCGGATGTCATCAGCGGTTCGGCAAGCTTCGCTATCCGGAAGAACGAATGCACCGACACCAACATGGCGTGGGCGAAGCCTTCGGCCGAGCAGTCGATCACCCGGCCGTGCAGGTCCTCGGCGCGTGCGTAGCCGATCGCATGGAGCGCAAAATCGAGGCGCCCCCACTTCGAGGCGATCTCCTCAAACACGCTTTCGAGCTCGCCGGGCGCGCCGACGTCGCAGGTCCGCGCGATTTCGCAGTCCAGTTCGATGGCGAGCGGGCGGACGTAGCGCTCCGTCTTCGCGTTCAGATAGGTGATGGCGAGGTCGGCGCCGGCGGCGCGGAAGTGGCGCGCGCAGCCGTAGGCCAGGCTGTGCTCGTTGGCCATGCCGACCACGAGCCCCTTTTTGCCCTTCAATGTCGTCATGTCGCGCCCGTCCGGCCAAAGCCGGCCAGCCTCGCGTCTAGCACTTGCGGGCTGGCGGGGGAACTGCGGAAGCTGGCGGCTAAGACATAGGTCGCGGCCCGAGCGTCCGGGGCCAAAATCTCGGCGGGAAGGAGGAGCCGATGGACGATCATCTGCAGGGGTCCAGCGGTCTGCTGGCTCGCCTCCGGGCGATCCATGGGGGACTTCCGTTCGCGACGGCCTTGCCAGCGCCGTCTGTCCGCGCTAGCGGTCCGGCCTCGTTTCGACAGGAAACCCATGACTTCCACGATGGTCGTCGCGCCCTTTGGGGTTGCGCCGGGGCGCGCTTGCGGTCCCTGCACGCTATGCTGCAAGGTTTATGCGCTGCCCGAGCTCGAGAAGCCTCCGGGCGCCTGGTGCAAGCACTGCGCGCCGGGCAAGGGCTGTAAGATCCATAATGAGGCGCCGAACCAGTGCCGGCAGTTCTTCTGCCTGTGGATGACCGACGGCAAGCTCTCCGAAGCCTGGCGGCCCGACAACGCCAAGTTCGTGCTGTCGATCTTCCCGCCGAACGGTTTCGTCTACGGCCAGGTCGATCCCGGCTCGCCGGCCGCCTGGCGCAAGGAGCCTTATTTCGCCGGCCTGAGGAGCCTCGCGCGCTCGATCCTCGAGCAGCGCCGGCACGTGATCATGTTCGTGGGCGACGAGGCGACGCTCGTCATGCCGGACGATGCGGTCCCGCTGGGCAAAATGACCGCCGCCGATCATTTCCGCATCGAGCCGGCGTTCGGCCCCAAGGGGCCAACCTGGCGCGCCGCCAAGGTCTGAGCGAGCCCGAGGCGCGCTCCATCGGGAGCCTCAGGGCGGCGAGACGCCGCCGCTCCGATCCTGCTCAGCCGAGTCTTGCCCGGTGCGAGTGTCTTGCCCGGCCGCGTACCATTCGAGTTTTTCGCGCAGGGTCACGACGGTGCCGATGATGACGATCGACGGGCCCTTGATCTCGGCCCCCCGCGCCGCGGCCGCAAGCGTCGCCAGGGTCGCGACCACGACCCGCTGGTTTGGACGGGTGGCGTTGTCGACGATCGCTGCGGGCAGGTCGGGGCTTGCGCCCTCGGCGATGAACGCCTCGGTCAGCGGCTCGAGGTTGCGCAACCCCATGTAGACCGCCACCGTCTGCCGCGGCTGGATCAGCGACGCCCAGTCGAGGGCGATCTTTCCGTCCTTGCCGTGGCCGGTGACGAATACGCAGGCCTGGGCGTGGTCGCGGTGGGTCAGCGGAATCCCCGCATAGGCCGAGGCCCCGACCGCAGCGGTCACGCCCGGGCACACCTGGAACGGGATGGCGTGTTCGGCGAGCGTCTCGATTTCCTCGCCGCCCCGGCCGAACAGGAACGGGTCGCCGCCTTTCAGCCGTAGCACCCGCTTGCCCTCCTGCGCGAGCCGCACCATCAGCGCGCTGATTTCCTCCTGCGGCAGCTCGTGATTGTCGGGCCGTTTGCCGACGTAGATGCGCTCGGCCTCGCGCCTGACCAGCGCCATGATGCGCGGGTCGGCGAGGCGGTCGTAGAGCACCACGTCAGCTTTCTGCATCAGCCGGAAGGCGCGAAAGGTGACGAGGTCCGGATCGCCGGGGCCCGCGCCGACCAGATAGACCTCGCCCCGAGGCGTAGGCCGCTCCTCGGCCCAGCGTTCGATCTCCGCGGCGAGGTGGGCCCCGGCGGCGGCCTCGTTTCCGGCCAGCGCCGCCTCGGCGATGGGCCCTTCCAGAACCGTCTCCCAGAAGCGGCGTCGCAGGGTCTGCGAGGGAATAGCGGTCGCGACCCGGCCGCGAAAGCCGCTCATCAGCTCGGCGAGGCGGCCATAGGCCGAGGGGATGAGCGACTCGAGCCGCGCCTTCAGCATCCGCCCGAGGATCGGCGAAGCGCCGCCGGTCGAGACCGCGATCACGAGCGGGCTGCGGTCGACGATCGAGGGCATGATGAAGTCGGAGAGTTTTGGCCTGTCGGCGACGTTGACCAGCGCGCCGGCGCGCTTGGCCGCCGCCCGCGCGCGCTCGATCAGGCCTTCGTCCTCGCTGGCGATGAAGCAGAGCGTGCTGCCTGCGAGGTCTTCCGCCTCGGGGTCGCGCGAGGCATGGCGGAAATTTGGCTTGTCGCGAAGCTCCAGGAATTCGTCGCTGAGCTCCGGGGCGAAAATTGTGGCGCGGGCCCCGGCGCGGACCAGCAGCTCCGCCCGCCGCGCGGCCACGACGCCGCTGCCGACCACCACGACGGGTCGGTCGCGCATGTCGAGAATGATCGGCAGATCACGCATAACAAATGTCCAAAAACCGCGACCACGGAGCATTTTCGCGCGCCTGGCCGTCCCCGTTTCGGTCGCCGGCGGCCTAGCGCCGGCGCGGCGCTTGACGCTATACGCCAATCGGGCCCCGTCCGGCAGGCCCTCAGTCGCGGCGCGCTGGTATTAAAGGACGCCGGGCGGTTCCGCCGCGTTCGGCGCACGGATGGACGCAAATCCGCCGCATCTCTATTTTTGAACCGCGCCGCGGCCGGCCGTGGCCGCGTTGGGATCGTCAGAGGGATTTTAGGACCTTGCTCCGTTTGCTACTCGCCGCCGCTCCGCCGGTTTATCACTGGGGCGGACCGTATCTCGGCGGCGGCTGGGGATACGGCTGGCAGCACTGGTAGGCAGCGAGGCGCCTACCGCTGCGCGTTCCGCCGCCCTATATCACTGAGCACCCCCCTCTTTCAGGAGACGAAGGCGTGAGCGAGCCCCACGAAGCGGAGAAGATTCCCGTCACCGTCCTCACCGGCTATCTCGGCGCCGGAAAGACGACGCTGTTGAACCGCATCCTCAGCGAGAACCACGGCAAGCGCTACGCCGTGGTGGTCAACGAGTTTGGCGAGATCGGAATCGACAACGAACTCGTCGTCGGGGCCGACGAGGAAGTGTTCGAGATGAACAACGGCTGCATCTGCTGCACCGTGCGCGGCGACCTCATCCGCATCATCGAAGGGCTGATGCGTCGCAAGGGCCGGTTCGACGCGATCATCGTCGAGACCACCGGCCTCGCCGACCCGGCGCCGGTGGCGCAGACCTTCTTCGTCGACGAGGACGTGCAGAAAGCGGCGCGTCTCGACGCGGTCGTGACTGTCGCCGACGCCAAGTGGCTGTCTCAGCGCCTCCGCGACGCGCCCGAGGCCAAGAGCCAGATCGCCTTCGCCGACGTCATCATCCTAAACAAGACCGACCTCGTCTCGCCGGCCGAATTGCGTGAGGTCGAGGCGCGCATCCGGGGAATCAACCCCTACGCCGCGCTGCACCGCGCGCAGAAATGCGATGTCGCGCTCGCCGACGTGCTCGAACGGCGCGCCTTCGATCTCGACCGAATCCTCGACATCGAGCCGAATTTCCTGGTCGCCGAGGAGCATGACCACGACCACGATCACGATCACGACCACGATCACGCCCATGAGGGCCCCGGGCTGAAGCACTATCACGACGAGGACATGCAGTCGGTGTCGATCCGGCTCGAGGGCGACGTCGATCCGGGGAAGTTCATGCCCTGGATCAACCGGATCACCCAGGAGCAGGGACCGAACATCTTGCGCTGCAAGGGCATCGTGGCGATGAAGAACGACCCGAAGCGCTTCGTCTTCCAGGGCGTGCACATGATGCTCGACGGCGATTCGCAGCGCGAGTGGCGGACGGACGAAAAGCGCGAATCCAAGGTCGTGTTCATCGGCCGCAACCTCGAGGAGGACGACATTCGCAAGGGGTTTCTCGCGTGCGCGGCTTGACGCCGGGCGCTGCAAATCGGAGCGGCGGCGTCTCGCCGCCCCATAGGGCGTCCGGATGGACGCCCGTCTTTCGACGGGCTAACGGTGCGCGAGACGCGCACCCTCCGGTCCCATGACGCACCTCCACGACAAGAGTTTTGGTTTCGCTCGTGACTGACAGCCAACCCCCGACTTCGCAAACCACGACCTCGCTGACCCAGCATGTCCTCGCGTTCGACGCCGGCGGTGAAGTCGTCGCGGCGGCGTTCCTCGGCGACGCGCCGGCGCTGGCGCTCGCCGACGGCGTCGTGCGGATCGGCGAACCGGACGATCTGAAGCGCGTCGCGGCCCACCCCGACGGCGCGATCCTCACCGCCGTTTCCGACGGCAAGACTCTGGTGACCGGCGGCGACGACGGACGGGTGACGGCGATCGGCGCGGACGGCGAGCCCCATGAGATCGCCGACGAGGAAGGCCGCTGGATCGACGCGCTTGCGCTACGCGGCCAAAGCTTTGCCTGGAGCGCCGGCAAGGCGGTCAAGGCGCGCGATGAGGCGGGCGTGGTCAGGACCTGGACGGCGCCCTCGAGCGTGCGGGGCCTCGCCTTTCAGCCGAAGGGCTATCGGGTGGCGGCGACCCATTACAACGGCGCGACGCTCTGGTTCCCCAAGGTCGAGGGCGAGCCGCAGACGCTGGAATGGAAGGGCGCGCATCTCGACGCGACCTTCTCGCCCGACGGCCGCTTCCTCGTCACCTCGATGCAGGAGAACGCGCTGCACGGCTGGCGTCTGGCCGACTCCCGCAACATGCGGATGACCGGCTATCCCGGCAAGACGCGCTCGCTGTCGTGGTCGCACGACGGCGCCTGGCTCGCGACCTCGGGGGCGGAGGCGTCGGTTGTCTGGCCGTTCAAGGACAAGGACGGGCCGATGGGCAAGGCGCCGCGCGAATGCGGCGTGCGCGAGGCGCGCGTCACCCAGGTCGCGTTCCACCCGCGCGCGCTGGTGCTCGCGATCGGCTACGCCGACGGGCTGGTGCTGCTCTGCCGGCTCGCCGACGCCGCGGAAATCCTGGTGCGCCGTCCGGGCGGCGGCGCGATCGGCGCGCTCGCATGGGACGCGCGCGGCGCGCGCCTTCTTTTCGGCCTCGAATCCGGCGAGGCCGGCCTGTTGAACCTACCGGGCTAAGGAACTCCAAGGGCTCCAAACGAACGGCGCGCGTTGCGCGTCTGCGCCTGTCGCGAAAGATGGGCGGCGAGACGCCGCCCGCCTTGTCGGCGGCTCAAGCGATCGCCCGGCCGTTGACCCGGCCGGCTCGCGTCTCTAGGGTCCGCCGCCTCGAATTTCCTCGGACCCCGCCGGACATGCCGCCGTCTGCCAGATCCCTTCGCTCGACCCGACCCAGTCCTTCCAGGGGCTGATCCTGACGCTGCAGGCTTTCTGGGCGCGGCAGGGCTGCGTCATCCTGCAGCCCTACGACATGGAGGTCGGCGCGGGCACCTTTCATCCGGCGACCACGCTCCGCTCGCTGGGGCCGAAGCCCTGGAACGCGGCCTATGTCCAGCCCTCGCGCCGCCCGAAGGACGGGCGCTACGGCGAGAACCCCAACCGGCTGCAGCACTATTACCAGTACCAGGTGATCCTGAAGCCTTCGCCCGAGAACCTGCAGGAGCTCTATCTCGATTCGCTGCAGCGCCATCGGGATCGACATGAGCGCTGCACGACGTGCGTTTCGTCGAGGACGACTGGGAGAGCCCGACGCTCGGCGCCTGGGGCCTCGGCTGGGAGTGCTGGTGCGACGGGATGGAAGTGTCGCAGTTCACCTACTTCCAGCAGGTGGCGGGCTTCGAATGCGCGCCGGTCTCGGGCGAGCTCACCTATGGGCTCGAGCGCCTCGCCATGTACGTGCAGGGGGTCGAGAACGTCTACGACCTCAATTTCAACGGCCGCGACGGCGACGCGCGGGTGACCTACGGCGACGTGTTCAAGCAGGCCGAGCAGGAATATTCCCGCTTCAACTTCGAGCACGCCGACACCGCGATCCTGTTCCAGCACTTCAAGGACGCGGAGGCCGAGTGCCGGTCGCTGATCGAGCGCGGCGCGGACGGCGACCGGCACCTGATGGCGCTGCCCGCCTACGACCAGTGCATCAAGGCGAGCCACGCCTTCAACCTTCTCGACGCGCGCGGGGTGATCTCGGTCACCGAGCGGCAGAGCTACATCCTCCGGGTCCGCGAGCTCGCCAAGGCCTGCGGCGCCGCCTGGCTGAAGACCGCGGGAGGCGGGGCGTGACGTATGAGGCGATCAGCGCATCCTCCCCCACCCGGGCCGCGCCTGCGCGCGTCCGGGCGCAGCTCTTGTGGGGGAGCGTCAGAGAAGGGGCTCGCGCCGCCATCTGTCGTTGGCGGGGCCTCTACCGACAGTCCAATCTCCACGCTCTGCGCGACCCCCCACCCTGTCCCGCCCCCACAAGGGGGGCGGGGACGCTAGCCGCGCGATCTCGCGGCTATCCCGGACTCTTTCACATGCCCGACCTGCTTCTCGAACTCTTCTCCGAAGAAATCCCCGCCCGCATGCAGCGGCAGGCGGCGGAGGATCTGAAGCGGCTGATCACCAACGCGCTCGTCGACCGCAACCTCACCTACGAGGGCGCGCAGGCCTTCGTCACGCCGCGCAGGCTCGCGCTGCACGTGGTGGGCCTGCCCGCCGCCCAGCCGACCTTGCGCGAGGAGCGCAAGGGGCCGCGCGTCGGCGCGCCGGAGGCGGCGATCCAGGGGTTCCTGAAGAGCGCCGGGCTCGCCCGCATCGAGGACGCGACCATCGAGAAGGACCCGAAGAAGGGCGACGTTCTACGTCGCGGCGATCGAGAAGCCGGGCCGCCCGACCGGCGAGGCGGTGGCCGAGATCGTGCCCGCCGTCGTGCGCGCCTTCCCCTGGCCGAAGTCGATGCGCTGGGGCAAGGGCTCGACGAAGCCCGACGCGCTGCGCTGGGTGCGCCCGTTGCGCGGAATCCTCTGCACGCTCGCCACCCCGCACGACGCGGCCGAAGTCGTGCCCTTCGCCGTCGACGGGATCGAGTCCGGACGACTTCACCTGGGGCCATCGCTTCATGGCGCCCGAGCCGATCGACGTCCGCCGCTACGACGACTATGTCGACGCGCTCATGAAGGCCAAGGTCGTGCTCGACGCCGACCGGCGCAAGGCGATCATCCGCGAGGACGCGAAGACGCTCGCCTTCGCGCAGGGGCTCGAGCTCGTCGAGGACGAGGGCCTGCTCGAAGAGGTCGGCGGGCCTCGTCGAATGGCCGGTCGTGCTCATGGGCGAGTTCGAGGCGGACTTTCTCGACATCCCGCCCGAGGTCATCCGCGCGACGATCCGCGCCAACCAGAAGTGCTTCGTGCTCAAGGGGCCGGACGGCAGGCTCGCCAACCGCTTCATCCTGGTCTCGAACCTGATCGCCCGCGACGGCGGCGCGGCGATCGCCGCCGGCAACGGCCGGGTGGTGCGCGCCCGGCTCTCCGACGCCCGCCACTTCTGGCTCACCGACCTCGCCGACCTTCCCGACTACAAGGACAAGGCCGCGAAGCCGCTCGACCAGCGCCTCGCCAAGCTCGAGGCGCTCGGCGATCGTCTTCCACGAGAAGCTCGGCACGCAGGCCGAGCGGATCGAGCGGATCGAGGCGCTCGCCCGCGAGCTCGCGCCCGCAGGTCGGCGCCGACGTCGAGCTTGCGGCGCGCGCCGCGCGCCTCGCCAAGGCCGACCTCGTCACCGAGATGGTCGGCGAGTTCCCCGAGCTGCAGGGCCTGATGGGCCGCTATTACGCGGCCGCAGCAGGGCGAGGAGGCGAGCGTCGCCGCGGCGATCGAGGAGCATTACAAGCCGCAGGGGCCGAGCGACCGGATTCCGACGTCGCCGGTGTCGATCGCCGTCGCGCTCGCCGACAAGCTCGACACGCTCGGCGGCTTCTGGGCGATCGACGAGAAGCCGACCGGCAGCAAGGACCCGTTCGCGCTCAGGCGCGCCGCGCTCGGCGTCATCCGCATCGTGCTGGAGAACGGCCTGCGCCTGCCGCTGACCGGGCCGCTCAACGCCGCCGTCTGGGGCGCGCTGCTCGACGTCGAGTTCGCCCGCGAGGACGAGGCGGGCGCGGTCGTCCAATCGCTCGAGAAGCGCGGCTTTCCCGAAGGGCCCGGAGCTCGACGAGATCGTCGGCGTGGTCTCGCGCGCCGCGCCGCCGGGCCGAGGTCCCCGACGACGCGCGGCTCGCCGCCGTCACGCAAGAGCCTGCTCGACTTCTTCGCCGACCGGCTCAAGGTCTACCTGCGCGACAAGGGCGCGCGGCACGACCTGATCGACGCCGTGTTACGCCCTGCCCGGCCAGGACGACCTCCTGATGGCCGTCTGGCGGGTGGAGGCGCTCGGCCGCCTGCTCGAGACGGAGGACGGCAGGAACCTGCTCGCCGGCTACCGCCGCGCCGCCAACATCCTCAGGCCGAGGAGAAGACGTGACGGCGTCGGCGCCTTCGCCGGCCCCCACGATCCGGCGAAGCTCGCTCTGCCGGCCGAGCGGGACCTCGCCGATGCGCTCGCCGCAGCCGGCGCCGCGGCGCGCGAGAAGGTCGGCCGCGAGGATTTCGAGGGCGCGATGCGGGCGCTGGCGACGCTCCGCGCGCCCGTCGACGCCTTCTTCCTCGACGTGACCGTCAACGCCGACGATCCGGCGCTTCGCCTCAATCGCCTGCGGCTGCTTGGCGAATTGCGCGACGCGGTCCACGCGGTCGCCGATTTCTCCAAGGTGGCGGGGTAGCGCGCGCACGGTGCGCGGCTCGCGCGCGGCCGGACAGGCCATTGGGTCGACGGCGGCGTTGCTTCGCCATGTTCGCGCCGCGATCTGGCGGTCTAAACGCCCGGCTTTGCCCGGTTCTCGGCGGGCGCATGCGGCTCGCAACAGCGACGGCCCGGATTTCTGACGGTAGAAGACGCGATGGCAGGCAAGTCAGCACGCGGCGAAGCATCGCGCAATGTTTGGCGTTCAGACTGGCGTCGCGCCGTCGCGGCGCTCGACGGGCGTCTTCGCGACGGCCCAGGCCTTACGCCGAGAGCGGCGAATGCGCGCGCCTCAGGGCCGCCATCGCGTCCGCCCCGCGCGGAGGCGGCGGGCAGGCCGCCGGAGCGGCGTCGCGCCAGCGCGCCGAACTCGCCCGCACCAGCGCCTACGCCAATTCGATCGGCTGCAACAACCAGAAGTTCCTGTTCTTCGGCTCCGAGCCGCCGCCCCAGTGCGGCGAGATCAGAGGGCCAGATCGCCCGCATGCAGGCCTCGCTCTCGGATCTCGAGGCGCGCTCCGGCGGCGGCCGCGACGATCTGATCGCGCGCTACAATGCCGAATGCGGCGCGGCCGCCGCCCCAGCAGCCGGGCAACATCTTCCAGGCGCTTGTTCGGCGGCGGCGCGAAGCCGCAGCCGAGCCCTATCAGCCGGTCAACCCGGAGACCCTTCCGCCGGACGAGCAGCAGCAGACCATCGAGAAATCGATCGAGAACGAGAAGAAGAGCGCCAACGCGTCGGCCGGCTCCTACGCGGTCTGCGTGCGCACCTGCGACGGCAGCTTCTTCCCGGTCTCCTACTCGGGCGCGAGCGAGCCGCCTCGAGGACGTTTGCCGGTCGCTCTGCCCCAACGCCGACGTGCAGCTCTATTCGTTCCCGTTCGGGGGGACGATCGAGCAGGCGGTGTCGCTCACGCGGCGAGCGCTACGTCGACATGCCGAACGCGCTCAAGTTCCAGCAGTCCTTCGATCCGACCTGCTCGTGCCGCCGCAAGGGCGAGAGCTGGGCGCAGGCGCTGGCCGCGGCCGAGGCGAAATACGGCCACGAGGCGCAGCGACATCCTGGTGACGCCCGAGAAGTCGATCGAGATGTCGCGCCCGATCATCGCAAAGGTCTCCGCCGACCCGAAGGCGAAGCCGGGCAAGACAAGCGGCAAGCCGGGCGCCGCGACGCCGGACGCGCGCAAGCCCGAGCCCGACCCGAACCCGGCCCGAGCGCCGCCAAGCCCGACGGCGATCCGAGCCTGACCGGCGCGGGGCAGGGCCTCAACGCCAACGGCGAGGACACCGCCCTGAGCGCCGCCGCCGCGACCGTCAGCCGCGAAACGTCCGGCATCGCCGGCGACGCCGGCGCAGTCGGGAACGTTCTACAGCACGACTCAGGGCAAGACGGTCACCGAGACCGGCCCGGACGGCGTCAAGACGAAGGTGCGGATAGTCGGGCCAGCGCTCTAGCGCGTCCGATCAGCGGGAGCAGCGCCGCGAGCTCCGGCCCGGATTCGCGCGCCGGTGAGCGCGAGCCGCAGCGGATGATAAAGCTCCCGGCCCTTGCGGCCGGTCTCGCGCCTTCAGCGCGTTCGTCCATGCGCCCCAGGTCGTCTGGTCCCAGTCGCCTTCAGGCAGGCGCTCGGCGGCGAGATCGAGATAGGCGCGATCCTCGACGACCGGCGCGATGTCGCCCTCGACCACCGCGCGCCATTCGGCGGCGTCGGCGAGCCGCGCGACGTTGCCGCGCACCGCAAGCCAGAACGCCTCCGCCTCCGGACCGGCGATCGCCGAGCGCCGCGAGCCGGTCGCGCGACCGCCGCATAGGGCGTGGCGTGCAGCGTGCGCGCCGAGAGCGCGTCGAGTTCGGCTTCGTCGAACCGCGCCGCGCCGTGCGACAGGTTGGCGAGATCGACGAGGCCGGCCAGCTCCTCGAGCGAGGCGACCGGCCGCACCGCTTCCGCCGAGCCGACCAGCACCGCGAGCGCCGCGACCGCGAGCGGCTCGACCCCCTTCTCCCGCAGCGAGGCGATCGACAGGGCGCCGGTCCGCTTGGACAGGCCCTCGCCGGACGCGTCGGTGAGCAGGTTGTGATGGCCGAACTCGGGCGCGTGGCCGGCGAGCGCCTCGAACAGCTGGATCTGCACGGCCGTATTGGTGACGTGGTCCTCGCCGCGGATCACATGGGTGACGCCGAACTCGATGTCGTCGACCACCGACGGCAGCGTGTAGAGATAGGTCCCGTCCTCCCGCCGCAGCACCGGATCGGAGAGCGAGCCGCAATCGATGTGGCTCTCGCCGCGCACCATGTCGGTCCAGCGGACGGTTCCCGGATCGAGGCGAAAGCGCCAGTGCGGCTTCCGGCCGGCGGCCTCGAGCGCGGCGCGCTCGGCGTCGGTCAGGCGCAGCGCCGCGCGGTCGTAGATCGGCGGGCGGCCGAGCGCCTGCTGGCGCTTGCGCCGGCGGTCGAGCTCCTCCGGCGTCTCGTAGGCCGGATAGAGCCGTCCGAGCGCCTTGAGTTTTTCGGCCGCGGCGTCGTAAAAGGCCATCCGCTCCGACTGGCGGCGGACGAGATCGGGCTCGACGCCGAGCCAGGCGAGATCCTCCTCGATCGAGCGGGCGTATTCGGCCCTCGAGCGTTCGAGGTCGGTGTCGTCGAATCGGAGGACGAACGTTCCGCCGCCGCGGCGGGCGAAGAGCCAGTTCAGCAGGGCCGTGCGGGCGTTTCCGATGTGAATGCGCCCGGTCGGCGACGGCGCAAAACGGACGATCGGGACCGAATTCATGAGCCTTCATAGAAGCGTCGCGGCAGTCCGGCAATACTGCTGGCGTCAATTCGCGAATTGAGTACAATACGATAATGACAATCAGCGCTCTTGCCGCCGGAATTTGCGTTTCGGCGGGCGGCGTTCACGCCCTCAGCGTGGGCCTCGCGCTGTCGACGCTGCGCGCGGCGAGGCGGATACCTGCCGGCCGCCGAAGGACGCGCCGCCCGTCTCGATCGTCCAGCCGCTCTGCGGCGTCGAGGCGTTCTCGCGCGAAACGCTGCGCTCGATCTTCGCGCTCGACTATCCCGACTACGAGATCGTGTTCTGCCTCGCCAGCGCGCGACGATCCGATCGCCCCGCTGGTGCGCGGCGCGATCGCGGCGCATCCCGAGCGGCCGGCGCGGCTGCTTGATCGGCGACGACCGGGTCAGCGCCAACCCCAAGCTCAACAACGTGGTGAAGGGCTGGAAGGCGGCGCGCCACGAATGGGTGATCATCGCCGATTCCAACGTGCTGATGCCGCCCGACTACATCCAGCGGCTCATCGCCCGCTGGCGTCCCAACACCGGCATCGTCTGCGCGCCGCCGATCGGCTCGCAGCCGCAATCGTTCGGCGCCGAGATCGAATGCGCCTTCCTCAACACCTACGAGGCGCGCTGGCAATATGCGGCCGAGGCGGTCGGCTTCGGCTTCGCCCAGGGCAAGACGATGCTGTGGCGGCGCGACATCATGGAGGCCGGCGGCGGCATCGAGGCGCTCGGCGCCGAGATCGCCGAGGACGCCGCCTCGACCAAGCTGATCCACGCCCAGGGCTACGACGCGCACCTCGTCAGCGAGCCGTTCCAGCAGCCGCTCGGCGCGCGCAAGCTCAAGGACGTGTGGGCGCGGCAGGTGCGCTGGGCGCGGCTCCGGCGCGCGACCTTCCCGCTGCATTTCGCGCCCGAGATCCTGACGACGAGCCTGGTGATGATCGTCGCGGCGGCGTTCGCCGCGCCGGAATTCGGGCTGAGCCCGTGGGTCAGCGCGGCCCTCGCGGCGGCTGTTCTGGTACGCGATCGAGGCCCTGCTCGCCCTCGTCGCCGGCTGGCCGCTGAGCTGGCGGAGCCCGCCCGCCTGGATCGGCTCGCGACCTCCTCCTGCCCGTGCTGTGGGCGGAAGGCTGGACGCGGCGACAACTTCGTCTGGCGCGGCAACGCCATGAGCGTCGACGAAGCCGAGTTCAGGAGGCGCCGTCCGGGCCGCCGCCGCAGATGTGAACGTGGCTTCGCTTCGCGGTCCTGCGAGAACTTGCGCCGTCCGGACTGGGCGCCCCGGCGGCCTCAATTCCGCTTAACTGTCGGCCTATCGTTAGCTTACCAGCGTCAGACGTCGCACAGTTTACCCGCGTCGGACGTCGCGGAGGTTACCGCGACATACGGTCGCAGGCAAGTCAAGCGGGAAATGGTAAGACGAGAGCGGGGAGGAGGAAACCCAAGATGCAGTCGCATGGCGATGATGTGAGGATGCGCGTCCTGAACGCTCTGCACTGGGATCTCGCAGTTCCGCGCCACCGCGTCACGGTCGAAGTCAGCGACGGCTGGGTGACGATGTCCGGTTCGGTCGATCTGCCCTATCAGCGCGCATGCGCCGAGTCCGACGCCCGGAACGTGCCCGGCGTCGTCGGCGTGATCAACCAGATCCAGCTCGCCGCTGACGCCGCCAGGAGGCCGGAGAGCATGACGCACTGACGCGGCGCGCGTGCTGCGCTACACGGTCTTCAGCCAGCCGCCGTCGACGAAATAGGTCGAGCCGACGGCGTAGCTCGCGCGCTCGGAGCAGAGAAAGACGAACACATTCGCGAGCTCCGCGGGCGTGGCGAACCGCTTGATCGGCGCGAATTCGTCGGCGACGCCGTCGAGATAGCCCTGCCAGTCGCCGCCCGTCTCCGCCGTGAGTTGCTTGGCGGTCTTGATCCAGTCGGGCGTGAGGACGAGGCCGGGGTTGACGCAGTTGACCCGGATGTTGTCGCCGACGAGTTCGGTCGCGAGGCACTTCGAGAACATCATCAGCGCCGCCTTGGTGGTGTTGTAGATCGGCTCGTACCACAGCGGCTGCACGGCGCAGATCGAGGCGTTGTGCAGGATGACGCCGCCGCCGCGCGCCTTCATCAGCGGGCGCGAGGCCGCGCGCCAGCCGCACCGCCGCCATGACGTGCAGCTCCCAGTAGGCCTGCCACTTGTCGTCGGCCGCCTCCATCACCGTCTCGTTCGAGCCCGAGCCCGGCGTTGTTGATCAGGATGTCGGCGCCGCCGAAGGCGGCCTTGGTCGCGCCGATCAGCGCGTCGCGTCCCCTCGCGGGTCGCGACGTCGCAGGCGACGCCCTCCGCGCGCACGCCGTAGCCGCCGGCGATCCGATTGCGCCTCCTCGCGAACGCGCTCGGCAGCCGCGCGCCGCAAGGACGAGATCGACGCCCTCCGCCGCCAGCCCCTCCGCGATCGCGAGCCCGATGCCGACGCTGCCGCCGGTCACCACCGCGACCTTGCCCTTCAGTCCGAGATCCATGCGCGTTTCCTTTCACCAGCAGGTGTAGCCGCCGTCCGCCAGCACGATCGAGCCGGTCATCAGGCTCGCGGCGTCGGAGGCGAGGAACAGCACGACCGCGGCGATCTCGTCCGGCTCGCCGATCCGCGCCATCGGGGTGCCGTCGATCCAGGTGTCGAACATCGGCCTGTTGGCCTCGGCGAGCGCGGTCATCGGCGTGTTGATATAGGTCGGCGCGACGGCGTTGACCCGGACGCCGCGCGCGCCCCATTCGGCGGCGAGCGACTTCGTCAGATGATGCACCGCGGCCTTGGAGGCGTTGTAGGAGGCCTGCGGCTGCGGCCGGTTGACGATGACCCCCGACATCGAGCCGATATTGACGATCGAGCCGCGTCCGGCGGCCAGCATCGGCCGGCCGAAGGCGCGGCAGCACCAGAAGACGCCGTTGAGATTGACGTCGACCACTTCGAGCCAGTGCCCGTCGGTGACGTCCTCGGCCGGCGTGTCGGAGCGCGCGATGCCGGCGTTGCAGACCAGAATGTCGACCCGTCCCTGTTCGGACATCACGCGCTGAGCCGCGTCCTCGACCTCGCGCGAGGACGTCACGTCGACGCCGATGACGTCGGTGGCGTAACCCTTCGCCCGCATCGCGGCCTGCGCCTCGGCGGCCGCCTTGACGTTGCGGTCGGCGATGTAGACATGCGCGCCGGCCTCCGCCAGCGCCTCGACGCAGGCCAGGCCGATGCCTTGACCGCCCCCGGTGACGACCGCGACCCGTCCCTTGAGATTGAAGCGATCGAGGTACATAGCGACGCCTCTTTCAGGCTCAGAGATCGAAATTGGTGGGCAGCATAACGACATCCCGGATCGTCATCCCGCGCGGCCGCGTCAGCATGAACATCACCACATTGGCGACCTCGCTCGCCTCCAAGAGACTTCCCGACTCCCTGGCTTCTTTCAGTTTCTCCGGTGGCCAGTCCGCGAGAAGCGCGGTCGCGACGGGACCCGGCGAGATCGAGCCCACGCGAACGCCGTGTTTGAACACCTGTCGCCGCACCGTCTGGACAAAGCAGTTGATCGCCCATTTGGAAGATGCATAGACAGGCTCCCACGGCGTCGGAAAGTGAGCCGCCAAGGAGCTCGTTACAATGATGTCTCCCGTCCCGCGCTCGATCATGTGCGGCAGCACGTCGTGGACGTTTTTCATCACCACGTTGACATTCAGGTTCAGCATCCGATCAATCGAAACCGTGTCGGCGTCGACGAGATCGCCGCCGACATAAGCGCCGGCGTTGGCGTGCAGGATATCGAGGCGGCCTGTCGCCTCGAGCACTTTCGGCAGCAGCGTGGCGCAGTCCGCCGGGTCGAGCAGGTCGATAACCAGCGGCGTCACGGCCCGGCCGTGTTTCTCGGACAGCGTCTTCAGCGCCGCCGCGTCGCGGTCGATCATGATGACGCGCGCCCCCGCGGCCAGCATCGCCTCGGAGCTGGCCAGTCCGATGCCCGACGCTGCGCCGGTCACAGCGGCGACCTTGCCGTCCAGTTCTCGCGTCATCCTGTCACCCTCTCTCGCGCCCGAGCGCAAGTGGTCGTTAAGGCTCAAGCTTCGCCCACGAGATAATCGGCGAGCGTGGCGCGGACGCCGTTCGTCCACAGCGCTCCGAGCGCGCCCGAGAAGGCGGCGACATAGGCCGGATCGTCCGCGAGCTCGCCGAAAATGTCGCGCATGGCGAGGAAGGCGCGCGGGTCGGTCCGCGCGGGCTTCGCCGCCGCCTGCAGGCGGTCCCAGCTCGGATCGTTGGGCGGGATGACCTTGCCGCTCTCCGACTCGCCGTAGCAATAGCGGCACCACAGCGCCGAGACGAGCGCGAGCCCCTTGACGCTCGCGCCGCCGGCGATCCGGTCGCGCACCGTCGGCAGGATGAATTTCGGCTGCCGGTTCGAGCCGTCGAGGCACAGGCGGCTGATCGTGTCGCCGATCTTGGGATTGGCGAAGCGCTCGGCGACCTTCCTGCGGTAGGCCTCGAGGTCGACCGCCGGCGGCGGCGGCACGACCGGAAGGATCTCGCGCTTCGTCAGCGTCTCGAGGAAGGTCGCGATCTGCCGGTCCTCCATCGCCTCGTGGACGAAGTGGATGTCGAGCAGGCCGGCCGGATAGGCGATCGCCGCGTGGCCGCCGTTGAGGATGCGGATCTTCATCAGCTCGTAGGGCGCGACGTCGGCGGTGAAGGTGACGCCGACCTTCTCCAGCGCCGGGCGTCCGGCCGGGAACTTGTCCTCGACCACCCATTGCCGGAACTCCTCGCAGAACACCGGCCAGTTGTCCTCGACGCCGTAGGTCTCGCTGCAGGATGGCGCGCTCGCGGTCGGTGGTCGCCGGCGTGATGCGGTCGACCATCGAGTTGGGGAAGGCGACGTTCGCGCGGATCCATTGCGGCGAGCTCGGGATCGGAAAGCTCGGCGAGGCCCGCGACCGCGTTCTCGGTGACGTGGCCGTTGCCGGGAATGTTGTCGCAGGACATCACGGTGAACGGCGCGACGCCGGCCGCGCGGCGGCGCTTCAGCCCCGCTGCGATCAGGCCGAAGGCGGTCTTCGGCGCGTCGGCGTGCCGGCGTCGTAGACGATGTCCGGATGGGTCGGGTCGAAGCGCTGGGTCGCGGGCGAGATGTAATAGCCGCCCTCGGTCACGGTCAGCGACACGATGCGGATCTCGGGCCGGGCGAGCGCCGCACAGCTTCGCCTCGACGTCGAACGGCGGAACGAAGTCGATCATCGCCCCGGTGACGCGCACCGTGCGTCGCGCGCGCCTCCTGCTCGACGACCGTCGTCAGCCAGTCCTGCGCCTCGAGCTTCGCGCGCATGTCGACGTCCGCCTCGCGCACGCCCGCCCCGACCAGCGCCCAGTCGTGGTCGCGCGCCGGCGTTGAAGAGGTCGTCGAGATAGACCGCCTGATGGGCGCGGTGGAAGTTGCCGACGCCGATATGGAGGATGCCCGGCCTGAGATCGGAGCGCCGGTATTTCGGGACGGCGACGCCTGCGGGCAGCATGCGCCAGCGCGGCGGTGGAAAGTTTGACGCTCATGAGTTCCTGCCTGCTGTTCTTGAAGCCACGGCGGCGTCGGCCGCCGTCAGTCGATGCGCCGGCCGTCCTTGTCGAACCTGTGCACGTTGGCCTCGCGCGGGGTCACGAAGATCCTCTGGTCCGGCTTCAGCGGCGCCTCGCCGTCGAGCCGCAGCGTCAGCGGGCCGATGCCGTCGCCCTCGGCGTGGACGAAGGTGTCGGAGCCGAGGTGCTCGGCGAGCCGCACCGTCGCCGGCCATTCGCCGGCGGTGGTCGAGATCTCGGCGTGCTCGGGGCGGATGCCGATGGTCGCCGCGCCGCGCTTGTCGGCCGATGGCGCCCTGGATGAAGTTCATCTTCGGCGAGCCGATGAAGCCCGCGACGAACAGGCCGTTCGGCCGGTTGTAGAGCTCGAGCGGCGAGCCGACCTGCGCGACCGAGCCGCTTGTCGAGCACGACGATCTTGTCGGCCATGGTCATCGCCTCGACCTGGTCGTGGGTGACGTAGATCATCGTGGTCTTGAGCGCGTTGTGCAGTTCGCCGATCTCGACCCGCATCTGCACGCGCAGCGCCGCGTCGAGGTTGGAGAGCGGCTCGTCGAACAGGAACGCCTTCGGCTCGCGCACGATCGCGCGGCCGATGGCGACGCGCTGGCGCTGGCCGCCGGAGAGCTGGCGCGGCTTGCGGTCGAGATAGTCGGTGAGGTTCAGCGTCGCCGCCGCCTTGCTCACCTTCCGCTCGATGACGTCGGCCTTCTCGCCGGCCATCTTGAGGGCGAAGGCGATGTTGCCGCGCACGCTCATGTGCGGATAGAGCGCGTAGGACTGGAACACCATGGCGAGCCCGCGCTGCGCCGGGCCGACGTCGGTGACGTCCTTGCCGTCGATCAGCACCTCGCCCGAGGTCACGTCCTCGAGGCCGGCGATCAGGCGCAGAAGCGTCGACTTGCCGCAGCCCGAGGGCCCGACGAACACGGCGAACTCGCCGTTCTTGATGTCGAGATCGACGCCGTTGATGACGCTGACGGCGCCGAACGCCTTGCGGACCGACTTCAGTTGGATGCTGCCCATGGTCGCATTCTCCCTTTGCCGGCTTACTTGACCGCGCCGAAGGTCAGGCCGCGCACAAGCTGCTTCTGCGAGAACCAGCCGAGGATGAGGATCGGCGCGATGGCGAGGGTCGAGGCCGCCGAAAGCTTCGCCCAGAAGAAGCCTTCCGGCGCCGAGTAGGAGGCGATGAAGGCGGTGAGCGGCGCGGCGTTCGAGGTCGCGAGGTTGAGCGTCCAGAACGCCTCGTTCCACGACAGGATGATCGCCAGCAGCATGGTCGAGGCGATGCCCGGCACCGCCATCGGCGTCAGCACGTAGACGATCTCGTTGAACAGCGAGGCGCCGTCCATCCGCGCCGCCTCGAGGATGTCGACCGGGATTTCCTTGAAGTAGGTGTAGAGCATCCAGATGATGATCGGCAGGTTGAGCAGCATCAGGACGAAGCCGATGCCCCACAGGCTGTCGAGCAGGTGCAGGTCGCGGAACAGCAGGTAGATCGGCACGAGCACGCCGACCGCGGGCATCATCTTGGTCGACAGCATCCACATCAGGAGGTCCTTGGTGCGCTTGCCCGGAGCGAACGCCATCGCCCAGGCGGCGGGAACCGCGATGAGGAGGCCGACGATGTTGGCGCCGACCGAGAGCACGATCGAATTGAAGGCGTATTGCAGGTAGTTCGACCGCGCTCTGCACCTCGGCGTAGTTCTCGAGCGTCCAGTTGAAGAACAGGAACTTCGGCGGCATCGCGATCGCGTCGAGCTCGCTCTTGAAGCTGGTGATGAACGTCCAGAGGATCGGGAAGAAGATCAGGAAGGCGACGACCCAGGCGAGCGACCGTGACGCCGACCCGCTTGCCGACGGTTTGCTTCATGGCCATGGCTCAGCCCTCCAGGTTCCTGCCGACGATGCGCATCAGGAAGATCGCGACGATATTGGCGAGAACGACCGCGACGATGCCGCCCGCCGACGCGCCGCCGACGTCGAAGTTGAGCAGCGCCTGCTTGTAGACGAGGAAGGGAATGTTGGTCGTCGCGACGCCCGGCCCGCCCGCGGTCGTGACGTAAATCTCGGCGAAGACGCTGAGCAGGAAGATCGTCTCGATCAGGATGACCACGGTGATCGCGCGCGCGATGTGCGGCAGCACGATGTAGAAGAAGTAGGAGATCGGCGCCGGCGCCGTCGAGCGCGGCCGCCTCCTTCTGCTCCTCGTCGAGCGACTGCAGCGCGGTCAGCAGGATCAGGCTCGCGAACGGCAGCCATTCCCACGAGACGACGATGATGACCGACAGCATCGGCCAGTTGGTGAACCAGACGACCGGCTCGAAGCCGAACGACTCGGCGATCCAGGCGAACAGGCCCGAGTCCGGGTTCATCAGCAGGTTCTTCCAGACGAGCGCGCTCACCGTCGGCATGACGAAGAACGGCGCGATCACCATCAGGCGCAGCGACGTTCTGCCCGAACACCGGCTGGTCCATCAGCAGCGCGACGAGGATGCCGCCGCCGACGCTGATCACCAGCACCGAGCCGACGAGGACGAGCGTGTTGAGCAGCGCGGCGAGGTGAAGTCCGGATCGGAGAGGAAGGCGGCGTAGTTCTGCAACCCGACGAAGCCGATGTTCTCCGGAGTCGAGCAGGCTGTAGCGCAGCTCGAGAAATAGAGCGTCATCACCAGCGGCACGATCATCCACAGGAAGAGCAGGATGACCGAAGGCGCGACGAGCACGCGGGCTGCGGCGGAAGTCTGTTGGGTCGCCATCCTGGAGGGCCTCCCGCTGTTCACCCCCGCGCGCGTTCGCCGCGAGCGCTAGGAGAAGGGCTGGAACGAAGGGCGTGACGAAACCGGCTTCAGGCCGGCGCTTCGTTCGCCCCGGCAGTCAGACACACCGCTCGCTGCGCCCGACGCGGGTCGATTTCAAAAAATTCCGCCCGAAAGGCCCTCCCCGCGAGCGGGGAGGGAAGGGAGCCGGGAGGACGTCCCCAAGGACGCCTCGCGGTGTGCGCCGCCGCGAGGCGAACAGAGACATGCGGCTTACTTGATGTAGCCGGCCTTCTTCATCGCGGCTTCGGTGCTCGCCTGCGCCTTGGCGAGCGCGTCGTCGACGCGTCATCGTGCCGGCGAGCGCGGCCGAGAAGTCCTGGCCGACGTCCGTCGCGATGCCCTGGAACTCGGGGATCGCGACGAACTGCACGCCCGTGTAGGGAACCGGCTTGACGGTCGGATGCAGCGGGTCGGCCGAGTTGATCGACTCGAGCGTCAGCTCGGCCCGAACGGCGCCGCCTTCGGGTAGTCCGGGTTCTTGTAGAGCGAGGTGCGGGTTCCCGGCGGAACGCGCGCCCAGCCTTCCTTCTGCGGCGACGAGTTCGGTGTAGTGCTTGCTGGTCGCCCAGGAGATGAACTTCTCGGCGGCGTCGATCTTGTTCGAGCCGGCCGGAACGGCGAGCGACCAGGCCCACAGCCAGTTGGCGTTCTTGCCGAGGCCGTTGTTCGGCGCCAGCGCGAAGCCGACCTTGTCGGCGACCTTCGACTGCTTCGGATCGGTGACGAAGCCGGCGGCGACCGTGGCGTCGATCCACATGCCGCACTTGCCGTCGTTGAACAGGGCGAGGTTCTCGTTGAAGCCGTTCGACGAGGCGCCGGGAGGTCCGTCGGCCTTCATCAGCGCGACGTAGAAGTCCAGCGTCTTCTTCCACTCCGGCGTGTTGAACTGCGGCTGCCACTTCTCGTCGAACCAGCGCGCGCCGAAGGAGTTGGACATGGCGGTCAGGAACGCCATGTTCTCGCCCCAGCCGGGCTTGCCGCGCAGGCAGATGCCGTAGACGCCGGCGGCCTTGTCGGTCATCTTGTCGGCGGCCTGCCTGATGAAGTCCCAGGTCGGCTTCTCGGGCATCTTGAGGCCGGCCTTCTCCATCAGGTCCGTGCGGTACATGACGAAGGAGCTCTCGCCGTAGAACGGCGCGGCGTAGAGCTTGCCGTCGAGCGACAGGCCGGCGCGGATCGGCGGCAGGAGGTCGTTGACGTCGTAGTCGGCGCCGAGCTTGTCGAGCGGAACGAGCCAGCCCTTCTTCGCCCAGATCGGCACCTCGTAGGTGCCGATGGTCAGCACGTCGAACTGGCCGCCCTTGGTGGCGATGTCGGTCGTCACCTTCTGGCGCAGCACGTTCTCTTCGAGCGTCACCCAGTTGAGCTTGATGTCCGGATTGGCCTTGGTGAAGTCGTCCGTCAGCCTCTGCATCCGGATCATGTCGCCGTTGTTGACGGTGGCGATGGTCAGCGTGGTGTCGGCGTAAGCGGGGAGCGCGAAGCTCGCAAGCGCGACGGCCCCCAGCAGGGCCTTCACGAGAACCTTCATGAACGTATCCTCCGATGAGCAATGCCGCGAAGTGGGCAATTGCTTAGGCAGCGGGCGAATACTCACCATAGCGTCGTGGCAAAGTCAACAGAAAATCGTCGCTGCGCTGCACAAATTCTGCACAGGTCGCACGTAACACCATGAAAACAGGATCGATTGTCCTTTTTCAGGCGCCTAGCGTTGAAGCAGATGCTCGGCCGTCGACTCGTCCGTCACCAGGCCGGAGATCAGGCCGCCGGTCAGGGCCGCTCGCAGCGGCGCGCGCCGCGAGGGGCCCATTGCGACGCCGATCACCAGTCGGTTGCCGGCCTTGCGCAGCGGCGCGCCGGCGACGCGCAGGTTGACGCCCTCGTTGAGAACCCGGCCGGCGCCGTCGAACGCCCAGCCGGTGATTTCGCCGACCGCGCCGAGGTTGCGCATCGCCTCGGCCTCCTGCCGGGTGATGATGCCGTCCTGCACCAGCGGCGCCGAATCGCCGATCGAGCCGACGCCGACGAAGGTGACGTCGGTCCGCTCGACGAGGTCGAACAGGCTTTTCACCGACGCCAGGCTGGTCAGAAGCTCGCGCTCCTCGACCGAGCGCGCCACGACCGGCAGCGGCATCGGATAATGCGGCGCGCGCACCGTGTCGGAGACGCGGATGATCACGTCGTAGAACGACGCCGAGCCGTCGATCTTGGTGGTGCCGACCAGCGCCACCAGCCTGTGCTGCGGGCATTCCATCGCCGGCAGCTGGTCGGCGACCGCGCGCATGGTGCGGCCAGTGCCGATGCCGATGATCGCCGGCTCCGTTCGTCTCAGCCAGCGCTCGAACTCGGCCGCCGCCGACTGGGCGATGCCGAGCGTCGAGGAGGTCGAAGTCCGGGTCGGTCGGCGCGACGTCGCAATAGCGCAGGTCGTAGCGAAGCTTTAGCGCCGCCGCGAGCTCCATGCAGCGGGCGATCGGATGGTCGAGCCGAACCTTGATCAGCCGCTCGCTGATGGCGAGCGACACGAGCCGCTGCGCCGCCTGGCGCGAGATGCCGAGCTTGCGCGCGATCTCGTCCTGGGTGTTGCCGGCGACGTAATAGAGCCAGCCGGCGCGCGCGGCCTCGTCGAGCCTCAGTCCGTCGTGATCCGCCCTTCGCGCCATGCGGTCCCCTACCCCAACCCTAGAGCGGGATGCGAGTTTCTCGCGAAATATCTCCGTCTCGAGAAACCACAGCTCGACACGATTCGGCGGAGTCGCATCCCGCGCTAGGCCGACCCCAGCGATCGCCAGTTTGCGACGATCTCCGGCAGCCGCGCCATGTCGTCGAAAATGAGCGCGGCCCCGGCGGCCGTCAATTCCGCGCCCTGGGCGGGCTCGGAGAAGTGGCTCGCGCCGACGAAGCCGAACACGGTCATGTGGGCCGCGCGGGCGGCGGTGACGCCGGCGACGCTGTCCTCGATGACCAGGCACTCCTGCGGGACGGCGCGCATGGCGCGCGCGGCGAACAGGAAGAGATCGGGAAAGGGCTTGCCGCGCTGGACCTCCGCGGACGAGAAGATGTTCGGCGCGAACAGGGACTCGTAATCGGTCACACGCAGCGCGAAGCGGAGGCGCTGCGGCGCGCTCGACGAGGCGACGCAGACGCGGGCGTGGAGCCCGTTGACCGCCTGCCGCACGCCCTCGACGCCTTTCAGTTCGCGCTCGAAGGTCGCGAGGATCGCTCGCGCCAGCAGGGCCGAAAAATCCTTCGGCAGCGGCCGGCCGAGCTCCTGCTCGATGCGCCTGAGCACGCCGTCCTGGCGCATGCCGAGGAACCGCTCGCGCGTCTCCTCGTCGCTAAGCGCGAGCCCTGCCTCGCCGAGCATCCGGCGGGTCACGCCCAGCGCGATGAGTTCGCTGTCGACCAGGACGCCGTCGCAATCGAAAATGACGACCTCCGGCCAGCGCGCCGCCCGCATTGCCTTGCGCGCCTCGCGCTCGGCGCGTCCAAGGATCGCGGCGGCGCGGCGCTTGCGCGCGTGAAACGCGGCGATCGCGCCGCCGGCCGGCTCGACCGGCTCTCCGAGCGCCGACATCGACGCCATCGCGGACGTCACGGTTTCGAACCCCGCGGCGGCGGCGCCGATCATCGCCGAGCCGAGCAGCACCGGCTCCGGCGTCTCAGGCGAGGCGACCGGAATGCCGCAGACGTCGGCGACGATCTGGCGCACGAGCGGGCTCTGGGCCGCGCCGCCGCTCGCCACGATCGTGTCGAAGGCGTAGCCGGCGCGCTCGTATGCGGCGACGATGCCGGCTATCCCGTAAGCGAGGCCGCAGAGGCCCGCGACGTAGAGCTCCTCGAGGCTCGCCATGTCGTCGCGCAGATCGAGCCCGACGACGCCGCCTCGCGCCGCGGCGTCCGCGAGCGGCGCGCGCTCGCCGATGAACGAGGGCAGCGCGTGCAGGCTGTCGGCGAGGAGCGCGGCCCGCGACAGGCCCCCCGCGCGCGCGGCGATCGCCCGCTCGAGCGCGTCGAACCCGTGCGTCAAGCTTCTCGTGAAGGCCGGGTGCATGCGCACCAGTCGGTCGATCGCCGCGCCGAACGCGGACTGGCCGCCGTCCATCAGCCATTGGCCGGGGGTCAGCGCCGAGAGATGCGGACCCCACAAGGCCTCGATGAAGCGCGGCTCGTCCGACACGGCGAGGCACCCTGAAGAGGTGCCGAGGATCAGCGCCAGCCGGCGACGCGGATCGCCCGGCTTTCCGCCGGCAGAGGCGCCCAGCGACGCCAGCGCGCCGGCGTGCGCGTCGATCAGCCCCGCCCCGACCGCCACGCCGGCCGGCAGCCCCATGTCGGCGGCCGCCTCGGCCGTCAGTCCGCGCCCGATCGGGGTTCCGGGCTCGAAAATCTCCGCGCCGAGGCGGGCGAAGTCGTGTGCGGCGAGCCCGCCGAGGCCGATGCTGTCCAAAAACTCCCGCGGCCAGCGCCGCTCGTGCGCCAGATAGCCGAACTTGCAGGCGACCGAGCAGAGCGAGCGGGCGAGCGAGCCGGTGGCGCGGAACGAGAGATAATCGGTGAGGCCGAGAAAGTGCGCGGCTTTGGCGAAAGTCTCCGGCTTCGTTCGGCTGAGCCAGGCGAGCTTCGGCGTCTGCATCTCGGGCGACAGCGCGCCCCCGACATAACGGAGAACCTCATGGCCGCCGGCGTTGATTCGCTCGGCGTCCTCGGCCGCGCGATGGTCCATCCACGCCATCACGTCGCGCCCTGGCGCGTCGGCCGCATTGATCGAGAGCGGCTGAAGCGCAGCGTCAAGCGCGACGAGCGAGCAGGTGGCGGCGAAACCGACGCCGGCGAATGCATCGCGCGAAATGCCGCTCGCCTCGACCGCTTCCCGCACAGCCTCGGTGGTCGCACGCCAGATGTCGGCTGACGACTGCTCTACCGAGTCGTTTGGCTCGCGCCAGACAGCGATCGGCCGCCTGGCGCTGGCGACCAGGCGCCCGTTCAGGTCGAACACGCCGGCGCGAGCGCTCCCCGTGCCGACGTCCACTCCAACAAAAGCCCTGCTCATCGCGCCTGAGGCCGCCTTCCTCGCAGGAAGCGGAGATTCGGACTTTCCGACGCGCCTGACAAGCGCCGAGAAATACACTCGCCGGAGCAATGCGCCACAATTGCCGACGCTCCCCGGAGAGGCGGCGAGCATTGCGCGACCCCCGATCTGCGGCTAAAGCGGGCCGGAGTCCATAAGAAGGCAGGGTTCATGCGTCCTTCCAAACGCGCCGCGGATGAAATGCGCAAGGTCAGTTTCGAGCGCGGGGTGGCGCGTTACGCCGAGGGCTCGTGCCTCGTGCGCTGCGGCGAGACCCATGTGCTGTGCGCGGCGTCGCTCGAGGACAAGCCCCCACCGTGGCTAAGGGGGCAGGGGAGGGGTTGGGTGACGGCCGAATACGCCATGCTGCCGCGCGCCACCTTGACCCGGACCCGGCGCGAATCTTCGACCGGGCGGGTCTCCGGCCGAACGCAGGAGATCCAGCGGCTGATCGGCCGGTCTCTGCGCGCCGTTGTCGACCTGCCCAAGCTCGGTGAGCGCCAGATCACCATCGACTGCGACGTGCTGCAGGCCGACGGGGGCACCCGCACCGCCTCGATCACCGGCGCTTGGATCGCGCTGCGGGACTGCATCCAATGGATGGTTCAGCGCTCGATCCTGAAGGAGAGCGCACTCAAGGACCATGTCGCGGCCATCTCCTGCGGCGTGGTCGGCGGCGAGGCGGTGATCGACCTGGATTACGCCGAGGACTCGACCGCCGAGACCGACGCGAATTTCGTCATGACCGGCTCGGGCGGCCTCGTGGAGGTTCAGGGCTCGGCGGAGGGCGCGCCATTCAGCGAGGCGGAGCTTTTAAAGATGCTGGCGCTGGCGCGCGGCGGCGTGGAGCGGCTCATCGCGCTGCAGAAGGCGGCGACCGGGTAAGGACAGACACGCCCGGATGCGAGGGGCGACCAGAGCCGGAGAGACATCGCTGCTTGGCGGAAGGCGGGCCTTGCCGGCCGAGCGCTGGTTCGTCGTGGGCGCAGCACAGCTTGTTCGATGTGAGCGCCGGCGACCATAAAGCCGCCTCAAGGCAGGGTCTCCCGTTCAGGTGCAGGTACCTTAATCCACGGTTCAGCTAAGTGCAACCGAAGCCGAGCGGTAACATCGCGCCGTTCACGGGCTCCGGGATCGTCCAACCTCCCTTAATCCTTGGGTTCTGCCATATGAACACGTTCCCGGTTGATGCTGAAGAAGGCGGTATGGCTAATAGATCAAAGGGTGCTTACGGCGGTAAAGATGCGCAGCCGAGCGGGGGTTCCTTCCGCCTCGGCTGCTTAAGGCTTTCGACGGCTGGGCGAGCGCGCGCCTGCGGCGGTGAGCAGATGAATTTTCCTCTACATGTTGCAGGGTTTGGTGATCAAACCGCTGTTTTCAGTGACGCTCGACCCGGTCCAATGAAGATAGACGGCGCCTTTCAGCCAAGTCGGGAAATAGGGGTCGGCCGTGCACGCGCCGGGCGCCTGATACCCGTATCCGACCGCGCCGCCGCTGGGCGTCAAGTCCGCAGCGACCTTATAGCGCCCATTCATGCAATCCGTCGTATCGGCGTAGCCGGAACAACTCGGCGCAGTCGTTGGGAGGCTGGTGGGATTGGCAAAACCCGGGTTGCCATACGTATTCGTCCCGAACGGGAAAGAAGTCGTGTTATGCACACCGTCGACATAGACATCTGTGTTGGGATTGCCGACCGCTTTCATCGTGCCAGGATTGCTCTGCCAAACATAATTGCTGCTGATGGAGACGAGGTTGGTATTATTGTTATCTGTATAAGCGCCCGCTCCATAAACTGGCGATTTTGAATTGTTACCGCTGGTCGCCTCGGTCGCCACAAAGATATTGTGACTAAAATTGTAGGTCGAGCCGTTTGCGGTGGTGGGGAGCACATTGTTGAGATAAGCTTCGGGCGCCGTGCCCGTATGCTTAGGATCTCGTTCATTTCCATACGAAGTGTTATGGAACACATAGATCTTGGCCTTGTCGCCATTGCTCTGACAATTGGGAAACACTTCAAATCCCGAACTGCCGTTGGCCCACCAGACATTCTGCTCGGCGACGCCTTGATATGAGTACATCATGCACGACCACAGAGTCGAAAATAAGCCCTTCGCCATCGGTATTGCAGCCGGCCCCCGAGGGCGCGTTGACGTTTTTGTAGCCGAAATAACCAGCCACAAAGACATGGGTGCTCGCGCTAGTGTCGGGGCCATTCGTCGGAATGATCGAGACCCCGCTCGAGCAAATCCCACCGCCCCCGAGACTCCCAGAGCCGTTATACGAAATTGCGCCGACAACGGCGGTCTGGTCTACGCCTCCAGGCGATATCCAAGAGTAAGTGTTGAACCCGGAGTAGTCACAGCTACTGGCTATGTCATTGATAAATGCGATGTGGTGGAGCGTGGTGCTGGTTTCGGAAGTCGCCGAAAAGCACGCGGCGTTCCCGGTACTGCTTTGCGTCGCGGTGAACCCTTCGACGGCCCAGTTCGATGCATCGACGCGGAAGGCCTCGTACTTTCCGCCATTGACCGAGCAACTCGTGATATAGGGACCGGCGCAGAGCACCGTCGCGAAATAGACGCCGCCTTTGCCGTCGATTCCTCCGGTCGTCGAAGGGCATTTGGAAACCGCGCCCCAAGTGTTCGTGCCGAATTGCCGGGTGTAGGATCCCGCGGCAGCGATGATCACGTCGCCGCACTGCACCGCGTGGTGCGGAGTAGCCCAGGCCGCATTCGGCGAGGTCCCTGCATTTGCGTCATTGCCGGTGGGCGATATGTAGTACGTATGAAGGGCCGTGAAGGGGACCGAGGTCTCACCAAGGCTACTGCTGACCGGCGCTATTGCGAGTGACAGGCCAAGGACACCTGAGAGAAATCGGGATCGCCGTCGTGCGGCAGACCCAATCGCGGCAAAGCGAGAAGGTTTGTCATCCATGTTAACATACCCTGGGTATGCAACCCGCCCAGCGTTCGAGTACTAGTCGGCTGACTTGAAGTCAAACTTGGTGCCTGTCATCTAGCAATGAGAACACCCGTGTGTCGTTGCTGACGTGATGATAAGATGGGGCGTTTACATAGTCTTGCGGCAGAGAGAAGAATTAATTATCAGCCAGTATAGTCTTTTAATGCAGTTCTAAATTAATGTGAAGTATTGATAAATTACTTTATGTGCGGTACCATAATCTACGAATTACCGATTTGCTACTAGCATGTCAGTCTCGCTTAAGGCGAATATGTTGCTACTCTGTCAATGCTGACTTTGATATTCAATGGCTTGGGCTCGCAACGTCCATGGGACCGATAGTGAAGGGCGCAAACGAATTGGGTGCCGCGCTATAGGCTATTTCCTCGATTTAACCTTGCCTATCCGGTTGACGCAGACACCCACCAGGGCTAGCGTTGGCCGTCATGGCGGCCATGGACATCCACCAGCGCGACGATCTGGCTTTTCCCCAGTCGCTCCCTGAGTTTCAGCAGCTGTTTCCCGATGACGCGGCATGTGCTGCCTATCTTGGGCGCGCCCGTTGGCCTGACGGCTTTGTCTGCCCGCATTGCGGCCAGATCGCCGAGCCCTTCCGCATTGTCACCCGACCCGGTGTTCTGGAGTGCCGTGCGTGTCGCCGCCAAGCCGGCCTCCTGGTCGGCACCGTCATGGAACGCAGTCATACGCCGCTCAGCGTCTGGTTCTGGGCCGCCTACCTCGTCGCCAGCCAGACGCCGGGGATGTCGGCGGTGCAGTTTCAGCGGCAACTTGGGCTGACACGATATGAAACCGCCTTCGGCATCCTGCACAAACTGCGCGCGGGCATGGTGCGGCCGGACCAGGACCGTATCGGTGGTCGGCCGAAAGAGCATGTCGAGGTCGATGAGACGTGGGTCGGCGGAAGGACGCGCGGCGAAGGCCGGGGCATCCACCACAAAACGCTGGTGGCCGCCGCTGTCGAGGTTCGCCATCGGAAGCCGGGCACGGCACAAGACAAGCGGAAGGATGGCCGCTATGCCGGTCGAGTGCGACTGGCCATCGCCGCTGACCGCAGCGCCGATTCCTTGTGTGGCTTTGTCGAGAATGCCGTCATGCCAGGCTCGCTGATCGTCACTGACGATTGGAGCGGCTATGCCAGCTTACGCAAGCGGGGCTACGACCACCATGCCATTGCCGAAAGCGGCGACCCCGAAATGGCCGAACAGTTCATGCCGATGATCCACCTCGTCTTCTCCAATTTGAAGACCTGGCTCAACGGCATCCACCACGGCGTGAGCGCGAAGCATCTACAAGCCTACCTCAATGAGTTCACGTTCCGCTTCAACAGGCGCTTCTACCCGTTCAACGCCTTCCGCTCGCTGCTCGGCATCGCGGGCGGGGTTGAGGCGCCGACCTATGCCGACCTTTATTCCGGCGCGTGGACGCACCCTACATCTAGTGGGTGTCTGCGTTAACCGGATAGGCAAGGATTCAACTTCCCAAATCCGGCGCGGCGGCGCGCGGCTAGGACATGATTACTCTTTGGGAAAGAAGAAATTATCGTATGATGCTTCAAGATTAAAGGAAGAACACGCGCGAAAGCGCGCCGTGGGGAAAGTCCGCCGCGCGTGCTGGATCGAGGCGAGAGGCCTATTTCGACTTGCTGATGTCCGGCTACAGCGGTCCCCGGTTCGCCGCGCGATCGCCAAGGCGCCAGCCGACCGCTGGCGCGATTCGCATCAGGACGACGCGCGTCTTGAGGTCGCCCGCCTCAAATGAGGCGCTCGTCTGCGCGTACGCATTGCTCGAAGAAAGCGAGGTGAAGGCGATTCTCCGTGGTCAAGGTCGTTCCGAACTGGACCGCTATCACGCCCTCGCGCGAGCGGTGCGGCTCGACGCACCCCGCGCCTACCCCTATCGCCGCTCGCCTTGACCATGGCGACGGGCCGCCCGCTCTGGCGAAGGCGCCGCCTGGCGAGAGTCGCGCAGGACATTTGTTCGCCGAGTTCGCGGTCCTTTCGTCAGCCCCGCTCCCCGGCCTCTCGCCACTACGTGGGACGAGGCGATCAAGGATAGGCGTGCGAAAAGACGTCCATTTCGCCGAATCCCGCGAGATCGAGGCGCACGCGCTCGGGGAGATAGGCGAAGGCGGCGCGGGCGAGGCCGTCGCGGCCTTCGCGCTCGAGCATGGCGTCGAGCTTTTCGCGCAGCGCGTGCAGATGGAGGACGTCGGAGGCGGCGTAGGCGAGCTGCGCGTCGGTCAGCGCGTCCGCCCCCCAGTCGGACGACTGCTGCTGCTTGGAGATCTCGACCCCGAGCAGCTCGCGCGTAAGGTCCTTGAGCCCGTGCCGGTCGGTATAGGTGCGGGCGAGCTTGGAGGCGATCTTGGTGCAGTATACCGGGCCGGCCATGACGCCGAAGGCTTGGCAGAGCACGGCCAGGTCGAAGCGGCCGAAGTGGAAGAGTTTGACCACCGTTGGGTCGGCCAGTAGCCTTTCGAGGTTCGGGGCGCGGGTCTGGCCGCGCAGGATTTGCACGACCTCCGCGTCGCCGTCGCCCCGCGAGAGCTGCACCACGCACAGCCGGTCGCGGCCAACGGCGAGGCCGAGCGTTTCGGTGTCGATCGCGACGGCGTCGCCGAACGCCCAGTCGTCGGGCAGGTCGGCGCGGTGGAGGCGGACGGTCAAGGGCGGCCTCGTGCTCTCGAGGATGAGAAAGGGTTCGATGTCGGAGTGGAGAGCGATAGGGTCGGTTCTCGTCCGCCGTCAACCGGGATTGCGATCATGACCGGGCGAGCGCCGATCCCGTTTCATGTCGTGACCGGCTTTCTCGGCGCCGGCAAGACGACGCTGATCAACCGGCTTTTGCGCGCGCCCGATCTCTCCGACGCGCTGGTCATGGTCAACGAATGGGGCGAGATCGGGCTCGACAATCTGCTTTACGAGCGCCTCGCCGGCGACGCCATCCTCGTCAACGGCGGCTGCGTCTGCTGCGCGCTTCGCGGCGATCTGATCGACGCCCTGCGCGACGCGCTGGCGCGGCGCGATTCCGGCGCGCTGCCGCCGTTCGGACGGATCGTGCTGGAGACGACCGGGCTCGCGGAGCCAGCGCCCATTCTCCACGCCCTTTTCGCCGATCCGGGCCTCGCGACCCGGCTCGTCCTCGCCGGCGTGACCACGGTGGTCGATGCGGTCAACGGCGCCGCGACGGTCGGCGCGCGGCCCGAAAGCGCGCGCCAGGTCGCGCTCGCCGACCGGCTGGTCGTGGCCAAGACCGACCTCTGGCCGCAGGCGGAGCGGGCGGCGCGCCTTCGCGGACGCTGACCGCCGCGCTCCGCGCCTCAATCCCGTCGCGCCGATCCTCGACGGCGCGGCCGGAGAATTCTCGGCGCCGGACTTTCTGGCCATGACGGGCGCGCTGCCGGCGCGGGACGGGCGCCGTCCGCTCGTCCGCCGCGCATCGCGTGAAAACCTTCGTCTTCCGCAGCGACGCGGCCGCTCGATCCCGTCGCCTTCGCCCAGTTCCTGTCGGTTCTCGGCGCGATGCTTGGCCCGAGGCTGTTGCGGCTGAAGGGCCTGTTCAAGCTCGCCGACCGGCCCGAGACGCCGATCCTGGTCGACGGCGTGCAGCACGTGTTCCATCCGCCCCGGCGTCTTGCCGCGCTGGCCGGACGCCGACCGTTCGTCGCGCGCCGTGCTGATCGTCGAGGGGGTCGCGGCGCGGGAGGCCGAAACCCTCTGGGCGGCGCTGACCCGCGCGCCGCGGATCGACGCGCCGGACCTCGCCGCGCTCCTCGACAATCCGCTCGCTCCGAAGGCGGGAGGGCTGCTCCTCGACGAGACGCTTCCACCCAGATGTTTCGGTGGGGTGGAGGGCGGCGTCTCGCCGCCCCGCGAGACGGGCGCGTCCGTCGGAGCGCGGAGCAGTCCGCTCAACTCGCCTTCGGCGGTCGCGAAGTCACCGATCGACGGCGTGGGGTCGCACGACCGGGGCGCAAAATACGTAGCCGACGCCGCGGACCGAGCGGACGAGCGACGGCGCTCCGGGAAGGTCGATCTTCTTGCGCAACCGCGCGACCAGCGTGTCGATCGAACGGTCAAAATAGTTCCACGCCCGACCCCGCAGTACGCGGGTCAACTCGGCGCGCGAGACCGCCCGGCCTGGATGGCGAACAAAGGCGATGAGCAGGTCGAATTCCGATGACGTGAGCCCCGCGCTTTGACCGGCGCGGTCGGACAGGGCGCGCGTGGCGGCGTCGAGCGTCCATCCGGCGAAGCTGTAGCGCGCGGCGCCCGAGGGCGCGGCGGCCAGGGCGCCGCGCGGCGCCACGACTTCGAGTTGACCGAACCGCAGCGCATCTTCGATCGTCGCCAGATCGGGATGGCCGTCACTGAGCACGAGAATTCTCATGGTATCCCCCAGTAAGCTCCGCCGTCGTTCGGCGATTCGCTTGCGGTTAGCCAAATTCACGGCAATCGTCGCTGGCTTGTCAAGAACTTACGCAAGGATAGCGTGGCTAAAAAATTATAAAATCCGAATTTTCCAATTGTTGGCGCGGCCGATTGAAGCCGCCGTCTCGCAAGCAATACGCAAGTGGCTGACTATGCGTTATTTGGCAAGACGGAGGTCCAACGCTGTATTCACGTCGATGAGGGACGACAGCAAAAAAGTGTTCGCGCGTAGCTCGGCTTTTTCCCCGCCGTGCGGCATTAGCCTTCGCTTGCGCGCCGCGACAGATCGCAACCTCGTCGCTTAGGACCAGACGCAAAACCATGTATGAGGCCGACAAACTCCGCGGCTTCAAGGGATTTGGACTGGAGACCGATGCGCAGCATTCCGATCGACGTCATCCGGGCTTTCGTCGCCGTCGTCGAGGCGCGCGGCTTCACCCGCGCGGCCGAAGACCTTGGGCGTTCGCAGCCGACCATCAGCCTGCAGGTGAAGCGGCTCGAGGAGCTGGTCGAGGCGCCGCTGTTCGAGAAGGTGGCGCGCTTCGAGCTGACCGCCGTCGGGTCCGTCTGCTTCGATTACGGCAGAGCGACTCCTCAAGCTGCACGACGAGATGCTCGACGAGGCCGCAGCGGCGGAAGGCGCCGGAGGCGCGGCTCAGGATCGGCATGCCGGGCGAGTTGCGCCTCGCGCCTGACGCCTGCGCTCGATCGGCTTCTGGACGCGGCGGCGGGCTTCGAGGTTGTCACGGGCGAAGTCCGACACCCTGGCCCAGGCCTTCCGCCAGTACGGTCTCGACGTCGCCTTTCTTGTCGGCGCCGAGGCGGAGCCGCAGGCCTGCGGGCGCTGGGGCGCGCCGCTTGGCTGGTTTGCCCGCGGTCCCGGCGAGCGCCTGTCGAAACCGGCGAAGCCGTTGCGGCTCGTCCTGCCGCCGCAAGGGTCGCCGATTCATGAGGCCGCGGCCGCAGCGTTGCGCTCCGCCGGCCGTCCCTTCGATATCGTTTGCGCCAGCGCCGATTTCGCCGTCCGCAGCGCCGCGGTCTCGGCCGGCCTCGGGATCGCGCCGATGATCGACGGTCTTCAGCCGGAGCGGCCTGACGCGCTTGGCCGATCCGAGGCTGCCCGCATTGCCGCCGCTCGTCATTTCGCTGGTCGCGCGCAGCGAACCGCTGGCCCAGGCCGTGCCAGCGCTGGGCGGCCGAAGTCGTCTCCGCGTTCCAGGCCCAGTGACGGGACGCGGCGACGCAATTTGTCACAATTCGTCACGCATTCGGCTGACCGGCGCGTGGCACAGTCGTCCGGGGCGCTGACTGCGCGCGAGGGGCGGCGATGCGAAAACCGGCCAAGTCGAGGGAATACGCCGCCGCGAGGCGGAGCGGGAGGGCGCGCCGCCAACGAGCGTCGGGAGCTGGCACTTCTGGAGGAGTTCACCCGCTGCGATTCGGTCGATTCGCTCGCCGGCGCGATCGCCGCCCGGCTCGGGCGGATCGGCGCGCTCGGACGAGCTGATCGCGGAGGCTGGGCTTGCGGCGCGTCGCCGTGACCACTGACGCAACGGGATTAACCGGGCGGAAGCAATTCGCGCGCAGAGTTCGGGACCGTTCTCCTGGCCCAACGCCGATGACCTCGACCACCTCCGCTTTTCTTGCCGTCAACGAGAATCTTGCGCGCTATCAGGCGATGACCGCGGCCGAGCCGGCGGTGAAGTCGGCGACCGCCTACTACGAGGCCAATATCGGCAAGGCGACGTCGATCCAGGCCTTCGTGGGAAACTACCGGCTGCTGTCCTATGCGTTGAACGCCTACGGCCTCGGCGACCAGATCAACAACACCGCGCTGATCACCCAGGTCCTGGAGGGCGGCGTCGCCAATTCGAAGAGCCTCGCCAATACCCTTTCCAACGCCAACTGGAAGGCCTTCGCGACCGCGTTCAACTTCGCCAGCGGGAGCGCCGCGTCCATCTCCTCGGCGAGCGCTGTCCAGACGACGACGGCCGACTACGTCGAGCAGCAGCTCGAAAGCGACCAGGGCGCCGCAAACGTCGGCGTCCAGCTCGCCCTCTACTTCCAGCGGGTCGCGCCGACCGTGACCAGCGAATACGGCATTCTCGCCGATTCGAACCTGCTCGAGGTCGCCCAGACGATCTTCGGCCTGTCGGCCGACACCAGCGCCAGCAGCATCGACACCCAGGCGCAGACGCTCTCCCAGCTGATGCCGCTCAGCGACCTTCAGGACCCGAAAAAACTCACCCAGCTTGTCGAGCGCTTCACCGCCATGTACGACCTCGACTACGGGCCGTCTTCGGGAGCGACGACGTCCCTGACCGTCGCCTCCGGCAATACGGACTCCGGCGAGTCGGCGGCTTCGTCCATCCTGGCGGGGGTCATCAGCACGAACGGCGAGACGATCGAATCGGCGCTGAACGCCTTCACCGACGCCACCACCTCGACCTTCTCGACCGGGCTGATGGCGAGCTTGCTGAAGCTCAATCTCGGCGGGTGACGGCGACGAGAGCGACCTCGCCATTTTCGATTCCGTTTCGAGCCTTTTCATCGCGTTGCGGCGCCTTTTCCGAATTCGTCCAACCGCCCGTAACGGTTCAGGAGCGCGCGGTCTTGAAAGCGATCCAGTCACTCGGACGGATGGCTCAAGATCCTGTTCGACGTGGGATGGATAGGGCCCAGAGATATTCAACATATCGTTACAGTTGTTAAGCAAGTTCGAAGCGCGCCGCGCCGCAAGAGCCGCGCCGACGAGCGTGAGGCAATCGAGAAGCCGAGTATTCACAGAGCCTACCATTGGCGCATATCGCGTTCGCTGTTGTTCGCGATGACATCCCACCCCGTCATGGCCGGCCTTGTGCCGGCCATCCACGCGGCGCCGCTGCAATTGCCGGACTCGTTGGGAGATTGGGCTCTCTGTCGGAGACTGGCCCTGTACCCCGGTGTTCTCGTGGATGGCCGGGTCAAGCCCGGCCATGACGGATGGAGAAGGTTGGGCGGCTGTGAGGCCGCCGCGCCCGTCGCGCGTCCAGGCCCTCGGGCCGCAAACGGGTCAGAGGACTCCGCCAAGCTGAAGCGGATCAGGCTTCCGGCAAGAGCGTCAGGCCCACCGGGCGCCAAACGTCTCATTTCGACGGCTATGCCTTGTCGCCCCGCAGCCTTGCGGAGAGCCATTCGAGCTCGCTGTCGTGGACGCCGATCGCGGCCAGATGGTCCTGGGTCTCGGTGACGTAGGCGGCGTTGTCGCCCGACTGGCCGTGACCGGCCCGGACGACGGCGAGCATCGTGTCGCGATCGAGCCGCCCGGCGTATTGCCCGTGGAGGCGGTCTGCGACATAGGCTAGCGCCTTCACCCGCTCGCCGCTCTCCAGCGTCACCGGGACGATCCGCTCGAGATAGACCGAGGTCGCCTGCTCGCGGTCGCGCAGGTAGCGGATGGTCGGCTCGCGGAGCGACGCCTTCACGCGGAAGGCGACGCCGGCGCAGGCGCCGCCGCGGTCGAGGCCGAGGACGAGCCCCGGTTTCTCAGGCGTGCCGCGATAGACGTGCGAATAGATGCACAGACCGCGTCGCCAGCCGCGCAGCGTCGCCTTGCAGCGGAGCGCGTAGGCGAATCCTGGCCGCCACATCAGCGACCCGTAGCCGAACACCCAGAGGTCGCCGTGCGCGGCGCGTTCGGGCCCAGCCATCTCCCCGGCGCCGCCGCGGCCGAGCGGAACGGGATCGGTGATCGGCCGCTCGGCGTCTGCGGCTTCCGGATGGGCGCGCGGGCGGGACGTCGACGAGGTCATGGGGCGCTGTTCGTCTCCTCGCCGCTTGCTGCATCATCCCTCGCCGTCGCGCAAGCCGCTTTGGCGGCTCCCGATCAGCTCGTCAGGCGGAGAGCGCGCGCGCCGCCGCATAGCCCACGGCGGCGGCGATCGCGGAAAGCACGGTTCCCCAGGCGAGGTCGGCCAGCGACAGCGTCGTCGTCCAGTTGCGCAAGGTCGACTGATTGGTGAGGTCGTAGGTCGCATAGGCGAAGAAGCCCAGAAGCGCCCCGTTTCCCGCGGCGAGCCGCAGCGATCCCTCCGCGAGCCCGGGCCGCACCGCAAGGATCACGAGCCCCGCGGCGAAGATCAGGTAGAACGCCACGGCCGGCGCGGGATTGAAGCCGTCGAGCAGAATATCCTTGAGAATCGGGCGATAGAGCCGATCGCCGGCGAACGACAGCCAGACGAAATCGACCCCGACGAATGCAATGAGCGTGGCGCAATAGGCGACGACGAGTGACTTCATCTGTTCCCCTCCTCCTATCGGCCGGCGCCGGTCAGCCCGCCCGCCCCGCCGGGTCCAGGTCATCGCCTTGCAGAGCGATCCGGCGAGCCCCGCGGGCCTCTCCGAGATCATCGCTCGCTCGCCGATGTCCTGCAGAGGGATACGCGGGCGGCCGCCGCGCGGTTTACCGGGATCGCACAGAAAGACCGAGCGCGCGGCCATCGCCCCGGCGCCGATGCGCGAACGCGGGTCATCGCCGTCGCGGCGGTCGTCGCTCTCCTCCACGACCGGCTCGGTTCTTCGCCCTCAACGCCTGCGGCGTCGCTGTCAGCCGCCGGCGCCAGGTCTCGAAAGGCCGGCGCAAGCGGCGACTCCGATTGTCGGCGCCATGCCCTCATCCAATCTCGCCGAAAGCCCTGCGCCCGTCGCTTCCAGCGAAGCCGAAGCGCACTACGCCGCCGCCTGCCGGCTGTGGGACGCGGGGCGCCGCGGCGACGCGATCGCGCGCCTCGACACGGCGCTCCGGCTCAACCCGGAATCGCCGGACGCGCTCGGGATGGGCGGCTACATGCTGGGCGAGATGGGGAAGCCCGAGGCCGCGCTGCGCTTCTACGGCCGCGCGCTCGCCCTCGATCCGCGCCTTGCCCTCGCCTATAGCAACGCCGGCAAGCTGCTTGTCGAGCTCGGCCGCCCAGCCGAGGCGCTCGAAGCCTTCGAGGCGGCGACCGCGCTCAAGCCCGCCGACGCCGACGCCTGGAACGGCCGCGCCGGCGCGTTGCGCGAACTCGGGCGGCTGGAAGAATCGCTCACCGCCGCGCGCCGGGCGCTCGCGCTCAAGCCCGATTTCGCGGAAGGCGCGATCAACCTCGGCAACGCGCTCCTGAAGCTCGACCGGATGGAGGAGGCGCTCGAGGCCTACCGCCGCGCCCGCGCCGCGCGCCCCGACTACGCCGCCGGCTCTGTGCGGCGAGGCGCTGGCGCTGCGCAACCTCGGCCGCTACGGCGAGGCGCTGGCGGCGTTCGAGGCGGCCGAGGCGCTCGGCAGCGGCGAGGCGGTCGCCGGCAAGGGCTGCCTGCTGCTGACTCTCGGCGATTTCGAACGCGGCTTCGAAGGCTACGAGGCGCGCTGGCTCACCGGCAAGTCGCTCACCGAGGCGCTGGGGACGCGCTATCCGACCTGGGCGGGGCCAGGGAAGGGCCAGGACCGCGTCCTCGTGCTCAACGATCACGGGCTCGGCGACACGATCCAGTTCGTCCGCTATCTGCCGCGGATGGCGGCGGCGGGGGTCGAGGCGACCTTCGTCTGTCCGCCGAAGCTGCATCGCCTTCTCAAGCCGACGATGCCGGCGCGCCTCGTCGAGGCCCCGCCCGACGAGCCGTTCGACGCCCAGATCGCGGTTAGCAGCCTTCCGCGCGCCTTCCGCACCCGGCTCGACACGGTTCCGGCCGACGTTCCCTATCTTGCGCGCCGAGCCGGCGCTTTCCGCCGAGGTGGGCCGCGCGGATCGGCGCCGCCGGGTTCAAGATCGGCGATCGCCTGGCAGGGCAACCCCCATCCCGAGGCGGATCGGGCGCGCTCCTTTCCGCTCGCGGCGGCGGCGCCGCTGGCGTCGCTTCCCGGCGTCCGCCTCGTCTCGCTGCAAAAGGGCTTTGGCGAGGAGCAGATCGCCGGCCTTCCGCGCGGGATGAGGGTCGAGACGCTGGGCGAGGACTTCGATTCCGGCCCGGACGCCTTCGTCGACACGGCCGCCGTGATGACGCACTGCGACCTCGTCGTGACCTGCGACACCTCGATCGCGCATCTCGCCGGCGCGCTGGCGCGGCCCGTCTGGGTCGCGCTGAAGAGCGACGCCGAATGGCGCTGGATGATCGAGCGCGACGATTCGCCCTGGTATCCGACGATGCGGCTCTTCCGTCAGCCGCGACGCGGCGCCTGGGCGGAGGTGTTCGAGGCGATGGCGCGCGCATTGTCGGCGCCGCTCGCCGCGCGCCGCCCGATGCAGGCCCTGCGCGCGCCCTGTTCGATCGGCGACCTGATCGACCGCATCACGATCCTGCGGATCAAGAGGGATGCGCCTGGCCGACGAAGGCAAACGGTTGAACGTCCGGCGCGAACTCGCCCTGCTCGAAGCCGAGGCGCAGGACGCGGGCGTGGTCGGCGGCGCGGTCGAGGCGCTGGCCGCGGATCTCGCCGAGGTCAACGCGCAGCTTTGGGAGGTCGAGGACGCGCTGCGCGTCTGCGAGCGCGAAGAGCGATTTTGGCGCGCGCTTCGTGGCGCTCGCGCGCTCGGTCTACGCCCTCAACGACCGGCGCGCCGCGCTCAAGCGCCTGATCAACAGGCTGTTCGATTCGGCGCTCGTGGAAGAAAAGAGCTACGGATGAGCCCCGACCGGGGCCGAGCTCAATTCCGAACGCCGTAGTAGCGCGCCCGGAGCGCGAGCTGGTCGCTGGGTTTCACTGCGCCGCTCGGCGGCCGCTCGTGCAGGCGGACGCCGACCAGCGGCCCGCGCCGCCAGGCGGCCCGGGCGCATCGCACATCACCCGTCTCGTCGAAATGCACGGCGAATCGCCAAGGCAGTCGAATGTCGCGGGCGAGCAGGATCTTCAGGCCGTTGAGCGAGCGATCGCAGATGCGACAGTCGCACAGATACCGGAAGGCGGCGTCGAGAATCTTCGCCGACCGCAGGCGCGTCGGCTCGCGCGGGTCGGCGCGCCGGTTTTCGGCGCCGCGTTCGTCGGCGCCTTGAACGCAGTAGGCGACCTCGCCTTGTCCCGCCAGAGCCGCGCCGAGGCGGCGGGCGGCGTCCGGGCGGGTCGTCCAGTCCGCGCGCCGGACGCCGTCGAGCAGCGGAGCCGGAGCGCGATCGCGGCGAGGGACGGGCTTGCAGCGAGGAATTAGCAAGGCGTTAACCATTTCCAGAATACATAGAAACATAAGGGCTGCACATTCTAGATCACCTGACAGCGAGAACCTTCTGCGATGAAAGTGGCCTGGTCAATCGTTATCGATTGCCATGCTCGCCAGATGTCAAAGTCTAACAATGGCATTTGAGCGTTTATTTGAATAAAAGTGGACAATAATGGAGCGTTGCAGTGGCGGCGACGGCGTGCGGCGTACGCGTAGAGTGGGAGTTTAACGATCCAATCGCGCTTTCGGAGCTGGGGCATGTACATCATTATTGACGATCGCGATATTGTGGCGGGCGGCTACGCGACCGGTCTCGATCGGGAGGGCGTCTCGTCCGCCGGCATCGAGGCGGCCGAGTTCCGCGAGTGGATCGGCAAGACGAGCGACTCGGACATGCACGCCGTCGAAGCGTTCCTGATCGGCGACTGTGGCGAGCGCGAGGGCCTGTCGCGGATGATTCGCGAACGCTCGAACGCGCCGGTTCTCTGCCTCAACGAGCGCCATTCGCTCGACGACACGCTTGGCCTGTTCGCCGCGGGCGTCGACGACGTGGTGCGCAAGCCCGTGCATGTGCGCGAAATCCTCGCCCGGGTCGGCGCGATCAACCGGCGGGTCCATCGGCGAGAAGGGCCATGTCGCGCTCGGGGCGCTCAGGGTCTATTTCGACGGGCGCGAGCCGGAGGTGGACGGCGAGCCCTTTCCGCTGCCGCGCCGCGAGCGGCGCATCCTGGAATTCCTGCTGCAGTGCCGCGGCCGGCGCGTCACCAAGGCGCAGATCTTCAACGCCGTCTATGGGCTGTTCGACGAGAACGTCGACGAGAACGTGATCGAGAGCCATATCAGCAAGCTGCGCAAGAAGCTGAAGCGGAAGCTCGGGTTCGATCCGATCGATTCCAAGCGCTTCCTCGGCTACTGCATCGAGAAGTGACGTCTTTCGCCGTGGAGCGATTTGCTCCGCGCTCGAAGTTCTGATGTAGCGGCCGCGTTTCGGACCGCGGCGGGCCTGTCGGAAATGCGTGAGACTCTCTTCGCCCCGGTCGGCGCGCGGCGCAGACCGGGGCGATTTCTTGTTCCGCTTCACGGGGGGTTCCCCCGCGCGCCTCAGGGGAGCGCTTGCCGGGGGCAGGCCAAGCGGCGCGCGGGAAGTTTGGGTCAGCTGAACAGCTTGAGGATCAGCGACGCGTTCTGGTTGGCGATCGACAGCGACTGGATGCCGAGCTGCTCCTGGGTCTGCAGCGCCTGCAGCTGTGTGGAGGCTGTGTTCATGTCCGCATCGACCAGGCCTGCGACGCCGTTCGAGTAGTTGGTGGTCAGGTCGGAGTTGAAGGTGGACGCCGCGGTCATCCGATCCTGGGTGGCGCCGATCTCCGCCGAATAGTTCTGGACGGCGGAGAGCGCCTGGGTGACGGCCGCGAGCATACCGGCCGCTGTGTACCCGTTGGCCCCGCCGATCTGGAACGTCGCGGCTGTGCCGCCGGTCACATCGATGCCGTCCTGGGTCAGAAGATTGGTCGTCGTTGAACTCGCCGGCGTGAACGTCGTCACGGCGGTGAACTCGGCGGCGGCGGCTTGCGAACCCGTCCCGACCAGTGCGGTCCCATTCGCGTCGGCCGCGGTATAGGTCGTTGTGGTCGTGTTTCCGTAGAGGTCTTTCGACTGGATTTCGATCGTTGCGGCAGTCGAGGCGGTGCCTGCCGTGACGGCGATGGCTTCGTTTCCGTAACTCGCCGAACCTATCGCGACCGCGTTTGTCGTGACGCTCTGGAGTTCGGCGACTGTCGCGGCGTCGCTGACGGTCGAGGTCGACGTCGTGGACGCATTGGTCGACGTGGCCGGAGTGATCGTCGTCGTGGCCGACAGGGTTGCGATCTTGGCGTCGCTCGCGAAGTTGCTGCCGTCGATGACGTTGCCGTTCGAGTCGAGCGCCGTGTAGACGGTCGCGGTCTTGTTGCCGGCCGCGTCGACCGAGGTGACTGTCAGCTGCTCGGGCGCGGTGGCGCTCCCCGAGAACTGGACCTGGTCCGTGCCGAAGGTCGCAGCAGCCGTTTGGCTGGTGAGTCCCTGCAAGGCCTTGATCGTGGCCGAGGAGGTGACGGACGTCGTCGACGTGGCGCCCACGGTCTCGCTGCCGCCGGTCAGGGCCTGGGCCTGGAAGGAGATGGTGTTCAGCGAGCCGCCGGTGGAGCTGGCGTTGAATCCGGAAACAAAGTTCATCGTGGTCTGGGTGCCGTTCAGAATGTTCAGGCCATTGAACGAGGCGCCGTTGACCGCGTCGGTGAGCTGCGGCCGAGCGAGGCGAGCGAGGTGTTGATGTCGCCGATGATTGGCGCCGGGGTTCTGCGCCGTGGTCAGCTGGGTCGCCATCGAGTTCAGGGTCGTGATGACGGAATTGATCGCCGAGGTGGCGGTCGACAGCACCGACTGGCCCTCCGACAGCGCGCTCTGCGACGCCGTGACGACGCCGCTGTCCTGAGCCGAGCTGCTGGGCGATCGACCAGTAGGACGAGTTGTCGGACGCGTTCGCGACGCTGAGGCCGGTCGAGACCTGGTTCTGGACGGTGTTCAGCGACTGCTGCGTCATATTGCAGCGACTGCAAGGCGCTGAGCGCGGCGGAGTTGTTGAGAATCGAAGCCATGAAGGTGCTCCTGATCGGAAATGGCACGATCTTTTGGTGACATTTCGGACTTGCACCGAGACGACGGATTGGCGGCATGCCCTGGGCGTCGAGCCGACGCCCACCCGTCGTGTTCGCCGGGGAAGCGCGCTCTGTTCGCGTCAGCTCCATCCGGCGAGCCAACATCTAGCGGGAACCCTCTAATGCCCGGTTAATCGGGCGACGAATTCGTCGAATTGCGGGGCTCGGCGCAATCCCGGCGCAAGCTCCCGCCGCGAGCATGGCCTGCATTCTCTGTTAACCGGGCGTGGGCGTGGCGAATCTCCTGACGCAAGCGGAACGGCTCTGGACGAACCTTCGCGGTTTGGGCGTCCGCCGTCTTGTCGCGCTCGCGCTGATCGGGCTCGCGGTCGCCGGCGTGACCGGCCTCGCCGGCTACATGCTCAGCCGGCCGACCATGGAGACGCTCTATTCCGGACTCGACCGCGACGATGTCGCAGCGATCGGCGCGGCGCTGCGCGAGGCCGCTGTCCCCTTCGACGTCAACGCGGAGAGCACGATGGTGCTCGTCTCCGACCGGCCAGGCTTCGACCGCGCGCATGATCCTCGCCGAGAAGGGCCTGCCGCGCGGCGGGGCGGTCGGCAACGAGCTGTTCGACAAGCTCGGCTCGCTGGGCCTGACCTCGTTCATGCAGGACGTCACGCGGCTCCGCGCGCTCGAGGGCGAACTCGCCCGCACCATCCAGATGATGCGGTCGGTCAAGGCGGCGCGGGTCCACATCGTGCTCGTCCGACGAGGGGTCGTTCCGGCGCGAGCGGCAGCCGTCCTCGGCTTCGGTGGTGATTCGCACCGATGGCGGCGACGATCGCGCGACCGGCGAGGCGATCCGCCATCTCGTCGCCTCCGCCGTGCCCGGCATGAAGATCGACGACGTGACGGTGCTCAACGTCGACGGCCGCCTGCTGGCGTCCGGCTCCGACTCGATGGACAAGTCGCCCGGACAACCTGCTCGCGCTCGAGCGCGAAGTGTCGCAGGAAATCCGCGAGGGCGTCGACCCGCACGCTGACCCCCTATCTCAGCGCGCGCAACTTCCAGATCTCGGTCGCCGCCCGCCTCAACGCCGACAAGACCCAGACGAACGAGACGATCTACAATCCCGACCAGCGCGTCGAACGCTCGGTCCGGGTGACCAAGGAGCAGCAGAGCTCGCAGAACGCGGCCGGGTCGCAGCCGGCCGGGGTCGAGGCCAACCTTCCCAAGCAGAGCAGCGCAGGGACGGAGCAGAAGCAGTCGAACGACCAGACGCAGAAGCGCGAGGAGCTCACCAACTACGAGGTGTCGTCGAAGTCGATCCAGACGACCAGCGCCGGCTTCGTCGTCCAGAACCTGTCGGTGGCGGTGCTGGTCAATCGCGCGGCGCTGACCGCGTCGCTCGGCGACAAGCCTGCGCCCGAGGCGGTCGCGGCTCAGGTGAAAGAGATTGAACAGCTCGTCGCTTCGGCCGCGGGGCTCGACAAGCAGCGCGGCGACGTCGTCAAGATCTCGGTCGTCGACTTCGTCGATTCGAGCCATGACCTCGAGCCCGCGCCCGGGCCTTCGCTGGTCGAGATCGTCGCGCGGCAGACCGGCGCCATCGTCAACGCGGGCGCGATGGTTCTGGTCGCCGGAATGCTCATCTGGTTCGGCGTGCGCCCGGGCCTGAAGATGCTGCTCGCGCCGCCGCCGGCCGTCGTGGCCGATGAGGCGGCCCTCGGCGTCGCGCCCGGATCCCGCGCAGAACCTGCTGATCGAACGTGAGCCTGACCGCGACGAATTCCTCGAGGCGCTGCTCGACCGACGCGACAACGGCCCCGAGCGCAAGCTGCTCAAGCTCGTCGAATTCGATGAGCCGCAGGGCCGCCGCCATCCTCAAACAATGGATACGCCAGGGAGCTAACGGATGAAGCCAGTGCCGATCGCGGATTATCTCGACCACATCGGACGCGCCGCCCGCGGAGAAGGCGTCGCCGCGGCGCGAGGCTTCGCCGTTCCGGCCGCGCAGCCTTCAGAGCCTGCACTCGCTCGGAGCCGCGCTCGCCGCCGGCCTTCGAGCGAGCGGCGAAGGCGGTGGGGGCGGTGAAGGCGGAAGCGCCGGAGAAACCGCCGCGTCCGCTTTGGGACCGTAGGCCTGCGCCCGTCGACGCCGGCGCAGCGCGAGTCGCTCGCCGCCCGCGAGGCGGCCAAGGTCGAGGAGATGGCCCTGCGTCTCGAAGAGGCGCGCGGGCTCGGCCGCGAGGAGGGCATGGCGCTCGGACGCGCCGAGGCCGAGGAGCGCTTCGCCGCGGAGCGCGCCGAATGGCAGGAGCAGGCGGTGAGGGACCGTCTGGAGTTCCAGCTCAATGAATACGCCAGGCTCGAAGCGACGGTGCGGGCCGGCTTCGCCGAGGTCGAGGCGCGCGTCGGCGACGCGGTCGCCCGCATCCTCGGTCCGTTCCTGGTCAAGGAGGTGGTCCGCTACGCCGCCGACGAACTCGTCAAGGCCATCGCGCGGCTCGCCGCCGGCGGCGCGCAGGGCCTGATCACCATTCGCGGCCCGGAGCGCGTGCTGAGCCTCCTGCGCGACCGGGTCGCCGATCTGCCGGCCGAAGTCGATTACGTCGAGGACGGCGGCGTGGAGGCGACGGTCGAGTGCAACGCCACCCGGATCGTCACCGAGCTCAAGCCCTGGGCCGACCTGCTTGCGTCTCTCGACGCCTGAGCGCATGCGCAATGAGCGAGCCTCACCCGGAAATCGTCATCGTTCGCCGGCGCGGATTGCACGCCGAAGCCGAGTCCCATCACGGCGGCGCGTGGAAGATCGCCTTCGCCGATTTCATGACGGCGATGATGGCGTTCTTCCTCGTGCTGTGGATCGTCAGCGCCACCGACAAGAACACCAAGACGCTGATCGCCCGCTACTTCAATCCGGTGAAGGTGGAGGAACCGGCCAAGGCGCAGAAAGGCATCCATGGCGCGCCGGAGCAGGACACGGATGCGCCGGGCGCCGATTCCGGCGCTCCCAACGGCGAGAAGTCCCGCTCGGACCAGGGCGACTCCGCCCGCGGAAGCGTGCCCGAATCGCCCGAGGCGGCGGCGGGCGATCCGAAGCAGAAGCACAAGGGAAAGCTCGACCCGAGAACGCCGCCGCCCGATCCGGCGCGCCCCTATCCGTCGATGTCGGAGGCGGAACTGTTCAGCGACCCGCGCGCCAGCCTCGACAAGATCGCAGGCTCGCCGCCGCCAGGGCCGCGCGTCGATCGCCTTGGCGTCGTTGAAGGGCTACGGGGAGGTCGGCCCGAGCGCCGACGAGGCGTTCCGCGATCCGTTCCGGCCGCTCGGCGCCGACAAGGCGATGAACGTGGCGCCGCCGATCCCGGCGCGCCGCCGGCGCCGGACGGGGTCCGCGCCGAAACGAGCCCGGCCGCGCCGTCGCCCGCCAGGGCGAGCGGCGGCCCCGCGGACGCCGCCAAACAGGGCGGCGTGACGCCCGAGCCGAACGCCGGGACGGCCGAGGCCGCTCCGGCGGGTGTCGAAGAACGAACCGTCCGCCGGCGAGGTCAGGGCTGCGGCCGCTGAGGCGGCTCAGGCCCGCGCGACGGCGCTGCTCGCCGAGATCAGGAAGCGGCTCGGCCCGGAATCCCAGTCGGTGCCGGGCCCGCAGCTCGACATCGAGGCCGCCGACGACGGCATCCTGATCAGCCTCACTGACCGGCAGAACTTCTCGATGTTCCCGGTCGGCTCGGCGGAGCCGCAGGCGCGGGTGGTGCGCATGATGGACGCGATCGCCATGAGCCTCGAGAGCCTGCCGGGAACCATCGTCGTGCGCGGCCACACCGACGCGCGGCCGTACCGCTCGGCCGCCTACGACAACTGGCGCCTGTCGGCGGCGCGCGCCCAGATGGCCTATCTACATGCTGAACCGCGGCGGAGTTCCGGAAAAGCGGTTCGACCGGATCGAGGGCTTCGCCGATCACCGTCTGAAGGATTCCGCCCATCCGCTCGCGGCGGAGAACCGGCGAATCGAGATCCTCCTGCGGGAGGAGAAGCCATGAGAGGGGTCGCCACGCTCGCGCTGGCGCTCGCTGCCGTCGCCGCCCGTCGCCGCCGCTGCCGGCGCGCGCCGAGCCCGCCGAGCCGCCGAATCTTTCCGCGATGGCCGAGGACCTGCAGCGCTTCCAGACGCAGATCGCCGCAGGCGACAAATCCGCCTATCCGGCCGAGACAGCCGAGCTGAAGGCGATGGCCGAAGCGATCGCCGCGCGCGAAGCCCGAGACCTGGGCTGAGCAGGCGCGAAGCCGACTCGCTCGTCATCTATGTGCTGAGCGGCGGCGCGCTCGCTCCCGTGGTCCCGCTCGTCAAGGGCGACGCGCTCGCCGCTTCCGAGCGGGCGCTCGCGCGCGGCGCGCTCGCCTACGTCACCAACCACGAAGCCGACGCGCTCGAGCTCTTCGGCTCCGCTCGACCTCGTCGCGCTCGACGTGCGGCTCGCCGGGACGGTCGCCTTCGCGCGTTCGGTGGTGAAGACCCGGCGCGATCCGAAGGCTGCGGTCGCCGACCTCGACTGGGCGCGCCTCGTCGCGCCGGGCGGCCTCGTCGAGGAGGCGGCCCTGAGGCGGGAGATCGCGCTGCTCGCCGAAGCGCGCGACGCGCCGCGGGTCGCGCTGCTGACGCGGCAATACGCCGACCGCTTTCGCGGCGTCTCTGTACGCGCCGGACTTCTTCCGCGACCTCGCGCGGTTGATCGCGCGCACCGGGCTCGCCGACGATCCGGGGAACTTCCGTCTCTTGTCGGAGGCGGCGGCCCGCCTGGCCGGCTGACGGACGGCGGGACTTTCTGCTGACCCTCGCCCGCGCGGCGGCGCTGAACGGGCGGTTCGACGCCGCCGCAGCCGCGGCCGGCGAAGCCTTGCGCACCGCGACGCCCGGCGGTCCCGAGGAGGCGCGCGCCCGCCTCTATCTCGACGCCGGGCGGATTTTCTCGGACGGCTACGACGCGGCCGCCGGCGACCTCCAGGCCATCGCCGCCGCAAGGCTCGACCCGTCCGACGCGGCGCTTCTCGCCACGGCGCGGAACGTGGCGGCGCAATTGCGCGCGCCGCCCGCCGCCGTCGCCGCTGTCGGCGGCCGATCCCGGCGACGCCAGGGCGGACGGCCCCCGCGCGACGATCGCCAAGGCCGAGGAGGCGTTGCGGCGGACTGCGAGCCTCGGCGTCGCAAGCGGGGTCGGCGCGCCATGACCGTGGTCGCCTCCGTACTCCCGCCTGCTCTGGCCGCGACGCCGGCAGCCGCGCCCGCCCGACCGGCCGCAAGCGGGTCGCATGGTTTTTCCGCAGCCCTCGACGCCCTGACCGCCGGCGAAGGCAAGGCCCGATCGCCCGACGACGACGGCGAACACGCCCCGGATGGTCAAGCCGAGGCGGCCTCGGCGGGGGCGTCGTCCGATCTGCGCGCGGCGCTGATCGGCGGCGCGCTGGCCTCGCTCACAATCGCGCCGACCGCCGCCGCCGCCACGACAGGGGCGGGCGCCGAGGACGGCGCCCGGGCGACCTCGCCAACCTCCCGCGGCGTCTCGGCGACCGGCGCCGGCGGCGGCGCCGGCGCGAGCGCGGCGGCGGCAGGCGCGCCGACGACGACGGCGACGGCTGCGTCCGGCGCGAAGCTGACAGCCGAGCGATCGTATCTCGCCCCGGCCGCTTTCGCGAGCGCGATCGAAAGCGTCGCGTCCGGCGCGGCGCCGGCGGCCGGCGGCGTTACGGGAGCGTCGGCCGTTTCTGCGCCGGCGGCTTCGCTCGCGACGGCCGGGTCGGCAGGACAGGCGTCCGCCGCATTGTCCGCCGACCCCCGGCCGAGGCCGCCGCCGCCGGGAGCGACGCCGACGCGTCGGAGGCGAGCCTGTCCGTCGCCGCCCCGGCGACTCAGCCCCCATCCGCCGCCAGGACCGGATTGCGGCCGGCGGCGGCGTCGGGCCCGCGACGGCCGGCGCCGTCTTCGGCGCGCGAATCCGGAGCGACGCCGGAAGCGACGAGCGGCGCCGGCGCGGGCGCCGCCGCCCACAGGCCGGTCCAGCGAAAGCGCGCGACGACGCAAGGGTCGATCCGGGAGCCTCGGGCGGGCAGGGACCCGGCGCGCCGCCGGCGGGGGCAGCGCCGACGGTCCAGGCCGACGCCTCGCCTTTCGCCGCGGTTCCGGGGTGGACTCCTTTCTCGACATCCGCCCCGGCGGCCCAATCGGCCGGGAGAGCCCCGCAGACGACCGCTCCGACAGCGACGGCGCCGTCCGCCGACAAGGTCCGTGAGATCGATCTCGATCTCACCCCCGGCGGCCTCGACGACGTGACGATGACGGTGCGGCTCACGGGCGACAAGCTCGGCGTCGTCATCCGCGCGGCGAGCGGCGAGACCACGGCGACGATCGAAGGGGCGCGCGACGCCATCGCCGAGCGGCTGGCCGCGATCGGCCAGCCGGTCACGAGCCTCATCATCCAGCAGACAGGCGCGAGCGATGCGACGGAAAGGGCAGGGCAATCGACGGGCGACGGCGATCGCGGCGCGTCGCCGGGGCAGGGGGACGGGGCGGGCGATCCGCGCGGCTCTCGCCGCGGCGCTTCTCGTTTCTAGCCAAGGCTCCTTCAGCCGGGCCTCCGCCGGCTCGCTCGCCTGCGAACGCGAGATGACCCGCGCGGCGGCCGAGACCGGCGTGCCGCTCAACGTGCTCTATTCGGTCGGCCTCACCGAGACGGGACATCGGGGCGAGCTTGGCCCCTACGACATGAACGTCGACGGGCGCGAGGTCCATTCGGACACGCTGACGGAGGCGATGGCGCGCTTCGCCGCGGCGCGGGCGGAGGGGGCGCATTTCATCGACGTCGGCTGCATGCAGATCAATGTCCATTTCCATGGGGCCCGGTTCGGTTCGCTGGCGGAGATGTTCGATCCGGCCCGCAACGTCGATTACGCCGCGAGCTTCCTGAAGGCGCTGAAGGCCGAGACGGGCGCCTGGACGCTGGCGGTGGCGCGCTACAACGCCGGGCCGGGCAATCCCGAGGCCGAGCGCGCCTATGTCTGCGCGGTCATCCGCAACATGGTCGCGAGCGGTTTTGGCCGGTGGACCCCGAGCGCCCGGACGCTCTGCCTGTAACAAGCCCACGCCCGCCAGGGGTTATTCGGAAATAGATCGCCGGAAGATTTGTTCTGGCGCAAAGGCGACCCCGGGCATGCCCTCGCCCCGGCGCCGGATCGCAGCATAAGTGGAAAGTCTCCGGACTGGCTGACTTAACGCTTGAGTATCACTAGCGTAGGACCGCAAGTTGCAGATGCTGCGCCCGCGCTGAAGTCGCCATGTGGTCCCGCCTGCTCGCCCTCGCTTTGTTCCTGCTCTCCGCGCCGGCCCTGGCCGGCGTCAAGGAGAAGGTCGCGGCCCTCGCTCCGTCGGGGTTGGTGCTGGTGATGGACGCTCAGGGCAACGAGCTGGTGGCCCAGAATGCAGATGAGCCCTTCGTCCCGGCCTCCGTCACCAAGATCGTGACGGCCTGGCTGGCGATGGAGATCTTGGGCGGCGACTACCGCTTCGAGACCCGCTTCTACCTTGACGACAAGCGGGTGCTCTACGTGCGCGGGGGCGGCGATCCTTTCCTGATCTCGGAGGAGCTGGCTGAACTCGCGACCGAGCTCGTCGCGGCGGTCGGCAAGGCGCCGATCACCGGCATCGTGCTCGACGCGAGCTACTATCCTTCAAACCTCCGCATCCCGGGCATCGAGGATGACGGCGAGGCCTACAATGCGCTGAACTCCGCGCTGGCGGTGAATTTCAACACCATCTCCGCCGTGCGCAGCGGCAACAAGGTGCGCTCCGCCGAGAAGCAGACCCCGATCACCCCGCTCGCGATCGCCCAGTTCCGGGCGCAAGGCCCCAACGGAAGCGGCCGCATCAGCCTGAGCCAGGACCCGGCGGTGAGCCTCCAATATGCCGGCGAGCTGATCGCCGCCTTCATCGAGCGGGCGGGCGGCAGCGTGAACGGCAAGATCTCGACCGGAACCGTGCCCGAGGGGCTGAAGCCGGTCTACGTTCACCGGCAGTCGCGCACCCTTTCGGAGATCCTCGTCGAGTTGCTCCGCGCCTCGAACAACTACATCGCCAACCAGGTCTTCCTGGAGATCGGCGGTCGTCGCCTGGGCGGGCCGGTCAGCCTCGAGAAGTCGCTCGAGGTCGCGAACGAGATGCTCGCCGCGCACGGCCTCGCCGACGGCCATCCATCTCGAGGAGGGCTCGGGCATCAGCCGCAACAATCGCTTCACCGCCGCGCGGCCTCGCCAAAGTGCTCGAACTCTTCGCGCCCCATGCCGACTTGCTGCACGGTCATGACGGCGGCATGAACAAGACCGGCACCATGGACGGGATTCGCACGCTCGCCGGCTATGCCGACACCTCGAGTCATGGGCGGGTCCGCTTCGTGATCTCGCTCGCCAGCAATGACGGCGCAATGCGGTTCCGGCTGCTGCGGGCGATCGAGTCCGAGCTGTAGCCAGGGTCTTACGACGCCGGCCGTTCGCAAGGCCCCGCGCGATCGTCCTGAAGGGCAGCCAACTCACGAACCCGCGAGCGAACGCGCGCGGGACATTTGCGCCGCCGAACACTCTCTTGTAACCTGTTCGCGATGGTTCCCGCAGGGGATCAAAAGGGAATGCGGTGCGGACGTTCCGTCCTATGCCGCGGCTGCCCCCGCAACTGTAAGCGGCGAGTCTGGCGCCAATCATGGCCACTGGGAAAACCTGGGAAGACCGGCGACAGGCGGTGAACCGCGAGCCAGGAGACCTGCCGTCTCGCACAGCCGACCGATCACGGTCGCGCTGACTGTTGTGGCTACAATGCATGCGAGGGTGTCATGCAAGGTTTTGTTTCCCGCATCTGGAATGAAAGCGACTCGAGCGTTCGTGGTCGTCTGGTCGGTCTCTACGGGCTCTTGATCGGCGCCAATATTCTCGTCTGGATATGGGCCTTCGTCGCCTTGCGCGGCAACGCGGTCCTGTTCGGCTCGGCCTTTCTCGCCTACACGTTCGGCCTTCGTCATGCGGTCGACGCCGACCATATCGCGGCGATCGACAACTCGACACGAAAGCTGATGCAGGTGGGCCAACGGCCGGTCGCCGTCGGGTTCTATTTCTCGCTCGGCCACTCCCTCGTCGTCTTCCTGCTGGCGATCGCAGTCGGCGTCGCCGCCTCGGAGGTCACCGGGCGGTTCGACGATCTGAAAGCCTTCGGCGACATTTTCGGAACCCTCGCCTCGGCGTTTTTCCTGTTCCTCCTCGCGGCCTTCAACATCATCGTCCTGATCTCGGTCTGGCGGACATTCCAGGCGGTGAAGAGCGGCGAGGCCTTTCATGAGGACGACTTCGACCTGCTCCTCAACAATCGAGGCTTCCTCGCCCGCATCTTTCGTCCCCTGTTCCGGGTCGTGACCAAGAGCTGGCACATGTTTCCGATCGGATTCCTGTTTGGGCTCGGCTTTGACACCGCAACGGAAGTGGCTCTCTTCGGCATATCGGCGACCCAGGCCGCAAACGGCGCGTCGTTCGGCACGCTGCTGGTCTTCCCGGCTCTCTTCACCGCCGGCATGACGCTGATCGACACGACCGACGGCGTCCTGATGCTCGGCGCCTACGGCTGGGCCTTCATGAAGCCGGTCCGCAAGCTCTATTACAACATCACCATCACCGCCGTGTCGGTCGTTGTCGCGGTGCTGATCGGCGGGATCGAGACCCTTGGCCTTATCGGCGACACGTTCAAGCTCGAAGGGCGCGTTCTGGGAAGCGATCGGCTCGCTGAACGACAATTTTGGGACGCTCGGTTATGTCATCATCGGCGTCTTTGCACTGGCCTGGCTGCTTTCCGTCGTGATCTATCGCGCCAAGGGTTACGACGAGCTCGATGTCAAAGTGAGCTCGTAAACGACGAAAAATGGCGCGCCGGCCCGCTGGCTGCGCGCGCGGCGGCGCCCATTATCTATGTCGCCCCGCCGTCCGCCTTATGAGGGCTGTTGCGATTTCGTAGGAGGTTATCGGTCGTTCCGGCCGATTCAGAGGCGGCGCTCTCTCCGCTCCGCCTTCACCCCGTGGGACGGGGCGCAAACTTGTTCTTGCCGGAATCGATTGGATAATGGCGGAGGGGTTGGCGCACGCCGCCCGCGAGGCTACCGATGCGAAACACGCTCGTCGCTTTGGCGCTCCTGTCCGTGGCCTCGGCGCACGCCGATCCATCCGTTCTGACCTACCATGGCGCGCTTGACCGCGCTGGCCGCTACGTCGTGCCCGGCCTCACTTACGAGCGCGCACGGGGCTTGCGCCTCGACCCCTCTTTCCACGCCGCCTTTCACGGCAAGGTCTATGCGCAGCCGCTGCTTTGGCGTCGGCCGGGATCGAGCGGCGGCGAGCTGATCGTCGCCACGGAGGACAACGAAGTTTTCGCGCTCGACGCGAACAGCGGCGCGCAGGTCTGGAAGGCGGCTCTTGGCCGGCCCGTTCCCCTTTCCGCGCTCCCATGCGGAAATATTTCGCCGCTCGGCGTCACCGGAGCGCCGGTGATCGATGAGCAGCGCGCGACGCTCTATCTCGACGCGGCGGTCATGCGCGCCAACGGGCCGCGCCACGAAATTTTCGCGCTTTCCCTCGCCGACGGCTCGATCGAGCCGGGCTGGCCCGTCGATGTCGCAACCGCGCTCGGTGGAAGTTTCGACCCGACGGTACAGAACCAGCGCGGCGCGCTGGCGCTGTTTGACGGCAAGGTCTTCGTTCCGTTCAGCGGACACTGGGGCGATTGCGGCGCCTATCACGGCTTTGTCGTCGGCGTACCCATTGACGAGCCGGGCAAGGTCACGAGCTTTTCGACGCGCGCGCGGGGCGGCGGCATATGGGCGCAGGGCGGCGTCAGCGGCGACGGGCAATCGCTGTTCGCGGTCACCGGCAACACGTTCGGCGCAACCGCGTGGGGTGACGGCGAAGCGGTCCTGCGCCTTTCTCCCGATCTTCCGCGGCCGATGGAAAGCCGCGACTTTTTCGCGCCTGTGGATTGGCGCGAACTCGACCGTCGCGACCTCGACCTCGGCGGGAGCGCGGCGATCCCGCTCGATGTCGCCGGCCCGCACGGCGCGCGGAAGCTGATCTTCGCCATCGGGAAGGCTGGCGAGGCCTATCTTCTCGACCGAGACAATCTTGGCGGCGTCGGCGGCGCGCTCGCAGCCGCCCGCGCAGCGACCAACATCGCCATCACGTCAGCGGCGATTTGGAGCGCCGCCGACGGGGTCTTCGCCGTTCTGCAAGGCGATGGCGCGCATTGTCCGCCGGGTGAGCCCGCGGACGGCGTGATTGCGCTGAAAATTCGCGTCGACCCCGCGCCGGCGATCGAGACGGCCTGGTGCGGTTCGGTCGACGGCGCCGGCTCGCCGATCGTAACGACGACCGACGGCCGCTCGGACCCGATCGTATGGGTCGTCGGCGCCGAGGGCGACAACCGGCTGCACGCGTTCAGGGGCGAGAGCGGCGAACCGCTTGTTTCGCCGCCGGAGACCTTGCGCGGCCTGCACCATTTTCAAACGCTCATCGCGTCAGACGACCGACTCTATGTCGCGGCCGACGGCGCGATCTACGCATTCGCCTTCTGAGAGATTTTTTCGCGTCGGCGTCGGGCGTCGCCCCCGCGAACATCGGTTTTTGTCTTACAGACTGTCGACGAAACCCTCGCGGTCGCCGCGAGCCGCCGGACGCTGTGACCTGGCCCTCAACGCCTGGACGAACGCGACCCCCTTGTCCATGAGAGACGGCTCCATCTGTTCGCGTTCCGGTTCGCGCCGAGGCGTTTGCCGCACAGCCTCCGCCCGGGCGGCTTCCCTCGCTTGCCGCGGGACGGCGATGCGATCGAGAACCTCGCCCACGAGGATATGCGCCTGCACTGCGGTGAGGCTTTCCGCAACCACGCTATCGCCAACGGAAAGGCGAAACAGGGTCCTCGAAGTCTCCCGGCGTCTCCAGCTCCAGAACAATGCGGTTGATCATTGGGCCGCCCAAAAGTCATTTCGAACGCGTTCAAATCGAAAGGTTCACGCCCCCATCGTTTCTCAATATCGATCACGGCGCCAGCGTTCACAACTAAGGGGTTGTACTTAGTCGCCGGGCAGCCGGTCCGATCAGCGTAACAGCATTCGCCGGAGTCATGGGACGAAATCAAAGATGAAGAGCGATCCTGGCCTGACCGCACGTGGCGCGGCCAGCGCGTCCGTCATACGCCGGTGTCGGTGTCTTGACGCCGCGCGCCCTTGCCGCCGACACGATCGGTAATTCGCGATTTCTGAGGATTTCTGCGCAACCGCCTTATCAGGCTCGACGGCGAGGCTCGGCGGCGCCATCATGGTTGGCGTTCGTCATCTTTCTTCGAATGGACAAAGAGGAATGGGAGGGCGCCTGCAATGGCGTACCGGTGCGCAGGAATGCCGGCTGGGACTGGGTGGACAGCGCCGAGGCGCGCGGGGCGTTCGGCGCGCCGGCACGGGAACACGCTGTGACCAGCCAGCCGCTCGCGCTTGAGATGCTCAACATTGTCAAGACGTTCCCCGGAGTACGCGCCCTCGACGACGTGAGCTTCGGTTGCGCGCGCGGGGAGGTCCACGCGCTCTGCGGCGAGAACGGCGCCGGCAAGTCGACCCTCATCAAGGTCCTCGGCGGAATCTATCCACCCGACGCGGGGCGCATCCGGCTCGAGGGGCGCGAGGTGTCCTTCTCGCATCCTGTCGCCGCTCGCCGGGCGGGCGTCAGCATCATCCATCAGGAGCTGAGCCTTCTTCCCTTTCGCACGGTCGCGGAGAACATCTACCTGGGCGTCGAGCCCTCGCGCTTCGGCGCGCTCGATCGGCGCAGGATGCGGGCGGACTCGGCGCGGCTTCTCGAACGCCTCGGCTCGGCCATCGCTCCCGAGGCCATGGCGGGCGACCTTTCCATTGCGCATCAGCAGATCGTCGAGATCGCGAAAGCGCTGGCGGTAGACGCCAAGATTCTCGTCATGGACGAGCCAACAGCCGCCCTCGACGGCGCTGACGCCGCGCGCCTGCTCGATCTCGTCCGACGCCTCAGCGGGCAGGGCGTCACGATCGTCTACATCTCGCACCACTTGCCGGAAATCCAGGCCGTGGCGGATCGCGTGACCGTGCTCAAGGACGGCCGGACCGTGCTCACCGCACCGCTTCACGAGGCGCCGACCGGCCGCCTCGTCCGCGCCATGGTCGGCCGCGACCTCAGCGATTTTTACCCGCCGCGTTCCGCCAGCGCGCCCGGATCGCCGGCGCTTGTCATCCGCGGAGGGAACAACCGGCGTCTGCGCGGCGTCGATCTGGTGCTTCGCGCCGGCGAAATCATCGGCGTCGCCGGGCTCGAGGGCTCCGAGAAGAGCGCGCTTGGCCGCGCCATCGCCGGAGACGAGCCGTTCCAGAGCGGGACGATGGAAGTCGCCGGCAGACCGGTGGTATTTTCGAGTCCGAGGTCTGCGCTCGAAGCGGGCCTCGGCCGCATCTCCGAGGATCGGAAAGGCGAAGGTCTCCTGATGCAGCAGTCGGTGCGCGACAACGCCGCGTTGAGCCAGCGGGCGTTCGCCAGCGCTCTCAAACCCCCTAACGCCGCGCCGATGTCGGTCAAGGCCACGGACCAACGCCTGAAGCAGGTGGACGTGCGCTCCACGAATTTCGATCAGGAAGTCCGGCAGCTTTCTGGCGGAAACCAGCAGCGGGTCATCATCGCCCGCCTGCTCGCGCTCGATCCTCGGGTCCTCGTCTTCTCCGAGCCGACGCGAGGCGTCGACGTGGCGGCGAAAGCGGCGATCTACCGGATCATGCGCGACCTCGCGGACCGCGGCCGCGGGATTGTGATGATCTCGTCGGATCTCCCCGAAGTGGTCGGCGTCAGCGATCGGATCCTGGTGATGCGCGAGGGCGCCGTCGTCGGCGAACTGCCGGGCGGGGCGAGCGAAGAGGACGTGATGGCGCTGGCGGTCGGTCACGATCGGGACCGCGCCGCGCAGGCGGCGCTTCAATGAGCGACGCAGGCGCAGTCCCTTCGCGTCCGGTCGGCCGCTTCGGTCTTGCCGCCCCGCTGCTGCTGTTCATCGGATCGGTCGCGCTCTATGCCGGCGTCGCGCTGTGGACGGGCGAGACGAGAATGCTCGATCCGGAGGGCGTGATCGGCCTCTTGCAAAGGATGGTCGCGCTCGGAATCGTGGCGATCGGCCAGACGTTCGCCATTCTCGCCGGCTCGATCGACCTGTCGGTGGCGAACCTCATCAGCGTCGGCGCCGTGCTTGCGTCCTACGTCATGCAGGGGCGGCCCGAGATGATGCTGCCCGCGGTCGTCCTGGTGCTCGCCGTCTCGGCTGCGATAGGGCTTTTGAACGGGGCGCTGATCGCCTGGTTTCAGGTCAACGCGTTCATCGCCACGCTCGGCGTCGGGCTCATCCTGCAGGGGCTGCTCTCGGCGAGCTTCACCAATTTCGCCGGATCGGTGCCGAAGGCGTTCCAGGCGCTGGCCTACGGCGGCTATGGCGGCGCGCCGTTCTCGGTGATCGGCCTCTTCGCGCTCGCGGCGCTGGCCTCGGTGGTCTTGAGCGCGACCAAGTTCGGCGCGCATCTCTACGCGGTCGGCGGCAACGTCGAGGGGGCGCGGCTCGCGGGAATCCGGACCGATCTCGTGACCATCGGCGCGCACGTGGCCTGCAGCCTGACGGCCGGCGTGACGGGGCTCTACCTTGCGAGCCGTCTGCGTTCCGGCGCCCCCTGGGTCGGCCGCGACGGCGTGTACGATCTCGAGTTCGATCGCGGTCGTCGTCATCGGCGGGACGCTGCTTGCCGGCGGCCGGGGCGGAGTCTGGGGCACGCTCGCAGGCGTCCTGTTGTTTGCGTCGCTCGACGCGGCCTTCAACATGCTCGGCGTGTCCGCCTATCCGAAACTCGTGCTGCGCGGCGCGATCGTGGTCGCCGCTGTCGCCGTCTACACCGTGCGGTCGCGGGACCTCGTCGCATGACCGTCGCCCTCGACGACGCCAAGCCAGCCTCGCGCGCAGGCGCGTTCGTCCGGCAGATCAATCTCGCGGTGGTCGTGCTGGTCGTTTTCTATGGTTTGGTCGGCGCGATTCAGCCGAGCTATCTGGAGCCCGCGGGCGCGATGAATTTTCTGCGCCGCGCGGCGCCGCTGGCGATCCTCGCCTCGGGGCAGGTCTTTGTGCTGGTCAGCGGCGGGTTCGACCTCTCGGTCGGATCGATTGTGACGATCACCGTCATCGGCGGATCCATGCTGACCGCCAACGACCCTTCGAAGACCTGGTGGGCGATCGGCGTCCTCTACGCGATCGGACTCGTCGTCGGCCTGATCAACGGCGCGATCGTCGCCTATCTCAAGACGCCGTCGTTCATTGCGACGCTCGGAGCGCTGCTCTCGGTCAACGGCGCCGCGATGATGTGGTGCGGCGGCGCCCCGCGCGGCTACCTGCCCGACAATTTCCGGATGTTCGGCCGTTTCATGTTCCACGACGTCCCGGTCATCAAGGTCTTTCCGCTCGCCGTCCTCGTGCTGGCCGCCGTGACGGCGCTCGCCTGGTGGGGCCTCCACGGAACGGTGTTCGGCCGGCGGGTTTTCGCGGTCGGCGACAATCCGCGCGCGGCCCAATTCGCCGGGGTGAAGGTCGAATATGTTCGCCTGGGGGTGTTCGTCATTTCCGCGCTGTCGGCGGTGACCGCGGGCGTCATGCTCGGCGGGTTCGGCGGGGTATCGGTCGACGTCGGCCTCGGCCTCGAGCTTCAGGCGATCGCCGCCTGCGTGGTCGGCGGCGTTCAGCTCATGGGCGGTCGCGGCACGGTTGTCGGCGCGGTCGCAGGCGCGCTGACGCTTACCGCCCTGTTCACGCTTCTCACCCTGCTCGGACTGCCGCAGCCGCTGAAGGAGACGGCGCAGGGACTGATCTTGATCGCGGCGGTGGCGTTCGGCGCATGGCGCCGCCGCCGCGTCGGATGACGGCGACGCAAAACGCGCGCCGTAGGAAAGCCGCATGGTCGGCAGGAGGAATGAAAATGATGGTGAAAGCATCGGTCGCCGCAGGGCTCGCGGCCATAATTTTGGCGGGGCTCGCAAGTCCCGCAGCCGCCCAGAACTTCGACGACCCGAAGGAATTCCAGGCGGCCAAGGACCTGCTTGCGACGACCCCGGAAGGGCCCGCCGGCAAGCCGTGGGAGCAACACATCGGCGGCAAGACCGTCGACACCTCGCAGTACAAGAAACCGGGGCCATACCGGCTCTGCTTCTCCAACGCGAGCCTCGAAAATCCCTGGCGCGTCGTCGGCTTCACCAACATGCAGGCGCAGGTCGACGTGCTCAAGAGCGACATCAAGTCCTTCACCGTAGCCGATGCGCAGGGCAAGGACGACAAGCAGATTTCCGACATCGACGCGTTCGTGTCGAGCGGCAATTGCGACTTGTTGATCGTCTCGCCGACCACGACGGCGGCGTTGACGCCGGCGGTCGAGGCCGCCTGCAAGAAGCTGCCGGTGATCGTGTTCGACCGCGGCGTGCTGACCCAATGCCCGGTGACCTTCATCAATCCGGTCGGCGGCTACGGGTGGGGCATCCAGACGGCGAACTTCATCGTCGACAAGCTGCCGAAGGGCGGCAAAGTGCTGGCGCTGCGCATCTCGCCCGGCGTGGACGTGCTCGAAACGCGCTGGTCCGCCGCCAACCGCATCTTCAAGGAGCACGGAATCAACGTCGTCGGCGCCGAATTCACCGGCGGCGACAACGCCAAGACCAAACAGATCGTCGAAGACGCTCTCAACCGCTTCGGCAACATCGACGCGGTCTGGATGGACGCCGGCGCGACATCGGTCGCCGCGCTCGAGGCGTTCGAGGACGCGGGCAAGCCCTACCCGATCATCACCGGCGAGGACCAGGAAGACTTTCTCAAGAAGTGGAAGGAAAAGGGCCTGACGGCGATCGCCCCGACCTATCCGACCTATCAGTGGCGCACGCCGATCATCGCCGCCGTCGAAATCCTCAAGGGCGAGCCGGTGCCGGGGCCGAACTGGAAACTGCCGCAGCCGACCATCACCCAGGCCGACCTTGACAAGTACGTCAACGACAAGATGCCGCCGCTGCACTACGCCATGTGCGGTTGCGAAGACCTGCCCGGTTATCCGCAGCGCTGGGGCGGGAAGTAAGGCTTAAGCCCGGCCGGAGGGGCGACCCTCCGGCCGCCGAGAGGCGGCCGCAAAGACTGTTTGGAGGTGTTTCAACCCGTCTGCGGCGAGCGCGTCCTGGCTCGCCGCGAGCGGCCGCCAGATCGAGACCGCCTTCGCGATCTCCTTGATTTCCGGGGTGAAGGCCTCGATCACGACCGGCCCGTCGAAGCGGACGTCGCCGAGCGCCGTCGCGATTTCGCGCCAAGGCAGATGATCGTCGCCGGGCGTTCCCCGATCGTTCGAGCTGGCGTGGAACTCGACGATGCGCCCCGCGGCGCGCCGAATCGCGGCGGGAATGTCCTTTTCCTCGATATTCATATGGAATGTGTCGAGCAGCAGCCCGACGTTGTCGGCGCCGACGTCGCCGACCAGTCTGAGCCCCTGATCGACCGTATTGACGAGGTCGGTCTCGAAGCGGTTGAGCGGCTCGACGGCGAGCTTGACGCCCCGCGCCGCGGCGTAGGCGCCAGCGCGCTTCAGGCTTGCGACCGCGCGCTCCCATTGCTCGCGCCGGGCGGGCGAATCAAGCAGGCGCGTATTGCCGACGGCGGCGTACATCGGCCCCGAAACGAAGGGGCTTCCCAACTCAGCGGCGAAGTCGATGCAGCGCTCGAGATAGGAAAGACCCGTCTGCCGCACCGCCGCATCCTCTGAACTGAGGTCCCGTGCCGGCCCGAAGGCGCCGCAGACCGTCACCGAGACGCCGGTCCGCTCCGCTCGGTCGCGAATAGCGGGCGCGTCGATCGTGGCGGGATCCTCGACACAGATTTCGAGGATATCGAAGCCGATCGCCTTGACGCGGTCAAAGAGGTCGAGGGTTCGATTGGAGAAGGGCGAGGCCCAAATGAACGTGCTTGCGCCGTATCGCATGGGGATTTCCCGGGAGCCGATGCCTGAGAATGTTCTCTTCTTCAAGCCGGCAGGCAAGCAAAATTCTGGCCTGTCGTGATGCGCGTCGCCGCCTCACCCACGGAAGAAAGGGGAACCGAACGCATCGGCGGAGGGCTCGGCTTCGTGACGGTAGATCGGCCAGTTCAGGTAGCGCGTGATCGCTTCGTGCACGGCGCCGGCGTGATGGCCGCGCACCATCGAGACGTGATGCTCGAAACCATTGCGCGCGATAAGCCCGAGCAGCGGCCGGAGCCGCGCGACTTTGGTCACCGCAATTCCCCCGTCCATGGCGAACGGATCGGCGGTGAACTCGCCTTCGCCGACATAGGCCTTGATCGTCCCGAGCCGGTCATCGGTAGAGGCGCGGAAGAAGGTCATGGGACCGGGCTGGACCTTGCCCTTCACGGCGCCGAAGCAGTTTTCCTTGCCGAGCACGCTTCCCAGAACATCGAGTTCAGAGATTTCCGGGGCCTCGCCAAGGAAGCTCTTCGGGTAGTTGCCGCAGTGGGTGCACACGCACTTGTCGGCCTCGCGGCCGTAATTGTTGTTCCAATCGAGAATGGCCGACGGCGCTTCCGCCGCGAGCGCCAGCGCATACATCGAGACCGCGCCCATGACGTCGACCTCGCAGGCGCTGGGCGTCAGCTTCTCGCCCATCATGCTCATGGTCAGGCAGGTCGCGCAGCCGAAATTGTCCTGCAGGCTGCGCCAGCACTGGATGGCGCTGGCGTCGCATTCGTTCTCCTCGATCCAGCGATCGACCGCGAGCGTCCACTTGGCCTGGCGAACGACCTTGTCCGGCTTGATGTACGAGGGAATGCGGCCGTAGGCCGCGATTTCGTCGAGCTTGGCTCTGACCTCCGGCGCGTCGTCGGCGACGGCGTTGGCGGCGAAGATGATCTCGGAAAGATCGACGGTGACGACGGTGAGTCCGGACGCCTGCAACAGCTTCTCGCTGAAACGCATGGTCTGGAACGAGCCGGTGCGGGCGCCGATCGAGCCGATCCGGGCGCGCCGGAGGCCGCGGACGACACGGCAGATCCGGACGAAGCGGTCGAGGTCGGCTGCGAACTCGGCGCCGTCGACGTCGGAGGTATGGGTGGTCGTGTCGGTGAAAGGGACGCCATACTGGTAGAAATTGTTGGCGACGGAGAACTTGCCGCAGAACGCGTCCCGGCGGCTCTTGACGTCGACCTTGTCGATCTCGTCGTTGCTCGCCTGCAGGAGGATCGGCACGTTGAGCCGCGCCTCGTTGACCAGCTCCGAAATCGCGATCTCGTCGCCGAAATTCGGCAGGCAGATGACGAGGCCGTCGATCGCCTCGCGCTGGTCGCGAAAAAAGGCCGCGTAGCGCCGCGCGTCCTCGCGCGACTGCACGGCGCCGTTCTTGGTCGCCTCGACAGGCAATATGGCGGAGGCGACATTCAGCCGGTCGAGCTGCTTCAGCAGTTCCGCGCGGGTCTGAAGGGCGGGCGCGCCGTTGAAAAATTCCCGGCTGCCGACCACCAATCCGAGATTGATAGGACGAAGATTGCGCTTGTTCATGGTTTCCGACCTGCTTTCGCAAGCGGCCCGGCCACGTTCCCGGCCGGTCCTCCCTGCCTTCGCTCTTTCGATTGGCTACGATTTCTCGCACGTAATATCTTTTTTTGCGGTTTGTAAAGAGACCCCCTGCCGCACATTTGTGGAATGCGGGCCTCCAGGCGCGTCCCGGCATGGGATCGATCTTGTTTTGCTGCGGCTATTTTGCGACTTGACAGGAAAACAAGATCATTGCACGAATATCGCGACCAAACGCCAATAATTGGAACAGGGAGGCGCCTCCTCGACGCGACCGACGGGCGGCCCCAGCGCAGCTGGCGCCTCGCACCCATCCGTCTGCGCCTCAGACCGTCAATTTCCGGAAGTCCTGCGTTGCGTTGTCGGCATCCAACGCAACGCGCCTTTTCCGAGCGTCGGCTTGGAAGGGCTCTTTTCGATGCTCGAGAGTGAAATGGGAGGTCAAGAATGAAACTACGTTACGCCCTGGCCGGCGCTCTGCTCGCCAGCGTCGCGATGACGGGCGGCTGGGCTTGCGCCGCCGACCTGATTGCGGTCATCACCCCCTCGCACGACAATCCGTTCTTCAAGGCGGAGGCTGAGGGCGCCGAGACCAAGGCCAAGGAGCTCGGCTACGACGTGATCTCGCTCGTCCACGATGACGACGCCAACAAGCAGTCGCAGCTCATCGACACGGCGATCGCGCGCGGCGCCAAAGCCATCGTGCTCGACAACGCCGGCGCCGATGCGACCGTCGCCGCGGTCAAGAAGGCGAAGGAAGCCGGCATCCCCTCCTTCCTGATCGACCGCGAGATCAACGCCTCTGGCGTCGCGCTCGCCCAGATCGTGTCGAACAACTACCAGGGCGCCCAGCTCGGCGGTCAGGAATTCGTCAAGCTGATGGGCGAGAAGGGCAACTACGTCGAGCTCGTCGGCAAGGAATCCGACACCAACGCCGGCATCCGCTCCAAGGGTTACCATGAGGTGATTGACGAATATCCGGATTTGAAGCTGGTTTCGCGGCAGTCGGCGAACTGGAGCCAGCCGGAAGCCTTCACCAAGATGGAATCGATCCTTCAGGCGAACCCGAACATCAAGGGCGTCATCTCGGGCAACGACACCATGGCGATGGGCGCCGAGGCGGCGCTGAAGGCGGCCGGCCGCGCCGACGTCATCGTCGTCGGTTTCGACGGGTCGAACGACGTGCGCGATTCGATCAAGCAGGGCGGCATCAAGGCGACCGTGCTGCAGCCCGCCTACAGAGAGGCGCAACTCGCGGTCGAGCAGGCTGACGCCTACATCAAGACGAAGACCGCGCCGAAGACCGAAAAGCAATTGATGGACTGCGTCCTCATCAACGCTTCCAACGCCGACAAGCTCGAGACGTTCGCGCTGAAGCCCTGAGCGCGCGTGACGCGACGCGCGGGCGGTCTCGTCCGCGCGTTCCCCTGGTCGTTGAGGAGCCCGTTTCTGATGCGTTGGGTTGGCTGCGCCGCCGCAATTGTCGCAGGGGTCCTGCTCGCCTCGTGCCGGTTCATCCCGACCGCGGACGTGCCGGCGTTGGCCAGCGCGGGCGCCCCCAACGGCGCCGGCGTTTTTGATCCCGACAAGATGGTCGCCTCGATCTGGTCGGCGAAAGTCGTTCCCTATTTCGAGAAAAAGGCGGGGCCCCTGCTCGAGGTCCGGGGGCTCGCCGCCAATTCGCCGGACGCGGCCGGCGCCAAATTCGGCTATCGGGCGAAATCCGAAGACACGCCCTGGACGCTCATGACGAGGTTCAGCGGCGTGATCGTGGCGGCGGACACGGAGTCGCGCGCATCCACCATCAGCGTCGACGCCTCAGGGCAGGGCAAGGCCGACGCGATCGTACAGATCGGCCCGGCGATGCGCGGCACCGCGATCCGCGACGCGCTCGACTTCGTCTCGTTCAACGATTTCACCAACCAGATCGATTTCGCCCGCTACGGCAAGGCCTTCAACACCTATATCGATCATGCGACGCTGGACAAGCTGCCACGAGACGCTCTGGTCGGCCGGAAGGTGACGGTGCTCGGCGCCTATCCGTTCGTTTCGGCGGCCGAGACGCCCCTCGTGACCCCGGTGGAAATCAGCATCGGACCGAAGTCATGACCGAGCCGCACGCGACGGCCGCCGGTCAGGCGGTCGTTCTTCGCTTGGAAGGGGTCTCGAAGGTCTATTCGGGGACGGTCGCCGTGAAGCATGCGGACTTCGAGGTCCGGAGCGGCGCCGTCAACGTGCTGGTCGGCGAAAACGGCGCAGGCAAATCCACGCTCGTCAAAATGATCGCCGGCGTCGAGCAGCCGACTGCGGGAAGGATCCTGCTCGATGGCGAACCGGTGCGTTTCACGGACACCGCCGATGCGATGGCGCATGGAATTGGCATGGTGTTCCAAGAACTGAACCTGTTCGGCAACCTTTCGGTCGCGGAGAACATCTTCGCCAACCGCGAGATCATGCGCCGCGGACGGATCGACCACGCCGAACAGGAGCGCGAGGCGGGCGCGCTCCTTCGCCGTCTGCAAACGGCGGTCGATCCGCGCGCCAAGGTCGAGGATCTGATGATCGGCCAGCAGCAGTTGGTCGAAATTGCAAAGGCCGTGGCGCGCAATGCGCGCATTCTGATCATGGACGAGCCGACGTCGGCTTTGAGCGCGCCGGAAGTCGCGATCCTGTTTCGCGTCATCGCCGATCTGAGATCGAAGGGGGTCGCGATCGTCTACATCTCCCATCGGCTCGACGAATTGATCCGGATCGGGGACTACATCACGGTTCTCCGCGACGGGCAGGTCACCGGAAGCCGGCAGATGACGGATGTCGACATCCATTGGATCGTGCGCCAGATGATCGGCTCCGACGCCAAGGACTTCGCGACCCCGGGCGACCATCGGTTTGGCGGCGAGGCGCTCCGCGCGGACGACATCTGCCTGCCGCGCATAACCGGAGGTTTCGCCGTCGACCATGTCTCGCTCACCGTTCGCGCCGGCGAGATCGTTGGCGTCTATGGGTTGATGGGCGCGGGACGAAGCGAGTTTCTCGAATGCGTGATGGGCCGCCATGCGCTCGCATCCGGCCGCATCTTCATCGAAGGCAAGCCTGTCCGCGAACGGGACGTCGGCGGTCGCATCGCGCGCGGCCTCGCGCTCATCCCCGAGGATCGCCAACGCGACGGGCTCGTGTCGATCCTGTCGGTCGCCGAGAATCTGACGATGGCGAGCCTGCGCAAGCTGACCCGGGGCTTTCACATTCAGGCGCGGGCCGAGGCCAGGGAAGTGCGACGCGAAATCAAGGAGCTGTCGATCAAGGTCGCCGATCCGTCGCTGCCGGTCTCGTCGCTGTCGGGCGGAAATCAGCAGAAGGTGGTGATCGGCAAGGCGCTGCTCACTTCGCCAAAGGTCCTGCTGATGGACGAACCGAGCCGGGGGATCGACATCGGGGCCAAGGCGGACGTCTTCCGCATCATGCGGAGCCTCGCCGCCCAGGGGCTTGGAATCGTGTTCGTCACGTCTGACCTCGATGAGGTCCTGGCGCTGTCGGACCGGATCGCGGTGATGAGTCATGGACGCCTCACCGAGCTGCTGGATCGGGCCGACGCAACCGAAGCCAAAATCGTCGCGGCATCGTCAGTCGGTCACGGACCGAGCGCGGCGTCCGAACAGAGGGAGTTGCTTCCATGAGCGCCGCTGCACAATCGCGGGCCGCCGGCGCGGTCGGCGGCTCCCTCACGCTCAACCTGATGAGGCTGCGCACCTTCATCGCGCTCTTCGCAGTCGTGCTGTTCTTTGCGTTCGCGGCGCCGAACTTCCTGTCGGCCGCCAATCTCGTGCTGATGTCGAAGCACGTCGGGCTCAACGCCTTTCTCGCCATCGGCATGACCTTCGTCATCATCACCGGCGGAATCGACCTCTCGGTCGGGTCGATCGTCGGCTTATGCGGAATGGTTGCGGGCGGGCTGATCCTGCACGGAATCGATCTGCGGTTCGGCTACACGGTGTTCTTCAACATTCCGGAGATCATTCTGATCACGCTGGCGCTCGGCGTGCTCATCGGCCTTATCAACGGCCTTCTCATCACGCGCCTGAATGTCGCGCCGTTCATCGCGACGCTCGGCACGCTTTATGTCGCCCGGGGGGCGGCGCTTCTGCTTTCCGACGGCTCGACGTTCCCGAACCTCGAAGGCAATCCGGCGTTCGGGACGACGGGCTATGCGTTCCTCGGAGCGGGGACAATCCTGCGGCTTCCCGTGTCGATCTGGATTCTGATCCTCGTCGCGCTCCTTGCCGCCTATATCGCAAGATCGACCCCGCTCGGACGGCACATCTTCGCGGTCGGCGGCAACGAACGGGCCGCGGCCCTGTCCGGCATCCGCGTCAACCGGGTCAAACTGTTCGTCTACATGTTTTCCGGCTTCTGCGCGGCGATCGTCGGGCTGATCATTTCCTCGGAATTGATGGCGTCGCACCCGGCGACCGGCGAGACGTTCGAACTGAACGCCATCGCCGCGGCCGTGCTCGGCGGCACGTCGATGTCGGGCGGCCGCGGGACGATCGGCGGCACGATCATCGGCGCGTTCGTCATCGGCATCCTGTCCGACGGCCTCGTCATGATGGGCGTCAGTTCGTTCTGGCAGATGGTGATCAAGGGCGTGGTGATCATTACCGCGGTCGTCGTCGACCAGGCGCAGCGCAAGCTTCAGCAGCGGGTCGCCCTGCAGCAGATGGCGCAACTGGCCTGAAAATTGCTCGCCAATGAGGGACGGCGGCTGTTGTGGTTGGTTACGGTCGTGAGATAAATCAAAGAGATTCGCAACCCTTCTCAGGAACCCGCAAATGCGACAGCGTGCCGAATTGGCGGCGCCCAAGGGCAAGTCAAGGACCGCGAGGCCGACGGGCGCCGAGCGCCCGGCCTTCGTTGCGCTTCCCAATCCCGACTTCAACGGGTTGCTTGCCGAACCACGCCGGATGAAGATCCTCGACTGGCTGCAGGAGGAAGGAAGCGCGCGCGTGCGCGACCTTAGCGCCGCCTTCGGGGTCTCCGAGGCGACGATCCGGCAGGACCTCGAAAAGCTCGAGTCCGACGGACACATCAACCGGCAGCACGGCGGCGCGTTCCTGCGCGCAATGCCGAAGCAGGTCGAGACCCTGTCGCTTCAGCACATGGAGAACATTGAGAAGAAACGGAAGATCGGCGTCAAGGCGGCCAGTCTGGTCGGCGACGGCGAAACGATCATCCTGGACGCGGGCTCGACGACGACGGAAATCGCCCACAATCTCCTGGGCCGCAGGTCCCTCACGGTCATCACCAACGCGCTCAACATCGCTCTCATGCTCGGAGCCGTGCCGGGCCACGCCGTCCACATGCCCGGAGGCCAGTTCAAGGCGCCGACCCTGTCGTTGAGCGGGGACAAGGCCGCGGACTATTTCCAGGACGTTCTCGCAGGCAAGCTTTTCCTCGCGACAGCCGGCGTCGCCATCGATTCCGGTCTGACCTATCCGAGTTTCGCCGATTTGCAGCTCAAGCAGGCGATGATCAGGGCCGCTGCCCATGTCTATCTCGTCGCCGACTCGACCAAGATCAACCGCTCGTCCTTCACCCGATTGGGGACGCTCGACGTCATTCATTCCTTCATTACCGATGACGGCATTCGCGATGAGGACGCGCGCGCCTTCGAGAGCCGCGGCATCAAGATGATCATCGCCGACTGAGGCGCCGTTCGACAGCCTTGTGCGGGCGCGGGTCCGCCCACGAAAAAACGCTATCAATCGAAAACAAACAAGGCCAATACCGCACGTTCAGCTCCGCCGCGCCGCTCCTGGACTTTTCGTCTGTCGTCCTCGCGCCCGCACTCGGACGACCTGATGAGGCGGCTTACGCCGCCTGGGCTCGCGCGTGGCGCAGAACCGAGGCGACGCCTGTCAGGATGACGATGCGGCCGCTCTCGTCCTTGACCCGGATCTTGCAGCCGGGCTCGTCGTGACGCTTTGCCAGCCGCGCGACTTCCGGCCACGCCGCGCGGGCGTCGACCAGCAGCACGGCGCGCTCGCTCGCCACGACCGCTCCGTCCTTCAGCACTTCGAAATTGTAGAGGTGCATGCGTCCCTCCGCGCCTGACTCGAACGCGCCGTCTCCTGCAACGACGCGAACTCGCCTCCCCGCGCGGACGTCTCCACCTTTTGGATTACGCTGGTGTGAAAGGCCGGAGGCGAAAATGGGGCGATTGGCCCGAACGCCGCTCAAGCGGCGGCTTCACGCAAAAGTGTGGTTCAGCGCTTTCCTGGAGTGCGCCCGTCTCGGGCGCCTTTGGGGGCGGCGAGACGCCGCCCCTCCGAGCCCGGGTCAGGCCAGTCCGTGCTTGACCATGCTTTCGCGTCTCCTGCGCCTTGAACTGCATGAAGCGGGGCAGGAACTTGTCCCAGTCGATGATGTGCGAGTCGAGTTCCGGCCCGTCGATGCAAGCGTGCTTGCGCACCATCTTGCCGTCGATCGTCACCGGAACCATGCAGGCGCCGCACATGCCGGTGGCGTCCACCATGATCGCGTTGAGGCTCGCGACGGTCGGCACGCCGTAAGGCTTGGTGAGGTCGCTGATCGCCCGCATCATCAACGGCGGCCCGATGGCGATCACTTCCGCGACCTTGCGGCCCTTGCCCGCCGCGTTCTCCCGCAAAAGCTCCTCGAGCGGTCCGGTGACGAAGCCCTTGACGCCGAACGTGCCGTCGTTGGTGGCGTAGATCACCCGGAGCCGGTCGCCGAACTCCTTTTGCAGCGCGTCGACCCGCTCGCCCTCGCCCGTCCAGAAGAGGGCGCCGGCGGTGCGGAAGCCGGAGATCAGCGTCGCATGGTTGCCGAGCTTCAGGTGGCTTCTCAGGATCGGATAGACCGGCGGCAGGCCGAGGCCGCCGGCGCAGAAGACGACGGTCTGCTCGCCTTCGTAGCGGTGCAGCTTGCTCGGCTGGCCGAGCGGGCCGGCGATGCCGGTGAAGGCCTCGCCGACTTCCATGGCGTTGATGCCGATCGAGCTTGCGCCGACCGCCTGGATGACGAGGTCGATCGTGCCGGCCTTCTCGTCCCAGTCGGCGAGCGTCAGCGGAATGAGCTCGCCCTTGGGCGTCGGCAGCACGCGCACGAACTGCCCGGCCCTGGCGGCCTTGGCGATCATCGGCGACCGAATCCGCATCTCGACGATGCCTTCGGCGAGATTGACCTTCTTGAGGATGGTCTGCGGCGCCCCGCTCGAGGTCGGTGTAGCGCGACGCGTTCTCGACCATGTGCTCGATCTCGGATTTCGAGAACGGGATGTCGCCGACGATCTCGCGCGCCGCCGCTTGGCCGTCGCCAGCGGCCAGCACCGCGGTCGCGCCGCCGCGGGTCGCGTCGCCGCCGGAATAGACGCCCTCGATCGAGGTCTTTTGCGATCCGCCGTCGACCGTGATCGTTCCCCACTTCGAGGTCTTCAGGTCCGGCTCGCTGTTCTTGATCAGCGGGTTCGAGGCGTTGCCGAGCGCCATGACGACGAGGTCGACCGGCGATCGTCTCGGTCTTGTCGGTCGCGATCGGCGCGCGCCGGTTCGAGGCGTCGGGCGGCCCGAGCTCCATCACGTCGAGAACGGCGTGGCAGACATGCGCCGACTTCTCGCTTTCGAACGCGCGCGGCGAGCGCAGGACCTTGAGCGCGATCCCCTCCTCGAGCGCGTGATGCAATTCCTCGACGCGGGCCGGCATTTCCGACTGCGTGCGGCGATAGACGATGGTGACGACGCCGCCGAGCCGCTTGGCCGTGCGGGCCGCGTCCATCGCGGTGTTGCCGCCGCCGATCACGATGACGTTCTTGTCCTTCACCTCCGGCAGCGGCGTCTCGTAGTCGTCGAGCCGCGCCTGCATCAGGTTGACGCGGGTCAGGAACTCGTTGGCCGACATGACGCCGAGCAGGTGCTCGCCCGGCACGTTCATGAAGCGCGGCAGGCCCGCGCCGGTGCCGACGAAGATCCGCCAGAAGCCGTTGTCCTTGAGGTCCTCGATCGTCGCCGTCTTGCCGACCACGAAGTTGGTGACGAACCGCCCGCCGAGCAGCCGGATCTTGCGCACCACGTCGTCGATCAGGGTGTTCGGCAGCCGGAACTCCGGGATGCCGTAGCGCAGCACGCCGCCGAGGTCATGGAACGCCTCGAACACGGTGACGGGGAAGCCCTTGCGACGACAGGAGATAGGCGTTGATCAGGCCCGCGGGCCCCGAGCCGACCACCGCGATCGGCGGCTTCTCGGCCTTGGCCCAGGGGCTCACCCAGTTCTTCCAGCGCTCGGCGTCGGCGTTGGGACGCACGATCTTCTCGCGCTCGGGCAGGAACCATTCGAGCTGGCCGATCTCGAGCGGCCGGCCGGTCAGCGTGCACACGCCCTGGCATTGCAGCTCCTGCGGGCAGACGCGGCCGGTGACGTCGGGCAGCGGATTGAGCGACTCGATCAGCCGCAGCGCCTCGCGGAACCTGCCGGTGCCGACCAGCTGCAGCATCTCCGGGATGTGGATCTTGACCGGACAGCCGCCCTTCGGCTCGCGGCCCGGCCTCGGCACGCCGAGTTCGCAGGCCTTGTCCTCGCACTGCTTGTCGCGCAGCGTCTCGAGCCACACCAGAAGGTCGACCTCGCGCGGCGCTGTAGCCGAGGTCCATGTAGCCGAGATAGCCCTTGTTCACGAGCTCGAAGTCGCGCGCCCGCTCCTCCGGCGAGCGGATGTAGGGGGGGATGCCGTTCTGCCCGGGCCAGCCCTGCGACAGGCCCTTGAACATCGGGTAGCGGTCGGACAGATGCGCGTCGATCGCGTTGATGAACTTGCGCTTGAACTTGAGCGGCACGTTCCAGATGAAGCGCAGGAGCAGCGCGCTCATGTCGTCGTCGCGCAGCAGCAGGCGCCACAGCGTCTTGATGAACTCGGGGCCGAGCTCGTCCTGCTTGAACTCCCAGACGATCGCCTGCATGCCGTCGTCGACGAACATCTGCCTCAGCGACTGCGGGCTGCCGAGCAGCCGCTTGCGCAGGAGCCCGAGCTGCTTCTGGAACACGTCGAAGGCCTCGGTCTGTTCGAGCTCCTCGATCTCGTTCTGCGTCGACTCGAGCGCGTTGGCGGCCTGCCGGTAGCGGGCGAGGTCGCGATCGGCCGTTCCCGTCTCAAAGCTCATGGATGATCTCCGAATCGCAGTTGGCGGCGACGCGGGCGATCTTCGCCTTGAGTTCCGGCGTGACCTTCACGCGCGCCAGGGCGCCCGGCGATCAGACGCCCGACCTCCTTGGCCTCGCCGTCGACGACGATCTGCGCCTTCTCGAACAGCTCCGGGATCTCCTGGTAGCAGGTCTTGCAGTTCGAGCACTTGGCGACGTCCTCTTCCGCAAGCGACACCGGCGGTCCGCCGTCCCCGGCGGCGGAGGCAGGCGCGGCGGCGGGCGGCCGCCGGCGCGCCGCCGATCAGCCGCGTCACCGGGCCCGACGGCGCGGCTCGGCGCGAAGGCCGCGATCGGCGGCGCCTTGGACGAGGCGGCGAGCTCGGACATGGCGCGCGCGATCGAGTCGATCGAGGATTCGCGCGCTTCCGTCGCCTCCTTGAGCTGCAGCTGCAGGGCCTCCATCTCGACGTGATGTTCGGCGTCGAGCTTTTCGACGTCGAGGCCCGCCAGCACCTGCAGGCTGCGCCAGTTGCGCCGGCGCTCGCGCACGAGATGGATGATGTCCTGCGAGACCTCGCACCTTGATCAGCGTCTTGCTCGTCGTCGGTCGACCAGACGAACGGCGTCTTGCCCTCCCGCTCCGCCGGGCTGAGGTCGATGTACTCGTGGACGGGAACGCCGACGGCGTCGGGCGCAAGGCGGTGGAAATGCTTGCGGAACCGCCCTTCGGTCAGCGCGAAGTTCGCCGGCGTCATCGGCGCTGCGAGCAGCTTGGTCGCGCCGTTCTCGACATGCTCGATCGTGCCGGTCGCCCAGTCCTTGTCGACGTCGGGGTTGCCCTCGAGCGAGAAGCGCTCGATGCAGGCTCGCGCCGCGGCGCGGATCGTGCACGAACACCGGGTTCATGCGGCTCATCACCGAGAGCCGCGCGTGGCGGCTGGCCTCCGGATCGGCGATCCCCTGCTCGCCCTGGCACGGCGTATAGACGTCGAGCACGGCGGGCGAGTCGTTGTGGTTGAGGAACTCGACCACATGCTTGAGGAAATGCCCCTGCAGCGCGGCGGTGCTCTGCACCACGTAGACGTTCGGGTGGAAGGCGGCGAGGAGCGCGAGCTCCTTGCGTTCGTCCTGCTTGCCGTGGTGGGCGCCGCCGTAACGGCGACAGATCCGAGTCCTGGGCGGTGAGGCTCGCGGTCGAGGCCTGCCCGCCGGTGTTCGAATAGGCGCCGGTGTTGAGCACGACGACCTTGATCGGGGTCGAGGTGCTGAGCACGCGCGACAGCGCGCCGAAGCCGATGTCGTAGGTCGCGCCGTCGCCGCCCATGCTGATCACGGTCGGCATCAGGCCCATCTCCTCGCTGCGAGAAGTCGGCCCAGCTCAAGGTTCGGAAGAACCGGTCGTGCACCTCCGGATCGTACTCGTCGTCGAGTTCGAGCTGGGCGATGCGCAACGCGCGAACGTCGCCGTTCGCCTCGGCGCCCAGACCCTCGAATATGCCCTTGGCGACCGCCGGCGTGTCCTGGAACAGGCTGTTGACCCACGGATCGTTGTAGGGCGTGAACGGGAAGGTCGAGGCGTAGACGCTGCTGCAGCCGGTCGCGTTGGCGATCACCGCGCTCGCCGGCCCGTGCCCGCGCGGGCCGCTCTCCAGCAGGTAGAGGCGCTTCTCCAGCGTCGCGATCACGTCCTTGATGCGTTCGCCCCGATGCGGATCGCGCTCGGTGTCCTCGACCGTCGTGAGCTTGGCGCCGAGCTTCTCGATCAGGCCCTCGACCTCGCGGATGTGCCCCTTGCGTCGCGAGTCGTGGATGGCGTGGTTGGTGCTGGTGACGAGCCGGATCGCGGTGACCTCGCCGCAGCCGCGGCAGGCGCCGTGGCCGCCGGTGGTGGCGTAGTAGTTGTTGCGGTCGAGCATCAGGCGCTTGGTGTCGCCGTCGTCGTTGACCGCCCCTTCGGTGTATCGCGCCGGCGTATTGGGCAGACGGCTCAGGAAGTCGAACCGCGTCTGAAGCGTGTCGAGAAGCGCCTCGTCCTGGTCGCGCGCGACGAGCGCGTGCGGGCCGCAAACGTCGATGCATTCGAGACAGCCGGTGCATTTCCACGGATCGATCGTCGCCGAGTAGAGGCCCCCGCTTCCGGGATGGGCCTTCTCCATCGCGTCGAAGAACGGCCGGGTCTTGGCGACCGGGAAGGTTGAAAGCGCGTTGGCGAGGCGCGTCAGATGGCTGCGCGTGACCGGACTCTCGATGTCGAGCTGCTCGGCCGCCTTGCGGACGATCTCATGGAACGCCGGCGGGCGCTTCTCGTTGCGATAGACGTCCCGCGCCGCGTCGACGATCGGGTACACCTCGCGCCGCAGCGCCTCCTTCTGGCTCTCGGCGATGTCGAGCTGCTTGATGGCGGTCGTCAGCAGGTCGCGGAAGTCATGGACGGTGTTCGGGATCGCCGCGTCCGGGCAGACGAGCGCGCATTCCATGCAGCCGGTGCAGAGGTCCGCGATGAACTCCGGCACGGTTCGGCGGAACAGGCCCTTGTCCTTGAGGGCGGCGCTGCCGGCCGGGATGAACAGGCCCGTGCCCGGCAGGACCGGCGCCTCGGCGATCGTCCCGTCGCGGAAGGCCGAGCCCATGACCTCGTCGAAATACTCGGCGTCGAGGAATCCCGACGGCGCCGGCGAGCGGCCGGCGCGGCACATCCCCGCCGAGATCGCGACCGTGAGGTTGCTCTTGTGCGCAGTCGCTTTTTCCGCTTCGGCGAATTCGGGCTGGTTGTAGTCGAGACTCCGGGTCGCCTTCAGGCCGTCGCGGATCACCGCCATGTTGCCTTCGACGACCGGACCGCCCTTGGCGCCGAATTTCTTGGCGATCTGCTGGCGGATCTTGTTCAGCACGGCCTCTTCCGCCGCGCCCTCGGTGACGCGCTCGAAACTTCCGCAAACTGCGCCGATGAAGGCGATGCCCATCATGCGCGTCTCGAGTTCGGCGGTCGGGGCGTGTTTCTTGGCGACCTCGAAGGCGTCGATGAGGAAGACCTTGATCTTCCGGTCGCGGATCGCCTTGCGGGCCTGCTCGGGCAGTTCCTTCCACACCGTTACGGCGTCGAGGTTCGACTGCAGGATGAACGTCCCGCCTTCGACCGAGGCCCCGCAGCGGGTTCGAGTGGCTGAACACCTTGTGGTCGGGCGAGACGACGAGTTCGACGTCCTCGAGCTCGGCGTTGGTGATCAGCACCGGCTCAGGGCTCAGCGTGATGTAGTAGTTGGTCGGCGCGCCGCTCTTCTCCGAGCCGTATTTCGGCGCGGCCCGCGAATGCAGGTCGAGCGCGCCGGCGAGGATGTCGGTGAGAAGCTTGCCGGTGGCGATGGTGCCGTAGCCGCCGACCGAATGGAAGCGGATGCGGAACGCCGACTTCGGCAGCAGCACCGGGTTCGGCTCGGTGTCGAGCGCCATCAGCTCGGTATCGGGATAGGCGGCCCTCAACTTCGCCTGAAGCTCGGCGAGCTTCGGCGGTCGGATTCTTGGCGTAGAACTGCGAGCCGAGATAGACGAACGGCGCGTTGCGGGTCTCCATGTTCTTGAACGCCGCGATCGAGATGGCGCGGCTGCAGGTCGTGCGCGCCGAGGCCGAAAATCGCGGTGGTGATCTTGGGCGGATTGGCGAGCGGCGGAATGCCCGGATGGCGTTCGCCGTCGACGTTCTCGTGCGCCTTGAACAGGGCCTCGCGCACGAAGGTGGTGAGCGCGGTCACGTCCGAGCGCTCGAGCACGGTCACCGCCTTCTTGCCGGCGAGCGCGGCGACGAGTTCGGCCTCCGGGAACGGCTGCAGGAGCTTGATCGAGACGACGCCGACCTTCTTGCCCTGCGCGCGCAGATGGGTCGCGACCGCCTGCACGTCGTCGGTGACCGAGCCCAGGCCGACCATGACGTAGTCGGCGTCGTCGCAGTTGTAGGTCAGGACCGGCGCGTAGTCGCGGCCGGTCAAAGTGCTGTATTCCTTCATCACCTCGCGGGCGATGTGCGGCACTTCGCTGACGAAATGGGTGCGGTGGTCGACCGAGCCCGCCTGGAAGTCGGGCTGGTTCTGCACGCCGCCGGTGACGCCGGGGTTGTGGACGTCGACGAGCGCAGGGACGAGCTGGCGCGTGCCCTTCTCGTGGGCGTTCAGCCACTGGCGCCGCCACTGGCCGCGCAATTCCTCGGGAACGAAGGCGAGCGTGTCGTCGATCAGGGCGCCTGCCGAGTCGGTTTCGACCGCCGCCTCGTTGGCGGTCAGGAAATCGCGCAAAGCTCGCGCATGTCCTCGGGCGCGAATTCGTCGCCGACCCGCACGAGATACTGGCGCAGCTGGAAGGCGCGGCCCTTGGCGCCGAACAGCATGTCCTGCGCGACCGTCGGGCATTCGATGCGGCTCGGCGGGTCGCCGAGGAATTCGCGCAGGAGCTCGGGCTCGGGCATACGCGATTCCGACAGCATGTGGCTGGTGGCGAAGCCGTCCATCGCGTTGGCGACCGGGATCAGCGACAGCGCGCTCAGCCGATAGGAGATCGCGGCGAGGTCGGCCGCCTCCTGCGGATTGCTGCCGAACAGCACGGTGTAGCCGGACTGGAGCAGCGCATAGACGTCGTCGTGGCCCGCCATGACGTTGAGCGAGTGCTTGGAGACGACGCGCGCCGCGACCTGCAGGACGAAACCGCCGACCTTCTTGCCGACGGTGACGTAGTGCGACTCCATCCCGTACAGAATGCCCTGGCTCGACGAAGCGTTGGAGACGTATTTGCCGCCGGTGAGCGCCGCCCCGAGGGCGCCGCTTTGCGCGGAATGTTCGCCTTCCGGCTCGAAGAAGAATGGGTGCTTGCCCCAGACGTTGATTCCGCCGTTGGCGCGGAACGCCTCATAGATTTCCGAGATCTCGGTCGAAGGGGTAATCGGGTAGCCGATCACGCCGCCGCAAACGCGGCTCATAACCTCTGCTACGGCGCCATTGCCATTGATGACGCTCTCTACGCCAGGAAATTTTGCGGTCATGTGTTCCCTGAGGATCGGCGTTTGGCATCCTCACCACGACGGAGCTTTGTTCCCTTGATCAAGGGGCGCCGACGTCAAGCGCGGTCTTCAGGCCGTGGCGGATGTCGTCACGCCGTCCTGGTCTCGCGAGCGCGGGTGCGAACCCCGGTGTCCTCCTCCTTCTCGTTATGGTTCTTCGTACCGCTTAGATAAATAGCGCTGAACAGCCGCCGCGGGAACGCCTTTTCCGACTTTCGTTGGTGCGCATTTTGTCGCGGTGTCTTTTCCGACGCGAAGCTGCTAGCTTCGCCGCCCGCTTTGCGGGCCGGCGTCAGGCTTTATTTCTCCATCGCACACGAACGGTCACGTTCGCTTGGCGAGCCGGCCAGTCGGGCCGGCCGCCGAAACTGCAAAGCTAGCCGCATCGGCCGGCGGCGAAATTGATCCATCTCAATTTTCAGCAACCCTTCCGCAAGGAACGGCCGTCCCGCCCGCGGCGCATCCTGACCGCCTCCGCCCGATAGGTCGTGCGTCCGCCGCCACGGGCGTACGTATTCCATCATTCACATAGTATAATTGGGGGAAGGGGGGCGCCGAGCCGCGGTGAAGAGGCGGTCGCCAAGGGTCGGACGCGTTGGCGGTTGCGACAGGCGGCATGCAACCTGCCGATCGCGACCGGTCAATAACGCGGCGGGTAGCCGGGAGGCGGAGGCGCGGCGTTATAGGCGCGATCGCATCGGGCGTGCGCCCGCCTCACCTCCTCGATATTGTGGAAGGTCCGGGACGCGATGCCGGCGCAGTAATCGAGCGGCGGCGCGTAGGCTTCCGGCCGACCGGGAGCGAAGGGGACGTACGGCCCCGAAGGCGCGTCGTAGTCGGGCGGCGGCGCCATGGGCGCGCCCTCGTAGCCGGGCGGCGCCGCATCCGCGTCGGGACCTGGCGCAGAATCGGCGGCAGGACCGTCCGGACTTGAAGGCGCGGCGGGGGCCGGCTGTCCGGCCGGCTGGCCGTTCGGAACGACGGGCGAGTTTTCGAACAGGCCGGGCGGATAGGCCTGGTCGGCGAACGAAGCCGACGCCAACAGCGTCGCGCCGAGCGCGACGAGGACGGCGCTCAGGAACCGTGCGCCCTGGTCGTGGGCGGAGGATGTGGCGATCGGAAAGCGGACGGTCCTGGACATGGGGCGAGCCTGTCCCATAACTCTTGGGGCAAAACATGGCCAAGGACAAGGTCCGGTTTTGCCGTTGTTCCGTCCGAACCCTACCCGATCAGGGCCGGGCGTGGGTGTCGCCGATCGCGGCGTAACTGAATTCCTCGACGCCAACGTCGATGAGCACGCCTGCCCTTCACCCGCGCGTTGACCGAACGCACCAGCGACTGGGTCATCTTGGGGAAGTCGAAGTGGTCGAGATGGTCGAAGTCGATGGTTTCGTCGCTGTAGACGTAGCGGAACGCCTCGTCGACGAGGATCGGATCGGGCTTCATTTCCGCTTTCTTCATCTCGCCGAGGTCGACCGTGTAGCTGAGCAGAACGACCGCGTAGCCTTTGACGGCGCCGTCCTTGATGCGCGGCACGTTGATTTCGTGGGTCTTGCGCGCCTCGGTGGCGCGGGCGACCGCGGCCGTCGCCCGGTGCTCGTTGAAGACCAGCGCCTGTCGCGCGCCGATCTCGCCGGCGATCACCGCGCCCGTGGCGAACACGGCGACGATGATCGAGCGGATCATTCCTCGTGTCCCCGCCAGGCCCGCGCGGTGTAGGTTCCGTCCGACTGGCCGTCACGGATGGCGCGGGCGATGATCTCGGCGACCGCGATCGAGGCCTTGAGCTGGACGCCGAGCGCGCGCTTGTTGGCCTCCAGGGCGGCGTTGAGCTCGGCGAGCGCGGCGCGAAGACGCCCGCCCCCGCCGGCCCGGGCGAGCGCCGGCATGAGGCGGTTGAGCTCGAGCAGGCTCTGGTTCTTGCGCTGGCCGTAGATTTCGTAGGGCGCCGGGCGGCCGGCTGCGATGTCCTCGGTCTCCGCCGCGACCGTGCGGGTCAGGCGCTCGACCACCGGCAGCGCGATCGCCGCGGCGAGCGGCTCGGAACGGGGCGAGGGCTCGATGCGGCTTCATGTGCGTCTCCGGGAGGCGGACAGGACGGCGCCGCTGACGAGGTCCGCGCCAGCGGGCGCGGACAGAATGTTGGCGCTCGATTCGACGGCCGTCGCGGCCGCCGTTCCGCTCGCCCGCCGCTCTCCAGCGGCGAGTTCGTGGGTCGCGAACAGGCGTCGGCTCAGGCCCAGCGCACCCGATTTGGCGATCTGCCGGGAAATCTGCTCGGAGAGCATCGACCGCCAGACGTCGCCCGCCGTCCCCTGTCCAAAGAAGGCGCTGGCCTCCTTCGGCAGCATCTCGCCGACGAACGAATTGAGCGCCATCGCCTCGAACTCGACCTTGGCCCGAGCCGCGGGGTCGGTCGCGCCGCGCGAGGGCTTGGCGCGCATTGGCGAGGCCGGGGGCGAGCGGCGCCGCGTTGGCCGCGGCGGCGACCGCGGCCTTGTCGAGGTCGACGGTGAAATCGCGCGCTGGCGCGCCGGCGGCGAGCGCCGCCAGCCGCTCGGCGGCGATGCTCGCCCGCGCCGGATCGGCGGCGTTGAGCACATCGAGAACGACGTCGGAAGTTGGATTGAAGGCCATAACAAAATCCGTCCCAAGCGGGCCCTCATCTGTCGTCGTCGGCGACGCCCTGTCCCCTTGAAGCGGGGTAAGGGCTGGAGTGAGGGCAGGCCTCGCCAATCTGATGCGCGGCCCTTACCCCTGGCTTGCGTCTCGCCGCATGAGCGCGCGCTCGATCAGGTCCGCGAGCTCCTTGCGCGCCTCATGCTCGCGATAGGCCTTGTCGGCGGTCTCCGCGGCGCGCTCCGCGAGCCTGGCGCGCATCCCATGACCATGCGCCGCGCGCTGGACCCGTTCGGATTCGCTGGCCAGGGTGTCGAGCTGTTTCTGCAGGCCGCGGATGCGGCGGGCGCTGAGCTTGGCGTGCGCCCCGTAGGCAAGTTCGCCGCGCTCCAGCGCCTCGAACACGGCGCGCAGGTCGTCACGGAGGCTCGCCTGCTCCCGCTCGATCTTCGAAAGCCGCCAGCGGCCGAGATCGTGCATCTGCGCGGCCAACTTGCCGATACGCATAAGCAAATCCACGCGCTTCTTCATCCGCTCTCCGATCTACCCTGAGGACAGCCAGCCGGCGAAGCCGATAAGGAAGGCTTCGAGCGCCGGTTTGATGGTTGCGAACAGCAGCGCCAGCGCGCCCGCGAGGACGAACGGCGCCGCGACGAACACGATCTGGATCTGCGGCGTCAGCCGGTTGATGAGCGCCAGCGCGACATTGACGATCAGCGCATAGATCACATAGGGCGACACGATCCGGAGCGAGAGTCGGAAGGACTCGCCGAGCGCGTCGACGACGTGGCTCAGCGCAAAGCGGGAATTGAAGTCGGCGCCGACGGGCATGACGTCGTAGGAGTCCGCGAGTCCGCTGAGCAGCTCCCAGTGCAAATCGGCGACGAACATCAGCGTCATCGCGGCGAGCGAGATGAGGGTGGCGAGCGGCGCGAGCGTTTCGCCTGCCTCGAGCTGGACACCGAACGGATTGGAGAAGCCCAGCATCTGGGCGGCGCCGGAGGCCAGCGTCTCGAGCGCGGCGAAGAACGCGCGGGCGAGAAAGCCGATCATCCCGCCGATAAGCGTTTCGACCGCAATCATCCGCAGCGTCAGCACGGGATCGTCGCCGAGCGCCGAGACGGGAATCCTGTCGAGGAGCAGAGGCGCCAGCGCCAGCGTCGCCGATAGCGCGACGAACAGGCGGATCTGCATCGGGATCTGGCTCGACGAGAAACCCGGCGCCAGCATCAGGCAGCCGCCGATGCGGCAGAACAGCAGGAACGCGCCGATCGTCAGGTGCGGCGTGAGCGCGTGCGGCGCCGCAGCGAGGCCCTGCGCGGCGTCGGCGATCATGCGGGCGCGTTGGCGGTCTTCACCACCAAGGACACCAAGGATAGCAAGCCATTCGTGTCTCTCTGTGTCCTTCGCACTGAGACAAAGGGCCTCACGAGATCGTTCCCAGCGACTTGATCTCGAAGCCGCGCGCGATCTCGAGCTGCGACAGCACCGGCAGCGTCGGGAACATGCGCTCGATGATCATGCGCACGTAAGGCCGCGTCTCGGGGGCGGTGACGAGCGCGAACAGCCGGCTCGACATCCATGCGCTTGCGGATCGCCGCGGAGGCCTCGGCGGCGAATTCCTCCATCAGCCGCGGGTCGATGTCGAACTCGACCACGTCGCCCTTGGCGTCGCGCTTCAGCGCCTGGTGGAACACGAGGTCCCAGCGGTTGCCGAGCCGCAGCACGCTCAGCGCCCCGTGTCGACGAGGTCGCCGCAGATCTGCTGCGCGAGGCGGATGCGCACGTGCTCGGCGATCGCCTCGGGACGCCGTACGTGCGGCGCGATCTCGGCGACCGCCTCGAGAATGAGGTTGAGGTTGCGGATCGACACGCGCTCGGCGAGCAGGAGCTTCAGTGTCGCCAGCACGCCCGACTGCGAAATCTGCGAGGGGCAGATCTCGTCGATCAGGCGCTTGTATTCCGGCTCGAGCCGGTCGAGCAGCGCGCGCATGTCCTTGTACGACAGGAGCTGGGCGAGGTTGTTGTGGATGACCTCGGAGAGGTGCGTCAGCAGCACCGAAACCGGATCGACCGGCTTGAAGCCCTCGCGCCGCGCGTCCTTGACGAAGGCCTCGGGAATGGCGATCGGCGCGGATGCCGAACGCCGGCTCGCGCACCTCCTCGCCCGGCAGGTTTGGCTTCGCGCCCCTCGCCGATAATGACGAGCCAATCGCGCACGCGGAGTTCCTGGGTCGTCACCGGCGCGCCGTGGATCTTGATCTGATAGGTCTTGGCCGGCGCCTTGATGTCGTCCGTGATACGCACCTCGGGGACGACGAATCCGTACTGCCGCGCGAACTTCCGCCGCATCTTGGCGATGCGCGACGCCATCTCGTCGCGCGACGCGATGAGCGCGGCGTTCAGTTCCTTCGACAGCACGAGCTCGATCTCGAAGCGCCTTGAGCTGCTCCTTGATCGAAGCGCGCGCCTCGGCCTTGGCCTGAGCGTCCTTGGCCGCCTGGCGGGCCGCCTCTTCGGCCGCGGCCTTGGCGATGCGACGGGGAATGGCGATCCCGACGGAGGCCATCAGGCCCGAGAGCATCGCGAACGGCAGGAAAGGCAGGCCGGGCACGACGCCGAGCACGGCCATCAGGAGCGCCGCGACAAAGAGGGCGTTCGGATAGCCGGAGAGTTGGTCGATCACCGCCTTGTCGGCCGAACCGCGCGTGCCCCCCTTGGCGACCAGCAGGCCGGCGGCGAGCGAGATGATGAGGGCGGGAATCTGGGTGACGAGGCCGTCGCCGACCGAAAGCTTGGTGAAGACGTCGGCGGCCGAAGCGAGCGGCAGGCTGTGGCGGGTGACGCCGATGACGATGCCGCCGAAGATGTTGACCGCGAGGATGATGAGGCCGGCGATCGCGTCGCCGCGCACGAATTTCGAGGCGCCGTCCATCGAACCGAAGAAGGCGCTTTCCTCCTCGAGCTCGCGCCGGCGCGCCTGGGCGATCTTCTCGTCGATCAGGCCAGCCGAAAGGTCGGCGTCGATCGCCATCTGCTTGCCGGGGATGGCGTCGAGGGTGAAGCGCGCGCCGACCTCGGCGATGCGGGTCGCGCCCTTGGTGATGACGAGGAAGTTGATGGTCACCAGGATGGTGAAGACGATCAGGCCGATGAGGAAGTCGCCGCCCATCACCAGATGGGCGAAGCCGCCGATGATGTAGCCGGCCGAGGTCGGCCCTTCTTCGCCGCGCGACAGAATGAGCCGGGTGGTCGAGATGTTGAGGGCGAGGCGCAGAATGGTCGCGACCAGGAGCACGGTCGGGAACGCCGAGAATTCGAGCGGCTTCTGGATCCATAAGCTCACCATCAGGATCAGCACCGAGATGGCGATCGAGAACGCCAGCCCGAAGTCGATCATCGTCGCCGGCACCGGCAGGAAGAACAGGCACAGGATCAGGACGATGCCGACGGCAAAGCCGACGTCCTTCCCCCCGCGGCCTGCGGGGGCCGCCGGCGCAGCCGTCACGGACATGGGATTACTCGCCGATTCCCTCGCCGCGGTCCTGCGGCGCCAGCGCAAGGTGGGCGGCGAAGCTTGCGCGAGGGCGTTGGCGGGCGCGGGATCGCGCCGCAGCGAACCCCGGCGTTTGGCGGGCGCCGACGGCCTCTCGGGTCATGCAATTCCGTCGCAGACGTGGATCCCTCTTGCGGGCCCTCGCCAGTCCCCCGATTGTGGCGTCGGGTTGTGGGCGCTAGAATGGGCAAGAGGTCGACAAGGAATTTTGATGTCAGTGGAAGCGGGGACGCCCGTTCAGGCGCGGCCGGTCGAGCGGCCGCCGAGTTTTCACCTGCTCGCCAAGCCGAGCGGCTCGACGTGCAACATCGACTGCGCCTACTGCTTCTTTCTGTCGAAGGAGGCCCTCTATCCCAACGACAAGCATCGGATGTCGGAGGCGACGCTCGAGAGCTACATCCGGCAGCTGCATCGAAGCCCATCGCACGCCCGAAGTGACCGTCGCCTGGCAGGGCGGCGAGCCGACGCTGATGAAGCTCGATTTCTTCGAGCGCGCGGTCGAACTGGTCGAAAAATACAAGAGGCCCGGGCCAGACGGTTCAGCAGACGTTCCAGACCAACGGCCTCCTGCTCGACGACGCCTGGTGCGCCTTTTTCAAGAAGCATAATTTCCTGGTGGGTCTCAGCGTCGACGGGCCGCGCGAGCTGCACGACGCCTACCGGCGCGACCGAAAGGGCCAAGGCACCTTCGACCTCGTCATGCGCGGGTGGCGCTTTCTCAAGGCCCACGGGGTCGAGTTCAACATCCTTTGCACCGTCAACGCCGCCAACGAGAAGCATGGGCGGGAGGTCTATCGCTTCTTCCGCGACGAGCTCGGCGCCAAATGGATGCAGTTCATCCCGATCGTCGAGCGCGCGACCGCAGAGACGCTCGCCATCGCCAACCAGGGCTGGAGCGACCATGGGGCGGGCAAGCGCCTGCTCTACACACAGACCGGCGATCTCGTCACCGACCGCTCGGTCGGGGGCGAGCAATACGGGCGCTTTCTGATCGACGTTTTCGAGGAATGGGTGCGGCGCGACGTCGGCCGCGTGTTCGTCCAACTCATCGACGTGACGCTCGAGGCCTATTTCGGCCGCCACCTCCTGTGCATCCATGCGCCGACCTGCGGCTACGGGCCGGCGCTCGAGCACAACGGCGACGTCTACACCTGCGACCATTTCGTCGAGCCGGGCCAGAAGCTCGGCAACATCCACGACGACGCCGCTCATCGAGCTTGTCGCCTCGCCGCAGATGCGCAAATTCGGCGAGGACAAGCGCGACCGGCTGACCGAAACAATGCCGCGAATGCGCCGTGCGACCGTTATGCAACGGCGGCTGCCCGAAGGACCGCTTCGCGCTGTCGAAGGACGGCGAGCCGGGCCACAATTATCTCTGCGCCGGGCTCGAACTTTTCTTCACCCATACCCGCCCGCTGATGGGCGTGATGGGGCAGCTCCTCAAGCGCGGCCGGCCGCCGGCCGACGTGATGCTGTGGGTCAAGAACGAGGATTCGAAGCGCGACCCTTATGCGCGCGTGTCCGTGCGGCAATGGCAAGAAATTCAAGTTCTGCCACGGCGACAAGGCGCCGGCGAAGGCGAGGGCCTGAGGAAGGCGACGGACTTGTGCCGAGGTGATTCAAAGGCCCGCCGGCCGGGCCCCGAGGTTGATTTGCCGCCCGCTGTGGCGGCGTTGTCTCTGAGCGAGTCTCCAGTTGATCACGATCCGTCATGGAAGGAGCGGTTGCGGATTTAATTCCGACCGATCTTGTCCGCGAGTTTCACCAGCGACGCGAGCCCGCCGGCGACCGTGTTCCCTTGAAGCGGGTCCAACTGGGCAAGGATCAGGCCAGTTCATTTTGACGTAATGTCGTCCGGCTTGGCCAGTGAATGCCGGTGAGCAACGCCTCGTCGTGCTTATGCTGGGCCGTCGTCGCAATCGCGTCGCCGATAGCCCGGATCTTCCGTTCAAGTTCTTGAATGTCCTCCGCCATTGCGCCATATCGCGTCTCCTCACAATGGTGTCGACGGCCGTCTCCGCTCACACGCGCTCTCTCAAAACGCATCTGCAGTATTCCGCGGATCGAGAACTTCGGCAGTGACGGGAGTCACAGTTCGACGCCGCATCGCACAGTGACGCCTCAACCTCCAGGGCAAGGCGTGCGCCGGGTCATGAAATGGGCCCGGCGCTCCGGTCGAGGCGCGGCGGACCCTCACCCATCGGAAACTTGGCCGCCTCGCACGATGTCGCGCTCGAGGAAGAAATTGAGGAAAGTCCGGATGAAGGCGATCGCCGCGAGGCGGCCGATGTCGTCCCAGGTCGGGGCGCGGGCCGAGATGATGATGTCGTTGGCGAGTTGGAACGTCAGGCCCGCCATCAGCCAGCGGGCGTAGCGCAGATAGCCGTCGCGCAAATCGCGGCCGGTCCGAGAGGGGCTGAAGACCGAGCGGACGCAAGTGACGAACATCTCGATCGTGCCGACGGCGATGATCAGCACCGCCATCGCGTCGATCGCCATGACCGCGCTGTCGGCGAACAGCGATATCCATTCCTTCACGACGCGCTCCGCAGGCCCTCGTCCAGCCCTTCCGGCCTCGCGTCCTCGCGAACGGCGAGAGGGCGTGACACCCTCTCCGCTCCCGCGATCACGGGATCGCTGGAGGCGGCGGCGAGACGGCTAGTGCCCGGCGCTGCTGTGCGCCTCCTCCAGCTGCCTCATGACCGCGTCGAGGTTGAACGACGCCGGCTTCTGGCGCGGCGGGAATTTCTCGAACTCGGCGATCTGGTTCGCGACGAGCGCCTGCATCGCATAGACGATGTAGACGTGCGCAAGCACCCAATCCCAGTAGGTGTTCGAGTTCTCGTCGGCCCGCTCGAACGGATCGCGCCGCAGGTTGAAGATCTTGGGCGCCCTCAGCTTCACGAACGGTTCGAACCAGCACGCGAGTGTCTTGGCGCGCTGCTCCATCAGGACGACCTTCCAGTCCTTCATCCGGATCGCGAGGATGTCGCCGTCGTCGCTCATGTAGAAGAAGAAGTTCCTCGGGCTCTCCTTCGCCTCGCCGGTCAGGTACGGCAGCATGTTGAAGCCGTCGAGGTGAACCTTGTAGGTCTTGCCGCCGATCGTCGTGCCCTGCGTGCAGCTTCGCCGCGATGTCCGGCTCGCCCGCCGCGGCGAGCAATGTCGGCAGCCAGTCCTGGTGGCTGACGATGCCGTTGAGCACCGTCCCCGCCTTGAACTTCGCTGGGCCAGCGCACGAACGCCGGCACGCGCCAGCCGCCCTCCCAGTTGGTGTTCTTCTCGGAGCGGAACGGCGTGATGCCGGCGTCCGGCCACGAGTTGTAGTGCGGGCCGTTGTCGGTCGAGTACATGACGATGGTGTCGTCGGCGATGCCGAGTTCGTCGAGCTTGGCGAGCATCTGGCCGATGTGCTCGTCGTGCGCGACCATCACGTCGTTGTAGTCGCCCTGGCCGTTGCTCTTGCCCTTGTGCTTGGCGGCCGGGTGGGTGCGGAAATGCATGCCCGTCGTATTGTACCAGAGGAAGAACGGCTCGTCGGCCGCGTGCGCCTCGTCGATGAATTTCAGCGCGCGCTCGGTCACCTCGTCGTCGATCGTCTCCATCCGCTTCTTGGTCAGCGGCCCGGTGTCCACGACCGTCTGCCCGCCCTTGCCGTCGGACTTGCAGTGCAGCACGCCGCGCGGGCCGAAATGCTTCAGGAACTCCGGGTCCTTCGGGTAGTCGGGGTCCTCCGGCTCCTCTTCGGCGTTGAGGTGGTAGAGGTTGCCGAAGAATTCGTCGAAGCCGTGCACCGTCGGCAGGTACTGGTCCTTGTCGCCGAGATGGTTCTTGCCGAACTGGCCGGTCTTGTAGCCGAGCGGCTTCAGGAGTTCGGCGATGGTCGGGTCTTCGGCGCTGAGGCCCACGTCCGCGCCGGGCATGCCGACCTTGGTCAGCCCGGTGCGGATCGGGTTCTGCCCGGTGATGAAGGCCGCGCGCCCCGCCGTGCAGCTCTGCTGGCCGTAATAGTCGGTGAAGGCGACGCCCTCGTTGGCGATGCGGTCGATGTTGGGCGTGCGGTAGCCCATTTGGCCGCGGCTGTTGTAGCTGATGTTCCACCAGCCGATGTCGTCGCCCCAGAGGATGAGGATGTTCGGTTTCTTGGATTCGGCCATGTAATCGTCCTTTCTTTGATAATGGTTTGCCTAGACCTGATTTATCGGCCTCCGCGTTCAAGGAAGACGGGAAAAATACGGCTAAGAAACAGTAGAGCCAGATCTGAGGGTCGAAAAACATTGCGAGAAGCGCATAGCGGCGCCGCCGACGATTGGGGGGAAATCGCTGCTGCTGAGGTCTTCTCCTCCCCGCCGCCTCGCAAGCCCAGAACGATCAGCGCTACGAGGCCAGAAACTATCGGCGTCAACCTGAGGCTGAAGAATAACAAGGGGCCTCGTCGCGCAAATGCTCAACCGAACACAAGGACGGACGACGGCATTGACCATGCAGACCTTCCCCCCCAAGCGCACTCTTTGCTCACCTCCCAATGTCTGTCACGCGTCCCGAGCATTTGCAACGGCATCAGACGCACGGGAAGGCCGACAGGCCACAGCCTCGGGGGCCGCGCGCCCGACCGTCCCGCGCGCAGGGACGAACGCGAGCAGGAGCGCACGACCGCCACGGCGGAACTGCGCCGGTTTCGGTCGGTTGGTATCGTCGAAAGATAGGGGGAGAGTCCGGTCCGGGCGTTCTTGACGCCGTCGCAGGCGCGGCGATTGTCGCCATGACCGACTGAAGGGGAAACGAGTTGTTCGGCCGCCCGGAGCATCCCAGCGCAACCACGCTCCCGTCGGCGCCATGCGCGGACACGGCCAAACGTCATCCCGGCCCCGCGTCTCGCTGGCGCGGGACGCGAGGCCGGGTTTTGACGTCAGGCTGTCGTCAGTCGACCGCCTCGAGCGCGCGGGCGCGCACGGGGCTGCGCTCGAGCAGACGCGGGACATAGGCGCCGACGCCCGGCGGAAGGTCCTGCAGCGACAGGAACCGACCGTCCCTCAGGCGCAGACCGTCGCGATAGAGGCCCGTTTCGCGCTGGGCGAACACCGTTTCGACCTCTGCGCCGATCCCGTAGGTTCTCTGCATATTGGCGGGGATGTCGGTCAGCACCACCGTGGTGTCGCACTGGACGCAGACCGGAACGCCGCGCGAGGCCGGCGCGGCGAAGCCGATCGAGCCGCTCGGGAAGCGCGTCGAGACATAGAGTTCGCCTTCGCGCGCCGGGCGGGATCCATACATTTCCAACGAATAGTCACACATGAGACTCTCCCAAGTCTTACGCGCCCACCCAGCTTCCGCTCGCGGGAATGTTCGTTGCTTTTGGTATTGAGTGTCAACGTAAACGGGCAATTGGGCTTTATTGCGATTGCAAAACGGCCATGTGAGCGGCGCGGGGCGACGGTCCCCGTCTAAAGCGCCGCCGGCGGCGAACGATCGGGCCGCGCTCGGGCGGCCCCGTTCGTTTCCGCGGCAGAGCGCGCCCTTTATGGCGCGGCCGCCTCCTCGATGCGCATCGGCGCGATCTCCGCCGCGCTCGCCCGCTTGAACGGCGCGCCGAACGCCTCGACCCGGAAGCGGCGGGCCTCGAGGCCGATCGGGAAGGTCATCGGATCGAGCCCGGCCTTGCGCAGGAGATGGCGCACGAATTCGCGTCCGTCGGCGAGCTGGCGCCAGACGCTCGGCAGGAACAGGGCGCGCCGGCGGCCCACGCCGAGAATGAGCCCGTCCCGGTCCGGCTCCAGCGCCTCGACGAGTTCGGCCTCGCTCGGCGCCGGGATCGGCCGCGGGTGGGAGAGGATCGAGACGTCGAGTTCGAGCCCGTCGAGTTCGTCTTCGCCGAGCGGCGCGAAGCGCGGATCGCCGAATCCCGCCTGCACCGCGTTCATCGCCACGTCCTCGATCAGCGCCATGCGCGGCTCCGGCGAGCCGATGCAGCCCCTCAGGCGGCCCTCCTGGGTGAGCGTGACGAAAGTCCCGCGCCACGCCGGTCAGCGTCGGCGACAGGCGGCCGTCGAGGACGACCGACGGCGCCCGCCCGCCCTTTCGCGCCGCCGCGGCGAGGCTCGCCATCGCGGTCGACAACAGAAGCGTCGCGGTCGGCGGCGTCGAGCCGCGCCGAGGCGGCGTATTCGAAAGCGAAGGCGCCATAGCCGACGACGCGGGACATCGTCCGCGCCGACGTCGGCCGAGGTCGCCAGATGCAGGCCGCTGACCCGGAGGTCGCGCTCGGCGGCGATGGTCAGCGCGCCGCCGATCGGCAGGTAACCGCAGGCCCGCCGGCCTTCGAGCGCGCCGAGGTCGAGGGTCTCGATGCGCCTTGCGGTGTCGTCGTCGATCGCGCGGGCGCGCGCCTGTTCGAGGAAATGCGACAGGTCGGACGAGATCGCGATGACCGTCTCCGGTCCGCCCCAGACCAGCCGCAGCGCCGCGGCGACCTCGTCCGGCGTCGCGTCGCCGACCAGGATCGGCAGGATTTCAAACGGGGCCGGCATCATCGCCTGCAGCATCACCAGATGCATCTCGAGCGAATGCTCGCCGACGAACGGCCGCGCGTCGGCCGCCGCCGCCCGCGCCTCGACAAGCCGGACATGGAGGTCGCGGGCGATCCTGGCCTCGCCGAGCGGCGTGCTCCAGGCCGTGGCCGGATGGATCGACAAGCCCTTGGAAGGCGACGCGATGGGCCGGCCCGACGATGACGATCCTTTTGCGGCGGCTCGGCGCGCCGCGCCCAGGCGCTGAAGGCGGTGGCGGCGACCGCGCCGGAATAGACGATGCCGGCGTGCGGGGCGACGACCGCTTTCGGCGCGACGCCGCCGTCCGGCCGGGCGCCCTTGCCGCATCCTGGCGATCAGCGCGCGCAGCGCCTCCGGCTCGGCCGGATAAAAGGAGCCCGCGACCTGCGCGGGATGAACGGCGTTAAGCATGTCGACCCCCGGGGATCGCCGGCATTTCGCCGATCCGGGCCAACGTCCGCCCGGCGTCGCCGCGACGACGGCGTCCTGAGCCCAAATGTAGGCTCTCGCCTCCCAGCCGCGCCAGTCCGCCGCATTGAAATCCGTGCTCGCCGTTCCGACATAACGTGGCCGTTGAGGAGCGGCTTCGCGAAAGCGGCCGAGCGTCATGGACGCCGACGATTGCGTCAAGGTCGACTACTGGACGAGGCTGGAAGACGGCCGGATCGAGTGCCGCGTCTGCCCGCGCTTCTGCCATCTGCGCGCCGGCCAGCGCGGCCTGTGCTTCGTGCGGCGCGCCCGCGAGGACGGCGAGGGCATGGAGCTGACCGGCTACGGCCGCTCGACCGGCTTCTGCGTCGACCCGATCGAGAAGAAGCCGCTGAACCATTTCCTGCCGGGCTCCTCGGTGCTGTCGTTCGGCACGGCCGGCTGCAATCTCGCCTGCGCCTTCTGCCAGAACTGGGACATCTCCAAGAGCCGCGAGACGGCGCGGCTGAGTTCCTACGCCCTGCCGGACGACGATCGCGCGCGCCGCCGAAAGCCTGGGCTGCGCCAGCGTCGCCTACACCTACAACGATCCGACCATCTTTCTGGAATATGCGGTCGACACCGCGGAGGCCTGCCGGGCGCGCGGGATCAAGAACGTCGCAGTGACCGCGGGCTTCATCTGCGACGAGCCGCGCAAGCGCCTGTTCGCCGCGATGGACGCGGCCAACGTCGATCTCAAGGCCTTCACCGAGCGCTTCTACGAGAAGCGCTGCGCAGGCAAGCTCGAGCCGGTGCTCGAGACGCTGAAATACCTTGTCCACGAGACGAGCGTCTGGACCGAGATCACCACGCTCTCTGATCCCGGGCGAGAACGACGGCGACGAGGAACTCGACGCGCTGACGAAGTGGGTGGCGAGGGAGCTCAGCCCCGACGTGCCGCTGCACTTCACCGCCTTCCACCCCGACTATCACATGCGCGACACCGGGCCGACGCCGCTTCAGACCCTGCAGCGGGCGCGGGCGATCGGGCTCGGGAACGGCCTGCATCACGTCTACGTCGGCAACCTGCAGCGACCCGGCGCGCGAGGCGACCCTCTGCCCGACCTGCGGGACGCGCTGCATCGGGCGCGACCGTTACGAAATCACCGAGTATCGGCTCGACGCCGAGGGCCGCTGTCCGGGCTGCGGGACGAGAATGGCCGGCGTGTTCGCCGCCGGGCCGGGACGCTGGGGCTCGCGACGCCTGCCGGTGCGGATCGAGCGCTACCAGGCGTGAAGCCTCAAACGGCGGGAGGGGCGCATGCGTGACCGGGAAAAGGGGATCCGCAGGCGGGCGTGCCGGCTGCCCACAGACGCGTAGCGGAGAGTTTTGGTACGCGGCGACGCGCGAAGACGACGGCGCGGCCCTTTCGAGCCGCCGATCGACGAGCCGCCGAGCTTGGCGTTCCAGCCCGGCGCGCCGGTCGGCCTGCCCGCTCCGCCAAGCAGACAATGACGGGATCCAATCCCGCGCCATCTGATATGTGCTGAACCAGCACAGCCCCTTGCCCGGATCCGCTCGGCGCCAGTAGTATTGAAAAGCGTCGAGGGAGACCTTTCGGGAAGGGACCCGACGCGGAGACTTCGCAGCGAACGATTGAACCTGACCACCGCCCTATTGTTGACCCTGTATACCGCGTGAATCGAGGGAGGAGTTGGTCGAAAGCGGGTATAGGCGGAACTCGAGAAACTCCGCCCAGCGCCTTCGACGGCTAAGTCTGTGGCCTATCAGAATTATTCGACCTCGCTTCGCCAACGGCCGCGTTGACCGCGATCACAAACCTTGCGTAAAGTTAACGCGGGTGCACTGCAATTTGCAGACGGCGGGCCCGCAAGGACCAAAGGGGATCAACTATGAATTTGAAGACAATATTGTTTAGCGCCTTGGCCATCGCGGCCGCGTCGGGGGCTCAGGCGGCGATCATTACCTACTCGGGCCAGGACGACGGCGCGCCGGTCTCTGGGCCTTTCCCGAACTCGAACACGGCGGCCTCGAGCTTCCTGACCGCGGCCGCTGCCTTTGGCCCGGTTTATACCGAGACGTTCGACACCATCCCGGTCGGCACCGGCGCTGGCGGCGGTACGTTCAGCATTCCCGGCGCGTCTGTCAGTCTAAACACAACCTACAGCGCTCCGTTTGGCGGCGTGTCGGACAGTGTCTCTAGCAATGTCTATGGCTTCCCGGTTTCCGGCTCAAATTTCCTTGCTTTCGATGGTGGGTCGGCGACGTTCACTTTCGACGACCCGACGAACTCCTTCGGCTTCTATACGACGGGTGTCCAGACCGTGTTCACGTCTGTGTTCACCGTCACCTTCAACGATGGCGCCAGCGAAACGCGTAACATTCCGATCAATGTCAATGGCGGCGCCAGCTATTTCGGCTTCACCGACAGCATTGCGATCAAGTCGGTGACCGTCACCAATATCTCGGATGACGCCTGGGCGGTCGACAACGTCTCGTTCAACGCGGGAACCTCGGCAGCTCCCGAACCCTCGACCTGGGCGATGATGAGCCTCGGCTTCGGGGGCCTCGCCTTTGCAGGCTATCGCACGCGCAAGAGCGCTGCTGTGGCTGCCTGAACGCACGAGTCCAATAAACAAAAAGGCCGCGTTCGCGCGGCCTTTCTTTTTGACCGACACTTTTCGCCGCGATGACACGTCGGCGTCGCATCCCGTTGTGCGGAGCGGCCCTTGCGGCGATCGCCGTTATCGCCGTCGCGCTCAAAAAGGGCTGCGCTACTTGCCGAGCGACGCCAGCATCTGGTCGAAGGCGCCCGAGGGCACGCGGAAGACGCCGGTGAGGGGCTGGCTGAGCTCCAGGATGAGAAACAGGGCGCTGCCGACGGCGAACGCGCCGAGCGCGACCGCGACGGTCGTGGTCGCGTTGATGCGGGAGAGAAGGCCGAAGCCGCAGAACAGGATCAGCGCCCAGGAGACGACGATCGTCACCAGCGGCCAGGAGACGGGGCTTGCGAGCTGCAGCGAGATCAGGAGCCGGGTCTGTTCGATCGCGCCGGCTGCGGCTGCTGCGGTCGCGGCGAACTGGCGCTGCGCCGGCGTTTTCGGATCGAGCGAAGCGACGTAAAGGTCCAGCAATTTCAGGTGCTCGATCGGCGCTGCGACGGTGAGGTCGGGAGCCGCCCGCGCCGAGCCGTCGCCCCAGACCATCTCCCGGATCGAGGTCAGCGTGTCCTTCATCTTGGCGCGGGCGAAGCCGGTTTCCTCCCCGAATTCCGAAAGCGCAATGTCGAGTTGCAGCGCCTTGGAGGCGAGCGTCTCCATCTCGGCCTTCTGCGTCGAATAGAAGGCGTAGGTCGAGCCGACCAGAGTGCCGAGCACGAGCGCGAGCAGAAGCGAAATCAGCCCGACGATCGCGCCGATCATGTCGCGGGATTTGTCCGCGCTGTGCGGCTCCGGCAGAAGTTTTTGCACGACCATGCCGAGGACGCCGCAGGCGAACGTCAGCGCCGCCACCCCGATGCAGAGCCAAACCGCCGTCATGCCGTCCCCTCGCTCGTCGACCCCGTCCGCCGGGGCCGTCGCCGCACGTCGTACCGTGGCCGTTTCGGCGCGACAAGCCGCGGCTGCGTGCGAACCCTTGCGCCGCCTGCGCGTTGACAAGGCCCAGCGGCCGGACGGACAGTGCCCGTCGCGCGGCCGATGAAGCCGGCGCGCCCGAGCCGACCGCGCTGACTATCGAAGAGGCCTCATGCGGACAATCACCCTCGAGGAGCATTTCGCCACGCCGGACTATATGGCGGGCCCGGGGCGCAAACTGAAAGAGCGCGCGGATCAGACCGGCGGCCGCCTCGCCAACGTGGTCGCCGACCTTCTCGATCTCGACGACGGCCGCATCGCGGCGATGGACGCCGCGCGCATCGACATGCAGGCCCTGTCGCTGACCTCGCCGGGCGTCGAGCAGCTTCCGGTCGAGGAGGCGAAGGTTTTTGCACGCGCGACCAACATGGCGATCGGAGAAGCGGTCCGGCGCCATCCGGGCCGGTTCTTCGGGCTGGCGTCGCTGCCGCTCCTCGATCCGCAGGCGGCGATCGCCGAACTCGATCGGGCGATTGCGGAGGACGGCTGCAAGGGTATCGTGATCAACGGCCATTGCGGCGGGCGTTATCTCGACGACCGGGTTTTCTGGCCCGTGCTGGCGCGCGCCGAAGCCTTGCGCCTGCCGATCTACCTCCATCCCACCCAATCGCCGCAGGGCGTCCTCGACGCCTGGTATGGCGGCCTGAAGCCGATGGTCAGCGAGATGATGGCGGGCGGCGGTTGGGGCTGGCACATCGAGACGGCGCTGCACGTCCTGCGCATGGTTCTCGGCGGCGTGTTCGACGCCCATCCTGCGCTGCAGGTCGTCATCGGACACATGGGCGAGACTCTGCCCTTCATGATCGAGCGCGTCGACATGATGCCGCCGCTGATGACCGGACTGAAGAAGCCGATCAGCGCCTATCTGCGCGACAACGTGCATTACACCTTCGCCGGCTTCAACTTTGCGCCGACTTTTCTCCAGTTGCTGCTCGAAGTTGGCGTCGACCGCATCCTGTTCTCGGCCGACCACCCCTATCGGCCGATGGCGGAAGCGCGCGTTTTCCTCGACACGCTGCCGGTGAGCCCAGCCGATCGCGAGCGGATCGCGCACGGGAATGCGGAGCGGCTGTTCGGCCTGTAGCTTCGCCGCTCGACCGCTGGCCGCCTAGCCGGCACGTCGCAGGCGGGCAAAAAGCGCCGCTCGGCCGGGAACGGGGCGCGACGCGTGAACCCGGCGCTGTAGGCGACGAAACCGCCTGGAGGGGTGTTTCGTCCCGAGTCATCCAATCGGCGAAGCCGGCGTGAGCGGGCGTCGAGGGTCACGGCCGCGGACCTCGCAAGGGGGACAGAAAGCGCGCGTTGGCCGGCGCGACCTGGTGCGCGAATTTCCGTCCGGAGCGCCCGCGCGCCAACGACGTCGAAACGCTACGGTTTCACAGAGTAAACTTTTTGACGCAAGCGCCTTGTCCATTGTATACAGTGTATGTACTCTAGATGCAAGAATAGAATTGAATGTTACTTTGGATTCGTTCAATCTGGCCTTCCGTTCGCGCCGCCGCGTGCAAATCGCTCCGGTTCGACGGTTAATTCAAAGCGGGAGGATAACGGAAATGTTCAGTAAAAAACTGATTTTGGCCGCAGCCCTGCTTGCGGGGACGTCGCTCGGGGCAAGGGCCGGGAGCGTCACGCCGGTCACGAATGTTCCGGCCGACGGCGTTATCTATGGGTTTCTGCTGACCGACGGCAGCCTCCTCTTTCAGGGCGGCTTGCTGCAGGATTTCTACCGCTTCAAGCCGGACAGCAAAGGCAGCTACGTGAACGGCACCCTTTATCCCGCCGCAGCCCTGCCGCCGAACTACATCCCCTACGCCACCTCGGGCGGCGTGCTGCCAGACGGACGCGTGCTCTTGATTGGCGGAGAGTATACGCTGCTTTCAAACAACACCCTTACCTTCTCGTTCACCAACCAGATGGCGATCTACGATCCGAACGCGGATACCTGGACGATGATCGCGCCGCCTTTCAATACCGCTGGTGATTGGGATTTCATCGGCGACTCGCCGTGGGCGCTCCTTCCCAACGGGCATCTGTTGCTCGGGGAGAAGTTTTCGAAGGCTATGGCTGAGTTCAACCCTAAGACCCTCGCCTGGACCAATGTCTCCAGCCACGCCAAGGATGATATCTTCGCCGAGGAAGGCTTTACCCTGCTGCCCGATGGATCGGTCCTGGACGTGAACGTGACGGATCCTAACTTCGCGCAACGGTTTATCCCCAACGTCAACCCGGCGAATTCGGGGTGGGTCAACGCTGGGTCGACGCCGGAAAGACTGCCGACCATCGGAGATACCAACAGCGCAAAGAACATCATTTACGACAACGGCATGAGGGTCTATCACCCGCCCGGCGAGATCGGCCCGGCGATCCTCCGGCCGGACGGGACCGTATTCGCAACCGGCGCGGCATGCACGATTAAGGGTGCGCCCACCGATCCGGATGCTTGCGTGACCTACCAGCCGGTCGCCCACAGCGCGGTCTACGACATAAAGACCAATTCCTGGACGGCCGGCCCAGACCTCCCCACACATGGGACCCTGGGGGGCGAGGGCGCGGGCGATACTTGGTCCAGCCTGCTGCCGAACGGGAACGTCCTGGTCCAAACCAATCCGCCCGGTATCACCGATGACAGGCTCAAACGCGCCAACGCTCGCTACGCGAGCATCCGCACACGGACGGCCCACCTCGCGCCCGAGGCCGCCGCTGCCGCCGGCGCCGCTGCTCCGGGCTTCGCCCCAGAGGCGACGACCGCGGCGACCTCCTGCCCGCAGACGAGCATCTGGAGGCTTTACGAGTTCAACGGCACGTCGCTCATCCCCGAACCGGCGGGCTCCATGTGTAACAATCAACCCAGCCTGCTGCTCTTGCCGACCGGCGAGGTGATGCTGAACCTCAACTTCGTCTATAAGTCCTCGGGAACGTTTTTGAACGTGTGGAGGCCGACAATCACGAACTTCCTGTTCTCGAACAACGTCAATCCAGGCGGAACGTACCAGATCTCCGGCAGGCAGTTCAACGGCCTCTCGCAGGCGAATGCGTTCGGCGACGAATTCCAGGTCGCCACCAACTTTCCGCTGGTGCGCATCACCAACAACACGACCGGCGACGTGAGCTACGCGACTACGCACGACTTCAGCACGATGGCAGTGGCGACCGGCTCCGCAATCGTATCAAGCTGGTTCGACGTGCCCACAAATATCGAGACGGGCGAAAGCAAGCTGGAGGTGGTCGCAAACGGCATCCCATCCCTGCCGATACCCATCAATGTCGTGGCAGGCGGGGCGTTAAGTCAGCGGTGAGCTTTGCGGCGCGGGTAGCAAGGCTTGGGCAGCGCGGCAGGCTGGGGCCGCGCTGACCCGCCGCCGACGGCAAATGGCCGCGATTTGCGCATTGCGGGCGCCGCCGGGCGACGGGAAGGGCGCGATCCCGGCCGACAAGAAGCCGATCTCAATCGCCGTCCCTGGAAAGGCGCGCCATGTCGGAGACCCGGTCACCGTCGTTCGTTCTGCCGCCCACAATGCTGGCCGCGAGAGTCCACATGTATGGGGGGCCGCGCGTCATCCAGGTTGAGGCCGCGCCAACGCCTGAACCCGGTGCGGGCGAGGTCCTTGTCCGGGTCATAGCCGCCGGTGTCGGCCCGTGGGACGCGCTCATACGGACCGGTCACAGCGGCGTTCCGCAGTCGCTGCCTCTGACGCTGGGCGCAGACATTTGCGGCGAAATCTGTGCAGTGGGTGAAGGAGTCGATGGCTTCGAAGTAACTGACGCGGTCTACGGTGTGACCAACCCGAGCTTCGTCGGCGGATATGCGCAATACGCCCTAGCCAAGTCCTCGATGATCGCACCTAAGCCGCCTTCGCTCAGCGACTACGAGGCGGCTTCGGCGCCGGTGGTAGGCGTCACCGCCATGCAGATGCTCTGGCGACACGCCAAGCTCCAGCGAGGCGAGGCGGTCCTGATCCACGGCGCCGCCGGAAGCGTCGGCGACTACGCGGTTCATATGGCTAAGGCGAAGGGCGTTCGCGTCCTAGCGACGGCGCGTCCGCAAGACCAGGCGCGCCTGGGAACGCTTCCGCTCGACGGCACGATCGACCTGAACGCCGCGAGCGCGCATGTCGAAACCTTTGACGCCGCACTCGATCTGGTCGGCGGACCATCCCAGAGCCAATTGTTCGACTTCGTCAAACCCGGCGGCGTCATTGTGTCCTCCGTCTCGCCGCCGGACAACAATCTGACGGGCGCCAAGGGCGTGCGAACCGACTTCCTTATTGTCGACGTCGACACTCGGAGCCTGGAAGAGCTGACGGAGCTGTTTCGGGCCGGGGTGGTTCGGCCGTCTGTCGGCAAGGTGTTGCCGCTGTCGGCAGCCAGCGAGGCCCATGAGTTGATGGCCCAGGCTTCGCGCCCTCCCGGCAAGATCATCCTGCAGGCGGCGGACAGCCAAGACGGCTGAAACGCCAAGCGGAGTTTTCAACGTCCGCGTTGGGTCGAACGCGCCCATTCGCCGCGCCGTCTGGGAACGACGGCTCCGCGCAGGGCGGGCGCCGCCGGGCGACGGGAAGGGCGCAATCCCGGCCGCACGAACCCGGCGCTGTAGGCGACGAAACCGCCCGGAGGGGCATTTCGTCGCGCTTTCTAATCGGCGAAGTCGACGTAGAGTTGCCGTTGCGAATCCCCGCTGCGAATGTCCAACTTGGGGGTTAAGGGGGAGTTGCCTCTGAGGGCGGTGTCAGCCCGCAGGTATTCTTCCCGAACTCACTCGGGCCGTCCGTCGCCTGTAAACAACTACGTGCGCGCCGTGTCCATTTGGCAACAGGGGGCCAAGAATCCGTCAAACTGATGGCATTGCCGCGGCAAAAATCTCGTTCGGCCGCTTCCGCAAAGGCGCATATGCTGGTAGCCTTCCCCAATAACATCAAGTAGCTAGGAGACGCGCGAATGGACGGCATTTGCTCGGCCCTGATCCCCCTTTCGCCGATGATGCTGCGCCGCCCTCGTAGCGGGGCGGGGAGATCGCTATTCTCGACGAGCGCGCTCGCGGGCGCGGCGCTCCGGGGCGCCGCGGGTGCGGCGTGCATAGCCCTCACGCCGACGGTCGCCTGGGCCGCGGCATGCAACGCGGGCAATGATGGTGGGGATCCAACGAATACGGCTTGCGGCTCGGGCGCAAATGCTACGGGGGGCGAGTTCGATCTCGGTCGGCAACCAAGCGCAGGCGCCGGGCGCCGGCGCTACCGCCATAGGCGCCAGCGCGACGGTGCAGGGAGGCGCTATCGCCTTTGGCGGCGCAGCGGTCGCTGTTGGCGGCTCGTCGGGGGTCCGTCCTTTCGGGGCTGAGGCGTACGGCGGCGCGTCGGTTGCGATCGGCGGCACAAATGGCGCAGGCTTTCCGGCATTCGCTTCTTCGGGCGGTGCCGCCTCGATCGCGATCGGCGGCGCGGACGGCGCCGGCAATGGCGCCGCCGCAAATGCTGGTTTTGTCACGGTCAACAACGCGATCGCCATTGGCGGCTCGGCCGGGGCGGGGGCCGGCGCGGCCGCCAGCGCGGACGGAGCGATCGCCTTCGGCGGCTCATCGGGCGCCGGCGCAGGCGCGGCGGCGAGCAACCTAAACGCCATCGCGATCGGTGGCGGCGACGCCGGCGGCAACCACGGCGCCGTCGCGTCGGGCTCGAATGCGCTGGCGATCGGCAGCGCCAGCGCTCTCTACGCCGGCGCCAACGCCTCTGGCGATTATTCGGTCGCCCTCGGTTCAAACAACAATGCGGCCGGCAACAATTCCGTCGCGCTCGGATCCGCCACGTCCGCGACAGGCAACTCTTCCTTCGCCGCCGGCAACGAAGTGGCGGCGCTCGCCGCCAGCACCGTCGCCATCGGTAATCAAACCGCCGTGTTGGCCACCGCTGGCCCAGGCTCGATTGCGATGGGCTACGAGGCTGCCGTCGTCAGCGGGTCCGGCGCGGTGGCTCTGGGCATGCAGCAGCTGGCGACCGGGAACGGCGCGGTGGCGATTGGCGACCCCAACGTCGCGACGGGAACGGGCGCGGTCGCGATCGGCGCCAACAACGCGGCCACCGGAAACGGCGCTGTGGCGATCGGCAATGCGAACGCGGCGACCGGCGACGCGGCGGTCGCGCTCGGTGAGAATGCCGTCGCCACCGGCGCGAGCGCCATTGCCATGGGTGAGGGCGCGAGCGCGACCGCCGCCGGGGCCGTCGCGATCGGGCCTGGCGCGCGGGCCACGGTCGCCAATCAGATCGCCCTCGGCGTGGCCGCCTCGACCTACGTGTTGCCCGGTGTTACGTCCGCTGCGAGCCTCGCCGCACAGAACGGTTCGACCTATTTCGTCACCACCGATGCGGCGGGTCACCTGGCGGCGACGCCCTATGGCATGCAGGACATGGGCAACCTCGTCAACTCGGTCAATTCCCTGAACGCCAACGTCGCCAATCTCTACGGCAACGTGGCGGCCCTGCAGAACGGGCTGATCCGCGCCTATGAGGGCAGTGCGATCGCGCTCGCGGCGAGCGGAGGGGTGCTTCCGGACAACAAGAAGTTCGCGATCTCCGCCAACTGGGGCGGTTATCACGGAACCAGCGCCTTCGGCGCGTCGGCCTACCTGCGCGTAAGCGACAACGTCGTCCTCAACGGGGGCCTCGGCCTCGGGCTGACCAAGGGCGACATCGGCGGCCGCGCCGGCTTGACGTTCACGTGGTAGCATGACGGCTCGATTGCGCTCTGTGGCGCTTGCGGCGCTCTGGGTCGTGAGCGCGAGCGCTCTTGCGGTCGCAGGAGACGCCAAGCCCGCGCCGGAGCCCAAGCCCGCCCAGATCGACCGCAATGGGGTGTTGATCTTGATCCGCTCGACGCTTCTCGCCCTCGATCAGGCCAACAAGACCGGCAACTACACGGTGTTTCGCGACCTCGGCGCGCCGGGCTTCCAGGCGACGAACAACCCGGCGCGGCTTGGCGACATCTTCGCCAATCTGCGGCGCGATAAGATCGACCTCTCCGGCGTCGCCGTGCTCGAGCCGCAATTGACCGTCCTTCCCGAGATCGAAAGCAGCGGCATGATGCGAATGGCGGGCTTCTTTCCGTCCGTGCCGGCGCAGGTGAAATTCGAGCTTCTCTACGCGCCCGTCGACAGCCAGTGGCGGCTGTTCGGCGTGTCCGTGGGCCTCGAGGGGAGCGGGCCGACCGCGCCGGCGCCGGCTCCGTCGCCGGCCGCGGCGGAACCCCAGGCGGCCGCGCCCGCAGCTCCCGCGCCGGCCAAGAAGCCCGTCAAGCCCAAGGAATGAGCCTTGGGTAAGTCAAAAGCGACTGCCAATGTCGGGAAACGTGGGTCTCGACCTTCGACGACAAGCGGCGACTCTGTCGCCTTCCAACTTCGGCGGCTTTGTCGCGCTCTCCGCCTGTAGCGGACAATCCGTAGGGACAGCATCGCCTCGACGCGCTGGCGTCCGGACGCTCGACCGGCGCGCCTTGGTTGGATCGTCAGGCGAACAATCTCTTGCCGTCGCTGGACGGTTGTTCTATGTTTGTTCTGTCAACCGAAACCGAAACCAAGACCGCCGCCTTGCCTGTCTTCACCCCCCGTCCCCCGATCCGTCGCGACCGCCGATCCGCCGCCCTGGCGGGTACTTGGGTCCAGCCGGCGCCAACGGGCCTCGGACGGCGACGCGCGGAACCGAAACGCGCCGCAAGGCCTTGGAAACACGCGATTCGGGAGCCGGATTGGCGCCTGTCCCCGTCGCGGGCCGCCCCGTCCGCGGAGTTCGCCGCGACGGCGCTCCGCGGGCGTCTTTCGTCGACCCGATTGAAGACCATCGGCCGCGTGAACGGAACCGAAAGGCGGCGCAAGCGCAGGAAAAGTCTCAATTCAGGAGCCGGGACGGCGTCCTCCGGGCAGGCGACCCCGATCGCTCTTTTGCAACGCGCCATCGGGGCGAACGGAGTCGGGGCGAAGATCCTATCGGCGATCAAAGGTTTTTTGCGGATCGATCCGGCGGAGCGTTTCCGGCCGCTTCGCTGGACGCCTTGCGCCAGGCCGCCACGAAAGCCTCCGCCCTCCCCGCGACCGCGTCGGCCGCCATGCCCGGCCTGTAGAGCGCGCCGCCGATGCCGAATCCGTCGGCGCCGGCGGCGCGGTACGGCGCAAGTCTTTCGGGCGTCACGCCGCCCACGGGAAAAAGCCGGGCGTCCTTCGGCAGGACGGATCGCCACGCCCTGACGACCTCGGGGGGCATGGCTTCGGCGGGGAACAGCTTGAGTCCGGACGCGCCGAGGCTCAGCGCCGCGAACGCCTCGGTCGGCGTCGCCACCCCGGGCAGAACGCTGAGGCCCAGTCTCAGCGCGCATTCGATCACGGCCGGGTCGGCGTTCGGCGCGACGATCAACTCGGCGCCGGCGCCGGCGGCGGCCTCGACCGCGCCGGGCATCAGGACGGTGCCGGCGCCGATGACCGTGCGCCCGCCGACCTTGCGGGCGATGATCTCGATGCTCTTGAACGGGTCGGGCGAGTTCAGCGGAACTTCAATCGCGCCGAAGCCGGCCTCGACGATGGCGGAGGCGATCGCTTCCGCCTCATCCGGCTTCACGCCGCGGAGAATGGCGATCAGGGACGTCGGAGAGAAAGCGATCATGACGGCAGTCCAGCTTGACGGAAGAGGGCGAGCAATCCGCGCGCCGCCGCGTGGGGCGCAGCGGCGGAAGCGGGCTCGCCCAGCGCGGCGAACGCCGCCAGATAACGCGCCTTGAGCGCGTTCGCTCCCGCGACATCCGCCCTCTCGGCAGAAAAAAGCCGCCGCGCTTCGGCGATCTCGGCGCCGATCAGAAGGCCGGAGAGGTATTCGCCGGCGTCGCCTTCCGCGAGCTTCCCCATCAGCGGCAGGCTGCGCGCGCCGAACAAGGCGCCGAGAAGGCCGTCGCCCCGCTCGCCGCCCGCGGCCGAGGCGCCCCGCCGCACGCCGCGCGCGAACGCCGCGCCGGGAGGCTGCTCCGGGGCGGCGCGGGCGAAGGCGCCGACCAGCGTATGATCCTTCAGCGCCGCGAACAGTTCGCCGGTCACGAAGGTCCTGAAGCGCTGAACCCGGCCGTCCTCGACCACCGCCCATTTAGAGTGCGAGCCGGGCAGCACGACGAGGCGGGCGCCCGCCTCCGCGATGCCGAGGATCTCGACCTCCTCGCCGCGCATCACATCGGGCTGGCCGTCGTCGTCTTCATAAGACAGGCCGGGGACGATCAGCACGCGCCGCCCCTCGGCCTCGACCGCGACGAGCCCTTTTGGCGATCGCGCGCGGATCGGCCGGGCATTTGACGTAAGGCGCCTCGCGCCAGCCGTTGCGGCTGCCGACCATGCCCGAGGCGAGGACGGGCAGGGCCGGGTGCGCGTCGAGCCAGGCGCCGAGAAGCCGGCGGAACGCCGCCGGAAAGCCGCCGCGCGGAACGGAAGCGACGCCGTCGGCGGTCGAGACCGCGTCGAGAATCGCGCCGTCCTCAGCCATGAGATAGGCGCGGAAGCTGGACGAGCCCCAGTCGACGCCGATCAGCGCGGGCGCTGTCACCGTCCCGCCCGCCCCGGCGAGGCTCTGCGGCGTCGCAAGGCGACGGCGAGATCGGCCAGCCCCGGCTTCCCCTTGTCCCCGCTCACTCGCCGATCTCCTCGCCCGCCCGCTTCTTGTGCGCGGCGAGCGCCATCAGCCGGCGGTCGCGCCAGGCCGCGCGCTCGGCGAGCTGGTCGGCGGGCAGGCGCCGGCGGCGCTCCGCCTCGATCCCGTCCATCGCGGCCGCCGGCCCAGTCGACCCGCCGCTGGGTCGAGGGAAAGATCCGGGCGTAGATGTGCTGGTAGCGCTCGGCATAGTCGCGCACGCCGCCCGGCGCGTTGAGGTCGATGGTCTCGAACGGGCCCATGAACGACCAGCGCAGCGCGAGACCCTCGCGGATCGCGACGTCGACGTCCTCGGTGGTCGCGTAGCCGTCGGCGACCAGCCGGAACGCCTCCTCCAGCAGCGCGCCCTGCAGGCGGTTGACGACGAAGCCGTCGATCTCCCGCGCCATCACGATCGGCGCGTGGCCCGCGCTTTCGAGCAGGGCCGCGGTGCGCTGACCGCATCGCGCTCGGTCCACGGCGCCGGCACGATCTCGACCGCCGGGACGAGATAGGGCGGGTTGATCGGGTGGACGACGAGGCAGCGCCCGCGGCCTTTCAGGCCCTCGCTGAAGATCGACGGCAGGATCGCCGAGGTGGAGCTCGCCAGCACCGCCTCGGGATCGGCGAGACGGTCGAGTTCGGCGAACACCCGCCGCTTCGTCTCGACGTCCTCGGGCGTGTTCTCCTGCACGTGGCTCGCCCCTTCGAGCGCCTCTTCGAGCGAGCCGGCCCGGCGCATCCGGGAGCGCACCGAAAGCGGCGGTTCGCCGCGCAGAAGGTCGTGGGCGTCGAGGTCGGGCAGGACGCGGTTGACGAAACCGAGCGCGTCGTCGATCGCCTCGGGCCGCTCGTCCCAGATGGCGACCTCGTGGCCGGCGCAGGCGAAACTGACCGCCCAGGCGCGGCCGACAAGACCCAGTCCGACGAGCGCGATCTTGCTCACCGGCTCCTCCCATGTTCCGCCCTCCGCCACGAACAGGAGTATCAGGCTTGTCGCGTCGAGGCCACGGCCGCGAGCGTCGTCACGGATCGCCGTTTGGCCGGAGCGCGCCGAAGGCCTTATTATCGGGCGCATGACCGAAGCGGAGATTGCGGCGCTCTGCGCCTGGATCGCGGAGGCCGGCCTCGCCGGCGCTTCGGAGACGACGCTGCTGCAGGGCTTTTGCGAGCGCGCCGTCGACGAGCGGCGTGCCGCTGGCGCGCGGGGTCGCGTTCATCGACACCCTGCATCCGCTTGTACGAGGGGCGGACGTTCCGCTGGGAGCGGGAAAAGCCGGACGTGACCTTCACCGATTACGGCCGCAGCACGGAAGGCGAAGCCGCCGAGCGCTGGCGGACAAGCCCGTGGTTCCGGATGCTGACCGACGGCGAGTCCCTGCTGCGGCGGCGCATCGGTCCCGAGACGGCGTCCGAGTTTCCGATCCTGCGCGAATTGTTCGAGGCCTCGCTCACCGAATACGTCGCGGTCCTCAACCGGTTCGACGCCGACGGCGTCATCGGCGAGATGGACTCGTTCTATTCGGGCTGGATGACCGACCGGCCGGAGGGCTTTTCCGACGCGGACGTCGACGCCATCACGCGTCTGGTTCCGCACCTCGGGCTCGCGATCAAGGCGGCGGCGCTCGGCCGGATCGCCGAGACCCTGGTCGAGACCTACCTCGGCCGCGACGCGGGGCGGCGGGTGCTGCGCGGGCGCATCGAGCGCGGCGTCGCCGACCGGATCAAGACGGTGCTGTGGTTCAGCGACCTGCGCGGCTACACCCGCATTTCCGACAGCGCCGAGCCCGAGCAGATCATTCCGCTGCTCAACGACTACGCCGACGCGGTCGTCTCGGCGATCCACGCCCATTCGGGCGACGTGCTCAAGCTGATCGGCGACGGCGTGCTGGCGATCTTCCCGGCGCAGGATCGCGCCCGCGCCACCGGCGGCCGCGCTCGATGCCGCCAGGGAGGCGCGCGCGGCGGTGGCGGAACTCAACGCCCGACGCGGGGCGGAGGGGCTTCCCACCACCGACATGTATCTCGGCCTCCATCTCGGCGTCGTGTTCTACGGCAATATCGGCAGCAAGGAGCGGCTCGACTTCACCGTTGTCGGCCCGGCGGTCAACGAAGTGTCGCGGATCGCGGCGATGTGCCGGTCGGTGGACCAGCCGGTCCTCGTCTCCTCGGCCTTCGTCGAGTCGTTCGCCTCCGATCGCCGGCCGTTCGTCTCGGTCGGGCGCTACGCTTTGCGCGGGGTCGGCAAGCCGCAGGAACTGTTCACGCTCGATCCGGACGCGTGAGGCGGCGCGAGCCGCCGCATCCGCCGGCGGCCTTCAGGGCGATGAGCCCGCCGCCGACCGCCATCGGCGCGGTGACGGGGACCGAGCCACCGGGCTCCGCGCTTCCGGCCATGACGGACGTGCCGAACGGGGCTTCGCCTTCGGACGTCGGCGCGAATGGCCGGGCTTCGCGCTTCGTGCGCCCGGAGCAGGCCGCTTGACGCCGGGGCCGGCCAATCGGATACGGGCGGCCAATGAATTTTCCCTCGCCCCCGGTCCTGTCGGTCGAACGCCTCGCCAAGTCCTTCGGCCCGCTGCGGGCGGTGGACGGCGTCTCCTTTTCAGTCTCGCCGGGCGAGATCGTCGGCCTCCTCGGCCCGAACGGCGCCGGCAAGACCACCACGATCAACATGATCCTCGGCGTGCTCGAGCCGACCGCCGGGCGCATCGTCATCGACGGCATCGACCTCCGGACCCACCGCAGCGCGGCGCTGGCGCGGACCAATTTCGCCGCCGTCTACGCGCCCCTTCCGGGCAACCTGACCGTCGAGCAGAACCTGCGCGTGTTCGCCAGGATCTACGACATCGACAAGGCCGAAGTTCGGATCGAGGGCCTGCTCAAGACCTACGACCTCGCGAAATACCGGCGGACCAAGGCGGGCGTGCTGTCCTCGGGAGAGCAGACGCGCCTGACCCTCGCCAAGGCGATGCTCAACAAGCCGAGGCTGCTGCTGCTCGACGAGCCGACCGCCTCGATCGACCCTTCCGCCGCGCGCGACATCCGCGCCGGCATCGCGGGCCTGGTCGAAGGCGGACATTGCGGCGTCCTGTGGACCAGCCACAACATGGTCGAGGTCGAAGCGGTCTGCGACCGCGTGCTGTTCCTGTCGCGCGGCCGCATCGTGCTCGAAGGCGATCCGAAGCGGCTGCCGGGCGAGCACGGGGTCGAGACGCTCGACGATCTGTTCGTCTCGGTCGCCCACGAAGGCTTGCGGCGGGAGGCGCGGCGATGAACCGCTCGCGCGTCGGCGCGATCGTGCTGCGCATCCTTTACCTCTATCGCGGCAGCCCGCAGCGGGTGTTCCCGATCTTCATCTGGGTCGCGGTCGACATCCTGCTGTGGGGCTTCCTCACCCGCTATCTCAATTCGGTGTCGCAGGCCCGGTCAATTTCGTGCCCGCGCTGCTGGGCGCGGTGCTGCTGTGGGACTTCCTGACCCGCGTGATGCAGGGCGTGACCATGGCCTTCTTCGAGGACGTCTGGTCGCGCAACTTCCTCAATCTGTTCGCGACGCCGCTGCGCATCTCCGAATATCTGGCGGGACTGGTGATCGCGGCGATCGGCTCGAGCCTGCTGAGCCTCGTCGTCATGGTCGTGTTCGCCCGGGCGGCGTTCGGCCTGTCCTTCCTGACCTACGGGATCGCGCTCGCGCCCTTCGTCGCCGTGCTGTTCCTCACCGGCATCGCGATGGGCGTCGCGGCGTCGGGCCTCGTGCTGCGGCTGGGGCCGGCGTCGGAATGGCTGATCTGGCCGATCCCGATGATCGTCTCGCCCTTCGCCGGGGTGTTCTATCCGGTCGCGGTCCTGCCCGGCTGGATGCGGGCGATCGCGGCGTTCCTGCCGCCTTCCTATGTGTTCGAGGGCATGCGGGCGGTCGTCGCCGGCGAGCCTGCGCCGTGGGGCGCGCTCGGGGTCGGGGCGGCGCTCGCGCTTCTCTATCTCGGGCTCGCCTGCCTGTTCTTCGCCTCCGTCTACAAGATCGCGATCCGCACCGGCCTCATCGCCCGCTACAGCGCGGAGTCGGTGAGTTGACCGGCCTCAAGGGAGATCGCGACGCGCGCCGGCCTTGCGGCCGCTACGCCGCGCTCGGCGAGTTCGACGCCGTTGCCCGAACACCAGGCGGCAAAGCGCCGCAACTCGCGGGGCGGCGGTTCGAGATCGTCCGCGCCGCCGCCTCGCGGGCGTTAGCGGGTCCGGAAGCCGCTACTGGGCGCGCGCAGGCTGGCGATACAGGCGGCGAGGGAGTCGATCTCGTGCCGACAGGGGTTCACTGAGACGGATCAAACCGCGGCCGAAAGCCCTCTTGCGCGACGGGTTTCGGACGGGCATGGTGCCGCGCGAATTTGAGCGGCCGTTCGAACGGCCGAGAAGATTGGGGGCGCACGATGCGTGTGATCGGCCTGTTGGGCTTGCTGCTGGCGTTGTCGGGCTGCGCGTCCGAGCGGTCGGTGACGTTCATCTATTATCCGAACCATCCGGGCGACAGCAAATTCCCCGACGCCCGCTCAATTCGCCGCCGAGGCGCAAAAGGAATGCGGTCAATACGGCCTCGTCGCCGTCCACGACTGGGACAGCGTCACCGAGTTCCAGCGGGTGCGGTCGTTCTGGCGCTGCGTCTCGCGCATGACGTGAACGGCGACTACTTGCCGTAAGTCAGGCGCAGGGCCTTCGGCTGCCAGCCCGGCGGCGCCGGATAGGGCGCGGCCTCGGCGATCGCGTTCATCACCGCCATGTCGAGTGTGGGCGAGCCGCTCGAACTGACGATCCTGCGCTCCAGGAGATTGCCGCTCTCGTCCAGAGCGAACACGATTGCGCCGCCATGGGTCGCCGGGTTCGCGTTGCGCGGCTCGTGCAGATGGGCGCGGATCATTCCGTACACGATCGTGAAATAGCGCGTCTCCGCGTTGCCGCCGACGATCGGCGATTCGGTCGCCGCATGGGCGAATTTGTAGTCCGGCAGGACTTCCGCCGCCGGCAACGGCGCGCCGGGCGGCGCCTTGGCGCGCGGCGCGGGCGGCGGCGCGGGCTTCTCGGCCGGCGTCGGCGGGGCGGGCGGCGAGGCCTCGGCGTCCTCCGCCGCCGGCGTCGGCGCGGCGCGCATGTCCGCCTTCGTCGGGCGGCGGCTTCTCCTGCGGAATCGGCGCCGCCTGCGCCTTCGGCTGCTCGGCGGCCGGCGGCTCCTTCGATTCCTGCGGGCGCGCCCGGAGTCTGCGACGGCTCCGCCTTGGCGGCGGGGGCCGAAGTCTTCGTGTCCGGAGAGTCCCGGTTGGCCTTCTCCTCGGTGGCGGCGCTCGGCGCGTCGGAGGCCGGCCGCTCGTCGTCCGGCTGGGGCGGAGGCTTGGGCTGCTCCTCCGGCGGCTTCGGCGGGGGCGGCGGGGGCTTCTCGACCACGACCTCGACCGGGATTTCCTCGACCGGCGGGGCCGGGCGGGGGGCGAAGGCCGAGATCAAGACGATCGCCAAGGGAATGAGCAGATGCAGCGCGGCCGCGGCGATCAGGGCGAGCGTCAGCCCCCGACGCTCGGCGGCGGTCGGCGACGTCGGCGGGGCCAGATGATCGATCGCGTCGGCCTTGAAGGACGCGTCGGACAACGACATGAGCGGGGGCAAAGTCTCGTCGGAATGCGTTGAGCTTCTCCTTGATCCATCGTCCCCGGCTTGGTCAATGCTTTTAAGCGCCTCCGTCGGCGCCGCGCTCGCCGCCGCGGGGCCGCGCGAAACACGCAACGCTTTGCCGGGCGGCGCTTTTTGGCGTAAACGGCGGCCCGGACGGGCAGGATCAGGCGGGCGAAGGGGAAGGCATTGCCGGGAATGAGCGCCGGGGCGCCGCGAGCGGTCGTGTTCGATTCCGGACTTGGAGGCCTGACGGTGCTCGGCGCGATCCGGGCGCTGAGGCCCGACGTGGACATCGTCTATGTCGCCGACGACGCGGCTTTTCCTTACGGACGGCTGAGCGAGGCGGCGCTGATCGGCGGGTTGAGACGGTGATGGCGCGGATCGTCGCCGAGCTGGCGCCCCGACATTGTGGTCATCGCCTGCAGCACCGCCTCGACCCTCGCGCTGCCGCATCTGAGAGCGGCCTATCCGGATCTGCCTTTCGTCGGGGTCGTGCCGGCGATCAAGCCAGCCGCCCGGGCGTCGCGCTCAGGGCTCGTCAGCGTGCTGGCGACGAGGGGGACGGTCGCGCGCGACTATACCCATGCGCTGGTGCGCGAGCACGCCGCCGACTGCGAGGTGACCCTGGTCGGCTCGTCGGTCCTCGCCCCGCTGGCCGAGCGGTTTCTGCGCGGCGAGCGCGGTCGACGACGCCGAGATCGCCCGGGAAATCGCGCCCTGCTTCGTCGAGAAGGACGGCCGGCGCACGGATCACCTCGTGCTCGCCTGCACCCATTATCCGCTGCTGATCGAGGCGCTTCGAGCGGCTCGCGCCCTGGCCGGTCGCCTTTGTCGATCCCGCGCCGGCGATCGCGCGGCGGCTCGATTCCCTCCTTGGCGGCGCGCCGAAAGCGGCGACCGCGCCGGACGGGCGCGCTCGTCTTCACGCAGCGGCCGGCCGCCACGAGCCGGGCCTGCAAAAAACCTTGCTTCGATACGGTTTGGAGTTTACCCCCACGGCGGCGATCAGCCTGGCGACCGCCTGAGCGCGCGGGCCTCGGGCGGTGTTCGCTCGCGATTGTCGACGCAATCGCGTCGTCGTAAGAGAAGCGGCATTCGCTCAGTCGGAAAGGCCAGCGCCCATGCGAACTTCGGTCGGTCAGCCCGTTCGTCTTGTCGATTACCGCGTTCCGGACTTCCTCATCGAATTCCGTCGATCTTGACGTGTCGCTCGACCGGAACGCGACCCGCGTCGTCTCGACCCTGTCCATCCGGCCGAACCCGGCCGGAGTCGGCCGGAGCGCGGCGCTCGACCCTCGACGGCGACGAACTGGCGCTCGTATCGGCCGAACTCGACGGCGCGCGGCTCGACCCGCGAGTCCTTTCAGGCGAGCGCCGTCGCAATTCGTGCTGCCCAATCCGCCGCGCGGGCCCTTCACCCTCAAGATCGAGACCCGCCTCGATCCCGCCGCCAACACCAAGCTGATGGGGCTCTACCGCTCCGGCTCGGCCTATTGCACGCAATGCGAGGCGGAGGGATTTCGCCGGATCACCTATTTCCTCGATCGCCCCGACGTGCTGTCGACCTATCGCGTGCGGCTCGAGGCCGACCGCGAGGAAGCGCCGGTGCTGCTGAGCAACGGCAACCTCGAAAGCAAGGGCGCGGGCGAGAGCGACGGCCGCCACTGGGCGGTCTGGACCGACCCGCACAAGAAGCCGTGCTACCTGTTCGCCCTCGTCGCCGGCGATCTCGCCCACATCTCGGATTCGTTCGTCACCGCCTCCGGCCGCAAGGTCGACCTCGCCATCTACACCGAGCACGGCCGCGAGGAGCGGGCGAATTACGCGATGGACTCGCTCAAGCGCGCCATGGCGTGGGACGAGAAGGTCTACGGCCGGGAATACGATCTCGACGTGTTCAACATCGTCGCCGTGTCCGACTTCAATATGGGGGCGATGGAGAACAAGGGCCTCAACGTCTTCAACGACAAGTACGTGCTCGCTTCGCAGGAGACCGCGACCGACGACGATTACGCCGGCATCGAGGGCGTGATCGCGCACGAATATTTCCACAACTGGACCGGCAACCGGATCACCTGCCGCGACTGGTTCCAGCTCTGCCTCAAGGAAGGCCTGACCGTCTTCCGCGACCAGGAATTTTCCGCCGACATGCGGTCGGCGCCGGTCAAGCGCATCTCCGAGGTGCGGGCGCTTGCGCGCGGCCCAGTTTCCGGAGGACGCGGGACCGCTCGCGCACAACGTCAGGCCTGAAGTCTACAACGAGATCAGCAACTTCTACACCGCGACGGTCTATCAGAAGGGCGCCGAGGTCATCCGGATGCTGAAGCGCCTGATCGGCGACGACTCCTTCCGGGCCGGGATGGACATGTATTTCGACCGCTACGATGGCCACGCCGCGACGGTGGAGCAGTTCGTCGGCTGCTTCGCCGACGTCTCGGGTCGCGATCTGAGCCGTTTCATGCGCTGGTACTCGCAAGCCGGCACCCCGAAGGTGAAGGTCCGCACCGCCTACGACCCGGAGGCCCGGACCTACCGGCTCGACATCGCCCAGTCGCTGGCGCCGACGCCCGGCCAGCCGACCAAGCTGCCGGCGACCATGCCGATCGCGCTCGGGCTCGTCGATCCCGCAGGGCGGCGACATCCCGCTCGTCTCCGCGACGCGTCACGCCGCACGAACTCGCCTCGGGCGTGTTCGTCCTCGACGCCGCCGAGCGCGCGATCGTGTTCCGCGACGTGCCGCGACGGCCGGCCCTGTCGTTCCTGCGCGGCTTCTCGGCCCCGGTGAACGTCGACGACGACCTGACCGAGGACGATCTCGCCGTGCTCTCGCGGCACGACCCCGACAATTTCAACCGCTGGCAGGCGTTGCAGAGCCTCGTCACGCGCGTGCTCCTGCGCGGGGTGAAGGCCATTCGCGCCGGTCGCGCGCCCGGAGCGCAACGCCGGCTCTGACCGCCGCTTTCGGCGCGCTGATCGACGACGCCCGCGCCGGCCGCATCGATCCGGCCTTCGCCGCGCTGGCGCTGACCCTGCCGAGCGAGGCCGACATCGCCCGCGAAATCGGCGAGGACGTCGATCCCGACGCGATCTACGCCGCGCGCAAGACGATGCGCGGCGCCCTCGGCCGCAAGCACGGCGAGGCGCTCGCCGACCTTCATGAGCAGCTCTCGGAGCCGCGGCCGTTCAGTCCCGGACGCAGAGTCGGCCGGGCGGCGGGCGCTGCGCAACGTCGCGCTCGCGCTCTACGCCGACGGCAACATCATCGACGGCCTCGCCCGGGCGCACAAGCAATTGCGCGACGCCGACAACATGACGGAGCGCTTCGGCGCGCTGACCCAGATCGTGCTCAAGCCGAATTCCGGCCGCGAGCACACCTCCGACGCGTTCAGCCGGCGCTACGCCATGGAGCCGCTGATCCTCGACAAGTGGTTCGCGCTGCAGGCGCAGATCCCCGAGCGCGAGACGCTCGATCGGGTGCGCGGGCTGATGAGCCACCGCGGCTTCTCGATCTCCAACCCGAACCGCGTGCGCGCGCTGATCGGCGGGTTCGCCGCCAACCAGACCCAGTTCAACCGAGCGGACGGAGAGGGCTACGCGTTCCTCGAGGAGATCGTGGTCGGGCTCGATCCGACCAATCCGCAGATCGCCGCGCGGCTCCTGACCGCGATGCGCTCGTGGCGGTCGCTCGAGGAGACCCGCCGCGCAGCACGCCGAGGCGATGCTGAAGCGGATCGCCGCGCTGCCGTCGCTGTCGCCGGACGTGCGCGACATCGTCACCCGCAGCCTGGCCTGAGGCGACCGACGGTCGCAAAAGCCGACCGCTCTGGCCGCGTCGGATCGAGCGGCCCGGCCGCGTCGGCGTCGTCTGCGGCCTGTTGCGCTTCGCCACACTTCGCCGGAAAAATCCGAGTCTGTCCCGTCAAGGGGACTGGACAAAGATTCGCACAAGGATTCTTATCGTACTGATTCGGGCATAGCGGCGTTACCCGAAGATTAAGTTTCGTGAGGTTTGGGGAAAAAACAATGACGCGTGCGAGCGCGGCACATGCGGAGTCGTGCCTGGACGACGAGGCCTGGCGGATGAGCGCCGGCGGCGTCGGCCGGCTCGCCGCCGCGCGCAAGGCCGCCGCTCGGCCGGGCTTGGACCCCGCCGGTCGCTTCGCTCTGGCGGTCGACCGCGGCGGTGATGGCCGCATTCCTCCTCACCTTCCAGCATCTGCGCGCCGAGCGGGAGTCCGCGCTGAGGGACGCCGCGCATGAAGTCGGCATGCGCGCGACGATCATCGTCGCCAACGAGCTCAACGCGGCGCTCCAGTCGGCGCCGAAAGTCTCCCCGCCGAAGTGCTTCGCAGGGTTCTCGACGCCGATCCCCTCGAGCGGCTGCCGACGGCGGTGCTGATCGACCGCAACGGACGGCCGGTCGCCGCAGATCCGCCCGGCGCCGCGCCCGACGTCGGCCCGGATGGCCCGCTTCCCGTCCAGGGCGAACGCATCGGACGTCGTCCGCGTCATCGACGATCGCGGCGGCGACCGCTTCGCCGTGACCGGGTCCTTCCGGCGACCAACGGACGGGTCGTCTTCGCGTCGCCGGTGGCGATGCATCTGGCGGCGTGGCGGCGCACGACGACCGTGACCGTCGTCCTGCTCGGCTCGACGGTCGCGCTGATCCTCGCGGCGGCCGGACTTTACGCCGCCGACGCGCGCGCCCGGCTCAGGCGCGCCCGCGAGGACAGCGCGCGCCGCGCCCGCGTCAATCTGGCGCTCAACCGCGGCCGCTGCGGCTTGTGGACCTGGGATATCGGCCGCGGCCGGATCGTCTGGTCGGCCTCCATGTTCGGCGTGCTCGATCTGGCCGAACGCTCGGATCACTGGACGGTCGCCGAACTGCAATCGCTCGTCCACCCCGACGACATGTCCCTCGAGACGATCGCAGGGCTCGCCGCCGAGCGGGCGGGCGACTACATCGACGTCGAGTTTCGCATGCGCGCGGCCGACGGGCGCTGGGTCTGGCTGCGCAAACGCGCCGAACTGGTCGAGGACGAGGAGACGCGCGAAGTCACGCTCGTCGGCATCGCCTTCGACGTCACCGAGCGCAAGCGCGAGGCGGAGGCGTCGGCGACCGCCGACCAGCGGCTGCGCGACGCGGTCGAGGCGATCTCCGAGGCCTTCGTGCTGTGGGACTCCAGCCATCGGCTGGTGCTTTGCAACTCCAAGTACCGGCGCCTGCACAATCTCTCCGAAGCCTCCGTCGGCGCCGGCGTCCCCTACGACGCCCTCGCCGGGGCGCAGGAGGCCGGCAAGCCGTTCCCGGCAGGGCGCGAGGCGCGCACCTACGAGGCGCGCCTGCCGGACGGGCGATGGCTGCAGGTCAACGAGCGGCGCACGCGCGACGGCGGATTCGTGTCGGTCGGAACCGACATCACCGCGCTCAAGGAGCATGAAGAGCAGCTGATGAATTCCGAGCGCCTGCTGCTCGCCACCGTCGCGCAATTGCGCCAGTCGCGCCGCTCGCTCGAGGAGCAGGCCCAGCAGCTCGTCGATCTCGCCGAGCGCTATCACGAGCAGAAGGCGCAGGCCGAGGCGGCCAATCGCGCCAAGGCCGATTTTCTCGCCAACATGAGCCACGAGCTGCGCACGCCGCTCAACGCGATCATCGGCTTCTCGCAGCTGATGGGCAGCCAGACCTTCGGCCCGCTCGGATCGGACAAATACCGCGACTATTGCCAGCACATCCTGGCGAGCGGCGAATACCTCCTGCATGTGGTCAGCGACATTCTCGACATGTCCCGCCTCGAGGCCGGGCGGGAGCGGCTGAGCTACTGCCGGTTCCGCGCCGACGAGGCGGTCGGCCGCGCGGTGCACGACGTCGCGGCGACGGCGCGGGACAAGCGCGTTTCGATCGCGGTCGCGGTCGAACCGGAGATCGCCATCGAGGCGGACCCCGCCGCGGTCGAGCGCATTCTGACCACGCTGATGCGCAACGCGGTGAAGTTCGCGCCCGAAGGCGGCGCGGTCGAGATCGGCGCCGAGGCGATCGCCGACCGCATCTACTTCTATGTCGAGGACAACGGCCCCGGCATCGCGGCCGAGGACATCGAGCGGCTCGGGCGCCCGTTCGAACAGGCCGACGCCGTCATGGCCAACGGCATGAAGGGCTCGGGCCTCGGTCTCGCCATCGCGAACTCGCTGGTCGAGCTGCACGGCGGCACGCTGCGCCTCGCCTCGCGCACCGGCGAGGGCGCGGTGGCCGTCGTCGCCTTGCCGCGCGTTCCGCGCGGAGCGAGGGCGATCGCGCTGGCGAAAGTGGCCTGACTGCGCGCTCCTCGCCGCGCCTGCGCCCGGCGCCTTGCGCGGCGCGTCGTTTTGGACGAAGGTCGCGCGCGAAATGACAAGTCCGGAGGCCACGGCGGCCGACGAGGACGGCAGGCGATTGGCGTCCGAGCTTCAAGGGCTGAGCCATCGAGGCGACCGCGGGCGTGAGAGCGCGTTCTCGCGCAGTTTCGATTCGCGCGGGCGGAATCGAAGCAGCCTTCGCCAAATTTCGTGCTCTGAGCTGGCCGTGGAAATTCCTGATCGGCGCCGCCCTCGGCCTGCCGTCGGTCGGCTATCGGATTGCGGCGTTCGGCTTTATGCCGGAGTCTGCCCTATCTCGTGTTCTATCCCGCCGTGGCGATGGCGGCGGCCGCCGGCGGGGCGGTCGCCGGCGTCGGCGCCGCGCTGGTCTCGGTTCTTGCCGGGACGCTTTGGGTCGTGCCGGCGTTAACCGCCGACTTTATTCTGCGGTTCGGCACCTTTCTCCTCTACGCGGCCGCCATCTGCATGCTTGCCGAGGCGATGCATCGCACCTTGTGGCGTCTCGGAGAGGCTGCGGGCCAGCGCGACGGACGCCGAGAAGCTCCTGCTCGCGAGCGAACGCTTTCGTCTCGCCTCGGCCGACCGCATCGGCACTTTCGACCTCGACATCGTCAACAACGTCGCAGACCCACACCGACGCGATGCGCGCGATCTTCGGCCTGTCTCAGGATGGCGTCATCAATCCGGAGCGCGTCATCGACCTTGCGCTTTCCCAGGACCGGCCAAAGATCCGCGACGGCGCTGGCCGCCGCCTGCGATCCGGCCGGCGACGGCGTCTATCAGGCCGAATACCGCATCCTGCGGGAGAACGACGGCGCGCTGCGCTGGATCGCCGAGCGCGGGCAGGTCTATTTCGAGTCGGGTCGCGCCAAGCGGATGATCGTCGTCTCCCACGACCTGACCGATCTCAGGACCGCCGAACTGGCGATGCGGAACAGCGAGTCGCAGATCCGACGGTTCGTCGAACAGGCGCCGATCGAAATCGCGATGTTTGACCGCAGGATGAATTATGTGGCGGCGAGCCGGCGCTGGCTCGTCAATTATGGGCGAGGCCTCAACACCCTGGTCGGCGTCGACCACTACGCGCTCCATCCCGACATTCCCGACCGTTGGAAGGCGATCCATCGGCTGGTCGAAGCGGGCGAGTTCCACAGCGACGACGACGACGTGTGGGTCGACGCCGACGGCCGGACTCATTGGCTGCGCTGGGCCGCCTATCCCTGGACGGACTGGGCGGGCGCGATTGGCGGCATCATCATTTCGGCCGAGGATATCGCTGGGCAGAAGCAGGCCGAAAGGGCGTTGCGCGAGAGCGAGGAGAAATTCCGAAACGCTTTCGCGCAAGCCGCGATCGGTTTCGTCATGGCGAAGGCCGGAGGAAAGATCGTCGAGGCGAACGCCGCCTATTGCCGCCTGACCGGTTTCGAGTCCGAAGAACTCAAGCGCATGCGGATCATCGATTGCGTCCATCCGGAGGATCGGGCCGATGTCGAGGGTCTTACCGCACAGCTCGGGCGTGACGAGATCCCGGCCTTCGTGATCGAGCACCGCGGCCTTCGCAAGGACGGGGCGACGATCTGGTTGCGCGAAAGCGTGTCCATGACCCATGACGCGGCGGGCGACCCGCGATGGATCGTCAGCCTGGTCGAGGACGTGACCGGCCGCAAGCGCATCGAGGGACACCGTAGCCCGTACGGTCGCCCAGCTCACCGCCGTTCTCGACGGCGCCAAGGACGGGATCATCGCGATCGACGTCAACGGCGTCGTTCGATCGATCAACGCGGCCGCCGAGCGCATGTTCGGCTACGAGCGCAACGAGGTGATCGGGCGCAATTTGCGCATGCTGATGCCGCTGGCCGACGCCGAGCGTCACGATGGCTATATCGCGAACTATCTGGAAACGGGCGTCGGCAAGGTCATCGGGATTGGGCGCGAGGCGGAGGGCCGTCGCAACGACGGCACGCAGTTTCCGGTCGATCTGGCGATTGTCGAGGCGGCGGTCGAAAACGACCTGATGTTCGTCGGCTTTGTCCGCGACCTCTCGGAGCGAAGGCTTATCGACTCCCGAATCGACCAACTTGCGGCTCAGCGACTGACCGCGATCGGCGGCATGGCCGGAGCTATGGCGCACGAGATCAATCAGCCCCTCGCGGCGATCGGGGTTTATCTGGAGACCGCGCGCCGAATGCTTGTGAAATCGGCCGATCAGCGCCTGGCGTCGGTCGAGGATCCAATCACGCGCGCGTTGGCGCAGGTCGAGCGAATGGGCGACATCATCGGCCATCTCAGGGACTTCGTTGGGCACGGCGAGGCGGACAAGACCTACCGAAGTCTGCATGCGTTGATCCGGGCCGTCGTGTCCGAGGCGATTTCCGACGGCAGGAAGGGCTGTGCGGCGCTGGCGCTGGAACTGACCGCCGAGGACGACGAAGTCGTGATGGACCCGGTGCAGATCGGACAGGTGCTGTCGAATCTCGTCCGCAACGCGCGCGAGGCGGTCGGGGAGGCGCCGGGCGGCCGGATCGTGATATCAACCGCGCCGGACGGCGAAGAAACGATCCGCTGCGATGTCTCCGACAATGGTCCCGGCCTCGCCGACGCCGTCAAGGACAGCCTGTTCGAGCCTTTCAATTCGACCAAGGCGACAGGAATGGGAGTCGGTCTGTCGATCTCGAAATCGATTGTCGAGGCCCATTACGGACGAATCTGGGCGCGGCCGAACCCGCACGGCGGGGCCGTATTCAGCTTCACCTTGCCTCTCGCTACGGGGGAGAGCGACGAATGACCGCGCCCTCGATTGTTCACGTGATCGATGACGACGAAGCCCTCCGGGACTCCATTCGGATGTTCCTCGTCAACGAAGGGATGGACGTGAGGACGTACGCTTCCGCCGATGCGTTCCTCGCCAACCTTGGTTCGGCGTCGACCGGTTGCGTCGTCACCGACGTGCGGATGCCCGGCAAGAGCGGCATGGACCTTCTGGTCGAGATCGCCAGACTCGGGCTCGCGCTGCCGGTAATCGTCATCACCGGCCATGCCGACGTCCCCCTTGCGGTGCGCGCGATGAAGACGGGCGCTGTCGATCTTCTCGAGAAGCCGTTCAAGGGCGACGCGCTCATCGACGCGGTCCGGCGCGCCGTCGCGGTTGGCCGGGACTCGCAGCTGACCGCGCTCAGCACCCAGGAGGCGCAGTCGCGACTCGCCATGCTCACCGCACGCGAAACCGAGGTGCTGGGCCGGTTGGTGAGAGGACAGCCCAACAAGATCATCGCCTACGAGATGGGAATCAGCCCAAGGACCGTCGAGGTTCACCGCGCCAACGTTATGAAGAAGACCCAGGCGGGAAGCCTTTCCGAATTGGTCCGAATGTTCCTCGACATCGGGCGTCGCTAACGTACGATACTTCCCGATTTCGCGCCGATTCGCCCAGGCGGCTCGCGTGACTTCCAGCCGTTGCGTCAGCGGCGGCAATAAATCCAACGCCTTTAATTAGACTACGTAGAATCCCGCATTGCGACCCGTTTCCGAGTCGGAAATGGTCTTTCTTGTGGTCGCGCGGTCAGGACTGGGACGCCCCGACGCGCGTAGAGCCTACGTCCATCCGGACCGAAAGACCGCTGCGCGCTCTTTCGGTCCGGATGGAACGCAGGCCTTGGGGGGCCCGAGGAGCGAACGTATGGGGGTTTCAGACCCTGACGATCTTGAGAAGGCGGTCGTTCTCAATGCGAGCCCCCGTTCGGAGCCGAAGCGCGGCGTCGTTCTGATCATTGCCGACGACGACGAACTGGCGGAGGGGATGCGCATCGAACTCCAGGCCGCCGGTTTCGTGGTCCATGTCGCGTTGTCCCGATCGGAAGGCTTGCGCGTTTTTCGTTGGTGCGGGGCTTCGGCGGTCGTCGTCGATCGCATGGCGGATGGTATTGACGGCCTCATGGTGATCGAGACGCTCCGCGGCTCGGGCGACTGGACCCCGGTCCTGGCGGTCGGCGAGCCCGTGTCCGTCGAGGAGCGCATCACCTTCTTCCGCTCCGGAGCGGACGACTATCTCGCCCGGCCGTTCGACCTTCGCGAGATGACCGTGCGGCTCGAGGCGCTGCTGCGCCGCTGTCGCGACAATCGCCCGCCTGTTCTGGGGGTTGGCGCCATCGAGATGGATCTCGTCGCCCGCTCCGTTCGGTGCATGGGCCGCCGCGTGGATCTGCTTCCCCGTGAATTCACGCTGCTCGAGTATTTCGCGCGCCGTCCGCGGCAGGTCCTGTCGAGGCGGCAGCTGCTTGACGACGTCTGGAGACAGAAGGGCTACGCCAGCGCGAATGTCGTCGATGTCCAAGTCGGCCACGTGCGCCGCAAGCTCGATCCGACGGGAGCACGGCGGTTCATCGTCAACGTCCGAGGGACAGGATTTCGATTGGATCCCGAAGGCTTGGACTCGAGTTCCGGGCGCTCTCGGCGAACGATAGTCTCGCGACGCCGCGGACCGTGGCGCGCCAGATACGCGTCTGGCTACGTAGAATCCACAATTGCTCGTTTTCGCTGCGCTGGCGATCGTATCAACACCGAGGGGAGCAGGCAAATTGCCGGCCGCTCTCCCGGGGCTGATCCGATCGGGCGCGGAAACGACATCGCGCCCTGGCGGCAAACCGGTGGGGGCTGACCAATGCCGAATAATCGCCGAACCGTCGTCCGACGGGGGACCGCCAACACGGTCTGCGCCGCCGGAATGAGGCGGCGCCTTGCGCCGCGGTTTCTGGCGCCCTTGATCGGGGCGGTCGTGGTCGCGGCGGCGCAAATGGCGCTCGTCCGGGCGTCGGCTGACACGGGCAAACCGCCGCGCCAAACGCTGGAGCCGACCATCCATGCGCCTTCCTTTGTCCGGCCGGCAAGACCGTCGCCGGACGCGTTGGTCGGCCACAGCGTCCGGATCGCGTGAACAGCGGGGATTGAAGTCCGTGTGAGCGCGATCACAGCCCCGCCGTCCGAACGGCGCTAGTGTTGCTTTCATGGCCTCGGAACAATTGCGCCCGCCCAGGCGGGGAAAGACTTGGAGACTTGAGCATGAACATCAACGTGAAAGCTGGAACGCCTGTCGCCGCCAACCTTTCGTCCGCTGTGCAAAGCGACGGCTGGGAAGCGGATGTCGAGCCCGTGGTCGCGGTGGTCAAGTGGTTCCGCGAAGACAAGGGCTACGGGTTCGTCGAATTGGGCGACGGCGGGGGCGACGCGTTCCTTCATGCGAAGGCTTTGCGAAGCTTTGGGCTGGAAACCGTCCCGTCCGGCGCGACGCTGCGGATTCTGGCCGAATCCGGCCCGCGCGGCCGACAGGTAGGGCGCGTGCTCGATGTCGACGCCTCGACGTCGTCGGCCCCGGCTCCCTCGGCCTACGCTTCACGGAAATCGCCCCCACGGCCAGCGCGCGATCTCGCCTCGGCGATCGAACTTACCGGCAAGGTCAAGTGGTTCGACGAGGTCCGCGGATTTGGCTTTGTCGCCTGCGACGATTTCGGCCGCGACGTGTTCGTGCATTGCTCGATCCTCGGCGGCGCCGGCGCGGCGCGCCTCGTCGAAGGCCAGCCGGTGACGATGCGCGTGGTCGAGACCGTCAAAGGACGGGAAGCGGTCCAGATCACGATTTAGACTA
>CAVRWC010000021.1:0-3612 GCA_963724785.1 uncultured Alphaproteobacteria bacterium | reverse complement strand
GGGGATGTCCCGCTCTGTGTTGAAATTCGCGGAACGGGCGCTGCTGGTTGAGAGCTATGCGGCTTCGTCGATTTGAGCAAGAGATGGCTTGGCGAGGGTGGGTTTCTTTCGATCGAGCGCAGCGCGCAAGGCGGGCAGTTGCTTGTGGGCTTTCAATCGCCGGAAGCCCTTCTTGGCCTCGATCATCGCGGCGGCGGTCCAGCGCATCGCCATGGACGGCGAGCGCCAGTGTTTGACGTTTCGGCAGACGCGTCGCACCGTGCCCATGACGTTCTCGATGATGTTTGTGCAAGCCAGCGAGCGGCGCAATTCGCGCGGCAGGCCGAGCCTCGTGACGGTGAGCATTTCGTCGAGCCCTTCCAGGATCGACCCGGCGACGCCGTCCCAGTCGGCCGCGAGGCGACGGGCGAGGTTGCGCAGCAGCTTCTCGGCCTTGGCGGCGTCGTCCAGCTCCCAGACCTGCCGCAGCACGCTGCGCACCGAGGCATGCATCGATTTGGGCAACCGCTCCAGAATGTTGCGGGCCTTGTGAACCTGGCAGCGCTGGATCGGCGCATCGCGCCCGAAGGCGCGCCGGATCGCCGTCGACAGCGCCTTTGATCCGTCGATGATGAACAGGCGCGGCACGGCCGGGTCGAGCCCCCGGTCGATGAGATTGGCGATCAGCGCTCGCGCCGTCGCCGCATTTTCCGTCGCGCCCTCGACAACGCCGAGCGGATGCTTTTCCCCCGTCGCGTCGATGCCGATCGCCGCCACCAGCAGCAGGTCGTCGGCCATGTGGACGCCGTCGATCTGGATGACCATGAGGTCGAGATGGTCGAGCCGGGTCGCCAGCCATTGCCTCATGCGCGCCGCAGACAGCGCGACGAAGCGGCGCGAGGTCGCCGATTTCGACAGACCGGCGCCCCGCGGGGCCGGCACGTCGCCCCCGGGCAGGCGCACCGACCGCTCGAATTTGCGCGTGGAGACGGCGATCAGCATCTGGTTCATCGCCCATTCGCCGAGCCAATTCTCCCCGACCGCGCTCTTCCAACTCGGCAGGATGCGTTCCTCGCCGTCGAGGCCGCGAACGCGCGGACGCTCGACATCGACCTTGCCGCCGTGAAAGCCGATCTTGCCCTTCGTCCGCCCCCATCGATGCGCCAGCCGGCCTTCGCCCCGCGCATGGCGCAAGCCGCAAATCGCCTCTGCGTCCTGCTCCATCATTTCGCTCAGCGTCTCGATCCCCGCCGCAAGGCAAAATCGCTCGAAGCTCGCCGTCATGCCGGCAAGCGCCTCGCTCTTCAATGCATGCGTCGGAACCGCTGTGGATGTGATAGCCTTTCTCATGGCGTTGCTTTCCTTCTCGTGGAATCAGCACCCCGAGCCTACCGGCTCAAGGCGAGCAACGCCGCTCCGCTCCCCTTTTCAACATCCGACGGGACATCCCCCTGAAGCTTCTCGGATCGCGGATTGTCGAGCCCTCTGCGTCGCTGGATTGTAACCCGAGCGCCATCCGGGGGCGCCGAGGCATGGATCCCGGTCAAAGCTTCGGGCCGCCGAGGCAATTCAGCGGCCCGAGGCCCCGTCAGGTCGTGCGCTCGGGGGGAACGCGACCCAACGACTACGACGTTACCACGATCTATGCCCAACAACTGCGCCGCCGATCATTCAGATGGGACCCAAATCCGCCCAACCAGACCTCGTCGCACAGACTTCGGGGAGCCGGCGGCCTCGTCCGATCGGGTCCCGTCGCGACTTGTGTTGGAATTGGGCGGCGCGTCTTCGGGCGACATGAGGCTATCGGATCATGCGGCGAGGTCAATGATCTGATCGGCGGGCTTCTCGGCGAGGGTCTGCCATCCGTCGACCTTGCGCATGGTGATCTGTCCTGAGGCGAGCAGGGCCCAGAACAGCATGGCGGCGGTTTCGGCGCAGGGCAGAACGGTCTGGGTCTTGATCCGGCGCTTGAACTCTTCGTGCAATCGCTCGATCGCGTTCGAGGTTCGGATCGACCGCCATTGGCTCGGCGGGAAGCGGGTGAAGGTGAACAGCTTGTCGCCGGCCTCCTCCAGGCTGTCGGCGACGGCGCGGTATTTCAGGCGCCATTTGCGGATGAACGCCTTGCGCCGGGTCTCGACCTCGCCGCACGTCGCTGCGTAGATCATGTCGCGGTAGTCGTTCGAGATTTCCTCGTGCAAGCGCTCAGGGGCATGGGCGAGGAGATTGCGATGCTTGTGCACGGTGCAGCGCTGGACAGCCATGTCGGGCCACAGCGCCGCCAGCGCCTTTTCCAGGCCGGCGCGCCTCGACGACGACCAGCTCCGGCGTCGGCAATCCGCGCCGCACGAGATCGTCGAGCAGCGCGCGCCAGGCCGCCTCGCTCTCACCGCCCATGCTCTTGATCGCCAGCAGCATTTTCTGGCCGTCGGCGCGCACGCCGAGCGCGACGAGCAGCGAGATCGAGGTTGCTTTTCTGTCGAGCCGGACACGCGCGACCGTCCGTCGAGGATCAGCCGCACGATCGGCTCTTGGGCGAGCGAGCGCCCATTCCAGGCGTCCCAGTCGACGTCCTTGCCGACCGGCCCGGCAAACACCGCGTTCAACGCGCGGCGTACGCGGCGGGTGTTGGTCCCCGCGAGATAAGCCCGGCGATCAAGGCGTCGGCAGCCCGGGTGCGGCGCTGGTAGGCGCGCAGCGAACCGCTCCGCCATTCGCGCGTCTTGCCGTCCTCGCCGGTCAACCGGGCCCGCGGCACGGCGATCCGCGTCTTGCCAAACGTGCCCGTCAGGGTCCGCTCGCGATGCCGTGGCGAACCCCGACGACCGGCGGCGTCGCCTCGTCCTCCTCCGGTCTGCGCCGGCCGTAGCGAGGCCGAGACAACGCCTTGGAAAGTTCCGCCTCCAGCATCGTCTCGATAATCCGCGCACGCGAGACCGGACTCCGTCCTTGATCGCGTCGAACCAATCATCGAAAAGCAACGCCTCGGCGGCTCCAGCCGCCTCCCTCGTGGTGTCCTTGATCATGGCGTGGTCTCCGTTCCAGCGCGCCAACGCCGGACTCGTTGGGGTTCAGCAACCCGGAGACTACGCCAACCCAATTCCAACCACCTCCGCGACGGGACCTCCGATCGCGTACCCCGTATCTCTCTGCTTCTGATGCGCCAGGTCGCCGCCGTCCTGAACGAGCGGTCGATCCCCACGGTGCGGGGCGGCTGGGAAGCGGCGCAGGTGTGCAATATCCTTCGCCCAGCGGGTTGACGTCGCGCCTACGGCGCCCCGCAGCTTCCGCCATAAACTAACTCGATCTCGGCGGAGGCGCGCATGGACAGAGCAACCAAGATCGAACGCGTGAAGCAGATCCGCGGATCCGCACTTCGCCTTCTCGATGCTCGCGGCACGTGGGGGCTGGTCGGCGATCGAAAACAGATTGTGGCGAAGGTCGGCAACGTCTCGCTCTCATACCGGACGCCGTTCCAGCCGCTGCCAAAGGTCCCCGAGCCTCTCCGCTATAGGCGCGCACTGCTCAAGGGGAAGGTCAATCTGCCTTACGGGCTTGATGTCTGGCTCGACCGAAAGAAGGTCCTCAACCTTGAGTGGGACGCCGCGGGGGACATCGAGATCCTGTCTTACT